>NZ_VANV01000030.1 GCF_022496765.1 Acidaminobacter sp. JC074 | reverse complement strand
AGTAGTAATGATGAATGAAGCTTACACTTCATCAGTGTCAGCAGTAGACTTAGAAATGGTTGAGAAAGAAGCAGCTGATAAATCAAGACGTGTCTTTAGAGGAATCTTTATAACAACAAAAGGGATAATAAACTCAGATATCAATGGTAGTTTAAATATCCTAAGAAAGTATTTAGGTGAAAAAAATATTCCCAGGTTGATTATATCGATGAGGGATAAGGGGTTTCGAGAAAATCCTTTTAGACTACATGTAGTTTAATATGTTATTGTATCTTCGGATAGAATAGAAGCGTCAAAAACGTCTTTCTTGTTTTAAAATAATTAAATGATATAAAAGGAGAGTTAAATTTATGAAAATGTCAAAGTATTATGTACCGACATTAAAAGAGGTACCAGCAGAAGCTGAATTAATCAGTCATCAACTTTTACTAAGAGCAGGTATGATTAGAAAGCTTGCATCAGGTGTTTATACATACTTACCACTTGCTGTAAAAGTACTTAAAAACATTGAAGAGATTGTTCGTGAAGAAATGGATGCTATTGATTCACAAGAGTGTCTAATGTCAGCACTTTGTCCATCTGAGTTATGGAAAGAGACTGGGAGATGGGATGATTTTGGTCCTGAAATGTTTAGATTACATGATCGTCATAACAGAGAATTTTGTCTTGGACCAACACATGAGGAAGTATTTACAAACTTAATTCGTCATGAACTTAAATCATACAAGCAGTTACCACTAAGCTTATACCAAATTCAAACAAAGTATAGAGATGAAAAAAGACCTAGATTCGGTTTGATGAGAGGTCGTGAGTTTACAATGAAAGATGCTTATACATTTGATAGAGACGAAGAAGGTATGAGAAAGTCATACTTTGAAATGTGGGGCGCATACGAAAACATCTTTAACAGATGTAGCCTTGATTTTAAAGTTGTAGAGGGTGATTCTGGTGCTATGGGCGGTAGTGACTCACATGAGTTTATCGCACTTAGTGATGTAGGTGAAACTGAAATTGTTTTCTGTAATTCATGTGATTATGCAGCTACAGATGAAAAAGCAGCATGTAGCTATAAAATAGAATCTGATGAAGATGTAAAGACAATTGAAAAAGTTCATACACCAGATGTAAAGACAATTGACGAGTTGGAATCTTTCTTTAATGTATCAAAGAACAACTTCATTAAAACACTTTTATATACAGCTGGTGAAGAAACAGTAGCTGTATTGATTCCTGGTGACAGAGAACTCAATGAAGTTAAACTTCTTAAGCATTTAGATGTACTTGCACATGATTTAGAAATTGCAGCTCCAGAAGTCGTTAAAGAAGTAACTTCTGCAGAAGTTGGCTTTGCGGGTCCAATTGGCCTTAAAGAAGGTGTAAGAGTTCTAATTGACGAAAGAATTCCAATGATGAGAAATGCAATTATTGGTGCTAATGAAACGGACTACCATTTAAAGAATGCTAATTTTGATACTGATTTTACAGGTGAAGTAGTTGGTGATTTAATCATGGCTAAAGCTGGTGACTTATGTCCAAAGTGTGGGGACGCTATGTCAGTAGAGCGTGGTAATGAAGTCGGCAACATCTTCCAGCTTGGTACAAAGTACTCAAAAGCACTTAATGCTACATTCTTAGATGAAAATGGTAAAGAGCAATTAATCCTAATGGGTTCACATGGTGTTGGTGTTTCTAGAACATTAGCTGCAATTATTGAACAACACCACGATGAGCATGGTATTATCTGGCCATTATCAGTAGCGCCTTACCACGTTATCATCACTGTAGTAAACAGCAAGAAAGAAGATCAACAAGCCTTGGGTCTTGAGTTGTATGAGACTTTAAAATCAGCTGGTATCAAAGTTATTCTTGATGACAGAAAAGAAAGAGCTGGTGTTAAGTTTGCCGATGCAGAATTAATTGGTATTCCATTACGTGTTAATGTTGGTAGAGATGCTAGTGAATCACTAGTAGAGTTTAAGTTAAGATCTGGTGGAGAAACTGAAGTTATTTCATCAAATGATGTCTTAAATAAAGTTCAAGAATTATTGAAATAAACTATAGGCATGTATTTCGAAATGAAGTACATGCTTTTCTTGGTTTTCATAAGAATGAACTGGCAAAAAAGCGATAAGAGGCGTATAATAATTCTTGGAGGAAAGAGAATGAAAAAAGTATGTTTAATTACAGGTGCAACAGGTGGTATAGGCTATCATTTAGCTTTAGGATTTCATGAAGCAGGCTATCAGGTAATCGGCTTTGATTGCATGGGTCACAAGAGATTGCCTGAAGGTATAAAGTTTATGAAAGTGGATTTAAGAAAGCCTAAGACTGTTAAGAAGGCTATAGCTGAAGTAGTAAAAGAGTATGGTATGATTCATATTCTAATTAATAATGCTGCAATATCATCTTTCCAAATGGATATCAAAGAGACGAGTTTAGAAGAATTTGATAATGTAGTAGATGTTAATTTAAAAGGTGCTTATTTATGTACAAGAGAGTTTGTCAGACAGCATAAAGGTGATTATGGTAGAATCATCAACATGTCATCAACTAGAGCCCTTCAAAATGAGCCGGATTGGGCCATTTATTCAGCAACAAAGGGTGCTTTGATTTCTATGACCAACTCATTGGCTATTTCCTTAGCTGAGACATCAATAACTGTTAATGCTGTAAGTCCTGGTTGGATTCAATGTGAGGACTATCATCTTTTAACAAAAGAGGACCATGAGCAGCATCCATCTAGAAGAGTTGGCAAACCAAAAGACATTCTTAATGCATGTTTGTTCTTAGCTCATGAGGAAAATGATTTTGTCAATGGTCATAATATGGTTATAGATGGCGGTATGACTAAAAAGATGGTATATATCGATTAATTATTTGACATTTACTAGGTAGAATAGTATTATGTATGAGGTAATTAATAACGCATACGAAAAGGCAAATTAACTGAAAAGTTAAGACGCAAAGCCATGAGTCTAAGGGAAACTATGATTGTCAGGCTACCGAAAAACTTTCGTATTGCTTAATATGGAGGATGCTATGGGAAAAGTGTTAATTGTGGATGATGCAGCTTTTATGAGAGTTGTATTAAAGAACATCTTAGTGCCAGAAGGTTATGAGATTGTAGAGGCTTCTAACGGTTTAGAGGCAGTTGAGGAATTTAAAAAGCACCAGCCAGACATTGTTACTATGGATATTACAATGCCTGAGATGGATGGTATTCTTGCCTTACAAGAAATACTAAAGATAGATGCAGATGCAAAGGTGTGTATGGTTTCAGCTATGGGTCAGGAAAAGATCATTCTTGAATCGGTTAAGAGTGGTGCAAAAGACTTTATCGTTAAACCTTTTAAACCAGATGATGTTCTTGGCAAAATAAAAAAAATGTCAGCATAGGAATCTGTAAAGATTCCTTTTTAAATGTAGTGGAGAAATTATGTCAGATAAGAAATTGATGAAAAGAAAAATAGTCGTCGATAAAGGCTATAAAGAAATGTTAAAGAGCTATTCAGCTACTGACTTAAAAGAAGTTGCAAAGCTTTGGGGTATGAAGGGTCTTTCTAAACTTAAGAAAGACGAATTAACAGATGCTATCTATGAATTTGTTTTGAACAACTTGGAAGAAAGCTTTTGTTATTTTAACTTAGACCATTACGCGGTTATCAATGGCCTTTTAAAAGGAGAAAATACTTTTTCAACTTACCCAGTAGCAGCCAATGAACTGATTTCATTAGGTCTTGTGTTAGAAGGTAACTTAGAAGGTAATATGCAGGTCATTATGCCTAATGAAATTGCTAGCAGATTTGTTGACTTCTACAATAAGTATCATGAAAACTTAACTTTCAATACAATTGTAAAAGACTATATGGAGTTGAGTATAGACCTATATGGTGTTATTGAGGTTGAAGACTTTGTTGAAAACTTATATAACTTTAATGAACAGGCTATTGAAAAGGATATTTTACAAGCTGCTGTCCAATATACAGCTTCAAGAACTAAAAACACAATTTTAGAAAATGATGTACTTCACTATTATAGATTGGGTGAGTTTGAAAAAGTTCTAAAAGATATTAAGAGCAAAGATGAAATCCAAATGAAAGTGATTGATCATCAAATGCTTCAGTCTTACGTAAAAAATGGCAATTCTTTATGGGCAGATGCTTATAAAAGAATGGCAGGTGTACTGGACAAGTTCTTTCCTCATAAAGACCCAGTAGACCAGATTGATGAGCTGTTGGTTATGCTTGCCTATAACCATGGTGTTTCTGACTATATCCAGCTTTTCTCGAAAAAAGAAGAAGATGCAAAGATGGAAGGTATCAAAGAGTTTGCTGATGCTACCATCACCATTAACAATGAAATTCCTCACTGGGAGTTAAAGGGTCATGCACCAATGGAGCTTTCTAAGCACCAAAAGCAGATGCCTATTGTCAAGGGTGATAAGATCGGTAGAAATGATCCTTGTCCATGTGGTTCAGGTAAAAAGTACAAAAAGTGCTGTATGAATAAATAAGTTTAAAGTCTCTGTGTTACAGGGACTTTTTTTTGTGTTATTCTAAACAAAAGGAGTACTATATGATTAGAGAAAAGATTAGAAACAATGAATTTGACAGACCAACATCAGGTCTATTAAGTGAGTATTTACAAGTAAATGTCATGATACTGCCTATAGAACATGCAGATGATTTTGAAGAATTCTGTAAAAAAAATAAAAAAGCCTGTCCTTTAATCGAAAGAAGCGATTTTGACTTAAATTTTACTGATAAGACCATTGATATCAAAAGAGACATTCCTAGATATTTTCATTACAGAAATGGTACGAAAGTAGAAGAACTTCTAGATTTGTCTCAAGTAGATTTAACAGATTATGTAGCCTTTACACTCGGATGTTCCTTTTCTTTTGAACATGCACTCCTATCTGAAAATATTAAACTTAGACATTTTGATGAAGGTAAAAATGTGGCCATGTATGAAACCAGTATTCCATGTGAATCAAGTGATATATTTTCAGGTAAGATGGTTGTTTCCATGCGTCCTATCAAAAAAAATGATATAGAACATGTCATCCATATCACATCGGATTATGTTAAAACACATGGCATTCCAATCCATATAGGTCATCCAAGTGCCATAGGCATAAAGGATCTTCAAAGTCCTGATTATGGAGACCATGTAGAAGTAAAAGAGGATGAGTTACCCGTTTTCTGGGCTTGTGGGATAACAGCACTTAATTCCATAAAAAACTCACTCAAAGAAGATTTTTACACACATGCACCTGGTCATATGCTTATTACCAATGACCTTTTAAGGTCTATCAAAGGTCATGACATAGAAGAAGCGCTCAACGGTATGCTTTTATGGAAAACCTATAACAGAGGCTTAAGCGGTTTGGTCATGCAAAACGAACTCAAAAAGATGGCCAGTTTCATACTCGATAAAAATCATATAACCCTTGTGACTGGCTTTGCAATTAGATCTAGCATGTCGGGAGAAACAGATGGACCTTTAGGCGCTATGTTTTTAGCAAGAGCACTCGAAATCTTAGGTAAAGAGGTTAGAGTCGTTACAGATGTCTATAGTTTAGATCAATTATTGGGCCTTAAAAAACTTCTTAAATTGAATACAGAAGTGACAGGTGATTTTTCTTATTCTGAAACTGATTGTATCTTTGCCATTGAAAGACCTGGCAAAAGTAACGAGGGCACTTATAACAATATGAGAGGCAATGACATATCAGATATTGTTGAAGATACCGATACCATGATTGAATCCTACATCAACAAAGGCACGCCTTTTATTGCACTAGGTGATGGTGGAAACGAAGTAGGCTTTGGTAAGGTCTATGACTATATAAAAGATCATGTGCCGAGTGGCGATAAAATATGTGCAAATCTTGCTGCTAAGGAGTTATTGGTTGCTGGAGTATCTAACTGGGGGGCTTATGTTTTAGTAGCTATGATGGAAGTTTTAACAGCAAAAAACTTGTTACATGATCTTGAACTCGAGAAAAAAGCTTTGGCATGTATCGTTTCATTAGGTTCTGTAGATGGCCTTACAGGGGAGAGGACTTTGTCTGTAGATGGCTATAGCCTTGAAGAGAATCTTGATTATTTAAATCGACTTCATAAAATTATAAAAAAATAAAAATAAGATGTTGACATCTAATAATTATTCGTGTAATATTACATACAAGTTAAATATTTATGCAAAGACAGTGATAAGAAGAAAATATATGGAAGTAAATTTCAGCGAGTCGAAGTTGGTGTGAGTTCGATAATAAAACAACCATATTGAGAGCTTCTTTGAGTTCATAGCCCGACTGTGCAAACTGAGAGCTATGCGGCTTCCTACCGTTATATTGGATAGGTATCGAGTGGAGACTCCGTACCGATAAGTGAACTGATGTTAATTTGGGTGGTACCGCGGAATATGACTTTCGTCCCTATATGGGATGGGAGTTTTTTTGTTATCACTTTTGCATAAAAATCTACCAAAGTGTATAAGTATGTAAAGGAGAAGAAAAATGAAAAAAGTATTGTTATTAATTATGGTTGTTCTATTAGCAGGTTGTACTGTATTAGGAAATGAAGAAAGTAGCTTTGAAAGTATTAAATCAAAAGGCACGATAGTTGTTGGTACAAGTGCTGATTATCCTCCGTATGAGTTTCACAAAGTAATCGCTGGAAAAGATACTATTGTAGGATTTGATGTTGCCTTAGCAGAGAAGATAGCAGTGGATTTAGGTGTGGAGTTAGAAATTGTCGATATGAACTTTGAAGGCTTATTACCAGCCTTAAAAGCTGGCAAAATTGATTTTATTGCTGCTGGTATGAATCCCACAGAAGAAAGAAAAGAATCTGTAGATTTTACAAATATCTACTATGATACAACACAAACCATGCTTGTCATAAATGAAAACAAAGACACATTAACATCAATTGAAGATTTTGAGGGTTTAAAGATTGGTGTTCAAAAGGCGACACTTCAAGAATCCATATTTGATGAGCAGTTTATAGGTGCTGAAAAAGTTGCATTATCTAAGATTCCTAACTTAATTATGGAGCTTCAAAGTGGTAAGATTGATGGCATTATCTTAGCTGAAGTTGTTGCCAAGCAGTATGCTGAAGCCAATGCTGATATCTCTATCAATGGTATGGATTTAGGTTCTGAAGGTGGTGTTGCCATTGCTGTAAACAAAGGACAAGAGGACCTTTTAGCAGCAATGAACAAGACGATTGAGACAGTTTTAGAAGATGGTACTTTAGATCAATTTATTTTAGATGCAATGGCATTAGCAGAGGAAGAGTAATGGATTTTAGTTTTTTAGGTAAATATTATCAGTTCTTAATAACAGGAACCTTTAATACAATCACACTTAGTTTATTAACTGTAATTTTCGGCCTTATAGGGGGGACCCTATTATGTTTGATGAAATTATCAAATGTTAAAATACTTGAAAAAATAAGCGGTGGCTATATTGCCTTTATACGTGGTACGCCCCTATTGGTTCAACTTTATCTGGTCTACTTCAGTGTAAAAGATATGCCTATGTATATGGCCGGTGTCCTGGCGATGACCATCAACTCTTCAGCTTATATAGCAGAAATTATAAGAGCAGGTATAGCATCCATTGACAAGGGGCAATTTGAAGCTTCAAAAGCCTTGGGCTTAACACAGACGATGACTTATAAGGAAATCATATTACCTCAGGCATTTAAAAATATCTTGCCTGCACTTGGTAATGAGTTTATTGTATTGATAAAAGAATCTGCTATTGTATCTGTTATTGGACTACATGATCTTATGTACAAGGTAGATACTATTAGAGGTCTAACTTACAGACCCTTTGAACCACTTATCATAGCAGCAGGTATATACTTTATTTTGACCTTTACCTTGTCTAAAGGTGTAAGCAAATTAGAGAGGAGGTTACAGATCAGTGATTAAGCTAAAAAATATTCAAAAACACTTTGGAAAACTCCATGTTTTGAAAGGTGTAGATTTAGAAGTCGATGAAAATGAAATTGTGGCAATTATTGGTCCGAGTGGCTCTGGAAAGTCAACTCTCCTTCGCTGCATCAACGCACTAGAAACTTGTGAAGGCGATATTTTCTTTGAAGGCCATCCTATTGAAACCTTTAAATCCTTACATGAGTACAGAGAAAATCTAGGCATGGTATTTCAAAGCTTTAATCTATTTCCCCACAAATCGGTTATAGAAAACGTACTAGTAGCACCATCTCTTCTAAAGAAGCAAGTGACTGAAAATGATGCTTATGATCTCTTGGACAGCGTTGGCTTAAAAGAAAAGGCCAATGCTTATCCCAATAAACTTTCAGGTGGACAGAAGCAAAGAGTTGCCATTGCAAGAGCTCTTGCGATGAAGCCAAAAGTAATGTTGTTTGATGAACCCACTTCAGCTTTGGATCCGGAGATGGTCGGAGAAGTACTGGATGTTATAAAGGCTATGACAGATGTAACCATTGTTATAGTTACCCATGAAATGGGTTTTGCTAAGGAAGTTGCAGATAGGGTGATTTTCATGGATGAAGGAGAAATTATAGAGGAGGGTCATCCAGAATCCTTTTTTACAGATCCAAAACATTATAGAACAAAGCAATTTTTAAGCAAAGTAATCTAGAGGCCTGATGGCCTCTTTTGTTTTATGTTAAAGCCTCAATTAATGGGTATATATAGATACAAGAAAGGGGTGACATCATGCTCGATAATAAGAAAATGACTGTAGAAGGTATAAAAACTCAATTTGAGAATGCATTGAATATTGCCTCTTTAGGAACTTGGGAATGGTATGTCGGTGAAGGTAGAATTACATTTGATGCCAAATGTTTTGAGCTGATTGGATTTAAGAATCAGTTTGATGGCACAATTGATTTTATACTTAATAATGTGGTTTATAAGGATACGGTTGAGTCATTTAAGGAAGCTTTATCAAAAGTAATGAACAAGGAAGATATTCCTAATGGCATCTATAAGGTAAATACAGAATATGGAGCTGAAAAATGGATGAAATTTTACAGTCAGCCTATCTATAAAGATGGGAAATTGTATAAGTTAACTGGCTTAATGATGGATGTTACAAATGATGTCCTAAGAGAAAAAGAAATAAAGGAACACCTGGATTTTAAAGATTCCTTACTCAAGATTATCTCTTATCCAATCTTTTATAAGAATCGTGAGGGGAGGTATAAATATTTTAACAAAGCTTTTGAGGATTTTCTTGGATTAGACTATGATCAGATCATGGATAAAACGGTCTACGATATATCGCCGAAACCTTTGGCAGATATATATTATCATGCAGATGAGGACTTGATGACAAGTAAAGGTGAGCAAGTCTATGAAACGAAGGTTAAGTATGCTGATCAGAGTGTTCATGATGTGATTTTCTCTAAATCTGCCCATTTAGATGAAGGTGGTGAAGTCAAGGGACTTGTCGGTATTATGCATGATATTACAGAACAGAGACAAGTTCAGAGAAAGTTAGAGAAACTATATGAGGCTAAAGACATTCTTCTTAAGTTGAGTAGGGAAGTTCATTTGTATAGGGAAGAAAAGCAGTTTTTAAGTGAGATACTTAAACAGTTTAAGCATGCATTATCAAATATTGATTCTGCAATTCTCTTACATCTGAAAGATAATTTTTTGACTTTTTATGATTCTGTAAATACAAATGAAGAGACTCCAACGCCATCTATTCCTTTAGAGATGACTATGTTGTCTGAGATGGTCAAGTCCTTTGAAGAAGTAGGAATTTTTAATCATTTAGATCCAGAGGATTTTCATGAAAATGACCCAGGCAGAGACTTTCTTATGACAAACCCTGCAAAGTCTATGATGTTGATCCCAGTTAAAGATGAAAATGATGTTGTTTGGTTTTTCATGTATTTCTCAAATGAATACAATGCTTTTCATGAAGATGATAAAAGCATGTCAGAATATGTACGTCAGGAAATGAGTTTCATTCTACAGTTTTTCAAACTTTATCTACATACACTGAATTTATCAAGGTACGATGGTTTGACAGGACTTATGAATAGGGCCTATTTTGATTCAGTATTTAAAATAAAAATCAATGAAGCGGAAAAAGAAGGAAATACATTTAACTTGATCTTATTTGATTTGGATAAGCTTAAATCTGTAAATGATACATTCGGTCACGATGCAGGCGATCTATACATTGATACCTTGAGCCAAATGTTAAGAGAGTTTTTCCCCGGAACTTCTATTGGTAGAATTGGTGGAGATGAATTTGCATGTTTAGTAAATGGTAATAATGTGGAAGCTACATTGATTGAAATGAATGATAAATTTTCTAGTACAGTTTTAGACTTATTTAAGAGTAGCAGTCTAGGCTTTTCATATGGCATGTCAAAATACCCGCAAGATGGTTTAACCTATAAACAACTGTTCAAGATTGCAGATTTAAACTTATACAAAAATAAAGAAAAAAGTAGGGGAATTGAATGAATTTTTACAATGCTTTTATGAGTGTATTTGAAAAGGGGGAACTTGGTCAGGTAAGAAAAAATTTAATGAAACTTGCAAGTGGACATGTATTAGAGATTGGTGTTGGTACGGGTGTGAACTTAAGCTACTATGACTATGATGCAATTGACAAATTGACTTTAACGGATTTGAAATTAAGTCCCCTTGTAGAGACTAGATTAAGTGAAAATGTAGAGTTTGTAGAGGCGGATGTACAAGACTTACCATTTAAAGATATGACTTTTGATACAGTCGTAATTTCTCTAGTATTTTGCTCTGTAAGAGATGTAAATAGGGGATTAAGTGAAATCAAAAGGGTTTTAAAGTCAGAGGGGAAAATTATTTTTATAGAACATGTCAGACCCGAGCTATCTCCTTTGGATACACTTTCGGATGCTGTTACACCTCTTTGGCGTAAAATGGCTTCTAATTGTCACTTGAATAGAGACTTTCTTGAATCATTAAATGAAAATGGATTCGATTATTCAGTAAAAAGTCGATTTAATAAAACTGCTTTTGTTGCAGGTATAGGCAATACAAAAGCCACCTAATTAGGTGGCTGTTTTTTTATGATACCATTTGGTTGCATTGCTCATATGCTTGACATACTGCTTTTAAAATCTTTTCTTGTACTCTAGGGATGATTTCACCATTCTCATCAACGGCACTTTCGTTTAAGTCAATACGAATCTTTGGACATAAGTTGAACTTGTCATACCATTCTTCGTAAGTATCTCTTAAATCGATCATGTAATCTTCAGGAATCGTATCAGCTTCAGTTCCTCTTGAACGTTGTTTGATTCTTTCCATTGCAGTATCAATTGATACATCTAAGTAAATTAATAGTTTAGGTGGGTTTATATGCTCTAACATGTTATGTAAAAGTTCCTGGTAAATTGTTAACTCATCATCTGTCATATTACCACGTTTGTTAATTGTTTTAGCGAAAATCTCGTCACCGTAAATTGATCTGTCCATAATAGCAAACTGATTGTCTTTTTCAATAGACTTCAAGTCTCTGAAACGTTCATTTAAGAACATAACTTGGATGATTGCACTCCATCTAGATTGATCGTCATAAAATCTATTTAACATTCTATGCTCTAGAGTATTCTCTAGATCGTCATTTTTTAATTCTTCAAACATTGGAATATTTAAATGTTCAGATACCATTTTGGCAACAGTGGTTTTACCAGCCCCGATAATTCCGTCTACAACAATTGACATGTTACAAAACTCTCCTTTATTAATATAATTTTTTCTATAAGTACTTGCAAATGACATTATTTCCTCCCCTAAATAATGAGCTATATACATCGTACCACCAGCATCAAATTATGTAAAGGGAAAGCACAAGATAAAGGGTGGTTTGTATAATTCCTACACAATATATTGTGTTCATTAAAGTTCTGCTTAGAATATAAATATTTCTACACTGAGAGCCCAGTTTTTCCAAGGTTTCAGTAACTGTATATAATCTCCAATAGGCCGATGGTTAAACTATTTGTCCAGTTAAAAAATCAGTTGACATTTTTTAAAAAAAGGTATTTTAAAAGTTAAATGTTATATATAATAACACCATAAAGCTTAGAAAAATAAGTTTAGGTAAAAAAATAAGCGCATTCATACGCTTATTTCCATTCTTGCCATACATCCGGTTGATAACCAAGTGTGGCTTTTTTTCCATTTCTAACAATTGGTGTTTTGATAATTTCTGGATATTCAGTTAGGATTTCTAGTTTTCTATCATAATCACTTGTATAGGGAAATAGGCTATCATGAAAGTTTGCATGATTTTCATCAATTAAATTATCTAGTCCAATGGCCTGAACCACTGATTTTAGTTCTCCCAAACTCATACCCTTTGAGACCATATCAATCTTTTGAAACTTAACACGTCTTTCTTTAAAATATCTTTCAGCTTTTTTTGTGTCAAAGCATTTTTTCTTACCAAATATTTGAATGTTCATAAGCGCTCCTTCATATTTTACTACAAATCAGTTTAACATATTTATGAAAGAAAAACTACTTATCTGTTGATGGAAGCGGCCATTTTTCTATAAGTATGACGTCTGCCTTTGATGACGATAGAGTAGTGCATGATATTTTCCGGTACTGTGATACCTGGTCCATAGCCGCAGTCACCAATATGATGAAGATCACTGCCAGCTTCTTTTGCCATAAGGGCAATACGTTTAATAGTATCTTTGTCAGCGCCTTCTTGTGAGGTACCAATTGTGGTCATGACCAGTTTATTTTTCAAATGACATTCTTGTATCATATCGCTGATTATTTCTCTTGAAATACCTGGTACGGTTGCAGGTGCTGGCAAGAGAATAATGTCGCTGCCAGCGTCGATAATTTCATTTAACTTCTTTGAATCAATTAAGTTTCTACCAATGGCATTTATGTCACCAGATGCATGCATACGGCCAGCGACAACTATGATTCTATCTTTAAACTTATCTTTAATTTCCTTAATGGATTTGACCATGGATGCATGACTGACCCCGACTTTTGGATTGCCTGTTAATACGACAAAATCAGCTCCTTGATGGATGAGTTTTTGAATATTTTCCAGTGTAGCTTGTCTACCTGGAGGAATGCTGTTTTGTTCTAAGCTTTCATCAACAGGTTCTAGATTGACACCGATAAATCTTCCTGTCAGCCTTTTAGATGCTTGAATAGGACTTTCGTCTGGCAAACAGTCAATGCCTGATATTATAGGCATGTTGACATCGTACATGTTTAAGAGGACTATGTCTGCCCCAAAGGCTGCGGCTAGTTCTACATTGCTCACATCATAAAGTAGGGGTGTTATCGGGCATATGATTTCGCTGACCATGGTTCTTCCTTCTGCTTTTTTTATGCTTTCTAATAAATCTTCATTATTAAATGCATCATTTACTCCAAATCGATCAATTATTCTTTTCATATTTCCTCCAATATACAAAAAAGGGCACAAACAATTAAATGTTCTTGCCCCTAAGGTTACACACATATAATTATATGTCAAAATTACATTTTTGTACAACAATATTACATTTTGAGGCGAGTAGATGCTTTTTATAAGTTTTTTGGTCTATTATGTATATAGGAGGATAAGATTATGAATAATGATTTTAAACATACATTTATATCAAACACCAAGGATCTTGGAGATAAAGAAAGAGAAAAGTACCAAATAGACCATATCATTAATTTATCTGACAAAATTAAGGCAGATGATAAAGATATCAGTAAAATGCTTTATTCTATAAATGACCTATTTCTCGACGAGACCGTAGATAGCAAAATTTTTAAGAAATTATATGACCAGTTAAGAAAGACTGTTGATGAAAGATACGGTTTTAAACAAAAGGATAGTATTCGTAATCACTATGCGGGTTTGGGTCTTTTATTTGGTGTGAGTTTAGGTGTTTCCTTAACATCTATTATAACAAGCAGTCTGGCAATTTTTTTAAGCCTTGGTTTATGTTTAGGTAGCGTCATTGGTATGAAAAAAGAAAAAGAAGCTGAAGAAAAAGATTTGTTGTACTAGGAGAAATATATGATGATTAGATGTAGAAAATGTTTTAGAAAGTATGAAGATTATGAACCAGAATGCCCTAAATGCGGGACTATTAATGAGAGAGACGTTGATAAGAAAGACAAAGTGACCTTTAAGTTTATAGAAAAAACCTGTAACTTCTGTGGTAGTAAGAAGAATCCTTACTATGGGACTTGTAGGGTTTGTGGCAATGAAATCAAAGACCATAAAGAAACCATAGACAAGCGGTTATTTAGAAGTATTGTTGATCAGGCCTATGAAAAGGAAGGCTTGTTGGATACTTCAGGCCTAAAAGAAAGTTTTGATATCAGTGATTGGCTTCCTACTCGAGATTTTAAGTATGGGGTTGTAGGAGAAAAGTCAATGATATGGTTTATTGGAGTTTTGGGCTCATTATTTGCTATGTTTTTAGTTGGGTCTTCTAGTGAAATGGATCTTCTGGTACTATTAATTGTTGTTGGTTTGCCAATACTTCTAGGTTCCTTTTTATTCGGTGTTTATCACAGAAAGGAATATATAGATTTTAACTACAGTCATGATAAAAAGCTATTTATCAACTGGATGAAGAAAAACGACATGGAAAGGGACATGCATTCTAGGTACTCAGCTTATCTAACAGAGTTGAGCTTCATTGAGTTATCATTTAATGAAAATTTAGAAAGTATTCGTTTTGTGGCTAAAACGGAAGCAGAACTAAAGACCAAAGATTTGACCATAGACATCCGTGAATACGAAGATGAGATTTTGTTAAAAACATATCTCTATCTATTATCATCTAAATATAAGTTACCTGTAAAAGTAGTTTTAGCAGAGGAAGAAAAAGAAGATATATCAGTTGAAAAACCGATCATAACATATATCCGTATAGAGAGAAGTGTAAAAGAAGCTGATAAAGAACTTATGAACTTTAGAAAAGTCTATATGGATGGTCTGAAAGATGATTATGACTTAACATATGGACAAACCGCTTTTGGTGCTCTGATGGTCATTAAATCCAGAGATAAAGATCAACTTAAGCTTGATTTGAATAGGGATCCTTACATTGAAAGTGGGATAATTGAAGCTAAGCTTGATCAGTGGGACATTAAGTAGAAGGAGACTTCTACTTTTGACTTTTTTGTACGAATGATTTATATTATTATTGGCATATGCTAATGGAGGGTGTTATGAAGGTTATCGTTTTGGTTGAAGATACTCAAGAAAGTTCGCAAGTAGACGCTGCATTTGGTTTATCTTTGTATATAGAATATGATGGAACTAAGATACTCTATGACCTGGGTCCTGACAGGACTTTTATAGAGAATGCAAAAAAGCTGAATGTGGCTATCGATGAAGTAGATTATGTTGTTTTATCACATGGTCATCTAGACCACACAGGTGGCTTAAATTACCTAAAGGACAAGCCTGTATACATACAAACAGGTGCCTCAGAAGTTTTAAGTTCAAGGCATCGTGATATCAGCATGCCAGACTATGATTGTATTCGAGTAGACAAGGAGGCTACAATAGAATCTAACATTCATCTACTTACAAACCAGTCTAAGTTTGGCTTTGTTCCTGATAATGATCATTTGTTCAGAAATGATTGTTTGGATGATTTTTCTCATGAACTCATGCTGGTAATAGAATTGCCATCTAGCTTAGTCCTGTTTTCTGGCTGCTCCCATCAAGGCATAAGCAATATGATTTATACAGCAGAAAATAAGTTTAGTAAGCCTGTAAGTCATGCTTTCGGTGGGATGCATCTCAAAGATTATGAAGAGACCTATGAATTTGAAGGCTTGAAGGATGAACTATTAAGAATGTCTACAATATTTTACACAGGACACTGTACAGGTAGATATGCCTATAGATACCTACAAAAGCATTTAAAAGGACGCTTACATAGACTTTCTAGTGGAAAGGAGTTTATTTTTTAATGGAAATATATACGGATATTGTTATGGAACATCTTATGAATCCCAAAAATGTTGGGATTCTAGAAGACGCTAACGGCAAAGGTTATGCTGGTGATAAAGACTGTGGTGATTATATGGAGCTCACCTTACGAATAGATAAGAAAAAATCTGGTAATGAAATAATAGATGTTTATATAGGTGACATCAAGTATTTGGTACATGGTTGTGCAGGGGCTATTGCCACATCCAGTATGGTTAGCCAACTTGCAAAGGGGAAAAATATTATTGACGCCTACAAGTTAAGTGATCATGATGTCATTCAAGCACTCGGGGGCTTGCCAGATGAAAAAGTTCATTGTTCTTTACTTGGCATACAAGCTTTAAGGGAGGCCATTCTAAACTTTGCAGAAAATGATTCGGAAATGAAATAAGTTTTTCATTTCTTTTTTTTTTATTAAATTTTGAGAACTTCTTATGTATCATGGTTTTTTTTGGGTATCCTTATTGTATAGAAGTTAGGAGGTATAATGGTAAGACTTGAAACTAAGAGGCTCTATATTAGAGACTTGATGATAAATGATTTAGAAGCCCACCATGACTTAATATCTAATGATGAGGTCATGTATTACATACAGGATATTCAAACCCATTCATATGAGGCGTCTAGAGAAAATCTAGTCTTTAGTATTGATGAAGCTCATAGGCAAGATAGAAAATGCTATTTTTTTGGCATCTTCTTAAAAGAGAATAATGAACATGTCGGTTCTGTAGGCTTTACTCTTCTTGAAAAAGGTGACAGTGGCAATGCTGAACTTGGATACTTTATCCATAAGAAGTTTTGGCACAAAGGTTATACCTTCGAGGCCAGCAAGGCAGTTGTCGATTATGCCTTTGAGATGGGGATTCAGAAGATCACAACAGGGTGTGTCTATTTGAATAATCGGTCCGAAAACATTATGAAAAAGCTGGGTATGTTCAAAGAAGGTCACCTTTACAAGCATACATATATAGATGGCAGATGGTTAGACCGTGTTACTTACGGTCATTACAATCCTAGATTTTTAAATGATCAGGAGCGACTGCAATTGGTCTATGTAAGGCTTGCTAATTGGATAGGGCCAAATTCATATCACTTTACTGGTTACAATCCGATTTTGAAAGAAATAGAAATTGATTTCTTGTATGATGAAGAAGTTAATTTAGTAAGTTTGTTCAAAAATTATAAGTTGTCTAATTGTAAACAAGGCTATCAGTTTCAATATGATGATTATCTCATAAAATGTCATATAAACTATGATAAAAGTGATTTCTTCGAAGGTGAAAATATAGAAGTAAGACATTTCGTACCTTTAAGATTTAAGTTGACTAATAATATTGAACGTGAGGAGTGATAAAATGAAAAAAGTTTTAATCATTATACTTCTTTTGTTGTTACCAGTGACATACGGTGACAATGATGTAACAATTCCTGAGTTTGATGTCATTATTAAGGGTGTTGTTGTTGATAAGACTCATAGTACATATCCCATTTTTACTTATAAGAATATCACCTATGTACCTATGACATCAGATTATGTAAAAGGCTTAGGTTTAAGACTTGAGTACTCAGGTGAAAGAGGGCTTAATATACTAAAGGTTAAGGCACAAGCTTTTGTCCCTATGTTTAATGACGGTGATTATGAAGTAGGACAAAGCTTCAAAGTCACTACTGTGCCTTTTGATGTGAAAGTAGATAATAAGAAGATACAGTCAGATTATCCGTTGTTGTTCTACAAGGACATCGTTTATATGCCTTTAACTTGGGAAATTGCCCATGACATTCTGGGATTTGATTATGAGTTTAATGGGATTTTATTTATTGGAGGCAAAAGAGAACTCTTGGAACTTGATAGGGTTCATGTATCCATAGGAGAAGATATTTCAAAGGTAGGCATAACATTTGCACTCGATCACTCAGAAGATTATAGACTTTATATAGATGATCTTGAGGAAGAAATACCATATGAATACTCTGAAACTTCGGATAAATATATTTATAAGCTAATAGTGGATGATTTAAAAGAGGATACTACCTATCGATTCAGAGTTGGCAATGATCAGGTGATATCTACATATTATCATTTCAAATCACTTCCTGATGATGAAGTTGAAATGGCTTACTTTGGGGATATTCAAGCCTACAGTCAAAAGCAGTACATGAGATTTCGCGAAAACTATGAAATGGCAAAAGACTTTGATATGGCATACATAGCAGGAGATCTTGTGGACCGAGGGGATTCACTTATTGAGTGGACCTATTTTCACAAGGCCATGGCAGATACTAATCTTGAAATCCTAGCCACATGTATGGGCAATCATGATACTTATGGGACGCCAGAAAACTATATTGATAGTTTTAATTACCCTGATAATGGAAGCTCAAACAAGAATTATTACTTTGATCTACCTCATGCCCGTGTAGCTGTTATAAACACTGAGGGTTCTCATACAAGGCAAAAAGAGTGGCTTAAAGAAATTATGGATGTAGACAAGTTTAAGCTTGTATTCATGCATAGGAGTTTATACCCAATCAAGTATGATGGCTCATCTGTAAGAGACTTTTACGGGACCTTTGACGAAGTTGGAATTGACCTTGTTTTAAGTGGGCATGATCATATCTATTCCCGTACGCAGATGAAAGACGATAAAAAAGATGATCAAGGCACCTATTATGTAGTCGGTGGTTCCGGTTCAGGCTCTAAGTACTATGAACAAGCTGTTGAAAGGTCATGGCAAGATGTGGTATATGACGAGGATAATCCTGTATTTGTTAAAGTCATGTTTTTAGAAAATAAAATTCAAGTAAAAGCTTATGCAATAGAAGATGAAATAACATTGATAGATGAGTTCACACTAGAGTAAGGAAAATTTATGAAGAGATTACTATTTGTCTTGATTCTACTTTTATTGGTTGGATGCCAAGAAGACGAATCAGGACTTATAACAAAAGAGATCATACATTATCATAATATTGAATATATAAATGATACATACACAGCAGGAGAAATATCCTATTCGGAGTGTAAGGAATACAAGAATGGTTTACTCATGAAGGCTTATACCATGGCACCTGATGGTAGTCACCATAATATCAGTACTTACAAGTATAAGCGTGGCTTGTTAGATACCATTGAAAGAATAGATGGTATCAACGAGTATTTTACAGAGTACACATATGCAGGTGATCAAACGAAATCTGTTAAGGTATACCATAATGATGTGGAAATCAATAAAACACTTTATGAATATAATGAGGATACTGTAAAAGCTATTATCTATATTAATGGTGAGCTTTATTCTGAATCTATTGAAAAAACAGATGGTAATATGAGATATACAGAAATAATAAGCTACCCAGATGAGACAAAACATACATTACAAATTACTTTACATGAGAATGGTAAAGCTGAACATTACTTATCAGAGGATGGAGATGAAACAACAAATGTTTACGATGACAAGGACAATCTTATCCGTACAATCTCTACAAGTAATGGAGAAATCTCTGAAATGTCTATTTCATATGACGAACATGGTAACAGAGTATCAGAAATATCCCCTTTTATGACAAGAGAATATGAGTATGTGTATAATGATAAAGGAGACTATGTAGAAAAGAAATCCTATAGAGATGGTCATCTAACAAAATATATAACAAGGGAAGTGACATATGGGAAATAAGTTTGGTGAAAAGCAAGAAGGTGTAAGATACCAGGAAAGGGTTGGTGTATATGGTCTTGTTTACACTAGAAGCGAGTTTGTAGTGGCAAAAGTTAATGATGGTTATTTCTTTGTTGGTGGTGGCCTAGAAGATGGCGAAAGTCATGAGAGATGTTTAAAAAGAGAGTTTTTAGAAGAAGTTGGTTATACCATTGAGATTGGTGATTATTTAGGTGTTCAAAGAGAGTATCACCAATCATTTAGATCTAAAAATTACTACGAGTTAATTGGTCATTGTTATGAGGTGAAACTTATTGAGCAAGTCGCTTCTGGTGAAGATGATCACCGACTGGTGCATCTTAAACATACCGAGATCAAACGGATGACACTTGAATATCAGAAACATGTGATGAAAGAAATGATAAAAAAGCTATAATCTATTCGCTTTATGGGTATAACAAACATGAGGTGAGTTATTTGTGAATAAGTTTAGAGACAACATCAGTATATCAGGTCAGTTTAGAAGAGCAATTATGACAGTTAATATTTCCATTTTGGCTGTTGTCTTTATAGTGCTCTTTTTTTATATTAGAAATGTACTAACTGAAGAATCTCTTATGATGGCAGATACTCAACTTCAAGTCAATGTGAATGAGTTTAATAAGGAGTTTTCTAATATCGAATCTGCAGTAACAGTTTTAGAGAGTGTGATTCTTTCAAACTTTGACGTAAAAAAAGCTGAAGCTGATACGAATTATGTATTTGAATATAATGAGGGCATAGTTGATGATTTAGAACTCATTGGCGAAAGAACAGACTTAGCCTCTTCTGTCTATGTATATTTCAACCATGATCTCTGGGGTCAGGCTATAGATACCTGGATGTTACGTGTAGATGAAGGAGTCTATGAAAGACAAGCAGTTTTATCTATGGAATTTTTTGATGAAAATTATAGAGGATGGTATGAAGTGCCGATTGCAGAAAAAAGACCAGTTTGGACTTTTCCGTATTTATCAATTGCCGGAGGTTCTATAGATCAAATTATTACTTCCTATGTTGTACCGTTAGAAAAAGATGGTTTAGTTATTGGTGTAGCAGGCATGGACTTATATCTTACGGATGTGATCCGTTACCTTGAAAACTCAAGACTTTATGAGTCTGGTGAAGTCTATCTTCTTTATCCTGATGGAAGAACCATCTATCACCCGAGATATGAGTTCGGAAAAGTACCTGATGAAATCAATGATTTTAATCAGTGGTTGGATATCATCAACGCCAATGATTACGGTAGTCTTGAAGTAGAAGCCGAAAAGCAAATGTTTGTTTTAGCTTACATGAAATTAGAAAATGGTTGGACAATGGCAAGTATGATACCAAAGGGGGAGGTATTTGATGTCTTTGGAAACTTGATTGTGGTTATGATTTTAATCGTTACCTTGACTATTATATTTGCATTTATTATTTCTAATTATATGAGTAGGAGACTCTCTAATCCAATAGTCAGCATTTCTACAATCTTAAGTGATATCAGTCATGGTAACTTGGCTAAAACAATACCAGATGAACTGTTAAATAGTAATACAGAGATATCTCGATTGGTAGAATCAGCAGAATCAATGAGAAAACATCTGATTGATGATTTGAATAGGGTAAGATTTGACAATGAGCATTTGGAGTCGCTTGTAAATGAAAGAACTGCAGAGCTCTCAAAGGTAAACGCTGAGTTAGAGGCATCTTTAGATCAACTAGAGAGTCAGCAGGCAGTCATTCTGGAAGCTGAAAAATCAAAAACATCAAGGTATTTGATTCAAAATCTTGCACATCGTTTGAATACACCTATAGGTTCAACCTTAATTGCCTCAGATTATTTAAAGTCCATAGATTTTTCGACTGATCAAGCAGTCTTAACTTCAATTGATATTATTCATACTTCACAGCAAAACCTTAAAGAGATTGTTGATGGCATGAGTAAACTTTTAAAGAATTACGATGATATGAATGTTACTCAGCTCAACCTTAAAACAACCATTGACTATTGTGTTAAAAAGTTCATGTTTGAAAATGATGTCAAAATACCTTATGAAAACTTGGTCACTGAGGATATTGAAATACAAGGAGTCTCTAACCTTTATTTAGAAATGTTTGCACATATTCTTTTATATTCTTATAAAGAGAATCAAACAGGTATGAAGGTAGATATAAAATATGAAAACGATACAATAAAATATGCCGATACCAGTATTTTATTTGATGAGAAGTTCTTGCGTATATTTGAAGCTTATTTTGATGTAAACATCCACTCTGATAAACATGGCCTAGAAATGTTCATTGCCTATGATATTGCGACCAGAGGCCTAGGTTATAAGATGTATGTCAATCCAGACAATAGAGATCATCTAGAAATATGGATTGAAACTAAAAATGTTTAGTTTTATTTAAGATTTACTTAATGTATCCAAGTTAAGATGTCTGATAAAATATATAAGTAGTGAAAGAAAGGGGTCTTATGAATTATTCAGGCGCAGAATTAGGAGCTTTTGCATTTTTTTCAAGTGGTTTTTTCCTCTTGTGGTTGGGAATGATTGTTGTATCAATCATAGCAATGTGGAAGGTATTTGAAAAGGCTGATGTAGATGGTTGGAAATCACTCATTCCATTTCTTAATATTTGGGAAATGTTAAAGATTTCAGGTTTAAATCCATTATTTATTTTATTATTATTGGTGCCATTGATCAATGGTGTAATAGGCATTTACTTCGCTTATAAGTTTGTAGAAAGCTATGGTTTTGGTATTGGAGGATTTCTTCTGTATTTCTTCTTTACACCATTCTTTATGCTTTATATGGGCTTTAGCTCAGAAGTTGAATATGTTGGCAATTATTATGAATCTTAATCACTACAGAGACTGCGAAAGCAGTCTTTTTCTTTGTATATGTAATTATCGAGGGCAATAAAAAAATCCCCTGAGGGATTTAATTACTTCATTTCGCCTAATTTACTGACACAATCTCCACAGATTCTTTTGCCTTTAAAAGAAATCAAATCTTCAGAGTCTCCACAAATGTAGCAAAGAGGATTGTATTTTCTTAAAATGATAGTATCTTCACTGGTGAAAATTTCTAATGCGTCTTTGATATCAATTCCTAATGTTCTTCTTAACTCAATTGGAATTACCACACGACCCAGTTCATCGACCTTTCTAACAATACCTGTTGACTTCATTAAATTACCCTTTCTTAGTAAAAAATGTAAACCTACTTATATAGTATAGTAAAAGCTTGTATTTGTAAATTCATTTTTAACATATATTACTAAAATACCATAATTTTCTTACATTATTACAAAATGTATGAAAAGAGAATTGTTTCACAACAAATAGAAAATTATGTTAAAATATTCTCAAAGGAGAATATTATGAAACGTGCTTTATTTGTTGGAATAACAGGATTGGACTATGTTTATTATTTAGATAAACATATTGGTAGTAATGAAAAAACTAAAACGAATGATTACAAGTCTTACATTGGTGGTCCAGCTGCCAATGCGGCCATCACTTATTGTCTACTAGGTGGTAGGGCGAAGCTGCTTACTCATATAGGAGACAGTTTGATTGGTACCATGATCAAAGATCAACTAAGAAGCTATGATATTGAAATAATTGATTTAGCAGAAGGGAAAGACATTTTGCCTTTTGTTTCATCTATCCATATAGATGGCAAAGGTGATAGAACTGTTATAAGTGGTCAAAATCTAATTGCAGATGATTTTGAAGATTTCACTGTTTTTAAGGACGTCAACTGCGTTTTACTTGACTGTAACTTGCCTAATGTGTCCTTACAGGTATTAAGGAATTGTTCTCTTCCAAGTGTACTTGATGCGGGGTCTTGGAAAGCGCATATGGGAGAGTGTATGTCACTTGCAACGGATGTCATTGCATATACTAACTGTACACATCCAGAGAAAAATCTAAAAGATTTTGTTAAGAAAAATCTAGCCATCACGGACAACGAAAAGTCTTTTTATTATAGAGACTCTGATAGTAGCGGATGGATCGATCCCATTAAGGTTAAAGTGCACGATACATTAGGAGCAGGTGATGTATTTCATGGTGCTTATTGCTATTACAGATATCTGAAAAAATTAAACTTTAAGACGGCACTTGAAAGTGCATCTAAAGTTGCTGCTTATAGTGTTACACAAAGAGGTGTTGTAGATGGTGTGAAGTTTTTTTTGAATAATCATAGAGAATAGGGGTATTCCTTAAATGGGAGGTTTTGTATGAAAGAATCTTTAATTGTTACACGCATTAGAAATTATGTTTTAGGATTAACTGAAATTAGTGGTCATCCAAATAAGGATTTTAGCCATGCCATTCATGTTTCTGAAAATATGCAGTTACTTGCAAAACTGAGGCAACTCGATGAAGACGATGCTCAATTGATTGGTTGGTTACACGATATAGGACGTATGAAGTCTCTTGGTGACCCCCACGGTCATACGGGTGCTGTAGAAGCGGAACGTTTACTTAATCACTACGAACTTGATTTAGACAAAATCGAACTAATTTCTCATGCCATTTTTCATCACAGTGAGAAAGACCTCATACATGGCCCTTATGACGAAATGATTAAAGATGCCGATGCTATGGCCCATGAGTACGATCATGAAGATATGGATGAGTACGAAAGTTTTAGAGCCTTAGTCGCTGTTGAGACTAAAGATCAACTTGTTATGAATTATAATCCGGATGCTTTAAGGTTTTTAATCGAAACAGACTATATGTCCATGAGTGCTGTAAACCTCCATGATTACTCAAAAAAAGTTCGTGCAATCATCTGGTTGATAAAAAAACATGACTGTATGACCGATGAGTTGAAAGAGATTAATGCTTACTTCAAAGAGCTTGAAAAGTTAACAAAAGTGTCACACGAAGAGGCGATTATGGAAAAACACCGTCTTTTATCAGATAGTGAAATCAGTGATGATATTGATCAGCTCATCAAGTACAAGAGTAAGTCTATGTCCTTGGAAGCCTTAGAAATCCTTTATTCTTTGGATCTCAATGTGGATGTAATATGTAAAAAGTTTATTAAAGGATTGAATCGGGTGGATATTGTAAATGAGGAGTCATTATCTAAATTAAAATCAGGTCTCAAACACATTTATCAGTTGCTGAAATTAGATGTACTACAATGCAATTATTCTGAGCTTGTCATTGGTTTGTATGAAACATTAGAGGAATGGCTGATAATATCTGATTCTAGTTTATCAAATGATCATTTAAAACTTGCTTTATTCAAAGTGAAAAAAATGTGGTTATAAAAACTTTAGGCATAGCTTAAAGTTTTTCTTGACTTTCTACTTAGTAGTTACTAGAATAATTACTAATAGGAGGTTGTATGAAATTAAGTTGTAAAGACGGTGTAAAAGCTGGATTTCCAGTTATGTTGGGGTATTTTCCGGTTGCCATGGCTTTTGGTATACTATCAAAGGGAAATGGCTTTAACTTCATGGAAACATTAAGTTTTTCATTTATATTATATGCAGGTGCTAGTCAATTTATAGGTGTGTCCATGCTGGCTTTAGGTGCAGGTATGGGCGAGGTCGTACTGGCGACACTTCTTCTAAACTTTAGACATTTCTTTATGTCAGCTTCTTTGGTAGAAAAGCTACACCATGTCCCAAATCCTTTAAAACCTATACTGGGTTTCTTTGTGACAGATGAGGTTTTTTCTGTTGCCTCATTTTCTGAAGGTGAGTTGACATCTTCTTATCTTTTGACATTGGAACTGGTATCTTATTTAAGCTGGGTCACAGGTACTTGTTTAGGATTTGTTATGGGGAATTTCTTCCCCGAAGTCCTTCAAATAAGTATGGGTATAGGTCTATACGCCTTGTTTGTTTCAATTATTGTACCGGAAATTAAAAAGAACCAAAAGGCTGTTGTTTTAACCTTGATGGCAGGTCTTATTAATACAATATTTAGATGGGGCCTTCACTTTCCTCAAGGGTGGAGCGTTGTACTGACTATAGTGGTAGTATCAACACTTGGTGTTGTAATTTACAGAAAGGAGGCATCATGAGTCAAACAATGATGGTAATTTTAGGTATGGCTCTGGTAACCTATATTCCTAGAGTGATTCCTTTTGTAACGATATCAGATAGACAACTTCCCAAGTATGTTAAGCAGTTTCTGGAGTTTGTCCCATTTGCAGCATTGGGAGCTTTGATTGTACCGGGTATGTTTTCAGCCATTGAAGGTTCATGGATGATATCATTAGTGGGTGTACTTGTTGCCTTTGTTATTGCATGGAAAAGAGGTGGTATGATACTGCCGGTGTTTGCATCAATACTTACTGTTTTTCTCTTGTTGAGTATATAAGGAGCTTTTATGGTTGAATACATGAAGAAACTGGGTTTTACTGAGTATGAGATTAAGGCTTACTTTACGCTATTAGAACATCATCCTGTTAATGGCTATAGTCTCAGTAAACAATCTAAAATACCTAGGTCAAGAATTTATGAAGTCGTTGAAAGTTTGATTCAAAAATCTGCGGCTTTTGAACATATTGAAAATGATCAACGGCTTTTTACACCCTTAGAACCTAGACTTCTTTTTATGAAGTTAAAAGATGAATATGCTTTGATGATTGATGAACTAAATGATTATGCTGAACAGATCTACAATACAAAACATGAAGAATATGAGCAAAAGATCATTAAAGGGCGTGGTGACATCATAGCCTTTATCAATCTGATATTAAAGGATGCTAATGATAGAATTGCTTTTTCCATATGGGATGAGGAGCTACATGAGCTTTTACCTATGGTAGAAGAAAAAATAAAAGATGGTGTATCCGTTAGAGGTGTTTATTTTGGTCAGAATAGTCCTATTGAGACTTTGGTCGCCCATAGAAGAATTGAGCGATATGTAGCTGAAAAAAAGGATAGGTACATCATAGTCGTTGTTGATAACAGCCATGTTATATCAGGCGTTATTTCAAAAAAAGGAACTTCTAGAGTCACCTGGACACAAGAACCTGGGGAGATAGACATAAAAGATGATTTTATTGCCCATGATGTTATGATCAACTCTTATTCCTATCAAATTGATGATCATAAGTATGAAAAAGCCTTAGACCTAATAAGAAAAGACTATTTCTGTTATGACGATGATGAATATGAAAGTTTTAAAGACAAATAAGATACTGTTGTAGTATCTTTTTTAGTTTTAGATGATAAAAGAGTGGCATAATCAAACATCATTAATCAGCAAGAAAAGTGTACTAAAAAAAGTACATAATCATGATTAAAAAAGTATTGTGTTTCATAAATAATAGGTTTATAATCTCATTGAAATCATCAATTTTTTATGAGAATAATTAATCAGTAAAAACTAGAGTGAATCAATCGAGTTTAGAAGTTGAGGTATAAAATAAGATTATGAAACATCTTGTTGGATTATTGAGTGCTGTATTTTGGAGTCTAAGTTTTGTCTTTACAAAACAACTGTTGATTTATATGACACCAATTGAAGTTGTCTTCTATAGATATTTACTAGCTGGTATCTTCTATAGATTTATGCTTAGGAATAAAACAAACAACTGGACCAAAGAGGAAAAGAAAACGCTTATAGTTTCAGCCTTATTAGGTATTACAATTTATCCTATAATGGCCTGTTATTCAGTTTCCTATATTTCAGCATCATTTGCAGGTATTTTAAATGGTACCATACCAATGCTTACGATACTTGGTGAACGTTTCTTTAGAGGCAAGTCTTTAACGAAACGTACCATTATGGCTTTGTTGATATCGTTGATAGGTATAGCCCTTCTTACGGGGGAATCTGAGACTTCTAAAGCACCACTCTTAGGTGCAGCATTAATGATTCTTTCACTTGTTGCATGGGTTATATTTACTTTTATTAATGAGAAACTTTTTGTCAGACATACTTCTCTAGAAATACTAACATATGAATGTTTGATAGGTTCTATTGTCATGACACCACTTGTGATATTTTCCAAGGAAACTCTTATTAGACAGATTAATCTATTTACAAACATGTCGGTTGTAGGTAATATGATAGTTTTGGCGTTTTTAGTTTCTGGCTGTGGTTATCTGTGTTATATGTATGGCCTAAAACACCTCGGTGTTGCATACATGTCCTTTGTTATGAATCTGTTACCTGTCTTTTCAGTAATCAGTGCAGTTATCTTAATACATGAACCCATCTATACAAAAGATGTGATTGCTTTAATCTTGATCTCATCGTCTGTTGTTTTGATGACAAAAAAGAAAAAAACAGATCTTGTTTATAATCAGGTTCCTTAGGAACCTTTTTTTAATGCATACTGTTTTAGCCAGATAGCTTGTATTTTTTGACAGAACATAATACTATAGTGGTTGTAAGACAATAAGAAAGAATAGGAAAATATGAAATTTGAAACATTAATTAATGACAATAATCTTTTAAAAGCCATTTCTGAGTTAGGATTTGAAAATCCAACAGAGGTACAAGCGCTTGCTATACCAAGAGTTCTTGATAAAAAAGATTTGATTGTCATGGCTAAAACAGGTAGTGGAAAGACAGGTGCATTTTCTCTGCCGGTACTGGAGCAATTAACAGAAGAAAAAAGACCACAGGTCTTAATTTTAGCACCTACAAGAGAGTTAGCCGTTCAGGTATGTAACGATATCAAATTATATACGAAATATGCGCCGATAAAGGCTACACCAATTTACGGTGGCCACAACATGCAAAAGGAGATTCAAGATCTTAAGAGTGCTAAAGTTGTAGTGGGTACACCAGGTAGAGTGATTCATCATATAAAAGAAGGTAACTTAAAAACCAAGGGTATGAAGTACCTGGTTTTGGATGAAGCTGATAGAATGCTTGATATGGGTTTTATAGACCAGATTCATAAAATCATTCAGTCTATGCCTAGACAAAGACAAACCCTTTTATTTTCAGCTACTATGCCGCCAGAAATACAAAGAATTTGTACCAAGTATATGAATGAGCCTGAGGCCATTGAACTGGATTCAGATACAAAGACCGTAGATACTATTGATCAGTTTTATTTAAGAGTTGAAGCCAATGAGAAAAGAAAACAGCTAAAGCGTCTTATTTATGCTGAGAAACCTAAATCTTGTATGATATTTTGCAACATGAGGGTCGATGTAGATAGGGTCCATCAATACCTTTTTAGAAACGGTATTGTTTCTGAAGCCATACATGGTGCCAATACGCAAAATAAACGTATGAGAACCATTCAGGAGTTTAAAGACGGCAAGATACAGGTTCTTGTAGCTACTGATGTTGCTGCAAGAGGTATTCATATCGATGATATGGCCCTTGTAATCAATTATGATGTACCACAAGACAAAGACAGCTATATTCATAGAATAGGCCGTACAGGCCGTGCAGGCAGCGGTGGCCGTGCCATTTCAATGGTAACGAGCGATGACATTTATGCACTATACGAAGTCGAAGAACATGCTGGCGCAAGAATTGATGAAATGGAAGCATATGATGAGGAAGTTGTTTCTAAGGGGCAAGCTCAGTTAAATGATATCTGGCAAGAAATCTACAATGCTAGAAAGGCAAGACATGATGCTGCTGCAAAAGATAAAAAACCTAGAGAAAGAAAACATACTGACAGACATAAACAAAATAGAAAGCCTAATCAAGATAAGAGACGTCAAAACAATAGAAGGCAACACGCTTCTGATAAAAGACATGATAATAGGCACCGTACACCTGATAGAAGGGAACATCCGAAGATGCATCAGGAACCTGTTAGACGTGTGATTGAAAAGAATTTTGTACCGATTAATCAGCCGAAACAAGTAGCTGTCATAAAAAAAGAAGAAAAGAAGAAGTTCAGTTTGAAATCTCTATTTAGAAAGAAGTCTTAGGCTTCTTTTTAAAATAAGTTATCAAACAATTCAGATATTGGAGGCTTTGTATGAAACATAAGTATATCTCTAAAAAATATTGGAAAGACATGTCCACACCTATGGGGGCTGTCGATGAACTGGCAAAAATGTATGATGATGTAATCAATCTGAGTTTAGGTGATCCTGATATGACAACACCTGGTCCGATAATTGACTATGCCTTTGAACAGGCACATTTAGGTCATACCAAATATACAGACTTTAGGGGAGACCCTGAACTAAGACTTGCTATAGCAGATGATTATAAAGAGTCGTTTGGCGTATCAATTGATGACAAAGAGATTATGGTTACTGCTAGCGCTTGTTTAGGTATGTATTTGTCCCTAGAGGCCATTTTAGATCCAGGGGATGAAGTGCTTATACACGCACCATACTTTACACCTTATCCTCAGCAAATTCAATTGGCTGGTGGGGTTCCAGTAGAAGTTGCAACTTATGAAGAAAATGATTTTCAACTGGTTTTAGAAGATTTAGAAGCAGCTGTTACTGAAAGAACCAAAGCCATGATTATTAACTCACCAAATAATCCTTCCGGTACAGTCTTTAATATAGATACATTAAAAGTCATCAGTGAGATTGCTAGAAAGTATGATCTTTTAATTATTTCAGATGAGATTTATGGTGCTTATACCTTTAAAGATAAGTTTGTATCATTGATAGAGTTTGAAGAGATCAGAGACCGTTTGATTATTTTAAACTCGTTCTCTAAAGACTATACCATGACAGGATGGCGTGTTGGTAATATCATTGGTCCAGATTATATTGTTGAAACCTGTCAGATGATCAATGAAAACGTTGTATTTACAGCACCATCTATTTCTCAAAGAGCGGCTATATATGCCTTAAAACATAAAAGAGAACTTCAGCCAGAAATGGTTTCACTTTATAAATCACGTGTTTTAAAAGCCTATGACTTGATTCAAAATATACCTTGGATGTCTGTTCTAGAACCAAAGGGGACATTTTATCTCTTTATCAACATTAAAAAGACTGGAAAAACCAGTGAAGAAGTTTCTAAAATTATCTTAGAAGAAGCAAAAGTCTTGACCATACCAGGCAATGCTTTTGGTAAGTGTGGTGAAGGTTATGTTAGAATTGCATGTACTGTTGATGAAAATACATTAGAAAAAGCCTTTAAGAGAATATCTCAGATAAAATTAGGATAATGCTTAGCATTATCCTAATGTAATGTATAGATGATTTTTTCTATGACAATATTGGTTTCCTCTAATAAGTTGACCTGAAAAGACGATTGGTCTGTATAAGAGGAAATACCAAAAGTTCTTACGATTGGTCTAAGAGGGTGGTCCTTGTTATTTTCTATAACAACACCCTTTTGTTGGTTGGACAGTTGTACATATGAACCGACAGGATATGGTGTTACCTTTCTAGTAAAAATGTTGGCATACCTAAAATCAAATAAGGTGCCTGCATTGGCCATGATATATTCAATGGCTTCATGCTGGTTGTATGCTTTTCTATGTGGTCTGTCAGAAGTTAAGGCATCATAGACATCTGCGATCATGACGATTTTAGCAAGATCATGAATATTATTTTCACCTAGACCCATAGGATAGCCCATACCATTCATCCTCTCATGGTGATGCATGATGATGCTTTTAACATGTGCATTAAAGGTGGTGTTGTCTTTAATGTATTGGTAACCACTAGCAACATGTTTTTGAATTTCGCCCATCTCCAGATCATTTAGCTTATCTTCCTTTAAAACAATCTCTTTTTCAATCCAGTTAAAGCCAATATCAGAAAGCAGTGCACCAAGGGCTAGGTTTTCTAACTGATCCGGCTTCAAGTTCAGTTCAGCACCTATGATCAGAGATAAAACAGCCACATTCACGGCATGTTTGAATTGATAATCATGTAGGCTTTTTATATCTTGCATGGTAATTTGAAGATCATTTGCTGTGAGTATTTCCTTGATAAGATCATGTGAGATATCTTTAACTTGTTTAAAAAGCAGTTGACCAACATCTCCATAACGGAGGCTATTCTTTTGCATATTGACTTGCTTATGGAAGCGTTCAAAAGAATTCTTTAGGTTGTAAGCTGATTTTTCACGTACGGAAGTATCGATGACATCCTTGACATGGCCTTGTAAAATCTTTGACATTTTCTCATCTACAACGTATACAGACCTAATCCCGTACTGCTTAAGTCTATGAATCATTTTAGGTGACAATGTTGCTCCTTCACGAACAAGAATTTGAAGATTGCTAGAGAAGATGTTCACTGCAAGAGTCTCATTGCCTTTTAAATGTGAAACAGGTAAAAAGCGCATAATGATCTCCTTCTATGTATACTCTTATAACACATATCGGCAGATTTAATCAAAAAATTAAAAAAAGGACTAAAAAGTCCTTAATTAAGCCAGTTTATCTGATGCCACATGGTAATGTGGATCCTCAAGTATGTTTACTTCTACAAACTCTGCATTCTTTAAGAGATCCTTACATTCAGGACTCAGGTGTCTTAAATGAATCTCTTTGCCATTTGATAGATACTTAGCTGTTAAAGCATCTATTGCTTGAATAGCAGAATGGTCATGTACATGTGCATTCATAAAGTCAATGATGACATGGTCAGGATCTTCCTGAACATTAAATAAGTCATTAAAGCTTTGGATTGAGGCAAAGAACAATGGACCACTTAAGTGGTAAACTTTACTGCCATCTTCATCAGTTGTAGTTGTATTTGAGATTCTTTTACCTTTTTCCCATGCAAATACAAGGGCAGAAAGTACAATACCAAGTGCCACTGAAACTGCAAGATTTGTAAATACTGTGATGATTGTTACAGCAACTATAACAAGTGCATCTGACTTTGGTATTTTAGTTAAAAGCCCAATAGAAGTCCATTCAAAAGTTGCAATAACAACGACAAACATGATACCAACTAAAGCTGCAATAGGAATCATTGAAATGAGACCTGAGGCAAATAAGATGAATGCCAAAAGTGATAAGGCTGCTGTAATACCTGAAGCTCTTTCTTTACCACCCGACTGTATATTCAACATAGATTGACCAATCATAGCACAGCCGCCCATGCCGCCAAAGAAACCACAAACTAGGTTAGCAAGTCCCTGACCGATACATTCTCTATTACCATGACCTCTGGTATCAGTTGTTTCATCAATTAAAGTCATAGTCATAAGTGATTCGATCAAACCAATAGTCGCCATAACAAGTGAATAAGGGAAGATAACTTGTAAAGTCTCTAAATTAATTGGTACAAGTGGTAAATGAAACTTTGGTAAACCACCAGAAATCTCAGCCATATCACCAACTGTTACTGTATCAATGTTTAAAAATACAACTAGACCTGAAACAACTAGAATTGAAACCAGTGTAGAAGGTATAGCCTTGGTAAGTTTCGGGAAAAACTTGATGATGACCATTGTCAACAAGATCAGACCAAACATAATGGCAAGTTGTGGTGCTGCCATCCATTCGTGTCCTACCTTAAAGTGCTCAAACTGAGAGATAAAGATAACAATAGCCAGTCCATTAACAAAACCGATCATTACTGGGTGAGGTACCAATCTGATGAACTTACCTAATTTAAGTAGACCAGCCAGTATCTGAAGTAGACCCATCAGAACGACCGCTGCAAATAGGTATTCAACACCATGAGATACAACTAAAGACCCAATTACAACCGCAATAGCACCCGTGGCACCAGAAATCATTCCTGGACGTCCCCCGAATATAGATGCAATTAAGCCTATTATAAATGCAGTATACAAACCTACCAATGGTTCAACGCCTGCAACAAACGAAAAGGCAATAGCTTCTGGTACCAGTGCAAGTGCAACTGTTAAACCTGATAAGATATTGTCTTTTAACGTAGATGTCATTTTTTCTTTTATTAAGTACATTGTTTTACTCCTTGTTATATAAGTGACACACAAGACAAAACTATACCATAATCATCTTCAAGTTACAAGACCAATATATTCTTGTTGTATGATAAAACAAAAAATCGGCATAGCCGATTGTGAATTGTCATATATTACATACTTTCTATGAGCCTTATAATTTCAAAGGCTAGGTAATCTCTATTGGATTTGCTTACCCTGATGATTGTAACATCATCTCTATTTCGTATAGAGTCCAAGAAGTCATTATGCTTATCCTTTAAGACGCCTAAGACCAATACATCTCCATCCAAGATCTCATGAATCTTCTTTTGATAGGTGTGGGCATGTCTTTCAAGAAAGCCAAGTTCATCTAGTAAATAGGCATCTTTAGGTTTTTTTTCTAGTATTTCTAAGCCTTTTGTCTCAAACATTTCTGTATAAGGCTTGCAAGAGACAGGGGTATCTTTTAAGCCTATTATAAAAGGTTCTGTAAGCTTATTGTAATCATACATCTTATAGCCAATGACCTCATTATTTATTGTAAAGGGTCCAGTATAAAAACCTGTCACTTGGAGTTTCAAATGTGTGATGACTTTTCTTAGAATTGTCGACTTTCCTATTTGTATTGGACCGGTGAGTAGTATGTTCATGAGCGCCTCCTAAATATGATGTTAGCACAGGTAAGTCCAGTCTTCAACGAAAGAAATTTACTTTTTGTTAAATAATTGTTTTAAACACGTACTATTTGGTATATATATATAGTACGTAATGTATAGTGTGACCACACTATTTGTTTTAGCAATTTAGGAGGAGTTTTATGAAGAAAAGTTTTGTGTTTAAGTTATCGTTGTACTTCGGTCTGACGATATTAGTGGTCTCGAGTATTATTGGTGTATTACTGGTGACCATGTCGGTTAATAGATTAGGTGATATGAGACAAAATACATCTGTTAAATTAACTGAACAAACCAGAGACACAATTACGGAATATTTAGTGACTTATAATGAAGCCATGCAAATGATGAGTGTTGATTCCAATGTACTTTCAACACCTTATTATAAGCCAAGCATCACCTGGCTTATGCAGACTTTCAACAACTTTGTTGATTCTCATGCTGCAGCAGACTTCATTTATGTTGGTTATGAAGATACAAGTAATTTCAGAGAAGATATGAAGGAACATGTCAGAGCCTTTTATGGCAATCAAAAGACTGATAAAGGCGCTTCGTTAACAGATGAAGCCACATTGAATGCAGACAAGGGTTTCTTTGCTTATCCACATTTCTATAGTCAAGAATATGACCCACGCGCCCGTGGTTGGTATGGACAGGCAATGGGTTCAAATGAAGTTGTATGGACAGATTCATACATTGATGCATTTACTGGCCTACCAGTAGTCACGGTGGCTAAGAAAATTGTCGGTGAAGACGGTAAGGCACTTGGTGTTATTGGTGCAGATATTTCTCTTTCTACAATATCAGAAACTTATAAAGATTTTAAAGTCGGCAATACTGGTGCACTGTTTATAACAGACAGTTCTGGAGCTGTTATTTCACATCCTAATCCTGATGAAATTGGTGAATTTATAGATGATAAAGACTTTTGGGCACCAATGTCTCAATCAGATAGTGGGTCAGTTGAATATACCTTTGAGGGAGTCGAAAAGGAATTGTACTTTGTAACAGAACCAAACACAGGTTGGAAGATAGCCGTTACATTTGCTGAAGATGAATTAAAACCAGACATCCAACCACTTCAAATACTGGGATTTGTCTTTACGATTGTCTGTATCATTGGTGGTATTCTCATTGCTGTCATTGTAGCAGTTAGAATTACAAAAGACTTAAATAAGGTAAATGTCACGCTTTCAAAGGTTGCTGATGGTGATTTAACTGAGAAAGTTTCACTAAAGAGAAAAGATGAAATTGGTCAAATGGGAGACAACCTTAATAAGACCATTGATACTTTAAATGAGATCGTTAATGAAATTAATTCAACGTCAGAAGATGTAAAAATGAATGCTGACAATCTGACCAATGCCATCAATGAGACAACAAAGGCAACAGAGGAGATTGCTCAATCCATTCAAGACGTTGCGTCTGGTACGACCACACAGGCAATGGAAGTCAGTGATGGTTCAGAAAGAACGGCATCGGTTGGTGAAAAGATTAATCAAGTGAATCAGCTATCTAACAACATGGGTCAGCTGTCTGATACAGTAAAGGTACAAAGTGAAGCTGGACTTGATACTATGAAGACATTAATTGATAAGGCGAAAGAAAAAGAAGCATCTTCAGAGCAGTTATCTTTTATCATTACGTCTGTGGATGAGCAATCTAAGAAAATTAGTGAGATCACAACAACTATTTCATCAATAGCTGATCAAACCAACTTGCTAGCACTGAATGCTTCTATAGAATCGGCTAGAGCTGGAGAAGCAGGTAGAGGTTTTGCAGTCGTTGCAGATGAGATTAGAAAATTAGCAGAACAATCATCAAATGCTAGTAATGACATTAAAGAGCTTATTGACAACATGCTCAATCAATCTTCTGAAGCGGTACAAACGGTTGAAAAAAGTAGAAAAATTGATTCTGAGGAATTTGAAGCAGTTAAGACAACAGAAGAGACATTTAATAATATCTTCAATAGATTAAACGAGCTTTTAGGTAGCATTGAAGAGATAAAAACTCAAAACAATGATATTGAAAATGACTCCAACTCACTTTTAGATGTTATGAACAATGTTTCTTCAATCACCGAGCAAACTTCAGCAGCATCTCAGCAGGTTTCAGCTTCTACTGAAGAACAACTTGCCTCTATGGAGGAAATCACAAGTCAAACGGAGCATTTGAGACAATCTGTTCAAAATCTACATCAATTGATTATGAGATTCAAAGTATAAAAAAAGACACTGCGAAAGCAGTGTTTTTCTTATGCATTCAATCGGTGAAGTGGTATGGCTAGTAATAACCATAAATGATTAAATGCTATATGAATTTTAACATTTTTTTACTAAGTAAGCAAGTGTTCAAGCTTATATCACATATTTAGTTGGATTCCAGTTGTTTTATGTAAAATTGTGAGAAAGTAACAAAAATTGTGTTAACGGTAACATTTCGTTGACTTGCAATGTGTTGGGTGGTAGCATACAAGATGTATCGGCAAACCAAGAGAAATCTTGGGACGCAAAGCTATGGGTCTAAGGAGTTAATCTATGACTGCCAGGTTGCAAACGTTAGGTGACGCAACCGGCATATTTATCGGAGGTTTTATGATAAAAAGCAGGTATATCGTCGCTTTTTCTGTTTTATTAACAGTTGTTATTGTTGCATCTGTATTTACTTATAATAAAAACTATCATGTTGCACTAAGAGAAAACACTGAAGCGGTTGAAAATCTAACAGATTCTATACAGCACCAGTATGATACTGTTTTCTTACAGATCTGTAGCAATGTAGAGTATACAATAGAGATGTTAAATCATGAGGATATGGTTGATCATATTATTGAACAACAAGCATCGTCTTCTATATATATTGAGGACTTTATCATTATTAAGGATACAGGTGAAGTGATTGGCGCTGGCCAAGATGAGATTGATTTGTCTATGGCACGCCCATTTTTCATTGATGAAGAAAACACAATGTGTGCAGGTATGATCGAAAGTGAAACTGTAGACAATAAATTTTATGCTGTTAACAAGATTACCAAGCCAAATGGTGAGTCATATTTGCTTTTAGTTGGCTTGAATTACAAATACATCAATGCAGTCATCAGCCCAGGTTCGATTACAGCATTTGATTCTTATCCTTACTTATTGTCTAATGATGGTTACTTCTTGTATCATCCAGATAAAGATATCTATGGCAAGAATATTTTTATTCATAAAGAATTAGTAAAAAAAGAAGCAGGTCTATCTGAATCTGATTACCAAACACTTATTAATACCATTGCTAAAGACCAGCGTTTTAATTACAATGCTTATCACATTGAAAAAGTTGCCTTTTCAAGAAACCTACAAACCTTTAGAGGTACCATTATACTGGCAGCTAACTATACGGAAATGAAGAACATTCAGTACATAGCAACAGTAAGAACAGTTGTCCCTTTGATTATATGTTCATTTATAGGTGCCTATGTATTTATTAGATATATTTATCTGATGAAATATACGGATTACTTTACAGAAGTTAAAAATAACCGTGCCTTTAGAAAACATTATGCTAAAGAAAGCAGTGGTAAAGATAAGTTGGTCATCCTTAAGATCAATAATGTCATTTCATCAGATGGCCAGTATACATTTAATGATGATCAAGTTTTTTATAAGATATCATCTTACTTTAGGTCTTTTTCTTCACTCTATAAAGACATGTACAGGATATCAAGGATCCACTATGCCTTTGTTTTAGAAGGTAAGAGGTCAGAGATGCTCAAGATCATTAAGAAGTTAAAGGAAAATCTCTTACACAGATCTGATGAGAGCCTATTCTTACGTGGTGAAGTCCTTATGCTTTCACTAGATGCCAAAGGTCCAATACAAGATATAGACTCTTTTGTACTCAACCAGGTTGAAGATTATTATGAACCTCTTAATATGTCAAGAGAGCGTTTAATCTATGATTACAGCATGATGTTGAATGAGTACAATGAAAATATTCATAAGAAAAACATTGTCGAGTCTATGATTTTGAATAACGACATAGAGCCGTATTTTCAAAGCATAGTAGATTTAAAGAACAAAGAGACTTTTAAATATGAAGTCCTCATGCGACCTAAAAATATTGTGCAGCTTCTACCTGAAGAAATCATTCAGATAGCAGAGGAAAATGGTTGGGTTGAAAGTATAGATAAGTCAATTATTAAACAAGCCATGTATTTTTATAACAAGGTCCTTGTTGAAAAGAGAAAAAGACTTAAACTCAGTATCAATCTCTCAGGTAAGTCTATCAACAATTCTACGGTTGAGTATTTGATGAACATGGTTAAAAAATGTGATGTTAAAACAAAAGATATTACCATTGAAATTACAGAAACAGCTGCTTTTGAAAATCTTGAAGAGTCTATTCGAAAGTTAAGATATTTAAGTTCACAAGGTTTTAAGCTTGCCATTGATGATTTTGGGACGGGCTATGCACATGTGGAACTTTTATCTAAACTCGAAGTGGATTATGTCAAAATAGATGGTGTTTTTGTCAACAATGCAGAGAAGGATGAAAGAAAGATCAAAACGCTTAATGCACTTGTCTACTTGGCTAAGAATTACAACACCAAGGTTATAGCAGAGTATGTGGAGTCATCTGCCATCATTAAGATACTTGAAAAACTTGAAGTTGAATATGGACAAGGTTTCTATTTTGATAAACCAATGAACATAGCAACTTTTATAAACAAGGAACTTTAATACCAGTTTATCTGGTATTTTTTTTGCGTTTAGGGTATAAATTAATGGGGGGATTTATGATTAAAATAATAAATGATGACTTATACTTAAAAATGATAGCATGGTTTAAAAATCATGTGAAAAACCACAATAAAATACTCAATGAAGATTTACTGGTTTCCCTAAAATATGCCTTGGTAGATAGAGCTTATCTGGCTTATTATGAGGATGGTTCTGGTTTTGTTGTCTTATATCCTTATGACGACAATATAGCCTTAAATCCTTGGTTCTTAGGTGGTTATCCAATTGGTGAAGGTGCTGAGTACCTTATTGACGAAGCTGTAATTTTCTTTAATAAAACCGCTTACAAACGTTTGGAGATGATCGGGCCAAGTGAGTATTTTGAAAATAAAAACATTCCCATGGACTTATCTTATCAGTACGTAGATCTTATAAAGGTTATTGAAAAAACAGACTTACCTGATGAGGCATTCGTATCGATTTCCGATATAAGAGAAGAAGATTTAAAAGCTGTTTATCACGATGCCTTTTCAGGCTCTGATGCCAAATTTTATAGCTTTCAATCTAGATTGGAAAAAAAAGAGTTTTGGACTTGTCTTCATTATGAGTTAGCGGTAAAAGAAAAGTCATCTACAGCTATTTTTAAGGAAAATGAACTTGTTGGATTTGTTTTTTCATACGATAATGAAGGACATAAGCATATTTCATGTATGTGTATAAAAAAGAAATTCCAGCATCAGGGTTATGGCACAAAAATTTTACAACATGTTCTGTATTATGCTTATCTAGAAGGTTATAAGTACCTAACACTAGGGACTGAAAAAACAATGAAAGCTTATGATCTCTATAAGTCATTTGGTTTCGAAATAAAGAACACTAAAAGCTACTTTATAAAAATAAAGTAGTTTTTTTAAGATTCAGAAAATTCTTGTCATATGCAAATATTTGATATAAAATTATCTTGTGGTATTACCACAGGAGGTCTTATGTCAAAAGAAGCGCAAATAGAAAACATATTATTAGATGAAGTTTTAAAAGGTAAACTTAAAAAAGGAGACCTGTTAGAACCCGAACGTGACTTAGCAGAAAAATACAATTGCTCTAGGCCTGTCGTTCACCGAGCCATTATTCGTCTTGAAGAAAAAGGGGTTTTGAAGATAAGACCAAGAAAAGGTATTCAAGTACTAGATTATAAAATGCATGGTAGGATGGGACTGATTAGTGAAGTCAGCAAAAGAAGTAAGGATCTTTTAGACAATAAGTTTAACAAGGACATGCTCCGTTTTATACAGGACAATATGACCAATATGTTCATGTATTTTGAGAATGGGAAAGAAGAAACATGTATTCAATTTGAGTGTGCAGAGGACTACTTTGATATTTTATTAGATTATAGTATACAAACCGGCAATGATTTATATATCATGCTGATGAATGAATTCAGACCAGGTATCATCAATGTGGGAGCTTACTGTATTGGACATGATGACATTAATAAAGAGTTTCAGCAAATAGAAAGTTACTTGATGAAAGGCTGTGTTACTGAAGCCATTGATACTTTAAATATATTATTTGGATTGATTGAAAAAGTTTGGTTAGGAGGTAAGCGTGTTTAATTTAAACTCATTGTTTTTATACTTGGTTTCAGGTATATTCATTCTATTTGTTATCATCCAGGCATTGTTCTTTCTCATTAGAGCCTATAGAGAAGGTGTGTCTACTGGTATGGATAAAAAGACATTAAATAGGACCATTAAGTCCAGTATTGCATTTTCCATAGCACCAGCAATATCTATACTACTTGGTGTCATCACCTTATCTAAATTTTTAGGTTTACCTCTACCATGGTTACGATTATCTATTTTGGGAGCTATTACATACGAACTGACAGCTGCAGCTTCTGCAGCTTCAACCATGGGGATACAAATTTCAGAAGCCATAACATCACCCCAGACCTATGTGACCATATTATGGGTCATGACATTAGGTATCATTCCTTCCATGGTCATCATACCACTCTTTTTAAAGAAGTTTCAAAGTGGTATGTCATCTATTAAGAATAAGGATCCTCAATGGAGTGAACATTTTATGACAGCCATTTTTCTAGGCATGATTTCTGCCTTTCTAGGTGTGGTATTTAAGGATATCACTTCCGGCATAGTAGGTTTTATACCTGTATTTGTAATGATGTTTTCAGCACTTGTCATGGTCATCATTGGTCTTATCTTAAAGGTCTATAGATACAAGGCACTAGAAGACTATGCCTTACCAATTTCTATGTTAAGTGGTATGGTATTTTCGATAGTAATTACAAGGATAATTGGAGGTTGATATGAAAGATACATATTTTGAAAGAACACATTTTTATGGTCGTTTATGGATGGGGACTACTTTTATACTTATGTTACTTGTGCCTTCAGTTGTAGGTTCCTATTATGATGCTCATCCAATATTCGAAGATGTTCTAAAGGGCTTAATGGGGGTTGCGCCTATATTTTGGACAGTAGCCTTGATTGAAATTATTACTTTTACACCCATGCTTGGTACGGGTGGTTCTTATCTAGGTTTTGTGACTGGTAACTTGACCAACTTAAAAGTACCTTGTACCTTAATGGCCCTTGAAAATTCAGGTTACAAACAAGGTTCTAAAGAGGGTGAGATTATTTCTACCATTGCAATAGCGGCATCTTCGATTACAACAATTATTGTTATCGCAATAGGTGTATTTATGTTGACACCCTTAACACCCATATTGAATTCTGAGCTTTTAAAACCGGCCTTTGATCAGATATTACCTTCCTTATTTGGAGGTTTAGCGGTCGTTTATGTGAGCAAGAACTATAAAATCGCAGCAGTACCTATGATTTTTATGATTTTAGTATTTTCACTTGTTCCATCTTTAGCGTCAGCAGTTTCGATGTTTGTACCAGTAGGCGCTATTATTGCCATTATTTCAGCTAGGATTATGTATAAAAGGGGGCTTATATGATTATTATGTATCTTCTACTTATTTTAGTAATATTTCTTCTTATAAATGCGGTTCTTTTTAAACCTGTACAACATTCTGTTAAAGAGGCCAGTCCAGAAGCCTTAAATGAGGCTTTAATCGTAAAAAATTTTTCAAGACTTATTCAGCATAAAACAGTATCGCATTTGGACAGTGAAAAAATGGATATGAAAGAATTTGAGGCATTTCAAAAGTCCTTGGAAACTCTTTATCCAAAAGTCCATGAAACTTGTGATAGAAACTTTATTGGTCCAACAGGTATCTTATATAAGTGGAAAGGAAAATCATCTGATAAGCCTATTGTACTTATGTCTCATTATGATGTTGTACCAGCAGATGAGGAGTCTTGGGACCGACCACCATTTTCTGGTGAGATTAAAGATGGTGTCATATGGGGGAGAGGGACCATTGATACTAAAATAACTTTACTAAGTATTATGGAATCTGCTGAGTATTTGATCAATCAGGAGTTTGTACCAGCAAACGACATCTATTTTTCATTTGCTGGAGATGAAGAAGTCTCGGGTCCTTCTGCTCAGGCGATTGTTTCTCATTTAAAATCTAAACATGTAAAGCCAGCAATGGTGTTAGATGAAGGTGGTGTCATCATTGAGGGTATCTTCCCAGGTGTTGATAAGAAAACTGCCTTGATTGGACTTGGTGAAAAAGGTTATTTAGACCTTGAAGTTCAGTTTCAAAGTCAAGGAGGACATGCGTCTGCGCCACCTAAAAAGGGAATAACAGGCCAAATGGGTAAACTTATGCAAGATCTTGAAAGTAAGGCTATGAAATCGGAGTTTACACCACCTGTTAAGGAATTATTTAATAGATTAGGTCGTCATTCTTCTTTTGGCTACCGTTTGATATTTGCAAATATGTGGTTGACAAAACCTCTTTTGAATATGCTCTTTACAAGCCAAGGTGGACAAATGAATGCCCTTATAAGAACAACAACAGCTGTAACCAAGTTAGAGGGATCTAAAGCCTTTAATGTGTTACCTCCAAACGGCAAAATAGGTATCAATGCACGTCTTTTAAATAAGGACACTGCAAAAGATACTCAAGCTTTTGTATCAAGTTTGATAAAAGGAGACCATAAGATAAATGTCGTTGAATCTAGAGAAGCTTCTCCATTATCATCACATGATAGCGACAGTTTTAGATTTTTAGAGAAGACGATATTATCCTTATGGCCTGATGCTATTGTGTCACCTTATCTGATGATCGCTGGTACTGATTCTAGACATTTTCATGACATATCAGACCATGTTTATCGCTTTGCTCCAATTGAGATTACCAAAGAAGAATTGTCTCTAATCCACAGTAACAATGAACGTATGAGGGTGGAAACCGTCATTAAAAGTGTGGCATGTTATGTTAAGATCATCAGAGGTTTGTCATGAATACGGATATAGGCAAAAGAACATTTATATCTGCTGTGATCATTTTGTTTGTCTTACTCTTACTTGCAGGCTTATTGACGCGTTTATTACCAACAGGCACCTATGAATATGAGTCAGTTAATGGTCTTGTACATATAATACCAAACTCATTTCAATATGTAGAGTTTGAAAGGCTGGGGATAATTGATTGGCTATTGGCACCTATACTGGTCTTGTTTACTGATGGTAACACAGTTGTCATTGCCATCATCCTTTTTCTTATGATTATAGGAGGGGCAATACATGTGATGAATCATGTCCATGTTTTAGACTCCTTGATTGCAAAAATAGTTAAACGCTTTAAGGACAGAAGAAAACTCTTAATTGCCATCGTTTCTTTTGCCTTTATGGCTTTGGGTGCTTTTGTGGGGATATTTGAAGAGGTTGTCCCCCTTGTACCTATGATGATAATTTTAAGTAAAGCCCTCGGTTATGATGATATGATGGGCTTAGGTATGAGTGTTCTGGCAATAGGACTTGGTTTTGCAGCTGGCATATCCAATCCTTTTACAATTGGTGTGGCACAAGAACTCAGTGGTTTGCCAATATTTTCTGGCGCGCTTTACCGAGTCTTTATATTTATCATAACCTATCTACTTTTAAACCTGTTTTTAAATCGTTATGGTAACAAGGTATATAAGAAATCATCGGGTGATGTTTCTTTTGAAGATGTTATTTCAAAAGCGTCATTAAATTTATTGACTATTGTAATCATATGTTTGTTTGTTTTAATACTTATAACACCTTTTGTGCCAGCTGTAGCATCATTAAATCTACCCATTATTGCCTTGCTCTTTTTAGTTGCAGGCATAGGCTGCGGTATTTTATCAAATATGACAGTTAAAGAAACTTTAAATGTTTTTTTAAAAGGAGCTATCAGCATGCTTCCGGCTGTTGTTTTAATACTCCTAGCAACAGGTATCAAACATATCATTCAGTCTGGTCATGTTATGGATACGATTTTATATGAGGTATCTAATTGGATTATGGATAAGCCAGATATGCTTGCCATACTTGTGATATATATGATGGTACTATGTATGAACTTTTTTATTGGCAGTGGTTCTGCTAAAGCCTTTATAGTGATGCCGATTGTAGCACCTTTGATGGACTTACTGGGCATGAGCAGACAGCTTTCAGTACTTGCCTTTCAGTTGGGAGATGGCTTTTCAAATATACTTTATCCAACCAATGCGGTTTTGCTGATTTCCCTGGGTTTGGCATCGGTTTCATATCCTAATTGGTTTAAATGGATCATCAAGCTGCAACTTGCATTAATGGTACTTTCCATCTGCTTTTTAGGCCTTGGTTTATTAATAAACTATTAAATCCTTGACGACAGGCCTGATTATGGTTATAGTAATCTTGGACGCACGTCCGAATGGAGGGCAAATGAATCAATCAAGTATGATTTTACAATCAGCTAGAGAGTGTTTGACTAAAAAAGGTTATGCACATGTTTCTTTAAGAAGCATAGCCAATGAGGCAGGGGTCGCGCTGAGTCAACTGCATTATTATTACGGTTCTAAAAAAGACCTGTATAAGGCAGTTGTTATGGATTTAGTCAATGAGTATATAGAAGATTTTTCGAAAGGATTAGAGGCATCGTCAAAGAGTCCATTGGTCACTTTTGTAAAATACGTTCAAGACATGGTAAAAGAGAAGCCTGAGATATTTAAACTCTTATTCGATCTTTCAAGTTTAGCCTTGTGGTCAAATGAGTTTAAAACACTGCTTAATAATTTAATGGTGGAAATATCAGACCTTATCATCAAATGTATACCAACATCAAATATAACTGAAGAGTATTCAAAAGATACTGTTGCAAAGGCACTTACAGGTGCAATATTTGGTATCGCACTTCAATATACTTTAGATCCAGATGAGAATGAAGATACACTAAAAGCCATGTCAATTATTCCGGAGTTTTTATAGGCCATAGTCATATGGTCCATCTTTTTACAAAGCATCGGACGTATGTCCGAAGGAGGTCTTATGAGTCAAATCATTATTTTATTCACTATTTATTCTTTTATAGGTTGGGGTTTTGAAACTGCCCTTAAATCCATTAGAGATAAGAAGTTTGTTAACAGTGGCTTCTTATTTGGACCATTTTGCCCCATTTACGGTGTAGGCGCTTTGTCCATTATAGCCTTGTCTGAACAAATGTCTAAGTTGCCAGGTCTGATGAACAGTTTGCCAATTAAAATTTTAATGGCGATAGTTGTAACAACTGTGATAGAGTACATCACGGCTGTCATATTAGAGAATGTATTTCATTCGAAATGGTGGGATTACTCCAATGAAGCCTTTAACATTCATGGTAGAGTCTGTCTTAGATTTACAATCATTTGGGGCATGCTTGGCTATTTGCTTATCAATTATTTGCATTCGGAGATGATGATTGGCTTGCAAAGTGTTACAATGACAGTCCAGCAGTCATTTGCCTTATTGATGACTTCGTATTTTTTACTGGACTTTACTGTTACAACAATTGGTTTGCTGAATCAAAAAGATTACAGATCCCTTGTTCATGAAAGGTTGATAAAATCATTTCCAAAACTTGCTGACTATGAAATTAAACAAGTTATGGCAACCATTAGAGAAAAAATCAGATAAATTATCAAACAGGCTTTTGCCTGTTTTTTTGTTTGAAATTCTATTGTTGTGGTATAAAAGTTAGTGATAACTAACGGAGGATTTATGATAAGAAGAAAAGATAAAATCATTATTGCAGCAATGGAGTTGTTAGATCAAGGAGGGGTTTTAAATGTTACCACTCGAAATTTAGCCGAAAGACAGTCCATCTCGGAACCGGCCCTCTATAGACAGTTTAAGAACAAGTACGAAATATTTGTTGCAATGATCAATGAGTTGTCTTCATATGATGAAAAAATCATGAATACCATTTCTGAAAATGAAATGAAAGGTCTGGATGCAGTTATTTATTATGTGACAAGGTATTCAGAGCTTTATCAATCTTACTCAGAGCTGACCACAATACTTTATTCCATGGACTTGTATTTCTATGATGAAAATACTAAGAAAATGGTTGCCGACATATTGGAAATGAGAGATGATTTTCTAAAGAATCAGTTGAACAAATATCCTATAAAAGATTGTAGCTTGTTACCTAGAGAGCTAGCACTATCCATTAATGAACTTCTATTTGTGGAAGTCTTTAAATGGAAACTTAAGGGGAAGTCATACAATCTTACAGAGTCAGTCATAAATAGAACGATGAGTTTAATGAGGTAGAAAATGAAAATATTATTAGTAGAAGATGATTTAACAAGTCGCATGTTTATGGAAAAGTATCTGTCTAGATATGGACACGTAAGCTATGCAAGTAATGGCCTATTGGCAATTGATTTGGTTGAAGATGCACTTAAGAAAAACCAATACTACGACCTTATATGTTTAGATGTCATGATGCCGAAAATAGATGGATTAAAAACTTTAAAGGAAATAAAAAAACTTGAAAAGAAGTACCCAGACAGAAGTATGAGCAAAGTCATTATGACATCTGCACTTAATGATAAACATACCGTAGAAGAAGCCTATGACTCTGGTTGTCATGGTTATGCATGGAAGCCCATAGACATACAAAAGTTTGACGAATTACTTAAAACTTTAAACCTAATAGACTGAATGATGTGTCGTGTAATTACACTTAAATTAACGTTTTGTTAGTATCAGCTAACATTTCAGCCTTTAATGAATATGTATGGATGAATTGGGTAATTATGGCGTTGAGAGGAGAGCGATTATGAACTCGAATTATACAGATGAGCCCATGATACAAGTTTATATATTCGAGACCAGTCAGATACTCGAGGATTTAGAACAGTTGATGCTTCGCTTTGAGCAGGAACTTCATTTTGATCAAGCTTCCATCAATCAGATTTTTAGATATATGCACACACTAAAAGGGTCATCTTCCATGATGATGTTTAATGAAATTAGTGACCTGTCGCATTTGCTTGAGGATGTGTTTTATCTGATTCGAGAGCATGTTGACATAAGATATGATAAACAGAGTTTGACAGATTTGGTCTTAGAAAGTCTTGACTTTTTTAAAGTGGAACTGCTTAAAATTTCCTGTGGCGAAGATTTAGATGGTGATGCCAAATCGATCATGGAGGCCCTAAAACTTTATATATTGGATTTAAAAGATAAGAATAACCTAAGTCAACCCAAGAAGAAAGAGTCAGAAGAAAAATACTATATATCTAAAGAAGAAACAGGTGCTGGTGATTACTATAAAGCCTTGATATTTTTTGATGACGGATGTGAAATGGAGAATGTCCGGGCTTACACAGTGATTCAGCAGCTGATGGAAAGTGCTCATTTGGTATATTATTTTCCAAATGATATTTTAGACAATGATGAATCTGTTGAGGTTGTTAAAAATCAAGGTTTTTCAATTGCAATTAAAACAAATGACACCTATGAGACTTTGAAAGAACGCTTAGAGGAAACCATCTTTTTAAAATCACTTGAACTAGAAGAAATCTCCTTAGAGACCTTTGAAAAGTTAGCCATGATTTATCAAGTTGAAGAGGATTTTAAACCTAAAATGCCAAAAGTTCTAGAGGAGGCTGATGGTGATCAAGTTTTAAAACAAAAGCTTGTTTCAGTACCAGTTGAAAAGCTAGATACGCTGATGAATATGGTTGGAGAACTTGTGGTTGCAGAATCTCTAGTTACCAGAAATCCAGAAGTTACTAATTTAAATATTGAAAGTTTTTCAAAGGCTTCAAGGCACCTTCGGAAAATATCATCTGACCTGCAGGATATGGTAATGGCCATCAGGATGATGCCCATATCTTCAACATTTAACAAAATGCACCGTCTGGTCAGGGATATGAACAAGGAACTGGATAAGGATGTATACTTAAGAGTTAAAGGTGAGACAACGGAAGTTGATAAAAACATCATTGATAAACTAACCGATCCACTTATGCATATCATAAGAAATGCCATAGATCATGGTATAGAATCGAAAGATGAACGCCTTAAACTTAATAAAACTGCTGAGGGCACGATCACACTTGAAGCATCACATGCAGGTGGAGATGTCTTGATATCGATTGAGGATGATGGTAAAGGTTTAGATCCTGAAATGATATACAAGCGGGCCTATAAACAAGGTTTAACTGGTAAATCCAAAGAGGACTTAAGTCACCAGGAGATATTCAGCTACATATTTGAACCAGGTTTTTCTACAAAAGATCAGGTAACGTCCTATTCTGGACGTGGTGTGGGCATGGATGTGGTGTCAAAAAGTCTGGAGACTTTGGGTGGTCATGTCACAGTTGACAGTGAAAAAGATCAGTTTACAAGGATTATGTTAAAGATTCCTCTGACTTTGGCAATTATAGATGGTATGAATCTTAAGGTTGGCGAATCTCATTTTACCCTTCCTTTGATGGACATTAAGGAGTCCTTTAGACCTAGGAAGGAAGAAGTTTTTAAAAATCCTAATGGCCAGGAAATGATTATGTTAAGAGGTGAGTGTTATCCAATACTTAGACTACATTCTTATTATAATCTAGAAACTGATGTCAAATCATGTGACAAAGGTATTTTAATTATGGTAGAGACTTACAACAACTTAATGTGTCTGTTTGCTGATGAGTTATTAGGCCAGCAGCAGGTTGTTGTAAAATCACTTCCTAATTATATAAAAAAGAAAAAACAAGTAAAAGGGGTAGCAGGTTGTACATTATTAGGGGATGGTCATATTAGTTTGATATTAGATCCCAAGGTACTGAATGAAAGTCAGGAGGTGAATGGATGACGGATAGTAAAGACATGCTAGAAGATACGATGAAGGGGAAATACTTAATCTTTTCATTGGATGAGGAAAACTATGGTTTGGATATCTGTTACGTCACAGAAATAGTTGGGATTCAACCAATAACTGTAGTACCTGAATTACCAGAATTCGTGAAAGGCATCATTAACTTAAGAGGTGACATCATACCTGTTATGGATGCAAGAGTGAAATTTGGTAAAAGTGAGCTAGAATACAATGATCGAACATGTATTGTGGTCATCGATGTCAATCAACTTCTAATAGGCATTATAGTCGATGCTGTAAGAGATGTGTTGTCGATTGATGACGATCAAATTGTACCACCACCGATGGTTGGAGGTGATGGTAGAAAGTACATCAAAAACATAGCTAAACATGAAAATAAGGTGATTTTGGTTATTGATTGTGAGGCTTTACTCAATGAAGATGAGCTCTCAGAAATAAGTCAGGTCAATGAATAGTCATTTTGGATAAGGAGAAGCATATGAAATGGTTTAAGAATATGAGAATTGCAAACAAACTGATATCGTCATTTTTAGTAGTGGCATTGATTGCGGGCATTATTGGTGTGTTTGGTTACATAGGTATTACAAATGTCAATCATCAAGTAGAAGAAATCGGTAAGGTAAGACTACCTTCTATTGAAAGTCTCTTAGTAATCAGTGAAGGACAGACAGCAATCAGACTCGAAGAAAAAACACTGTTAGACAGTGCTTTAACAACAGCTGAAAGACAAGAAAGTTATAACAACATCGAAGACATCAAAGCTAGAATAGAAGGTGCTTGGGCAGTTTATGCGCCCCTTCCACAAACAGACGAAGAAGCTGTAGAATGGGGCAAATTCCAGGACTACTGGTCAACATGGCAAAGCGATGTGGAAAGTTTTATCCTACTCAGTCAAAGTAGAGACCAGGCATCAGGAGCTGAAGCGTCGACTATGCTTGAAGAGATGAGAAGTTTATCTGTAGATGTAAACGAAGCGTCTTTTTTCCAAGCTGAAGCCAGCTTGTTAAAAATTATTGAGATTAACCGTGTTGTTTCAGTAGCCTCTGTTGAAGCGGCAGAAAACACAGTTTCATCATCTATTACTGTATTAATTATTGCCATAGTAATTGGTCTTGCGGTTTCAATGTTCTTGGCAGTCATGATTTCAAGAATTATTTCAAGACCAGTTAAGGATATGTTATCAGCTGCTGAAAAAATTGCAGATGGCGATTTAAGAGTTGAGCTGGATGCCAACACTAAAGACGAAATCGGTCAACTAGGTAAGGCATTTAATAAGATGAATGAGAACATGAACAATGCCATGACCAACATCAACTCTGCATCTGATGAAGTGGCATCTGGTTCTAGACAACTGTCTGATTCAAGTATGGCCTTGTCACAAGGTGCTACAGAACAGGCATCATCAGTTGAAGAATTAACAGCATCTGTTGAGGAGATTGCTGCTCAAACTAGAGAAAATGCAGAGAATGCTGAACTTGCAAGATCTAAGGCAACAGAGGCCTATACTTTTGCAGAAAAAGGCAACCAGCATATGGTGGGTATGTTAAGCGCCATGGATGGGATCAATGAGTCATCTTCTAATATTTCAAAGATTATTAAGGTTATTGATGACATTGCCTTCCAAACCAATATCCTTGCTTTAAACGCTGCAGTTGAAGCTGCAAGAGCTGGACAACATGGTAAAGGTTTTGCAGTTGTTGCTGAAGAAGTAAGAAACTTAGCTGCGAGATCAGCAAAAGCAGCAAAAGAAACAACCGATATGATTGAAGGTTCAATGAGTAAAGTTGAAGAAGGTACAAAGATTGCCAGAGAAACTGCAGAAGCCTTAAATGAAATCGTTGAAGGTGTATCAGAGGCAACCAACTTAGTTGAAAGAATTGCTGTTGCAAGTAATGAGCAGGCCCTTGGTGTTGAGCAGATTAATCAAGGTTTGAACCAAATCTCAGATGTGGTACAAACGACAAGCGCGACAGCAGAAGAAACTGCTGCTGCAAGTGAAGAACTTTCTGGTCAGGCAGACCTACTTAAGTCACAAGTTGCAACATTTAAGCTGAAGTCATATTCTCATTCTGAGGTCATGACACCTGAGGTTGCAGCTATGTTGGATCAAATGAATCAGCATAAGGTCATTCAAATGCCAGAAAAGGTTGTGAAACATAAGCCACAAGACATTCAGAGAATTGCATTAAGTGACAACGAGTTCGAAAAGTATTAGGAGTCCTATGAAAAAAATAACAGATGGTGAGTTTACTCAACTGGCTAAGTATATAAAATCACATACAGGCATCAACCTTAAACCGGAGAAGAAGACATTGTTAATTGGGCGTTTAACGAGTTTGTTAGATGAGCTTAATATGCAATCGTTTGGGGACTTTTACGACCATCTGGTTAAGGATAATGATGGGGCACTACTCAGTAGGGTAATTGATAGAATTACAACAAACCATACGTATTTTATGCGAGAAAAGGAACACTTTGACTACTTGGTGGATCAAGTGTTTCCTTACTTGCAAACATCTGTACATAACCGTGATTTGAGAATCTGGTGTGCAGCATCTTCGACTGGTGAAGAACCCTATACACTAGCCATGCTTTTAGAAGACTATTTTGGCAAGTCTATTGTTAAATGGGACAAGAAGCTACTGGCTACAGATATATCTTTAGATGTGCTTTCTAAGGCAAAAGAGGGATTCTATATTAAGGAAAAAGTTGATGCTGTACCAAAGCTTTGGCGGCTTAACTATTTTGAGCGGTTTGAAGAAGGCTATAAGATCAAACCTAACATCAGGAACCAGGTTATATACAGACGTTTTAACTTATTAGAACCGAGATTTCCTTTTAAGGGCAAGTTTCATGTCATCTTTTGTAGGAATGTCCTCATTTATTTTGATGGACCAACTAAAAAAGCCGTTATAGAGAAAATGTACAATGCACTTGAGTATGGCGGTTATCTTTTTATAGGACATTCTGAATCAATTGATAGAAATCATTCTAAGTTTAAATACGTAAAACCAGCAGTATATAGGAAGGTATAATATGGCTATAAAAGTATTGATTGTAGATGACAGTTTGATATTTAGAGAAGTAATTGCCAAGGGCATAAGCTCTGACCCACAAATACAAGTCGTTGGTAAGGCTGTGGACCCATTTGATGCAAGAGATAAGATACTTCAGCTGAGGCCTGATGTTATCACATGTGATATAGAGATGCCTAAAATGGATGGTATTGAGTTTATCAGGCGTTTGATGCCCCAGTATCCCTTGCCTATTATTGTCATAAGCTCAGTATCCAATAGGGTTTTTGATGCTATGGAAGCAGGGGCAGTGGATTTTGTAACCAAGCCAAGTATTGAAGTAGCAGATTCTGTACAGAAGTTCATCTATAATATTATAGATAAGATCAAATCTTCTGTGGGTGCAAAAGTTGTAGCTAAAGAACATGTTAAGGAGAAAAAAGTCTTGGTTGCAGATAATAAGCAATACACCAAACATGACATGATTGCCATAGGTGCCTCAACAGGTGGTACTGAAGCCATCTTCAATGTCCTTAAGCAGTTACCGAAAGATATACCAGGTATTGTTATCGTCCAGCATATACCGCCTGTCTTTTCAAGAATGTTTGCTGAAAGACTCAACAATCAGACCCACTTTGAAGTCAAAGAAGCTGAAGATGGTGATCAAATATTATCTGGGCACGTTTACCTAGCACCAGGTGATAAACATATGGAGATAATAAAGCAAGGTTCTTTATACAAGACAAAGGTATTTACTGGGGAAAAGGTCAATGGACATTGTCCTTCCGTAGATGTACTATTTAATTCTGTTTCTAATGTCCTAAAGGAAAGAGCACTTGGTGTTATCTTGACAGGCATGGGTTATGACGGTGCTAGAGGTCTTGGAAAAATGAAAAGAAGAGGTGCAGTGACAATCGGTCAAGATGAGAAATCGTCCGTCGTTTACGGCATGCCTAAGGCTGCATATGAGTTAGGAGCTGTTGAAAAACAAGTCTCTCTAAGTCAAATGGGGCAAAACATTGTCCGTTTATTGAGGTAAATATGATAGCTATAGGTTTAGGAGAATATATAATTACAAATGATGAAAGTGAGACAATCATTACTCATGCACTTGGGACATGTGTTGCAGTTATTATGCATTGTCCTCACTCTAAACTGACAGGCATGGCTCATATTGTTCTTGCCAATAAGCCAAAGGATATCCACTTAAGAGAAGTAAGACCTGCCTACTATGTAGATGACTTTTTACCTAAAATGCTTTTACATTTTAAACATTCGGCACATTGCCGTGTCAAGGACATTGAATGCACCCTTATTGGGGGTGCGGTTTCAAAACGGAAGAATGATCTTTTTAAGATTGGTGAAAAGAATGTAGAAACTGCCAGAAGTATACTGGATAGTTATGGGGTAAAATATGATGATGATGAAACCCATGGCAGGGTAAGCCGTACGGTTTCAATTGATATTTCTACCGGTAAAGTCAATATAAAAAAACAAATGATGATTATTTGAGGGAATGAATGGATTATTTTGAGATTTTGAACACGCTTGGGGATGGTGTTCTATGCGTAGATAGACAACTGAATATTGTTTATGCTAACAGAAAGGCCATGCAACTTTTGAATGTTTCTATTGATGAACTACTTTTGAAACCTGTAGACAAGTGGTTTGATGTCATGTCTAAAGATGGTCCTATCATAAAAGACATTGTTACAGGTGTATTTACAACAGGTCAACAATCGGGACTCTGTAAAAATTCCTATATTATGACGCCTTATGGTATTGCTATGTATATATCTGCTAGTATCAGTCGAGTGAGTAAAGATAATCATACAGATACAGTCGTCATCAACTTTCGTGAAGTCTCAGAAATGGTTATGCATGAAAAGGAAGTCAATCATTCTAAAGAGAATCTCCAACAGATCATTAATAAATTCCCATATGGTCTTGTTTTCTTAGATCAAGACAATTACGTTGAAGCATGCAATGAATACATTGAAAGAAGCTTTCAAACCAAATTAGGCCAGGGTGAAAAAATAGGCGACCTTCTAAAGTGTAAGAACACCAGCGATTCCAAATGCGGCTGTACAGACACATGTCATCAGTGTCTTTTGTCTTCAACCCTTAATAACCACAAACCATACAATCAGATCATTCAATGCAGAATGACTCATCAAATAGATAACAAGATGATTGAAGATGATTATGAAGTCAATGTAGTTTCATTTAAGGAAAATCGTCTGGATAAAACTTTTGTAGTCATTAGAAATGTTACAACGGAAAACTCTTTTAGAAGAGAGTTGGTGACTTCTAAGATACAAGAATCTGTCAAGGTTCAATTACAAGACGTATTTTATTCCTATGTTTCTAACGACTTGGTCGATATGGTTGAAGACTTGATTGATCCTCTTGAAAAACTCATTGAATTTCCTGAAGAGGTTCGGAACAGGCATCTCTATGATACCAAGTATAAGTCGAAAATTATAAGAAAAGAAGTTGAAGGCATCAAGCATTTTAGAAGTCTTGAAAATATAAATAAGAAGGTGAATCCAAGTCATTTTATAGTCGCTGATATGATCAAAGAAAATGTGGACATGTTTAAGAAACTCTATTTAGATAAAGGCCTTAATATACAAACAGATCTTTCATCTTTGATCAATACAAAAATTTATCAAGATAAAGAAAAATTAGGTTTTATCATTAGGCAACTGATAAAAAATGTAGTAGGTGCAATTGATCATGGAAATATCCATCTCAAGGCATATATACATGGTGGCTCTCTTATTATAAAAATCCTCACTTCCAGCAAGTTTGATAAATCTTGTGGCATAAGTAAAAAACTCTTGAATGAAGGTCTAAGTTCACCATGTGACTTGCATCCATCTTCAAGTTTGATACTCGTCAAAAAGCTTGTTGAACTCTTAAATGGTCATATACGTTACAAAATTGATAATGAAGATCACAATGCCATTACAACACTGTTTCCACTTGAAACACCAAATCTTAAGATAGATAAAAGTATGAACAATAAAGTGCTCGTGATGGAGGATGATATCGTCCAGCAAATCATTATAAGTAAAATGTTAGAATCTATGGGATATGAAGTGACCATGACTGACAATGGTGAAGATGGTTTAAAGTCATTCCTTATGAACTCTTATATGACAACTTTGGTTGATATTCAGATGCCTAAGAAAAATGGATATGAGGTCATTTATGAAATAAAGAGATTAAAGCCTACAGAACGAGTGATAGCTATGTCTACTCTGTCTTCTAAGAGGGAGAGAGAAGAGGTCATGAAAGCGGGTTTTGATTTGTTTTTATCTAAACCAATCAAGTACGACAATTTAAGGGCTTGCCTTAAAGACCGGACACAAAGTGAATTGTCCTATTACCGTTATGAAGATGCATACAAAACATTAAAGGATGCTGTGATGCTTAAAAATACAGTTACTGTTAATGATTTGATTGAGGATTTACGTTTAAAATCACAAAGTGAACATATTCACCATCTACTCTTCAAGGCTAAAATCGCTTATCGTAAAGGTAGGATGGATGAAGCTTTAGAACATGTAGATCATGCTTATGAAATGGAGAAAAAAGATGCGAGTACTTATAGCAGAAGATGATTTGGTCAGTAGAAAGATAATGCTTAAAATCTTAAAACCCTATGGAGAATGTGATGTAGTTATGAATGGCATCGAAGCAGTTGATGCTGTTTATTTTTCTATAAAGGAAAAAAATCCTTATACACTCATTTGTTTAGATATCATGATGCCTAAAATAGACGGTTTATCTGTTTTAAAGACTATAAGAGATTTAGAAAAACAAGAGCATCTTGATGCATCAAAGGTTATTATGACAACTGCTTTGGATGACGAAAAAGTTGTAAGAGAGGCATTTGAAGTAGGAGCGGATGCTTATGCTGCCAAACCCATCAATAAAACAAAGTTTTATGATGTATTAAGAAAGTTTGAGATCTTAAATGAGTGATTTTATTGATTATTATCTTTTATTACAGGTTCATTATTTTGCAAATGACGACATGATTAGAACAGCCTATAGAAAGCTGAGTCAAATCCACCATCCTGATAAGGGAGGAGGTCATGACAAGTTTGTACAAATCCAAGAAGCTTATGAGACTTTGATTAACAAGGATAAGAAAAAAGATTATATAAGAACTTGGATGAACCATTATATACATGAAGCTGATTTTGAGTTTGCAGAATTAAAACCGAGTTTATATGATATCACCATGTATCATGTAAAGGAAGTTTTAATGAGATATTTAAAGTTGATCAGTAACAATAGCTTTGAAGACGCTTATGATCTTTTAAGTGATTACAACAAGGGAAAACTCTATAAAAAAGATTTTGTAACTTGGCAGAAGCTGATTTCAGAAGTACATCATCTTTTAGAGTACAATGCAAGTTTAGAAACATATAATCATGATAAGAAAGGTTTAACAGTTACTTACAAGGTAAAAGTTAAAGAGTTTAATCGCTTGATGAATCACGTTGAAGAGGACTATTTTAAAAGAAGGATGATCTATGAAAATCATCAGTGGCGACTTTTGATCAATGATATTGATGTAAGAAGCGTTATTAGAAAGTACAAAAAGATCCTCGCCATGAACAAGAAAAACTACAGAAAGATTCTACCTAAGATAGATGAAAATCATGTAACAAAACATGTTTCAAGAAAGTACTTTCTAAATAACTGTGAGTATGAAAGATTAAGATATATTAGATATGGAAATCCTTTCTCAATTGTATGTATAGAGGACAAATACTTTGATGATTTATATCATGTTTTACATCATAATACCAGACAGTTAGACTGTTATTGCGATTACTCTAAAGACAAGATTTTGCTATTATTACCAGAAACCAACCTAGAAAATACAGAAGTCGTTATAAAAAAATTGAAAGAAAGTATGACAAGAAAACTGAATTACTCATTTATATCTATAAATGATGGGTATTCTATTAAGGAATTAATACAGAAAGTTACAAGGTGTGAGAGTGAAAAAGTTTAGACGTTTAGGTAAACAAGCATATATTTTTATGGGCCTTTTCATCAGTATGACAATCATCATTTCATTTTTTATGACAACCTATCTTCAATACACTGTAAAGAAGACTTTAAACGAAAGAAAGATTATTGCAATTGAGGTTTTTGAAAAGGATGTTGTTAATCATATCGAGGAGGCTCTGGATATTATTGATAACTTTGAATCACATGTAAGTGATGATTATCTTAATGAAATCGTCAACAGTAAATATGATTATTTGTCTTTTTCTGATAAAAAATTTGATGAAATGACCTCAGATTGGTCCATTGAACTCATTGACAACAGTGTCTATATCATGAAAAAAAGTTCATTAAGGGATTATGTGTTAGTAATTTCATTGAAGGAGTTTGAAAGTGAAGTTGCAGACAGTTTAGGTTACAATTTCTTGCTCTTAAATGAAAAAGGCAAAGTCCTAGCTGGCGACCATGATATGTCCTTGACTCAGTTTGATGTATCAGGTATTAATGATGCTGTTGTTTTGGATGACTATGTTGTTAAAAGAACACAAGTAGATAATCTATTCGTTGCAATTCATGAATCCTCACATGATTTGATTGAAAACATCAACAATGTGATTATAAGGATTTTAATTCTTGTACTTTCTTTTATGTTGATAGTCATTGGTTTTATACGCATTATTGTAAAAAGAATGAAATCTGATATCAAGACTATATCTGATCGTGTTACAGGTATTGGTGAGGACGAGTTTTCCGAGAAAACCGAATCTCTTATATACCTGGAATTTGAGAAGCTAGACAGTTTGATTGCTACTATTGGATTAAACATCAAAGAAAAAAATGAGCAAATCTATCAAACGAATCTAAGTTTAGAAGAAGAAGTGAATAAACGCAGCCATGAAGTAATAGACAAGAATAGACAATTAGAAAAAGAAGTACAAGATAGAAGAAAGGCAGAAGAAGAAGTTAAGCAAATTAGTAGCTCTTTGGAAACAATCGTATTAGAAAGAACAAAGGAACTCGAGAATGCCAATGAACTGCTTAACAGAAATGCTAAGCTGGCTGCAGCTGCCAACGAAGCCAAAGGTAAGTTTCTGGCTGTGATGAGTCATGAAATGCGAACGCCGCTGAATGCAATAATTGGATTCTCTCATATGCTTTCTCTGGATATTGAGGATGATTCAACCAAAGAAACACTTACACTTATTCTGAATGCATCAAAAGTCTTATTATCACTTATAAATGACGTTCTTGATTATGCGAAGTATGAATCAGGAAAAATGAGTTTTCAGAGTGAAAAGTTTAATTTGAAAGAAGACATATTTGAAGTAACAGAATCCTTTAAGCTGCTTACTAGAAATAAAGGGTTAGACTTTGAAGTTCATGGTCTCGATCAGCTAAACTACATAGTGATAGGGGATCAAACCAAAATAAAACAGGTTATGAACAACCTTCTGAATAATGCTATGAAATTTACTTTAGAAGGAAAAATTGAAGTTGCCTTTCATATCAGTCATTTATCTGGCAGCATCTTAATCGATTGTCATATAAAAGACACCGGAATAGGGATGACTGATGAAACAAGAGACAAGTTGTTTGAACCATTTACACAAGGCACTCAAAATATTTCGCACCAATTTGGTGGCACTGGTCTGGGTTTATCAATTACCAAAGAAATATTGGAGCATTATGAAGGTAATGTTAACTTTAAAAGTGAGTTAAACGTTGGCACGACATGTAGATTCAGCTTTAAACTTCCTAAGGTTGTTGATATAGAAGAAACAATCAGTTTAAACTATTCTCGTATACTTTATGTCGAGGATAACATAGTGAATCAGAAACTTATGCAACAATATTTCAACAAATATCATTTGCCATATGATGTTGCATTTGATGGTAAAGAAGCAGTAGAAAAATTTAAAAGTGGTCAATTTGATTTGATCTTTATGGATTTACAAATGCCGATACTGGACGGTTATGCTGCTACTGAGATAATACGTAGTATTTCTACTGATGTCTATATAATTGCCATGACGGCTTATACTGATACAGAAGTGAAAGATCGATGCAAGGCAATTGGATTTGACGATTATATGAAAAAACCAATTGACTTTAGTCATCTAACAGGCATTTTGGGTCTCGATTCTGGAAAAGGTAATTTATCTCATGTTAGGCAAGATACTTTTATTAAAAAACATGCTAAAAAATTGAGCGATGAAATAGAATTTGATATTGATATATGTGAAGAGTTAATCAATACTTTTTTAAGTCAGTTGAAAGAATCGCTTGTTACAATAGAAGGATTAAGATTAACAGAGGATTATGATGGTATTACAAGAGTTCTACATAAAATGAAAGGTGGAGCTGCTACAGTCCGATTAGGAAAAGTCTATAACTTACTTCTACAAGCTGAAATCTATTCTAAAGAAGGAGAATTAACCAACTTGTTTGATGTCCTTGATCAAGTAAAAGGTAAACGGTCAATCATACGTACCTAGAATGAAATAACCGGATATGCATTTGTATGCAAATCCGGTTATCATTTAGTCAGCTTTCTTTTTGCAAATATCAGGTAACTTATCTGACCATGGTAATAGATCATCAAGTTTTTCTAAGTCAT
>NZ_VANV01000029.1 GCF_022496765.1 Acidaminobacter sp. JC074 | reverse complement strand
AAGAAGTAAAACTCATATAAGAGACTGCTTTAGCAGTTGCATGTGAGCGTAAGCGGTTGGCGGACTTTTCAGAGAGCCTTAAGGCTCAAGCGTGTCCCATGCCCTTATAGGGCTGAGCAAACTACCCGCTGAGCGGGTAGTTTTGATTATGTTTTGAATATGTAGAGGTAATCACTAGGAAATATTGGTCTAGTTATTATGATATTGAGTTAATTGCTAGTAGTGTATTCACATTTACTCTGAAAGCAGTTATTATGTTTATAAGATTAATATTAAGGAGTACCTATAAATTGAAATGTGACAAATGCGAGGGGAAGTTAAAGACTAAAAAGAGCTCTTTAGTACTGCTGCAAGATAAGGTTGACTACATGGAATGTGTGAAATGCAGTCGAGGCAAAATTAAATCTAAAATGCGGCGTAAACAAGTCATGATGCATTTTCTTGTTAGAGTAGGTATTATCTTAGTGATTGCCTGTTTGCTATTAATTCATTCAGTATCAGACATATTAGATCCGTCTAGGTATAGTGATTATTATAAAGACAATCAGATTGCTTCTATTATCTCTATTGTTATAGCCTTATTTGGCTTGTTCTTTGTAGTAGAAGGTACCCAATCGCTTGTGGATGCTGATTGGATGCTAGATGAGCGTGAAAGTAATGCAAAGTAGATGATTACTTCGCTTATTTTTGGATATATTTTTACTGAAAGCATTTAACTAAAGTATGCAAGGAGGTAAAAATGAAGAAGTTTATGGTATTGAGTATCATACTCGTACTTGTTTTACAATCTATTACTTTTGCAGAAACAAATGATGAGCCTTCTACATGGGCTGTAGAGATTATTGAAAGCCTTAATAAATTAAATATCCTAGAAGAGGATACCTATACCAGGTATCAGGACAATGTTACTAGAGGTGAGTTCATTTACATTGCAGTTAGAGTCTACGAGACTTTTACTGGCAAGGAGATTGTTTTAGATGACGGCATATCATTTACGGATACAGATGATGTTTATGCTCTAAAAGGTGCTAGTGTGGGGATAACAGCTGGTATCGGTGATGGCATGTTTGGCTATGATGATTACTTGACCAGAGAGCAGCTTGCGACACTGATGATCAAAGTTCTTAAGCTTTTGGATATGAATATGACTGCAGCGTCTACAGAGGTCTTTTCAGATGATGGAGATATATCATCTTGGGCCAAAAATTCTATATACCTAGCAAGAGCCAATGGCATTGTTTCTGGTGTTGGTGATAATAAGGTGGCACCGCAGGGCAAGGCGACTAAAGAAGCTGTTTTAACCATTGCTCATAATATGCTTCAGAAGTATGATGGCACTACTTTATCAGTCGATGGACAAGATATGGTTATTGATATTTCTGCAAACGCCAAGTTTGTTCTTATTATGTACTCATCAGAAACATGAAGTTTCTGTAAAATGGCGAAGGAGTTCCTTCAAGAAAATGATATAGACTACATTGCTAAAGATATTTATACAGACAGCCAGGCTTATCAAGAGTTCTTAGATTATGGTTTTACTGGCGTCCCTTCATTTGTTGGAGACGGTGAAACATTCTCTGGTTTTAATGAACAAAAGATATTAGAATATAAAGATTAAAAATAGAGTATGGGCATGCCCATACTCTTTTCTTATTAGAAATAATAAGTTAAATATAATATTTGACCTTCTGGTTCGTAGCCAGACACTTAATCTTGTATCATTTTATAAATTCTAAGTGTCTCAGATACTGACCATGCCTGGCCGAAACAGCCTCTTGCATGATGTGGATGATCCCCAGAGAAGACTTCAGATATGGTACCCATACCCGTATCATTTAAGTGGTCAAATAAGCCTTGTAGCTTATCTAAAACATAAGCCTTGTCTTTATATGTTTTATAGTGTGCTTCTAAATATGGGCCAATTAACCAGCCCCAAACAGTACCTTGATGATAAGCATAGTCTCTTTTATAAACATCACCATCATATACTGGCTTGTAGTCCGCGTGGTCTCTGCTTAGAGATCTTAAGCCAAATGGTGTTAGTAGCTCTTTTTCAACCATTTCAATGACAGCTTTTTCTTTGTCTTGATTTAAGATAGAAAATGGCAGGCTGACAGCAAATATCTGATTAGGTCTGATTCTGTCTACCGGCTGGTCGTCTTGAATTAGGTCGAATAAGCTGTTATTGGCTTCATTCCAGAATCTCTTGTTAAATGATTCTTTGCAGCTAAGTGAATATTTTTTATAATCAATAGATTGATCTATTTGAGCTTGTCTTGTAAGCTTGTCCATGATATTCAGTGCGTTAAACCATAAAGCATTGATTTCTACTGCTTTACCATGTCTAGGTGTTACAACAACACCGTCTATTTTTACATCCATCCAAGTCAGTTGAGTGGTTGGGTCGCCACCTGATAGTAAACCATCCGTATCTACATGTATTTGATAAGTTGTTCCTTCAATATGCTTCCCTACAATCCTGTTAAGTGTTGGATAGATTTCTTTAAAGAAGTCTATATCGCCAGTCTTTTGAACATATTCATAGACTGCTATAAATAACCAAAGTGTCCCATCAATGGTATTGTACATAGGCTCTACATTGTCGTCAGGGAACATATTAGGAATTAAACCTTCTTTTTCATACTTGATAAATGTTCTGATGATGTCTTTTGCATCTTCATATCTTTCAGTAGATAAGGTCAGCCCAGGCAGGGCAATCATGGTATCACGGCCCCAATCGGTAAACCAAGGGTAACCTGCAATAACAGTCTTAGACTTTGTCGACTGTCGGTCTACAATAAAATGGTCACAGCCGATTATCAATCTCTTCATAGTAGTATCCTGGCCATTATATAAGCCTTCACGTCTATTTAATTCATCAGTGATAATTGACTCGAAATCTTTTTCAATAGATTGTGTAGAAGCGATTACAGCGATTCTTTTAGTCGTATTCTCAGGAATGCTGATGACAAACTTACCTGGAATGTAATTTTGATCGATGTCCTCTTGTCCACGTCTTTCTTCGATTTTATAGTATTCTTTTTCGGCCCATTGATTGATCGTCTCATAGTGACCAAAACCATCAATGTATAAGTCTGCTAAATCATTTTTAAAAAGTAGATGCGTATCTGATCCTTCTAAGGTGTAGTTAAAGTCACCTTCTGATGAAAGGTCATGGTGGTCTCTTGCATTAAGGTGAAGCTCTACACTTAGCTTAAGCGGCTCCTTTGTCTTAATGGTATAAACAACTGCACTTGTATTTTGACCATAAACCATGGCAATTTCTTTTTTGATTTCACAGCCCTCAACATTATAAGTAAAAGTTGGAAGTGGTAAATCAGAAAAAGACTGGTAGTATTTTGTGTTGTCAATTGTCTGACCCTCATGCATGGTAGATTCCAATACATGGTCTTTGTCGTTTATATTTATTGTTGTAAGAAGTCTTGATAATAAGACAGTTCTATTGACTGGTGGATTAAGTGATGCATTTAAAATGCTGTGGTACTTTCTTGTATTAGCACCTGTTAAACTTGAGCTTGAAAAACCGCCCAAACCATTGGTAATGATGTATTCCTTATCGATTAATTGATTAAACATAATGCCTCCTTGAGTGTATTATAATATGGATTAGAAAGTAATGCAAACGATTGCACTATTTTAGCTAGATTATTTTTTATCTGCGTGATATGATAATTAAAGGAGGCTGTGTTTTGAAAAAATTATTAAGCATAAACGGAATTATTTTATTAGTGATTATACTTATATCTGTAATAATCTCAATGGTTACAGACATACTATTAACAGATTGCTTGTTTGTAGGTGCCATGGTGACCCTAGCTGGCGCAGCGGCCTACTTGGTCCTTGCCAGAAGAGAAATGAGAAAGTCTGTAAAAAATAAGAGTAAAGATGAAAAAAAGAAATACCGCCAGAGTTTTCGTGAAACTGAAGCTCAAGCTTTTATATTAGCAGTGGTTTCTATCATCTTATTTATAGGATCCTTTATCAGTATAAAGCCGTAATGGCTTTCTTTTTTTATGAAAAAGATTATGATTCTATAATATCGGTTATATATATAAATGAATCCTTGTATAATAAAGTGAGGTGTTAGACATGAAGAAAATTAAAATTATACAAAATCCATCGTCAGGCAGAGTGGGTTTTGAAGACGAGTTTAACGAACTGTGTCGTTTGCTTATAAATAAATCGCATGTGATTCACTTGTTTAAAACAAGTGGAAAAGACGATGCATACAACGAAACCAAACGTGCCATTGAAGAAGGCTATGATTTGATCGTTGTTTCTGGTGGTGATGGTACAGTCAATGAAGTGGCTAAGGGTTTGTATGAATCCAATACACAGGTACCAATGGCTATCTTTAGAACTGGTACAGTCAATGATTTTGCAACCCACTTGAAACTGCCAAATACAGCAGAAGCCTTTGTTAAGATGATTGATAGAGACTATAAGATTCCAGTAGATGTCGGTGTTTTAAATGAAGAGGTCTTTATCAACATTGCAGCGGCGGGGATTTTTACATCTATCGCCCATGTGACTAAAAAGGAAATGAAAAAGTACTTTGGTAGGGGGGCTTACTATTTAGAGGCCATGGCCAAATTACCTAAAAACTTAACGCAGTCCTATCGTTTAAGGGTAACCTCTGATGAGTTTTCCCATGAAGACGACTATCATCTATTTATGATTACCAATTCCTCATCTGTTGGTGGCTTTGACAAGATGTCGCCAGTAGCTGAGATACAGGATGGTTACTTTGACTGCATATTTTTAAGAAAAGCACCTCTTGTTATGCAGGCAGATATTTTCATGAAGATTTTGATGGGCAAACACCTAGAAAGTCCATACGTGGATTTCTTCAGATCCAAACACATAAAAGTAGAGCTATTAGATGACCAAAAGCTTGACGTAGATATAGACGGTGAGTTTGGTGGTGGTCTACCAATAGATATACATGTAGAAGAAGGCGCAATTTACGTCATAGCAGACGAATAAGATAAAGAGAAATTTTGGAGGCTATTATGAAAAGAGTGTTGGTCCTTATGTTAGCAGTCCTTGTGTTTGTCTCTTGTTCAGAAGAGCAATCACCTGAAGTGAAAAAAGCTATAGAGGATTTAGATGTTTTAATTGAAAAGGCAGAGGCTATACACCCTGACCTTTATAAGTACACATCTAAAGAGACATTTGATTCTAAAGTAAATCAGGTAAAGTCGAGTTTTGAAACAGGCGACCAGGTAGAGTTTTATAGACTGGTTGCCCCTATTTTTGCCTCACTAGGTGATGGTGTTACAGAACTTGAACCAATGACAGAATACTTTATTAGACAGATAAAAAAGGGAGACAATTTCTTCCCATATGAAGTTGAGTTCGAAGACGGCAGACTTTTTGTTTACAAAAGCTACGTCGAAAGCAATAAGGTGCCTGAAGGTGCTGAAATCATAAGCATTGATGGTATCAAAACAGAAGTTGTATACCAAGAAATGACGGACTATGTCTCCGGTTTAACTAGTACTGAAAAAGATAGAAAGCTGACAGAACGATTCCAGCAGCTTTATTTCATTCTTTATGGCTCAAAGGAACTTATGGATCTTGAGTATGTGGCAAATGACCATGTAAAGACGCTTAGTGTTCAGACAGCAGGTATAGATGATACTTTGCAGGCGCCAATTCAAAATATGCCTAGCTACACTTATGAAGTCATAGACTCAGGCCTTGCTAAAATATCCATCCACCAGTTTCATGGTTTTATAGGTTTTAAGCAGTTTATGGAAGCGACTCAAAAGAAGATTCTTGATGATGACATTGATACTTTGGTAATTGATTTAAGAGACAGTATTGGTGGCAACAACAAGTACAATGAATACTTGATGTCACTTGTAACAGATATTCCATTTAGATTGTATGGAGATATTACAGCCAAGGTCAGTAAAGAAGTTTTAAGTGCCAACAAGAATATGAAAGCTAATTATTCAGATAATGTGGGAGAACTTGTCAGACCTATTATAAATGATGAGTTAAGACCTTTTAAACAGGTCAAGCCTTTTGAAGGAGACGTTTATGTTGTTGTTAACAGTGAGACCTTAAATGAAGCCTCTGAGTTTGCAGCTCTTATAAAGGACTATGGTGTTGCAACCCTTATTGGCCAGGAAACAGGATCTAATCCATCTAGTTTTAAATCAGAGTTTATCACTACAACACCTAATCTTCAGATGAAGCTTATGATACCTTATCAGTATTATCTGCGTCCATCAGGTGAAAATACCAAAAAGGGTGTTGTACCAGATGTAATTAGTGATCAACCCCTGCAATATATCTTAGATAATAGAAATTAATAAGAAAACGTGCTGGTTCAGTGGTATAATATAATGAACCAACACGTTTTTTGAGGTAAATAAATGAAAAAAATATTAATCTTCATCTTTTGTTTGGTCCTAGTAGGATGTTCTTCTTCAGGTCAAATAAAAGATGCAGCCATAAAAAGAGAAGTTGACAAGCTTACAAATTATGAAAACATCCCCATAGAAGAAATTACACATCTGGATGTGTCCTTTTCAGGGGTAGAGTCCTTAGAAGGTATTGAGGTTTTGAAGAACTTGGAATACTTGACCCTTTCTTCTAACATGATTCAAGACCTAAGACCACTGAGTGGCTTAGAAAACTTGAAACTTGTAGATATACAAAACAATCGGGTGACGGATTTATCACCTTTAAAGGAACTCGCAAATTTAGAAGTTCTCCTGATTAGAAACAATCCCGTTGAGTCCATTGATGTGCTTGAACCCTTGTTTGATCATTTAAAGACTACAGACTTTTTAGTCCATGTAAGTTTTGAGGACGACAATCTAGAAGGCTTGATTAGAAAGTCTTTAAATATGCCTGATGAACAAATGACTTACTTTGATCTAAAAAGGTTAAGGTCTCTAGACTTAAGGGGCAGTCAGGTTCATGATCTCAGCGGTATAGAACATGCAAGGTTACTGGATACTTTGATAGTGGATGGTCCTGTTGAGAACCTTGAACTGATTGGACAGTTGGGTGAGTTAAAATCACTTACCATAAAAAATGCTAACCTTGAATCGGTTGATTTTATCAAGAACTTAAAGGGACTGACTTATTTAGATCTCAGTTACAATCAATTAAAAGATATTTCTGTCATCAAAGACTTTGACAACCTGGTTTATTTAGATATTAAGAGAAATAAGATATCTGATGTTTCGCCGATTCAATCGACCAAGCTTAAATCACTCTTTATTGAAGGCAACTATATTTCAGACTACAAGGACTTAAAAATCATTGACCAAATAAATGAAACAGATATTTTCATTGTCTATTTTAGCGATGGAAACTTAGATGCAGCCGTGAGAAAGCAGGTGGGTAAAAGTCAGGGCGTTTTAACGGATAGAGACTTAAAGTCAATTAGAACACTTAAGGCTGAAGATAGTAACATCGAAAGCTTAGAAGGCATTCAGCTTTTAGAAAATCTAATAGAGCTTGACTTAAGCTCAAACAAGATTGTTGATATCAGACCTCTAGAAGACTTAAAGTCACTCCAGGTTCTTAAGTTAAAGGACAACTTAGTAGAAGACATCACCTCTCTTATCTACCTGGATCAGCTGAGTATTGCCGACTTAAGCTTTAACAAGATCACCACTGTAGAGGCCTTGTCTTATCTGCCAAACCTAGACTATGTCTACCTAGAAGGCAACACCATAGAAGACAATGCACTCAAGGATGAAATCAAAAGTCTTCTCAAAGGTACAGACGACTGGTAGTGAAATATATTTGTAATAAACCTCCCTCTAATTATCCGTTATACTGATAGTAAGGGGGAAATTTTTTATGTTAAAATTTAAAGATTATAAGTATGAAAGACCTGATATTGAAGGTTATAAAAAAGAGGCTGTTTCTTTGTTAGACAAGTTCAAGGTAGCAGATTCTGTTGAAGAGCAGTTTGAAGTCATGAATGAATTGATCCAAAAGGAAAAAGACATTTTTACCATGCTTGAAATTTGCTACATTAGAAATTCTATTGACACAAGAGATGACTTCTATGATAAGGAAGTTGCCTTTATGGATGAAATGATGCCTGAAGTAGAAGGTATCAAAACAAAGTATTACAAAACAATACTGGATTCAAAACACAGAAATCAACTAGAAGAAAAGTTTGGCAGTCTTTTATTTAAAAAAGCAGAAAATCAGATTCAAACATTTGATGACTGTATTTTAGAAGACCTTAAAAAAGAAAATAAGTTATCAACTGAGTATAGAAAGCTGATTGCATCAGCTGAAATTGAGTTTGACAATAAAACACTTAACCTGTCTCAAATGACACCTTATCGCGAGTCAAATAACAGAGGTACAAGAAAACTAGCCAATGAAGCTTATTTCGGTTTCTTAAACTCAAAGAGAGATGAACTGGACAGAATTTATGATGAGTTGGTAGCTGTTCGTACAGAAATGGCTAAAAAACTTGGTTATGATTCTTTCACAGAACTTGGCTACAAGCGCATGGAAAGACTGGATTACAACCAAGATATGGTTCAGGTATTTAGAGATCAAGTCAGAGACCATATAGTACCGATTTGTACAGAGTTAAGAGAACGTCAGCAGAAGCGTTTGGACTACGATACTTTTAAATACTTTGATGAAAACTACCGTTTCTTATCAGGTAACCCAATACCAAAGGGGGATCCTGACTGGATTGTTTCTAAAGCCGTTAAGATGTATAAAGAGTTGTCACCAGAAACACATGATTTCTTTACATTTATGAGAGACAGAGAACTTTTAGACCTTGTGACTAAAAAGGGTAAAGCAGGTGGAGGTTACTGTACTTACATTCCAAATTATGAGTCGCCATTTATCTTCTCGAATTTCAATGGTACTTTAGGTGATGTGACAGTTCTTACTCATGAAGTTGGACATGCCTTCCAATGTTACTCTAGTAAAGATGCCATTGTACCTGAATACAACTGGCCGACATCAGAAGCTGCTGAGATCCATTCAATGGGGATGGAGTTTATCACTTGGCCTTGGATGGATGAATTCTTCTTAGAAGATGGTGACAAGTTTAGATATGTTCATTTAGAAGAAGGTCTTCAGTTCATTCCTTATGGTGTGTCTGTAGATGAGTTCCAACACTATGTTTATAACAATCCTAAAGCATCACCATCAGAAAGACGTGCCAAATGGCGTGAGATTGAGAAAAAATACTTGCCGCATTTAGACTACGATGGCATGGACTATTTAGAGACAGGCGGCTTCTGGCAAAAGCAAGCACATATCTATGAAATGCCTTTCTACTATATCGATTATACATTGGCACAAATTTGTGCATTCCAATACCTAGTAAAATCTCTAGACAATAGAGAAGCTGCTTGGGATTCATACTTAAAGCTGTGTAAGGCTGGTGGTAAAGATTCTTTCTTAGGTCTACTGAATTTGGCTGGTTTAGAATCACCTTTTGAAGCTGGAACTGTTGAAAAGATTACAAAAGTGATCAAGGCATGGTTAGATCAAGTAGACGATACAAAGTTTTAATTTTAAAGGTTCTTCGGAACCTTTTTATTTTTTCTGTATTTTTGTATATTTATTAGTTATTCTTAATATTTATCTAGACAAGACGTCCTGATGGTTATATAATCTTTCTAATACGGTTTAAGGAGGGACATATGAGAACAAAATACATGAAAGATGTCAAAAGAATCGTGGTGAAAGTTGGTTCATCATCACTTACAAATCAAAATGGCTTAATCAACATCTTTCAACTAGAGTCATTGGTCAAACAAGTTGCAGAGCTTCATAACAAGGGTTATGAAATAGTATTGGTATCATCCGGCGCTATTGCTGCGGGGATGGGTAAACTGAATTTGACGTCTCGACCCACTGAAATGCCGTTATTACAAGCTACAGCTGCCGTTGGGCAAGTTGCCCTAATCCATATGTATCAAAAGTTCTTTTCTGAGTATGGTATCACAGTAGCCCAGTTACTACTTACAAGAGATGGTTTAGAAGATGAAAAAAGACTTTTCCATGCTAAAAATGCATCCAAGTCTTTAATAGAAAATGGTGTCATCCAAATAGTCAACGAAAACGATGCCGTTGCTGTGGATGAAATTGCCTTTGGTGACAACGATACCTTATCTGCCATGGTAGCAGAAATCGTAGAAGCAGATCTTTTGATTTTACTTTCTGATATAGATGGCTTATATACAAAAAATCCTATGCTCAATTCTGATGCAGAGTGGATCAAAGAAGTTGATGAAATTACAGATGAGATAAAAGCCCTTGCTGGCATGTCGGCTACCGGCCTTGGCACAGGTGGCATGATTACTAAAATATCAGCAGCTCAAATAGCTGTATCAGCAGGTGTCCACATGATTATAGCAAACTCTGCCACACCATGGATCTTAAAGAGAATAACCGATGGTGAGTTGGTAGGAACACTGTTTAAAAGGAGTGAGTAGATGACTTATATAAATACAATTGGTAAGAAGGCCAAGTTGGCTTCAGAAGACCTGGCCTTAGCCAGTCTTCAAAAGAGAAACAATATACTCTATAAGATAGTTGACTTGTTAGATAAAAACAAAGATCTGATCATCCAGTCTAACCAACTGGATTTAGATGCAGGTGAAGAAAAAGGTTTGTCATCTGCCTTACTGGATCGTTTGACTTTAACGGATGATCGTATAGAGGGGATGAAGGCAGGGGTTATAAAAATCGCTGGCTTTGACGATCCATTAGGTAAATCTTTAAAATCATGGCAACATGAGAACGGCATGCAAATTACTGAAATATCTGTACCGATTGGCGTCATCGGGATGATTTATGAATCTAGACCTAATGTAACTGTTGATGTATCTGCCCTTGCTATAAAATCAGGTAACTGCGTGATTTTAAGAGGGGGTTCTGAAGCCATTCATACCAATAAGGTCTTGGCAGATATCATTAGAGAAGCCATCAGTCAAGTCGGTATGAATAAAGATATGGTTCAATTGGTTGAAAAGACAGATAGAAAGTATGTCAGTGATTTGATTACCATGAATGATTATCTAGACGTTTTAATACCTAGAGGCGGTCGAGGACTGAAAAAGGCCATCATCGCTGGGGCTTCTGTACCGGTTATTGAAACTGGTGAGGGACTGTGTCATACCTACATTGATGCATCCTGTGATCTAAGAATGGCCTTAGACATTATTATGAACGCCAAAACACAAAGAACAGGTGTCTGCAATGCCATGGAAACACTCTTAGTGCATGAAGCTGTAACAGAAGAGCTTTTACCCAAGTTAGATGTTTTGATGCATGAGAAAAACTTTCAAGTTAGAGCATGTCCAGCAAGCATCAAGTATATGGACCATGCCATAGAGGCAGATGAGCTTGACTGGGAAACAGAGTATCTCGATGCTATCTTATCCATCAAGCAGGTCATGTCTTTAGATGAAGCCATTAGACATATCAACCATTACGGGAGTGGCCACTCAGAAGCCATCGTAACCGACAAGTATGATTCATCTGAAATCTTCTTAAACAGGGTCGATGCTGCAGCTGTTTATGTCAATGTCTCTACAAGATTTACAGATGGTGATGTCTATGGTTTTGGTGGTGAAGTTGGTATCAGTACCCAGAAGTTACATGCCAGAGGTCCAATGGGCATTGAAGCCTTAACAACTAAAAAATTTATTGTCCGTGGTCATGGACAAATCAGGTGAAGTCTCTTTAATGAGGCTTCTTTTGACTTTACAAATAAACTGTGTTAAACTTAGTTAGTAAAGTTTATTAACTAAGGAGAAATTATGGCAACTCAATCAAGTGTACGTATAAGTAATCAAGAATTGATGATTCAGTACCTTATAGAAAATGGTGAAACTTCTAGGGCACAACTGGCAAAGGACTTGTCTATTTCAAAGCCCACCGTTTCACTAAATGCTGAAAAACTATTAGAAAAAGAACTCTTGGTAGAAACCGGTGAAGGTTTGTCTTCTGGTGGAAGAAAACCGACACTTCTGAATTTCAACTACAACCATAAAATTATTGTGGCCATTGACTTAAATAGAAACCAACCCCTAATTGCCTTGTCCAACTTATCAGGCAAGCTTATGTTTTCTACGAGTCTAGTTATGTTGGTGACAGAAAGCAAACCTTTCTTGATCCAAAGGTTAACAACAGCCATCAATGAGTTGATCATCAGTCATAACTATGATATGTCGTCTTTAGGGGCCATTTCTATAGCGGTGCCTGGTGTTATTGATGATGTAACAGACAAGATATTTGCCAATCCACAAGATAATCTATGGACAGACTTAAATTTAAAGAAGGTTTTAAATGAAATCTATCATGTGCCTGTCTTGATGAAAAATGATATCTCAATGGCGGCATTAGGTGTTAAGCATTATGGGCTAGGCCAAGATTTTGATGACCTGCTTTATGTATCTGCAGGTCATGGTATCGGTGGTGGTATCATCTTAAAGGGAGAGCTTTTAGAAGGTAAAAGAAACTTTGCTGGTGAGCTTGGTATCACACGATTGGATGGTGAAAAGACCCTTGAGGACCAGATTGGTTCTTCTGCCATTGTGGATAAAATCAAATCAGATTTAGCGGCTGGCCAGAAAAGTAAACTGACCCATGACAAGGACTTAACTTTAAAAGAAATTAAAACGGCCATCAAGGCGGGAGACGATTATCTAATTGAACTCATGAAATCATCAGCAGGCATGCTGGGTAATGCGGTTGCAAACATTGCCTTGATACTAGACTTAGAAGCCATCATTGTAGGTGGTGTTTTATCTGAGGTCGGTGATTTGTTTATTGATACCATTGAGGAAAGAGTTAAGAAAATCGTACCTTTTGATGTCAAGGTCTCTAGGTCTAATCTAGGCCAGGAAGCAGGTATATATGGTTTATTGGTGATTGGTAAATCGTTTATTTTAGATCAACTAATAGAATAGAGGTAATCATGAAAAAAGCAATCATAAATGGAAAGGTTATTTTAGATAAAGGTATTGAAGAAGTCACCATTATCTATGATAAAAACATTCAGGCTATTGGTAAGGATTTAGATGTATCTGACTGTGAAGTCATTGACGTTAAAGGGGCTTATGTGGCACCAGGCTTTTTAGACATCCATATCCACGGTTCCTTGGGTGCAGATGTTATGGATGGTAAAGAAACATCTCTTGAAGTGATTTCAAACGCTGTCTTAAACAATGGTGTTACAAGGTTTCTTGCGACGACCATGACCATGTCTAAAGAAGACATCAAAAAAAGCTTTGAGACTGTAAAAGATTATATGGGAAATGAATCAGGTGGTAAGATTTTAGGTATTCATGTGGAGGGCCCTTTTATCAACAAATCATTTAAGGGTGCTCAGGCTGAAAAATATATCATTGCACCTGAAATGTCATTGGTTGAAGACCATTTGGACATCATCAAGTTGATGACCGTTGCCCCAGAAGTAGAAGGCACGCTTGACTTTATTGAAAAGGCAAAGAAGGTCTCAGATGTCAGATTTTCAGTCGGTCATTCTGCAGCTTCTTATGAAGAAGCCATTAAAGGTTATGAAAATGGGGTGGATTCTACAACACACATGTTTAATGCCATGACAGGTTTGCACCACAGAAATCCAGGCATTGTAGGAGCTGTGTTTAAGAACAAGCCGTATTTTGAAGTGATTGCAGACAAGATTCATGTTCATCCAGCCTTATTTGACATCATCGGTGATGCTGTTGGAAAGGATAAGATGATTCTTGTTACAGATGCCATGTGTGCATGCCAGATGACGCCTGGCCACTATGAACTGGGTGGACAAAAGGTAGTCGTAGATGAGACCTCTGCAAGATTAGAAAATGGTGTACTTGCTGGCAGTATTTTAAGAATGAATGAAGCCATAAGAAATGTCTATAAAAATACCAATTATCAACTTCATGAAGTGGTTAAGATGGCAAGCAAAACACCTGCTAAAATGTTAGGACTTGAAGGTATTGGTCTTATAGAAGAGGGATATGTCGCTGATTTTTCAATATTCAACGACAATATAGATATAGAAATGACAATTGTAGATGGGTTAGTAAAGCTTAGAAGGGGATAAAAATGAACGTAATTGTTGTGAAGGATTATGAAGCATTAAGTAAAACAGCTGCAGGACTGATACAGTCTCAGCTTATGTGGTCACCAGATTCTGTCTTGGGACTGGCGACAGGGTCAACGCCTGTAGGCACTTACAAGGTCTTAATTGATCTTTTCAAGAAGGGTGAAATCAACTTTGAAGATGTTGTGACCTTTAACTTGGATGAGTATTTGGGTTTAGAAAAGTCTAATGAACAAAGTTATTATCATTTTATGAGAGAAAATCTTTTTAATCATGTCAATGTGAATGAAGATCATATCCATATTCCAAATGGTATTTCTGATGACTTTGAGCAGGAATGTTTAAATTATGAGAGTGATATCGTAAAGGCAGGTGGTATAGACCTCCAGATTTTAGGTATCGGTCATAATGGCCATATTGGCTTTAACGAGCCTAATGTGGAGTTCGAGGCCAAGACTCATATTGTAAGTCTTGATGAGGAGACCATTGAAGCCAATAAGAGATTCTTTGATTCTGTAGAGGATGTACCTAAAAAAGCCATTTCAATGGGGATTAAAACAATCATGAGATCTAAAAAGATCATTCTTATGGCATCAGGACAAGGTAAAGCAGATATTATATCCAAACTGGTAAAGGATGATATCAGACCGAACCTACCGGCATCTGTACTGCATTTACACGAAAATGTCATTGTCTTAATTGATGAAGCAGCTGCTTCAAAACTATAAGTGGCATCCCTTACGGGATGCCACTTTTTTTAGAAAGTTTGTTCTGACGAAATTTTGATATGGTGTCTAAACAATTGATTCAATGTTTGATCGATGTCTTCCTTATGAGCCAAGTGATTGGTTAACATATCCTCAATAGACTCATGATCAGCCGGCTGGTACTCAGCGCTGATTGAGTTAATAGAATCATAAAGCGTATGGAAGATTCTAAGAGATTTTGTATCGTTGTGTTTACTCATTGTTACAAGGTTGTTTGTAATCTTATGAAGTAATTCCTGATAAGATCTGTCTGCAAGCTGCTCATCAATGACATCGATGCTCTTTGACATATCATGATTTTCACTTTCATCAAGTCCTAATAAGTAGTCAGTGGTCACACCGAAGTACTGAGATATTTGAGATAATATCTCGAAGTTAGGATGTCTCTTGTCATTTTCATATTGCGATAATGTAGATACGGCAATATTTAAATGATCTGCCAGTTGCTTTTGTCTTATAAATTGTTCTCTTCTAATCTTTCTTAATCTTTCACCAAATGTCTGCATATTACTACCCCCTTATTATTTCCTTGTTATATATATCCCAAAGTTGACAACTTATTCACAAAAAGATTAATTTTTTTATTTTTTTTCGAAAAAATTTTACAATTCGTGTTTTGCAGTCTCGTAAATATTTACAAGATTCTATAATAGTCGTGTATTTTGCTAGGAAGTATAGTAAAATCTATGTGTAGAAAAGGAGATGTATAATGCATAAGGATATAGAAAGTATCGTCTATTCAGAGCAAGTCTTAGCTGATAGAATAGCGGAATTAGGAAAGCAAATTTCTGAAGATTATAAAGGTAAGAAATTAATAGTAGTAGGCGTTATGAAAGGTGCAAATGTTTTTGTTGCTGACCTTATTAGAAATATGGATTTAGATATTGTCTTAGATTTTATTGTTGTATCTTCTTATGGTGCATCAACGGAGTCGACAGGCGTTATTCGTTTATTAAAAGACTTAGATGAAAACATCGATTCTGAACATGTACTTATAGTTGAAGATATCATTGATTCTGGTTTGACACTTGAATATTTGGTTAACAACTTTGAAACAAGACATCCAGAGTCTATTAGAATCTGTACACTGTTAAATAAAGTTGAAAGACGTAAAGTAGATATGAAGGTGGACTATATCGGCTTCCAAGTACCAGATGAGTTTATTGTAGGTTATGGTATTGATTACGCTGAAAGATATAGAAACCTACCTTATGTAGGTATTTTGAAACGTTCTGTATATGAATAAGCTGAAGAGACTGTACATATGTATGGTCTTTTTTTATTGGCTTGAAACAGATGGTCGACAAGTAAGGCAAAGTTTGACGGCATGACTTTAAATCTCTAGTAGAAAGTTTTGAAGCTTTGAGAGATTTTAAATTTTGCAAGACACATTAGCATAAAAATGGTAAGATAGTAAAGAGGTTAAAATATGAAGAAAGTGTTTGTATTACTGATGTGTATTGTACTTGCCGGCTGTTCATCACAGTCTTTATCAGAAGTCATACCATCAGAAAAGTTTGCAGAAAAGACAGAGATCAATCAATTTGATACAGAAAAGTATATAGAAAAAGTTCATCCTATTGTTTCGTCTGATGACTACATCCGATTAGACAGTATTTTTCTTGATGAGGATAATCAAGAAACCGTTGTGATAACAGACCAGGTAGTAGAAAATATTCTTAATGCCTTTAATGAGTACGGCAAAGATCATAACTCCTATGAACTTATAAATTTTTTTGATTTGCATATAAAACATTTATCATCACTGGATATTGATATTATGATTTATAAAATCGTGGAAAAGGTTGAGTCGGATTATTTGCTTATAAGGCCAATTGTAGACCAGCCTGAGTTTGAATACATTACTAGGGGCTATAACAACCGTTTAACGACCACTTATTTGGACAACATTGAATTAACACCAGAGCTTTTGGCCTTGTATCCCAATGTTGAAGACTTTATCAGTACCCTGGGTGATATCGTCAATGGCGGTTATCAGATCAGAAAATTTGAAGACCATTATTACATTTTTCCTGACTATGCTTCCGTGCTGGTAAGGTATGATGATTATTACAGTGAAGAAACTTATGAAGCAACCAATATACTTGTATCTAACAGTAGAAACATCGTACAGGCAGGAGAGATCATTTTAATTGATAATGATGGCATCGCTTATCAGATCAATCAAATTGAAGGCTTTCTAAAAAAATATCCCAATTCTGTTTATTATGATATGTTGAGAGGTATCTATCAAGAGTATTTCATTACCTTGATCAACAATCCAGATAATACAGAAGTCTTATCTTCAAGATTAAGATACAATCCCAATGTTATAAAAGATTTTAAGGCAATAATCGATAGATATTCCAATACGCAGCTTTCGAGACTACTCAATCAACTGGTAGAAGCCATTGAAGGTAATGGCACTTACCATGATCAAGTCTTTGTTGATGAGATTATTGCAAAAATTATGTCGAGTTATTAGAAGGAGTAGAATGTGCATAGAAGTTTTAAAGACAATCAGCGCGTTATAACATCATCAGGTAAGTCCTTAAATATTGTCAAATTTCTAGGTTCAGGTGGTCAAGGTGAAGTTTATGAGGTCAACTACGAGGGCAGAAGACTGGCTTTAAAGTGGTATTTCGTTCAAACGGGTACCGACCACCAAAAAATGATGATCAATGAGTTGGTTAAACTGGGGAAACCGGATGAAAGATTTTTATGGCCTGTGGAAGTTTTGACTGTTCATAAGAAAAAGTCCTTTGGTTATCTTATGCCCCTTAGACCTTTTCAATTTTCCAACATTGTAGATTTGATGAAAAGAAGGGTAGAACCGACCTTTGATTCTGTTATAACAGCTTGTATCCAACTTGCAGACAGTTTTTATAAGCTCCATCAAAAGGGTTTATGTTATAGAGATATTTCATTTGGCAATTTCTTTTTCCATGCAAGAACAGGTGACATCTTGATATGCGACAATGACAATGTCACTTCAACAAGCGTCACACATGCAGGTGTCTTAGGCACACCGAGATTTATGGCACCAGAGGTTGTACTTGGAAAATCTAAGCCCAATATGAGTTCTGACTTGTTTTCCTTAAGCATACTTATATTTTACATGCTCATGATGCATCATCCCTTAGAAGGGAAGCTAGAAAAGTCTATCAAGTGTTTTGATTTGCCAGCCATGACAAAACTTTATGGTGAAAGACCGGTATTTATTTATGATCCTATCAACTCATCCAATCGACCGGTACCAGGCTATCATGACAATGCCATTGCATTTTGGCCCATTTATACAGAACGTATCAGACAAATGTTTATACAAACCTTTACAAAGGGTTCAAGAATGCCGAGTCAAAGAATATCAGAAAAGGTGTGGAGAGACGTTTTAATAGAGCTTAAAAATTCCATTACGGTGTGTGAATGTGGTATGGAGAATTTTTATGATATTCAAAAGCTCCAAAAAAACCTTCATAACAGGTGTTGGCATTGCAACCGAGTTTTATACCCATCATCTAGATTGAAGATAAATAATGAAGTAATTATTTTAAACTTAAATACAAAACTCTATGGTCATCATTTGATGGCACAGGAGAAGTATAGATTCAAAAAAATATTGGCTGAAGTTGTCCCACATCCGGTTATTCCTGAAAGAACTGGTTTAAAGAATCTTTCAAGGGTACCATGGAAAGTGAAGACCAAGTTAGGCAAATCGTTAAATATTGAGTTTGGTAAAAGCTTTACCATAGAGGACGGAACGACCATTGATTTTGGTGAAGTGACAGGCATGATTCGAAAGGGGTAAGTTATGAAGATGAGACCAGGTGGTGAATTAGCGACAAGACCACTAGAGTTTATATGGCTAGCAGATTGCTCTATTTCAATGAGAAATAGTGGAAAAATAGATGCTTTGAATGAGGCAATTAGAAAATCGATTCCTCATATGCAGGAAGTTGCTTATGAAAATCCAAATGCTCAGGTTTATATCAGAGCCATTAAGTTTTCTTCAGGTGCTGAGTGGCATATAGCTGAAAGAACTCCTGTTGAAGATTTTGAGTGGAACGATCTTGAAGTGGCAGGCGTAACAGACTTAGGTGCAGCACTTGGCCTTTTAAAAGAAGCCCTAAGAGTATCAGAGATGAGTGAAAGAGCTTTACCACCAGTCGTTGTTCTTGTATCAGATGGACAACCGACAGATGAATATAAACAGGCCCTTCAATCACTGATGGAAGAACCGTGGGCTGTAAAGGCTGTTAAGATTGCCATCGCTATTGGTAGAGCTGCCAACAAACGCGTTCTAAAAGAATTCTGTGGTGAGCAGGGAATTGAGGTTTTATCAGCAGACAATGCTGAAACCTTAGTAGAATACATTAAATGGGTAAGTACAGTTGTCTTGCAGGCAGCTTCTTCTCCAGCCAGTCAAGCGAGTGATGGTCAAACGATGGGCATCAATGTATCAATTCCTGTTATAGATGAGGACTTTGATGATATTGAGACAATTTCAATAGAGGATGTGTGGTAATGTTTATAAAAAATGAACAGTGGATGAACGCTTATGAGACGGTTATTGGCAAAACACATATGAAGTTAGAACTACCCAATCAGGACGCTGTCCTCAGCCAGGTAATCGATGAAGATATCATGTTATCTGTTGTAGCAGATGGACATGGTTCCAGTAAATGTACAAGAAGTCATTTAGGTGCACAGTTTGCAGTAGAAGCTGCAGCTGAGACCTTTAAGTCTATAAAAGATGAGTTAATAAAAAATGAAACGCTGAATACACGAGTACTCGGTAAATATTATACAAAGCGTTTGGTAAGAAACTGGCGTTTAAAAGTAGATGCTGATTTAGAACATTCACCAATCGTACTTGAGGATTTAAATCTTTCACCTAAAGAAGTAAAGTCTATCAAGAAGAACCCATATATCAGCTATGGTACAACTTTGATTATGGTGCTCTTTATAAAAGAGTTTATCGTATGTTACCAACTGGGTGATGGTGATATCTTATTTGTATCAAAAGCCAACCGTGTGTCTAAACCTATTAAGAGAGACAAGCGTCATATAGCCAATGATACATCTTCTCTGTGTTTACATAAACCAGAAAAGGAATTTAAAATTAAAGTATTTAGAGACATCAATCAACTCCTGCAAATGATCATTTTGTCAACGGATGGTTATTCCAATTCATTTTCATCGGAAGAAGGTTTCTTTAAAGTGGGCTCAGATATCTTTGATATGATCAAAGAAGACGGCTTTGAAATCATCGATGAAAACTTAAAAGAATGGTTAGAAGAAACTTCTTATCAAGGCAGTGGTGATGATACTTCAGTGAGTATTATTACCAGAGTAGACCAGGTAGTTGAAGAGGCATCTAGTTAGGAGTAGTATGTACGATTATCATTTACACTCTCATTTCTCAGGAGACTGTTCTGAGCAAATGGAGGAGACTATAAAGGAAGCCATAAGAAAAGGTGGCAAGCAGCTTTGCTTTACTGACCATTTAGATTATGACTATCCAACGACTGAAATTCAGTTTGAATTTGATCCACATGGATTCAGTCAGGCATTTGAGATTTTAAAAGAAAAGTATAAAGACCAGATTCTCTTGCAAAAGGGGATTGAAATGGGCTTACAAACTCATATAGTAGAAGAGTGTTTATCTTTTAATCAAACATTTAAACCGGAGTTTGTCTTATGTTCATTTCATGTAGCAGACAAGAAGGACATGTACAATGGTGATTATTATAGAGATAAAACGCCAGAACAAGCATGGGATGTTTACTTTGATGAAATGTTAGAAACACTTGAAGCATTTAAAGACTACTCTGTTGTAGGTCACTTAGACATTCCTAAAAGATACGATGCAAGTGTAAAGGCAGTACCATTTTCCTATTACAAAGAAAAAGTCGTTCAGGTATTAAAGAGGATCATCGGGGATGAGAGAGGCATCGAAGTCAATATGTCTGGTTTAAGATCAGACTTAAAAGAAACACTTCCGAGTCGAGAAATCATTGAGCTTTATCATGAACTGGGTGGCAAGATCATTACCATAGGTTCTGATGCCCATAATAGAAATGAAATTTATTCGCATTTTTATGAGACATTAGGTGTCTTGGATGATATCGGCTTTGAAAGCTTTACCATTTATAATAAGAGAATACCCGAGCAGGTATCTATTAAAAGAACTCTAGCAGATCGCTAGAGTTCTTGGTCGTTTAAAGTCTTTACTTTTGGGTCGAGTTCATAGATGACATCTTTTCTCTCAACTATGATTCTCACATGGTCAGCTTCACTGAGTCTGCTTAAAAGCTCATGGGTTGGGTTGATGGCATAACCATGACCCACACTGCATAACATGGTATAGTCACCATTGGTATCACCATAGGCATAAGAGTTTTTTAAGTCAATGTCGTATTTTTCTGTTAAGTCTGAAATGGCTACCTTTTTACTATCTGCATCCCACATACGAATGATTTCACCGGTAAAGTTGCCATCATCGTCTGTCAGGTATTTGGTTCCGATGCACTCTGTAGCATTGTACTTTTCTGCCATGGCTTCTACTAGGTAGTCTGGACTGCCTGAAATAAAAAATACATGGTGGCCTTGGTCCAGATGATACTTGATACGGTCTCTTGTAAACTTGTAAACCGAATCCCACTTTAAGTCGATGACCTGCTTTGTGATAAAAGCGGTGTCGTTTTTATTGAGGTTTTTAATGGCATCTATATATATTTCAGCAAGTTCTTCCATATAGTCTTCATAGTTACCACGTCTTTTCTTCCACTGATTATAGGTGTTCTCAAGATGGCCATACCACACTACCGGATCAACAACTTCATACTTTAAGAGCTTTTTAAAATGCTCAATCATCAATGAATCTCTGTATAGGGTACCATCTATATCAAAAAATGCGCCTATCTTCATATGTGCCTCCTTTCCGTTTAAAAAGTCATATTTGAGGTATATATATAATACCACAAAAATAGCTAGGAGGTGTGATTATGTCTATTATTTTAGTGATTATTATGAGTTTTATGATCTATATCGTCTTAGAAAATAATAGAATTCAGATTTTATTTGAATATTTAAGGCTGATGGATTCAGAACTTGAGAAAAAAATTATTCCTTTTATTGATGAAAATCATCAGGTAGACATCTTTACCGTCCAAGAGATTAGAAACATGCTCAAGAAAGAGTTTATCAACAAACATCTGATAGATGAGTTTAAAGTTTACAAAGAAGACATGTACAAGGTACATGTAATGGTCAGAAGAGGATTAGCTGTTCAAGGCTTGGAATTAGTGACAACTAACTCGCGTCTTCACCTTGTTGAAACATCTATGGCTTACAGCAATATTGAATTTTCAAAAAAATAATTCACAAATTGTTTAGAGTCATAAGTCATGGGTATATAAGTAACAGATATTAAAGCCTAGGCGCTATTGCCCTATAGGGTTTAATATAGATAGTAGTTAAGCAGGACGTATGAGTGGGTTTGTTAACTCACAAGATAGTATTAAAAAATAAGCAACAAAATTGTGAACTTTTAGGGCCACGAATTAGACAGATTATGTCAGGAGGGATGACCATAGAAGAAATAAGAGTGATAAAAAGTGAATATAAAAATTTTAATCGTGCTGATGACTACTGATGATGGATTATTTGACTATAACTCGAATAATCCATTTCATTTTTTTGTTTTAATGTTATAATCTCTTTAGGCTATCTAACTATATAAGGGGGTTATGATGTTTAGAAAATTTGCGTCTTATTATAAACCACATATGAGAATTTTCATCATAGACTTAGTCTGCGCTATGGTGGTGGCAGCAGTGGATTTGATTTTCCCTGCCCTGTCGGGTATGTACGTCGATGATTTTATTCCAAATAAAAACACCCACATGATGCTTGTCTTTGCAGGTGTGATACTGGCTATGTATCTTGTCAGAGTAGGGTGTAACTTTTACATAAATTACTGGGGCCATGTTATGGGTTCAAGAATTCAATACGATATGAGAAAAGAGCTGTTTTCTCATCTTCAATCTTTACCTTTTAAGTTCTTCGATGACAATAAAACAGGTAAGATTATGAACCATATGACGTCTGATTTAGCAGAGGTTTCAGAGCTTGCACATCATGGACCTGAAGATATATTTTTATCAACTTTGATGCTGGTCGGGTCTTTCATACTCTTATTTATGAAAAATGCTGCCCTTGCAGGCATTTTGATGTTCTGTGTAGCAGTCCTATTGATTTTTACGCTTTCTAGAAGAAAAAAAGTAACAGAAGCCTTTAGAGATACCAGAAGAAAACAAGCTGAAATCAACTCACAGATAGAAAACTCTATTTCTGGTATTCGATTAACCCAGTCATTTTCTAATGAGGAGTATGAATCAGATAAGTTTGATATAGCCAATGTTCAATACAGAGATTCTGTTAAAAGAGCCTTTAAGCAGATGGGGATTTATTCTACAGGAACTCACTTTTTAGCAGACCTTTTAGGTGTTGTTATAATTGTAATCGGTGGTCTTTTTGTTGCCTATGAAAGAATGTCTATGGGAGAACTGGTAACTTTCTTACTCTATACTTCCATATTCATCCGTCCGGTAAGAAGACTTATTGACTTTACCCAGCAGCTTCAAAGAGGTATGACAGGTTTTGAAAGAGTTTATGGTATTTTAAACATTGATCCAGATATCAAGGATTCTGAAAATGCCAAACCTCTTAAAGACGTGAAAGGCAGCATTGAGCTTGAAAATGTGACATTTTCATATGAGAGTGACCATATCAATGTTTTAAAGGATTTCAGTCTGTCTATAGAAGAAAAGAAAACACTGGCACTTGTTGGACCATCTGGTGTTGGTAAAACAACCATTTCTCAGATTATCCCAAGATTTTATGACGTCAATCAAGGTGATATTAAAATAGACGGTCATTCAGTAAAGGACGTTACCCTAAGTTCACTTAGAAAAAATATAGGTATTGTACAACAGGATGTCTTCTTGTTTTATGGTACAATTAGAGACAACATCTTATATGGTAATCCAGAAGCAGGTGACGATATGATTATAGAGGCAGCGAAAGCTGCAAATATTCATGACTTTATTATGTCATTACCTAAAGGCTATGAGGCTATGATCGGTGAAAGAGGCGTTAAATTATCTGGTGGTCAGAAACAAAGATTGGCCATCGCAAGAGTATTTCTTAAGAATCCGCCGATTCTAATCCTAGATGAGGCCACATCGTCTTTAGATAATGCAACAGAACTTGCGATTCAAGCTTCCATAGAAAGACTGGCTAAAGACCGTACAACGGTCATCATTGCCCATAGACTTTCTACAATTAAGAATGCTGATGAAATCATTGTTTTGTCTGATGACGGCATCGTTGAACGTGGTAACCATGATGTGTTAATTGAGGAAAATGGGGTATACAGTGAATTGTATCATGCCCAGTTCAAAGGATTTATTCCAGATAAAATAAGTAAGGAAATTGTATGAAGCACATATTAGTAGTGGATGATGAAAAGAACATTAGAGATTTGATTGAAAAGTATTTGGTTGCCTCAAATTACAAGGTAACCACTTATGGTGATGCAAAGTATTTGGTAGAAGAAGTCAGACGTTTAAGTCCAGATTTGATCGTCTTAGACATCATGATGCCAAACTCTAATGGTTTAGATGTTTGCAAGGAAATTAGAAAATTCTCTGAGATACCCATTATATTTGTATCGGCTAAAGATGAGGAGTTTGATAGGATTCTCGGTCTTGAGCTAGGTGCTGATGACTATCTTAGCAAGCCATTTAGTCCAAGAGAGCTGGTTGTTAGAGTAAAAAACATTTTCAGAAGGCTCAATAATAAGCCTAAGGAAGATCTTATAAAAATCAAGGATATCCTTATTGATAAAGAAAGGCGTTCTATTAGGGTTTTAGATCAAACTTTAAAAACAACTCAGAAAGAATATGAGTTGATGGTTTATATGGCTGAAAATGCCAACCATTCTCTTTCAAGAGATCAAATGATTGAAGAAGTATGGGGTTATGACTTTGATGGTGACACAAGGGTTGTAGACGACTTGGTCAAACGATTGAGAAAAAAACTGACCAGCTTAGACTCAAGTCTTACAATTGAAACGGTTTGGGGGTTTGGATATAAAATTGAAACGTAAAAGACAAATCAACAAAAGGATTCTAGCGAGTTTTATACTTGTTCTGATCATTACTTTTTTCATCTCAATACTAGTATATAGCGCTATATCAAAGCAGTATATCATTAAAGAAAGTAGGGCAGAATTAAGAAGAGTTGCAGTGACGACAGAATCCATTATGGAAAGGTTCTTAACTAGGAATGCTTCTTCTAACTTAAAAGCCATTAGACTGATCCAGGAAGTTGAACAATTTAACAAGGTTTTAGAGACTGAAGTAATCATACTTGGAGACAACAACAAACTGGTTTACACAAGTGTAGAGGATATTAAAACTGAAAATGTAAAGAACTTATTAGAGACGGCTAGACTAAATGACGAGGAGTATGTTTTTATCAATCATGATTTAAATCTTAAAGACACTTCTTATAAGTCCATGATTCTTTATAAGAAGTATGACGATATCAAGCGTGTCAGAGGCCTTGGGATTATGTCTTTGATCATCAGTTTTGCTGTTGGTGCAGTCCTTGCCCTTATTGTTGGGATTTATCAGAGTCAGAAAATCTATAAACCTATCAAAAGTCTTAAAGATACCATGCAGCTTTATATGAAGGATAAATCTGAGGTTGAGGTGAACTATTCCAATGATGAAATTGAAGAGTTGTCCCTTATATTCAAGAAGTTAACAGATAAGATCAACAACTTGGATATGAGACAAAAGCAGTTTTTCCAAAATTCATCTCATGAGCTAAAGACGCCACTGATGTCCATTCAAGGATATGTAGAAGCCATTAAAGATGGTATCGTGACAGGTGAGGAAAAAGATAAGAGCTTAGACATCATCATCTCTGAAACTCAGAGACTGAAAAATATCGTTGATGATGTGATTTATCTTTCAAAGGTGGACTCACTTGAAGAAAACTTCATCATGAGCAACCACAGTTTACTGGACATCATAAATGATGCCAAAGAAGTTGTAACACCATTTTTAACAGCTTCTGATTTAGATTTTGAAGTCAACTGTGATCCTTCTTTAGACATATATTGTGATTATGACAAGATTAAGCGTGTCTTTATCAACTTGATCAGCAATGGTTCAAGGTATGCCAAAAGCAAGATTGTTGTTAATGCTGCTATCCATGATGCACGCCTTGTGATAGATGTTATTGATGATGGCCAAGGCTTTGACTATGGTCAAGAAGCAAGTGTTTTTGACCGTTTTTATAAAGGAAAAAAAGGCGGTTCTGGCATTGGACTGGCCTTAACCAAAGAGATTGTAGAAAAGCACGGTGGAAAAATAAAAGCCATCAACCATATGAACTATGGTGCAGTTTTTAATATGGAATTTCCGGTAGACAAAAAGAAACAGTAATCTGTTTCTTTTTTCATATTCGGGGTAAATTTATTGTGAGTTCTTAACAAATAATGAAAGAGTTTTTTTTCTGAGTTTGAAAAATATATACAAATACTTCATCATGAATATGAGGTGTACAATGAAATTATTTAAAGGAAACATTATATTTACAAAAGAAAAACAAGCATTTGACATTATAGAAGATGGTTTTATTTTATCCGATGAGGGCAAGGTTCTTGAAGTGGGACATGGATTAGATGATAAATATCCTGACCTTGAAGTGATTGACTATTCAAACCATCTATTGATACCAGGTTTTGTAGACCTGCACTTTCACGCTGTTCAATATGGTAATTTAGGTATTGGACTAGACGAAGAGCTTTTAGACTGGCTGAATGATTATACATTTAAAGAAGAAGCCAAGTTTCAAGATTTAACTTATGCGAGAGCAATCTTTGATAAGGCAATCAATCATATGATTGCATCAGGGACAACAAGGATGGTCTTCTTTTCTTCCATTCATCAAGCTGCGGCAGAACTCTTGATGGACTTATGCAGTGAAAAAGGGGTGGGTGCTTTTGTTGGCAAAGTCAACATGGATAGAAATGCACCGGACAGTCTTCTAGAAGACAGTGATCAGTCCCTTGAAATTACAAGGTATCTGCTTGAAAATGATCGTGAAGAGGCAAAGGCTATTATCACACCTAGATTTGTACCATCGTGTAGCAAGGACTTGATGGACCGCTTGGGTGAGCTTGCTTCAAAGGGCTATCCTGTTCAAACACATATTTCTGAAAATGAAAGTGAAATAGAGTGGGTTAAATCACTCCATCCAGAGGCAAAAAACTATTTAGATGTTTATGACAAGGCAGGCTTGATAACAGACAAGACCATTTTGGCCCACTGCGTCTTCTGTACTGAAGAAGAAAGACAGGTTATCTTTGATAAGAAAGCATTTGTTGCCCATTGTCCTGCAGCCAATTTCAATCTGACGTCAGGTATTATGAATGCCAAACTCTATTTAGATAAGGGCATACGCATCGGTCTAGGTACAGATGTTGGAGCGGGTCATACACCATCTATCAGACAAGTAATAGTAGAAGCCATTAAAATGTCTAAGGTCAACCATATGATGGACAAGACCATGCCGGTCTTATCACTGAGCGAGGCCTTTTATATGGCCACTAAGGGTGGTGGTCAATACTTCGGTAAAGTTGGTTCTTTTGAAAAGTCTTATGATCTAGATATGTTGGTTATAAAGCCTGATGACCTATCGCTTACTAGAAATATGCCTATCTTGAATCAGTTACAGAGATTCATTTATGCTGGAGACAATCTTATGATTTCAGCTGTCTATTGTAAGGGTAAAAGATTAAACGCTTATTAAATAAATAAAGATATTATGAATTTAAATGCAGCTACTCGTATAATAAATGTGTAGCTGCTTTTGTATATCAGTAGATTCTATTGTATACTTAGAAAGATAGCAGAAAGTTAAGGAGTATTAATATGAAAAAGTCAATCAGCTTAGTAGTAGTATCGGTATTGGCAACGGCAATCATTACAGCAGCATTTTCTGTATTTGTCCTGTTTCCAATGATGACACCAGAACCTGTTCCTGTAACTGAAAGTCCTACTGTAGAAGCAGAAGGTATTTCTGAACCAGAAAAGACAGATGATGAAGATGTTGTAAAAGTCAACAAAGACGATTATGAATATTTGGTTTCATTATATGATAAGTATAAGAAAGCGGAAGCTTTAGAGCAATATATTAGAGAAAACTATTATCAGGATGTTTCAGAAGTAGACTTTATGTCTGAAATGCTAAAAGGTATGTTTAGAGCCTTAGACGATCCATATTCGGTTTATTTCACACCTAAAGAGTTTAAAGACTACAACGACTCAGCAAGAGGTGAATACGATGGCATCGGTGTGGTGGTTTCACCAGGTGAAGACGGTTATATCACAGTTGTATCTCCTTTCCAAGGTTCACCGGGTTTTGAAGCTGGTATAAAGCCAAATGATAAGATTTTACAAGTAGATGGTGTTGAGTATTCAGCAGAAGAGTTAGAAGAAGCAGTCAGCAATATCAGAGGTCCTGCCGGTACAGTGGTGACACTGACAATCAGACGTGACTTAGATACTTTTGATGTAGAAGTTGAAAGAAGAAAAATCATTTTAGAAGCAGTCAACTCTGAAGTATTGGATAACAATATAGGCTATATCCAAATGACTTCATTTGACCAAGACGTGGCTGAAGAACTAAGACAACACTTAGATACTTTAGAAGCACAAAACATTGAAGGTCTTATTCTTGATTTAAGATTCAATGGTGGTGGTTATCTGAACCAATGTTTACAAGTAACAGATATGTTAATTGGTGAAGGTGTTATTGTTAAGACAAAAGATAATCAGGGGAATGTAGACATCGATTATTCTGATGCAGATAAAATTGATTACCCACTTGTTATCATCGTTAACGAAGGTTCTGCAAGTGCATCTGAGATCTTGACAGGTGCAGTTAAAGACAATGAAGAAGGTACTATTGTAGGTACAACTACATTTGGTAAAGGTTTGGTTCAGACAATGTTACCACTGATTACATTTGATGAATCAGGTTTCAAACTTACAATTGAACAGTACTTTACACCAGACGATCACTACATCAATGAAATCGGTATTGAACCGGATGTAGTCATAGAAGATGATACAGAGACAGAAGAAGATGAACAATTGAATAAAGCCATTGAAATCATGATGGAGAAAATTAATTAAGGATTGTCAGATGACAATCCTTTTCTTATATAACAACTTGATAAGTGACGATAACACCCAGTGCAAGCATTAGCTGTATGAGATATTGAATGTTGATAACATTCTTAGGTTTTTTATTGAACAGATTATTCATTGAAAAACCTATACCGATGCAGAAGAGTAAGATCCAGGCAACTTGATTGGCTGTCATAAGATACTCTGGCTTAAAAGACCTTGTAAACTCTCCAAAGAAGAAGTTGATGCCCTTGTTGTTGTCTCTAAAGGCATTCATCAGATAAGAGTAACTGATCAGTGTAATTACCCAGGTTAAGATGGGCGAAATACGAATGATTTTTTCTAGATTACTCATAGAAAAGAAATCAGAGTAATGTTGATCGGTATCTAGTATGGAAACATAGTCATCCATTTCAACTTGCTTTCTAATGGCCTCGCTTTGCTTGGCGAAAATGTACTTCAGAAGCAGGCTGATTTGGGAGTTCTTTATATTCACAAAAGAACCCCTAAGTTCATAACGATAAGTATGATCTGGATCTGGATTGCATTCGATTACTTTTGTTTTGAGTTCAAGTATTTTTTCATCCACATCAAGCATGAGGGTAATCTCAGATGAAGCTGGAATCTTTTTATTGATATAACCTCTAATGCCATTGGCACTTAAGTCTTTTGACAACATATCAATTTCGTCGCCATCGTAGTTCAGTTTCATATTCTTAATCAAAGGCAGTCTGAAGTAGTTACGTCTCTGAATGGCCTTAAAGCTACCATTTTTTTGAATGGTCACGGTAGATATATTGCCATCTCTTTCACGGTCAATGACTTTACATCTGCATGAAAAAATATCATATTTGTCTACAGTTGGATACTTATAGACTGTGATAAGATTAAATCCTTCTCCTATTCTAAGAGGGTAAGGCTTGCCTTGAAAGACAGGTGAAAACAACTTGAGAACTGATTCACTTGTCAGGTCTTCGACAATTGTTTTTAGCTTAATCATATTTTGCCTGTTGTCTAGTATCTCCATTTCTACAAGAGAGCCTACTTTTAGATTGTTAAAAGAAAAGTTCATACAAACTCCTAATTTGCTAATATTTCTTCGTAAAGTGCTGTACCCATGACAACACCATAAACAGATACTTCTTTAATAATTTCTAAGTCTTCTTTTCTGATACCACCTGATAAGATGATTTTTTCATTTGGATACTTGCTTAATTTTTCTACAAATGACATATCCACGCCTGATTTTGTACCGTCTCTAGATATATCAGTGATAATGATTTTGTTGATATGAACAAGCGAAAGAGTCTTAAGAAACTCATCAAGTGATATAAATGAATTTTCTTCCCATCCTTCAATATAAACATTGTCCTTATAAATATCAGCTGCAACAACAATACTTTCAGGATATGCATCTATCAACTGAATCAATAGTTCTTGATCTTTAACTGCTGAAGTACCTAGTACCAAATAGTCTATACCAAGTTCAATGACTTTTTTACCTGTTTCAAAAGTTCTGATACCGCCACCAAAATAAATTGGTTTTTTAGTAGCTTGACGCATATCTTTTAATAAGTCAAACATATTTGTCTGACCAGAAAATACACCATCTAAATCAGTTATTTGCACAGTATCAATAGATGATTCTTCAATTCGCCTACAAATTTCACTTGGGCTTGCATCATGAATTGCAGGAAGTGAATTGACGCCACTTGCAAGATGTGCACAAGATTGATTTTTTATATCGAGTCCAGCAATAATTTTCATGATAATTTCCTTTCTATATTATAATTATACTCTATATTATAAATTTCTATCAAATATTTTTATTTTCCAGTATTTGACAAAAGTTTTTATTAGATGTAAAATATTTACAGGAGGTAAAAATATGAATACAGTTCACTTAATAGGAAGACTCACTTCAGACCCATTAATCACTGAGTTAGAGTCAGAACATGTTGTAGCAAAGTTCAATATAGCAGTAGATAAAGTCATGTCTACAGAAAGAAAGGAAAAGCTTATTGAAGATGGCAAACCAGTTGCTAATTTCCCTAGAGTCCAAGCCTGGGGCAAGCAGGCCAGACTGGTAGAAGAATACCTGACAAAAGGGAAAATGGTCGGTATCGTCGGTGAACTTCAAACCGATGTTTATGAAAACAGCGATGGTGAAGCCAGATACACAACTGTGGTGAATGCCAGCCAAATTAAATTCTTGTAAGTTTGGACCTATTAGGTCCTTACTTTATTTGAAATTAGAGCTTTTAAAGTCTTATATTTCTAATTGGTTAAATTTTATGCACTCTTTTAAAATGACTTTTATATCTTACATTTATTTGCTATAATAAAAATAGTTTAGAATATTTAAGAGGGATGGGTACACGGTTGAAAACTAGAATAAGCGGTATAAGAGGTTATCTTACTAGACTTGAGTATTCATATGACTCAATGTCAAAACATCAGTTTGACAGTGAATTAGATGAAGTGATCAAGCTAATGGATATTTTAAAAGATGAAGCCTCAAGATATTATAAAGAAAAAAGCTTTGATCAATATAGTATTACAGAAAACGACGACGATGATGCCGATCGTGGTGTTATTTATACAGTCATTAATTCTATTCCATTTTTAGTGAAAAAAGTGGAAACAGATGATATATATGAAGACAATTATTTAGTTGCTTTTTGCGAAGAACGTACAAGAGAACTGATGAAGGCCAAAGCCATTAATACACACAATGACTTTTGGAAGCAACATCAAACTGTAGCAGGTAATGTATACGGTTCTGTTCCTAGCGAGCTTTTAAGAAAAGAAAATGTAGAAACTTTGAGAGATTATGATTGGTTGGACGTTGAAGTTGATATCATTGATTTTAAAGTGAGTGGCTACAATAAGGACAGAATATTAAAGTATGTTTCAGAGAACTTCAGATCATACATTATCGTAGATGAAATTAGGACCAACTCCTTGTTGGTACTAAGATACAATGAAGCTTAAAGACGGTCGGAGGGCTGTCTTTTATATTGTGGGTGGATATGAAAATAACTTATAAAGTTGAAAGTGAAAAAACATTGATTCAGGTTTTACGTGAAGACATGGATCTGTCGAGCAGAATCATTAGAAGACTCAAAAGAGAGAAGAAGGTCACGGTAAATGATATGGTCATATCATTTAATGCGAGACTTAGAGTTGGCGACCAGGTGGTTGCAAACCTGCCGAAAGAGGAGAATATCTTTAATCCTGAAGATATACCTATCGATGTAAGATATGCAGATGATCATTTTTTAGTCATTAACAAACAAGCCTTTCTGGTGGTGCATCCTACAAAAGGCCATCCTTTTGGTACCATTGCCAATGGTCTTGCCCAGTATATGTTGGATCAAGGTGATGAATATAAGATTCGCTTTGCCAATAGGCTGGATAGAGACACATCAGGTCTTATGATTGTCTGCAAATCTGGTTTTGGTCATAAGATCATTTCAGACCAAATGCATCAAAATACCATGATTAAAGAATATGATGCCCTTGTGATGGGCCAAGTATCAAATGATCAAGGCACCATTAAGAAACCTATCGGCAGAGCCTATGAGGACAGTATTCACAGAATCGTCAGACCAGATGGTGCCCCATGTGTGACCCATTACAAGGTTATGAAAAGGTTTGAAGATAGGACTTGGTTAAGAATAAGAATAGAAACAGGTAGAACCCACCAAATAAGGGTACATATGAAACACCTTGGTCATAGCATTATGGGAGATGTCTTGTATGGTGGCAACCATGAAGCCATCAACAGACAAGCCTTACATGCCTGTCACTTGGTTTTTAAAGATGCAAATGGAAAACAAGTAGATGTTGAGGCAGACATGCCTGAAGATATGAAGAGATTAATGGAGTAAGTTTATGAGATATATAAAAGATATTATGCTGGAAAAAGCCATTTTGCATGTAATCGATTCTCATGCAGATGAAGCAATTTTAACAGAAAAAGAGCTGTCAATTAATGAAGAAGTTGAAGAGTTTGTTAGAAAGCATGTTTTAAGGTCTTTAAATGATGATGAAACATTTACCTGTCGTTTTTTCTCTGAAAATGTGACATGTGCTCAAGCGGTACATACAGTTGTAGAAGATAACGACAAATTTGTAGATGTCAGTAAAGTTCTGACAGAGCACATGTTTCAAGCCATCAAACACTCAGATATCCCAGCGGGCGATATGCTCTATGTACAATACATTGCTGATGAGCAAAGATGTTTTGGTATTTTAAAGCTGGATTATCAAATGTCTTATATGCATAACATTGCCTTTGAAGATGAAAACTTATGTATCAACTTGGTTTCTCAAGAGGTTGGTCTGCCTAATTTAGGTCAGCGTCTTAAAAAGTGTGCTTTTTTTACAAAAGCACCTGAAAATCAAATTGAAATGATTGTACTTGATAAAAAGCAAAAAATAGAAGATGGCAATGAAAATTACTTTATAGAAGACTTTTTAGAAGCCGTACGCGTAACGGACGATACAGACCGTACCAGACGTTTTAAGGCAACTGTAGAAAAGTGGACACAAAAGAATCTAGCGGACCAAATAGAAGCAGCTGATACTGTAAGAGAGCTTGTTAATGAAACACTTTTATTAGAAGACAAGGTATCTGTGGATGAGATTGCCAGCCAAATGTTTGAAGATGTGCCTGAGATAAGAGAAAGTTTTAAGGAAGCTGTTGCAGAAGCTGGCTACAGAGAAGGTACAGAATTTGGCATTGATAAGACATGGGTAGAAAAGAAGATGAAGTCTAAGCAAATCAAGACAGATACTGGTGTTGTCATTCGTGGGGAGTTTGATTTCTTTAAAGATTCTCAAAGATTTATTGTCAAGAAAAATGGTGATGGCACCGTTGATTACATCATTAAAAACGTAAGAAATGTAAGTGAGAGGTAGTAGGTCTTTCTTTTTTAGACAAAAAGAGTTATAATGTTAATAAGCCTAGGATGTACGTTGTCATTTGAAATTCAACCACTGAATTTAGAATGGAATTTCGAGTCTTGATATTGAAGACATGCCAACAATGGACTTCGGAGATGTTGAGTAGATCATCCACCTGTTGAGGTGTGGTGTGAAATTTTACCTGCCGACGGCATCTCGGGTAAATTTGTTCTTATTTCATAAGGACATTTTTTTTACTTTTTTTTAGGAGGAATTATGATTCGACTTGAGGATATCAGTGTTGATAAATCTTTGAAGGAGCCACTTTATCAACAAATCGTTAACAAGATAAAAGATTTGATACAAAGTGGTCAGATAGAGGTTGAAGACAAGTTGCCGCCTATTAGGAGTTTAGCAAAACATTTGGGTGTCAACAATGTGACGGTTGTGACCGCCTATCAGTCACTGGCCGATGAAGAAATTACCTATAAAATCAGAGGTTCTGGGTCTTACATAGCACCGAAATCAGATGAGCTTTTAGCTCAGATTTCTGAGTTTGATAATGCAGAGAATCAGGTCTACAAGATGAAAGACAATCAGATGATCTTAAGTCAGGAGACCATTAACTTTGCAACGGCCACACCAAAGTCCAATCTATTTCCAGTTACAGATTTTAAAAAGGCCATCAATTTTGTTTTGGATAGGGATCTAGGAGAGGCTTTCGGTTACCAGGAAGCAAAGGGTTATCAATCACTAAGAGAATCCATCGCCTCATATTTAAGACATCAAAATATACAAACCAGATTAGAAAACCTTCAGATCATATCAGGTGCCCAGCAGGGGCTAGACATTGTTTCAAAGGCTGTACTTAATTACAACGATGTGGTTCTGGTTGAAGCACCAACTTATTCGGGGGCCATAGCATCCTTTAGGTCTAGAGGGGTAAAGATTGTACAGATTCCTATGCAGGTAGATGGTGTTAATATGACCAAGCTAGAGGAAATCATCAAACGTTATAAACCTAAGATGATGTATACCATGATCAACTGTCAAAATCCTACTGGTTTTTCCTATACCCATAAGAAAAAAGAACTCTTGTTAAAGCTTGCAAGTGAACATCATATGTATGTTTTAGAGGATGATTATGTCAGTGAACTGATTTATTCTAAGCAGAAGTCACTTTCTTTAAAGTCTTTGGATGTTCATGATAGGGTGATTTATATCAAGTCTTTTTCAAAAATATTGATGCCTGGTTTAAGACTTGGCTTTATGATAGTACCGGATACCTTAAATCAAACGGTCCTTAATGCCAAGCAAGCCACGGATATTTCAACGTCCGGTTTGATTCAAAAAGCTTTTGATGTTTATTTAAGAAATGGTCAGTGGGAAAAGCAGCTGTCCAATATGAAGAAAATCTATCAGAGAAAGTTTGATAAGATGGTGGAAGCCTTAAATGCTTATCTGCCTAGAAGTGTCCATTATTACGTGCCTAAGGGTGGCATACTCTTTTGGCTCGAATTGCCTAAAGGAAAAGACTCTAGAGACTTCTTTGAAAAGGTAAAACATAAGGAGGTGGCTTTTGTGCCAGGTGACATGTTTTATTATACAGATAGAAAAAGCAATGCCATTCGTTTAAGCATTGCCGCTGTTGCAGAAGAGGATATAGAGCTTGGTGTAAAGAAGCTTTCTCAAGCCCTTGTGGACTATTTGAATCAAGAAGCAGTAGAAAGATTGCCTATACTATAAAAGACCGTTTACACGGTCTTCTTTTGGTTTTGCTTATTTTGATCTTTGTTTTGATTGTTGTTTTTATTGTTTGGTACTTCCTTAGGTTTTGAGTTCTTTTCTGGTTGAACAGATTTCTTTTCCTTAGGATCTGGATTGATGTCACAGTTGCCCTTGAATACACCACCTTCTTCAATGGTGAAGCTTGTTACTGTAATATCACCCTTTAATGAACCAGACTTGTAGATCTTAAGTTGAGTATCACTGTGAACAGAACCTGTTACTTGACCAGAAATCTCACAGAAAACTGCTTCGATATCTGAGTTAACAACAGCATTAGCACCTATAATAACATCGCCTTTTGACTTGATGCTGCCTGAGACTTTTCCATCAATTCTTACTGAACCTTCACTAACGATATCGCCATCAACTGATGAATTCAATCCTACGATTACATCAAAATCCTTGCTTACGTTTTTCTTAAATGCCATACTGCCTCCTAGTTATCATATCTTAAGACCCCGATAGGATCAACTTGTTCATTATTGTAGTGAATCTCAAAGTGTAAGTGAGGTCCTGTAGATCTTCCAGTAGAACCAACTCTTGAAATAAGATCCCCCTTGTTAACAACATCGCCAACTTTAACGATGATAGAATCATTATGAGCATATACAGTTTCGTAGCCAAAGCCATGTGAGATAATAACAACTTTACCAAAGTCGCCACTCCAACCAGCAAAAGTTATAACACCAGAACCCGCAGCTTGTACCGCATCACCACGATTACCTGTAATATCAACACCGTAATGGAAAGAACGAAGTCCTGTGATAGGATGACGTCTATAACCAAAACCAGATGATATTCTACCTTCTAGAGGTACATTGTCTGGTAAACAGTCTAAATACTCTAACTCATCTTCAATTTCTGTTCTTAATGAAGAAGATTCTTCTTTCATAGAAGCAATAAGTGAAGACAGCTCGTCTTGTTTCTTAATTTCTTCGATATCCAGTTCTGCATCTTCATCGTCTTCATTTTGATAGTTTTCAATAGCCTGAATGCTTGTTCTGTCCAAAGATCGAGAGATTGGTACAGAAATATCAGAATTGTTTTCTTCGTTAAAAGACGCTATAACTGTCGTCATTTCGTTATATAAGTCATTAACGTCTGCAATTCTAGTGTTCAAGTATTCAAGAACATCTTCATTTTCGTTAATTAATTCGATGATTTCATCATCTTGTAAGGAAGTTCTCTTTTCAAGTGATGCAATTAACTCTAGATTAGAATTAACCTTAGTTGATAAATCTGTATTTTGACTATCTAATGCTTGAGATCTGTTGTAGTATGTCACGGATGTTATAGATACGAAAATGTTGAGAATGATAAAACCAACAATAAATGTGTAAGTTGCTAGAGAGTTGAGTCTGATCTGTTTTGTTGTTTTTGTGGTCTTAGGGATAATAAGAACTGTAAAGTCACTTAATATGAATTGCTTGAGTTTTTTTAAAAACTTCATAAAACACCTTTCCTAAAACATGATTTGCGTTATTTCTAATATAGCAGAAATTGCTTGAAATTTCAACAAAATCATTCAAAATCCCTATACGAGGGGGTTGGTAGGGGGATAAAACGATAAAATTGCCAATTTAAAAAGCTTGTCAAGGCGCTAAAAGACTGAATGACTTGTATTAAAACTTGTTATTTTATATAATAACTATAAGAGAGTATTTGGAGGGACGAATGAAAAAAGACGTTTTAGACGAGAAAGTAATAGGCATAGAAGAAAACTTTAGAAATGCAAGCTGGAGAATTAAATTAAAAGGTCGTGAGATTTTAGGCGATTTTGATATAACACCACCACAGTTTAATGCACTTTATATGCTGACATGTGATGATGGCAATATGACAATAGGCGAATTAAGTTCAAAAATGTACTTGGCGTGTTCTACTGTAACTGATTTATTAGACAGAATGGAAAGAAATCAATTGGTTGCAAGAGTAAAAGATGAAAAAGATCGTAGAGTTGTTAGGATTAAAGTCTTAGAAAAAGGGCATAATATGATTGAAGATGTTCTTGAAAATCGAAGAAAATATATAGCTGAGACTCTTGATGGTCTTTCTGACGATATGATTGACAGTGTCTTCGAAGTCATGAAGATGCTAAATGAAAAGATGAGTATATAGTCTGATTATATTGATAAGATTCATAGGTCTAGCAGATTTATGAATTTTTTTATTGATGTAGATATAGATTCTACCTGATTTGGAGGTTTCAAATGAAGCAAATCAATTATCGCTATAATGTAATAGAAATCATCTCTACCGATGCCTTCGGTGAAATACTTCTTGTAGAAGATATCAAGAATAAGATGCTCATGCATATGAGACTCTTTTCACCAGAGTTTTCACAAAATGAATTGATGATTCATTATCAGGTCAACTATGTTCATTATTCAACCATGGTTTATCCAAACTTATACAGAAACTATAAGTTTGATATTGTTAAAAATGTGGATAAAAAGGTGCAAAAGAGACGACAGTTCTTTTACACCTATGAAAAATCCATAGACCAAGAGATTGATTATATGGACTTAACAAGACAAGAAGCAATTGAGGTGCTGATTGAGATCAGTGCGGCTTTAAAATACCTTCATTTTAGGGGATATGTATACAAATACCTTACATTTGATCATATTCATATCTACAGAACAGACAACAATCGACTGACGGTTAAGTTATCCGATCTTGCCAGTGTTCAACTCTATAGAGATGTCATGCGTTCAGAAAAAACTTACCATCAGTTTATAGCGCCTGAAGTATTTTGGAAAGAACGCCACAATGCCCAGGCTGACATTTATTCACTCGGTATTGTTTTTTACTACTTGTATCACCGCTATTCATTTAAGAACAAGACTGTTGATGAAAGTCTGCGTAAAAATTTAAAGAATGCAGTAGATAAGATTGTTTCTCAAATGATCAGGTTGTCAGTCGTAGATGAAATCACATCGATAGATGACTTTGTTAAACATATAGACAAGCTCTTAAATATGTCCTTGATCATTGATGATAGAGAATATTATGAAAAGCTCCAGCTAAAGGCACCTATTTTAGAACGGTTTGATGAAAGAGCCTACTTCGTAAAAACGGTGGCAGATAAATTTAACAAGAATTCTGATGCAAATGGCATCATTATTTCTGGTGATATAGGCACCGGTAAATCAAGAATACTCGATGAAGCTGAAACCATCCTGAGATGGGAAGGCCACCGAGTGATTCGTGTAGATTGTCACAATCATAGCAGTGACTACAATATGATTGTAACTATTCTAAAACAGATTGTAGAGTTTGGTGATCTTAACCAAGAACTGATTATGAAGTATGGTTCAGAACTGGTTAAGTTTTTACCGGATTATGAAAAGATCTGGGGCGTTTTGCCTGCTGAACCTCTTGAAGAACACATTGAACAGATGAGAATTAGAAACCGTGTTCAAAACTTCTTAAGAGAGTATTCACATGTCAATCAAATTGTCTTTGTCTTAGATGATATGCATCAGTTAAACAATCATCAGATTGAACTTATGCATCATTTATTGATTACAAGAAAAGAAAACCAGTATTTCATTATCGGTTCTTATGAAACGGATAGTGAATACGTAGATATCTATAAGGAGTGGGAAGCTTCTTCTAAGATTCTTGTTAAAAAACTTAATAATTTTAATTACGATCAGGCTTCACAGTTTGTTTCTTCTTTACTCGGTGTGGGTCATAATCCTATAGAGCTTACCGCAAAAGTAATGCGTGATGCCAATGGTAATCTAAAGCAAATCAAGCAAATCGTCATGGATTTATTCAACAAGGGTTATTTGTATCTCAACAACAACCATGCTTGGCGATTAGATGACCAATACGATGAAGCTGATGCGGCCCAGAATTTTGAAGATATTGAAGCCATAGATGTTATTGATGACCATACTCAAGAAATACTTGATCATATATCCTTGTTTAAAAGTGCGGCATCTTTAGAACTTCTCTTGGGTCTATTACCAAATCAAAGTCAGACACTCAATGAAACATTAAAAGAACTGACTTCTATTGGTGTGTTAAAGATGAAGTACGATGACTATGGTGAAACTTATGACTTTTTAAATAAGTACATTAAGAAGAATCTAGTGGAGTCTTTGAATAAACGTTACAAAGAGCAGTTGCATTTAAAAATTGCCAATGCCCTTGAGCAGGATATGAAGAAAAATAACCTGCCATGTAACGAAGAGATCATTTATCACTTCTCTGGTGGTAATATGAAATCCAAGGCTGTAGAGTACTGTGTTATCTTAGCCAGTGATTTAGAAAAGAAACATATGTATCTGCAATCTATTGAGATTTACAATAAGGCGCTAGGCATCCTTCATTCTCAAACCAAAACATCCTTTATAGCAGAGATATATTATAAAATCAGCCGTGTTTATCACTTGATCGGTGAAAGTGAGTTGACTTTCAATTTCGCCTATAAGGCTTTAGATACAACCAGAGAATTCGAAAACCAAGAGACGGCTGCTAAAACCATGATCTTATTGGCTGATCAATATGCCAAAAGAAGAGACATGGTCAGATGTCGTCAGTACATTGAAACCATCATGGGCATGGTCAAACACTTAGATGACAAGAGTATCTATTTTGAAGTCCAGGTCATCGAACTTAAGCTGTCACTTTATGAAAATGACTTAGACAGGGTGGGTCAGATTTTAGACCAGATGCAACCTCTTGAAGAATATGAAAGAGCAGAGTATTTAACCTATGTAGGTTTGTTAAGTTTAAGATTAGGTGAACTCGGTGAGGCCTTGTCTGCTTTTAATGAAGCCAAGGGTATTTATGACTTGCATCCTCATCCATCGCCAACCAATATACTCATGCCTACTAATTTAATTGGTGAACTCTACGCATTTTATTTGGATGATTTAGAAGCGGGAAGATCTTATTTTTCATCTGTTATAGAAAAGTTAGAACTTTGGAATTTAAGATATGCTTCAGCGACTTATATCAGAAACCATGGTATGACCTATCTCTTACAAGATGATATACCACATGCTGAAAGAGCCTTTATTCATGCACTGGATATTGCTGAAAAGAACATGGATTCTTTTTCAAGGGCTGATGTATGTAAAAATCTTTGTCAGATGTATCTTAAGAGTGAAAATTATCAAAAGGCATCTTTTTATCTTAAGAAGCTTGAGTCTGAATACGAAGACTTTTACAACAACCATTTTGTTTCAGTAGACTTTTATATGATTCATATTGAGTTTTATCTTTATTTAAAAGACTACGACTTAGCATCACAGTGGTGTAAGAAGTTAAGAAATTCATCATTGAATGTTCAGCAAAAAGAAGAGTTTACCCTAAGGGTATTTGAATATGAAGTAGAGATATTTAGAAAACAGTACTTTAATTACACAGCCAATGTGGATTTAAAGTTTATAGAGGTTTTAGTTAAAACCCATTCCAATTTAATAGAAGCGAAGGTCGTAAGAACACTCATATTAAGACTTGCCATCAACTTGATGAACTACAAGAAGTACATAGATGTTCATTATCTACTGAAACTAGATGACGAGTTAAAGGTTGTTTTTGATACCCCTATGCTTTCTACAAGACATGATATTTTAAAGGGTGTTCTAAAGGACCAGCGTGTCGACTATTTTGAAGATTACTTGTCTGTAAATCTTGGTAAGCTGAGTCAAGAAAATGTATGGCTCTTGTATAAGATACTGGGTGATGAATATTATGACCATTATGATTATTATCAAGCCATCAAGTGTTACTTCAATGCCTTTAATGTTTTAAGGGATTTATCAGACTTTATTCCTAAAGACAATAAGGAAAATTATATTTTCTGTGATGAAGTCAAGCTGGATTTAAAGAGCAAGCTGAATAACATTCATAGAAAGCTTGTTGGCCATTCCTATAAAGAAAAAACAGTTTATACGGAGTTAGAAATTAGAAAGGCCGACGACTTCTTTGATCTAACCGATTATAAGAACTTTGTAATGAATAAGAGTGTCCAGTCAAGTATCGGGGACATATACAAGAAAAAACATGGTATCATCTTGGACTCTGTTTCGACTTTGATACAGAATTTCGGTAAAAATGAGATAGAAAATATCCAGTTGATTCTTAAGTACTGTACCCAGATTCTTATGGGAGACAGGGGCTATGTGTTTATACTAGATGATAATGGCGAAGTTAAAGAAGTGATTAAAAATAATCCGGACAGCCACGAACCTAATTTAGATGCTATTATCAAGTCATCCGTCAATATCAACAAGGGCCTATTGGTTCACTCGGTTTATGACCTGGTTAGAAACTATCCATTTTTAGGTGACCAAAAGGGACTCTTATGTATACCGATCATCAAGAGAGATGCAACCATCAGAAAAAGACGTTCTGATGACAGGGAAGACTTGGTAGATGTTAAAGGTTATATGTACATCGATGCCAAGGAGGCATTTAACAATTTCACTCAAGCACCATTTGAAGAGTGTATGTCTTTGATGAACATGCTTTACTTCTTTGTTGACAACTACAATTTAAAGCGTATCTCCACCATTGACAAATTGACAGAAGTTTATTTGAGATCATACTTTGAAGACATGTTTTCTAGACATCTTCAAAGAGCCAAAACAAATGCTGATCCTGTATCGGTTGTCATGCTGGATATAGATAAGTTTAAGAATATCAACGATACCTATGGCCATAGAAAAGGTGATGAAATCCTTTATAAGATGTGCCAGGTAATCAAGCAGACCGTCAGAGAAACAGACTTGATCGGCCGTTATGGTGGCGAGGAGTTTATCTTGGTATTTCCAAATACCAGCAAAGAAAATGCTTTGATCATCTGTGAAAAAATCAGAAAGGCTGTAGAATCAACGCCGTTTCTAAAGGATGATAAACCTGTTACCATTTCTTTAGGTGTTTCTTCTTATCCAGATTTGGGTCTTGTAGAGGAAGAGCTTATTGAAAAAGCAGACCAGGCTCTTTATGCTTCTAAAAACAATGGTAGAAATCAAACCACACTTTGGCACCCAGACTTAGGAGAAAGCAGGTTAAGATTTGACAAGCTTGCTGGTATCTTAGAAGGTAACATCTCAACGGACACAAGAAATGTCCAGGCCATCATCGATATTATGAATATTGTAAAGGACAATCAAGAGGTTGATAGTAAAATTGAGTTGATCCTAAAGACAGTATCAGATGTGTGTGAAGCACAGCAGATATCTCTTGTGGCTATAAAAGATCAAGAAATTGATAGTGTGAATACCAAATATACGGGTGATGATAAAATATATAAGACTCTCTTGGTAGACAAAAATATGATAATGAAGTATATTAATAAAAATAAAGCTGAATATTTTATAAATTGGAATGATACCAGTGAATTAGATGATAAGAATGTACCCAATTGGAAATCACTGATTGTTTCACCTTTAAGATATAAAGATGAAAACAAGGGTATCTTAATTGTGAGTGTGCCAATTTCAACCAAGGAGTTCAGCTTTAATACAACGAATTTTGTGAATGCAATTTCTGGTGTAATTGCAAGTATTATATAGGGAGGAAGATATGAGTATTACAATAAAAGACGTAGCCAAACAAGCCAATGTGTCAATTTCTACAGTTTCTCGTGTTATCAACGATTCAAAACCTGTGAGTGATGACATCAAAATGCGAGTAGTAAAAGTTATAGAGGAACTGGGTTACAAGCCTAATCCAGTAGCCAGATCATTGGTAACAAAGAAAAGCCGTTTAATCGGTGTTTTGATTCCGGATATTTCAGATCCATATATTGCAGAGCTTTTAAATGCCATTGAAGAAGTTGCCAAGACTTACGACTATGACATCATCTTATGTAACTCTTACGGTTCTTTGGAATCTGAAGAACACTACATGCATTTAATGCAAACCAAGCAAGTAGAAGGTATGCTATTTTTAACTTACAAACTGAGAACATCTCATAAGAACTTCTTTGAAAAATCACAGATGCCTGTTGTTATGATCAACAGAGATGCAAGTGAACTTAACTTGTCATCAGTATCTGTTAACAACTTTGATGCTGTTAGAGAGTTGACTTCAAAACTATTTGAAGATGGGCATGAAGACATCGTTTTAATTAGAAACGGTAAAGAAAGTGATGTCTTTGGACCAAGCCAATATGAAGGCTTCAAACAAGCCCATGAAGACCATGGCAAATCATTTGATGAAGAATCTGTTTATAATGGGTCTTTCCAAGTCAAGCATGCCTATGATATAGTAAGAGGGCTGATTCAAGACAAGAAGGTACCAGATGCGATTGTCGCAACAACAGATTCTATGGCAGTAGGTGCTATCAACTCACTTGTAGATGGTGGCTACAAGGTGCCTGAAGATGTTTCAGTAGCAGGATTTTATGATACTAAGATTGCAGAGCTATACCGTCCAAGACTAACAGCCATTCATCAGCCAATTTATGATATCGGTGCTGTTGCAATCAGACTATTGATCAAGCAGATTACAGGTGAAGCAAAAGAAACAACACATTTCTATTTACCTCATGATCTGATTGAACGTGAAAGTACACGTAAAAAGTAGAAAGGAATTCCATGATTATCAATCAATTTTTGCCAGTGAACAAGGAAGATATGGCAAACTTAGGATGGGAAAAATTAGATTTTATTATTGTTTCGGGTGATGCATACGTTGATCACCCGAGTTTTGGTCATGCCGTTATTTCAAGAGTTTTAGTTGATGCTGGCTTTAAGGTGGGTATCATCGCTCAACCGGACTGGAAAGACGTCGAAGCCTTTAAGGTTTTAGGTAGACCAAAATATGGTTTTATCATTTCACCTGGAAACATTGACTCTATGGTGAATCACTACAGTGTAAGCAAGAAAAGAAGACGTGTCGACTCATTTGCCCCAGGTGGTAAAATGGGCCTTAGACCCGACCGTTGCGTTATTGTTTATGCCAACATGATCAGAAGAGCCTATAAGAAGATTAAGATCATCATCGGTGGCATAGAGGCTTCTTTAAGACGTTTTGCCCATTATGATTACTGGCAAGACAAGGTCAGAAGGTCTATCTTATTTGATTCTGAAGCCGATATCTTGATTTATGGTATGGGTGAAAAGCAAATTGTAGAAATTGCGGACTATATGAAATCAGGCATTGATTTAGCTTATATTCATCATATTCCTGGGACTTGCTATTTAACGGATTCACTTGAGAATGTCATGGATTACCGTGAAGTGCCAAGTTATGAAGAAGTTGCTGAAGACAAGAAAATATATGCGAAGGCCTTTAAGGTACTGTATGAAGAACAAGATCCGATTCGCGGTAAAACCATCGTTCAGAAACACAAGAACCAGTACTTGGTACAAAACCCACCAATGATGCCTCTTACTAGAGAAGAATTTGACAGGGTTTATTCACTCAGCTATCAAAAAAACTACCACCCTATGTATGAAGCCTTAGGTGGTGTGCCGGCCATTAGAGAAGTCAAACATTCTATTATCAGCGAGAGAGGGTGTTTTGGTTCGTGTTCTTTTTGTGCACTGACCTTCCATCAGGGGAGAATGATCACATCAAGAAGTCATGAATCTATTTTAGAAGAAGCCAAGGGCATCACTGAGATGGATGACTTTAAAGGCTACATCAACGATGTTGGTGGCCCAACGGCCAACTTTAGAAATGTTTCATGTAAAAAGCAGCTTAAGTTTGGTACATGTAAACACAGACAATGTCTATATCCAGAACCATGTGAGCATTTGGAAGTGGATCATGAAGACTTAATTGAGCTTTTAAGAAAAATCCGAGAACTTGAAAAGATTAAGAAGGTCTTCTTAAGATCAGGTCTTCGTTATGATTACATGATGGCAGATAACAATCCGACTTTCTTTAAAGAGCTTTGCCAACACCATGTAAGTGGCCAGTTAAAGGTGGCACCTGAGCATATTGATCAGGAAGTTTTAAAGTATATGCAAAAACCTGGTGGTCCAATCTACAAGGCCTTTGTTAAGAAGTTTTATGATATCAACAAAGAAATTGGCAAAGAGCAGTATATTGTACCCTATTTGATGTCCAGTCATCCTGGTTCAACAATTAGGTCCGCCATTGTACTTGCTGAGTATTTAAGAGACATCAAGTATACGCCAGAACAAGTTCAAGACTTTTATCCGACACCTGGTACACTTTCAACTTGTATGTATCATACGGGTTTAGATCCTAGAACCATGAAACCTGTTTACGTACCTAAATCATTTAAAGAAAAGAAGATGCAAAGAGCACTTCTACAGTATAAGAATCCTAAAAACTACGACCTAGTTGTAGAGGCTTTAAAGCTTGAAGGCCGTGAAGACTTAATCGGAAACGGCAAGCAGTGCCTTGTAAAAGAGAGAAATGCTTATCAAGGCAGAGGGAAAAGACCGTCTTCACACACTAAGGACAAGCGTAAACAAGGGAAACCTAAGCGTAGAAGAAAATAATTTGACCTTTTTAGGACGAAATCATCATAGAATAGTTATGTAAGTGAATAAAAGGGGGTAAAGTCATGAACAAAGTGATTTTAGATGGTCAAAGTTTAACCATCGAAGACGTAGTAAATGTCGCAAGACACGGTTACAAGGTAGAATTGTCTGAACAGGCAGTGAAACTTGTTGAAATTGCCAGAAAAACTGTAGATGACTTCGTTGAAAAAGAAGCTGTAATTTATGGAATTACTACAGGATTTGGTAAGTTTGAGAATGTTCATATTTCTCAAGAAGATACAAAAGATTTACAAAGAAACCTAATTATCAGTCACGCTTGTGGCGTAGGGGAACCATTTAATTATGAAACTGCAAGAGCCATTATGTTACTTAGAGCTAATGCACTTGCTATTGGTAATTCAGGTATTCGTTTAAGCACATTAAAAACTTTGATAGAAATGATTAATAAAGGGGTATATCCTATAATACCAGAGAAAGGTTCTTTAGGAGCAAGTGGTGACTTAGCACCATTATCTCATATGGTACTTGTATTAATCGGTATGGGTGAAGCTTTCTATGAAGGTCAAAGAATTTCAGGTAAGGAAGCTATGGAAAAAGCTGGCTTAACACCTGTAGAGTTGACGTCTAAAGAAGGTCTTGCACTGATCAATGGTACTCAAGTTATGACAGCAGTAGGTTGTTTAGCAGTATATGACGCTATTCAATTAGTTAAATTAGCTGATATTTCTGCAGCTTTATCAGTTGAAGCTTTATCAGGTATTACAGATGCATTCGATCCAAGAATTCACCGTGTAAGACCACATAAGGGTCAATTGGCAACTGCTTATAACTTGTTACAGGTATTAGAAGGCAGTGGTTTAACAACTAGACAGGGTCAATTGAGAAATCAGGATGCTTATGCTTTACGTTGTGTACCTCAAATTCACGGTGCTAGTAAAGATGCTATTGACTACATCGCTCAGAAAGTAACCATTGAAATCAACTCAGTTACAGATAATCCAATTATTTTACCTGAAGATAACTTAGCATTCTCTGGTGGTAATTTCCACGGACAACCAATGGCTCTACCATTTGACTTTTTAGGTATAGCTTTGTCTGAAATTGCGAATTCGAGTGAAAGAAGAATTGAAAGACTTGTAAATCCACAATTAAACGATTTACCAGCATTCTTAACACCAAAGGGTGGTTTACACTCTGGTTTTATGATTGCACAGTATGCAGCTGCAGCTTTAGTTTCTGAAAATAAAGTATTGGCTCATCCTGCAAGTGTCGATTCTATTCCTTCTTCAGCGAATCAAGAAGACCATGTAAGTATGGGAACAATTGCAGCTCGTAAAGCTAGAGATATTCTTGAAAATGCTCAAAATGTTATTTCTATTGAGTTACTAGCAGGTGCTCAAGGTGTTGACTTCAAGGATCCTTCTAAGCTTGGTAAAGGTACAAAAGTAGCTTATGACCAAGTAAGAAGTGTGGTTCCAAAATGGGTAGATGACAGAGAAATGTACAAAGACATGAATATGGTGTATAATCTAGTTCAAGGACATGACATTGTAAAGGCTGTTGAAGCTGAAGTAGGGTGTCTGTCTACACAAAAATAACTAGATTTGAGGTGTTAACATGCTATCCAAAGAGAAACTTGATAGAATCAATTTTCTTGCCAACAAGAAGAAAAAAGAAGGATTAACGGAAGCTGAAACAATAGAACAGCAAGAGTTAAGACAAGAGTATTTAAAGAATTTCAGAAAGTCGTTTAGAAACCAACTAGACAACATCGAGATTGTTGATCCCGAAGATACAAAGGAGGGAGTACATTAATGACTGAAAATCAATTTGTCGTATTTATGTTAGGTGATGAGAAATATGGTGTAGACATTTTAAATGTTTCTACCATTAGTGAGTACCTAGAGATTACTAAAGTACCTGATGCACCAACTTATGTGGAAGGTATTATCAATCTTAGAGGTGATATCATCCCAGTAATCAATCTTAAGAAGCGATTTGGTGTTGCTGAAAAAGAAGTGAGTGACGAAACGAGAATCATCATTTATTCAATCGATGGTGTGGCTATTGGATTCTTAGTAGATGAAGCATCTCAAGTAATGCGAATTAATGATGAAAATATTGAACCAACGCCTGCTATCTTAAGAGGTGCAGACAGAGAATATATCTCTGGAGTTGGTAAGCAAGATGGTAAGATCATTATTTTACTAGACTTTGCTAAGATATTAAGTGATTCAGAAAGAGCTGAATTAACTCAGTATATCGATTAAGAGATTAAGTAATACCTTAGGGTGTTACTTTTTTTGTCGATTTATGTTATGATATTTAAGAAATTTAGATTACAGAAATAAATTGGAGGTTATTATGGGGACAAAAGAACTTCAAGAGCAATTAACACACGAGTATAAAAACGTGTGGGGGGAAATTGACGAGCAGGAAACAAAGCTTGTAATGAACTTCTCTGAAGGTTACAAGGCATTCTTAGATGCTGGTAAGACTGAAAGAGAATGTGCAATTGAAATCAAAAGAATTGCAGAAGAAAAAGGCTATGTAGACTACAAAACTTTACTTGGCAAAGAATTAAAGCCAGGCACAAAAGTTTATGCTATGAACAAAGACAAGGCAATCTGTTTATTCATCATTGGTCAAGAGCCAATCGAAAAGGGTATGAACATTGTGGGTAGCCACATTGACTCACCTAGAATCGACTTAAAGCCTGTACCACTTTATGAATCATCAGAAATGGCTCTATTAAAGACTCATTACTATGGTGGTATCAAGAAGTACCAATGGGTTTCTACACCACTTGCACTTCATGGTGTTGTGATCACTAAAGATCAAAAGAAAGTAAACATTGTTATTGGTGAAGATGATGCAGATCCAGTATTATTTATTACGGATATCCTGCCTCACTTAGCTAAAGATCAATACGCTAAGAAGATTGGCGAAGCAATCGGTGGAGAAGACTTAAATGTATTAATCGGTTCTATTCCACACGGTGACAAGGATACAAAAGAAAAGTTTAAGTTCAATGTTTTAAGATTATTAAACGAAAAATACGGTATTACTGAAGCTGATTTAGTAACTGCTGAGCTTGAGATTGTACCAGCTGGTAAAGCGAAAGACGTTGGTCTTGATAGAGGTATGGTAGCTGCTTATGGTCATGATGACAGAGTATGCGCTTACTCATCTTTAATTGCAATCTTAGAAACTGAAAATCCTACTAAAACAGCAGTAGGTATGTTTATGGATAAAGAAGAAGTTGGTTCACAAGGTAACACAGGTTCTCAATCTACATTCTTTAACGATGTTGTTGCAGAACTTATTAACCTTCAAGTAGACAACTATTCAGAAATCTACATGAGAAGAGCCATGAACAATACAAAGGTATTATCTGCAGACGTTGGTGCTGCTTATGATCCTAACTATGCTGGCGCTTACGAAAAGATGAACTCTGGTTATGTTGGTAAGGGTGTTCAGATTGTTAAGTATACAGGTGCTAGAGGTAAGGGTGGCTGTAACGATGCAAATGCAGAGTTTGTAGCTGAAGTAAGACACATCTTTGACGAGAATGATGTTATCTGGCAAACAGGCGAGCTTGGTAAAGTAGACCAAGGTGGCGGTGGTACAATCGCTTACTTACTTGCTAACCAGAATGCAGAAGTTGTAGACTGCGGTGTACCAGTACTTTGTATGCATGGTACTTATGAAGTAATCTCTAAAGCTGATATCTATATGGCTTACAAGGGTTACAAGGCATTCTTAAAGTATTAATTCTTGACCGCTGAGTTTACTCAGCGGTTTTTTACATGGAGGCTGATGATGAAAAAAGCAATAATATTCGATTTATACGGCACTTTAATAGACATACATACAGATGAAGACAATCCTTTATTCTGGCAGCAAATGGAGATATACTTTGGTTATTACGGTGTCTTTTATGACAACTTAAAAGAAGCTTATGATCAAGCTGTAAGGTATTATTTAGATAAAGAAAGTGCTGATTATCCAGACATAGAAATACTGGATGTCTTTAACAAGCTATTTATGGACAAGGGTGTGATAGTAGACAAGGCCAGTCTGTTACAAACCGCTACAACCTTTAGACTCTTGTCAACTGACTATCTTCAGCTTTATCCATATGCCAAGGACCTGTTAGGCTTATTAAATAAAAGTGACTTAAAGGTGATTTTACTCTCTAATGCCCAAAGTGCTTTTACACTAAATGAGTTAAAGCTTTTGGGTATAGACAAGGACTTTGATAGGATCTATATTTCATCTGACTATAAGCTTTCTAAGCCAGATAAGAAGTTTTATGAGATTATGTTAGAAAAAGAAGGTTTAGATGCATCGGAATGCGTTTATATAGGCAACGATCATACAACGGATATCAAAGGGGCCAATGGTGTGGGTATGGATGCTGTCTACTTATACACCAATTGTTCTAGTCCAATGGATGAAGACTTTGACTGCTTGCATAAAATCATACCTGGTGATTTAAAAGCGCTTATTGAAATAGCAAAAAAATGGACGAGCAAGGTTTAAACCTTGCTCAAAATATATTCTTTAAATGTTCTAGAGAGTGGCGTTAAGGTGTGTTTTTTATTGTAAACGAAATAGAAATCTCTAGAAATTTCAAGCCCTTCTATAGGAATGATCTTTAAACTTTCATTTTTTACATCTTCCATAATTGCAATACGAGATGCAAAGGCAAACTTACCGCTGCCCATGATACAGGCTTTGACTGTATTGATGTCATCAATGGTAGCAAATATATTGAGATGGTCTTTTTCTATACCATGAGATTCGAGTGCTTTTAAAAGCATTTTTTTTGTACCTGAACCATCTTCTCTCATGATCAAAGGAATGGTTTTCAAGTCTTCTATGGTTAATGCAGTGGTTTCATTGTCAAAGTCACAACAAAGAACAATATCATCCGTTAAAATCTTTTCATAAGAAAAAAATTCTTGAGAGGATTTAGCACCAACGATACCAAAATCAATGGTAGACAGCTCAAGTTTGTCATGAACGCCTGCAGAATCCAGTTTTTCAATTTTAAATTTCATTTTAGGATGGAGCTCTGAAAAATCTTTGATGATCTGTGGCAGATAAAACTGACTAGGAATGGTCGAAGTCGCAATCTCTAGTTCGCCGGATATATCACCGTTATAATGATCAAACATAAAATGAATCTGTTCTTTTTCATTAAGAATCTTTTGAGCATGGATAAGAAGGAGCTGACCTGCCTTAGTTAAAGAGACAGACTTGCTAGTTCTTACCAATATAGTGGTTTTTAGTTCATCTTCTAGTGTTTGAATATGGTGACTGATCGTCGGTTGCGTTAAATAAAGGGCTTTGGCAGCTTTTGAGAAGTTCTTGTACTTGCTGATGGCTACAAAGCTCTGTAGTTCTTTAAAGTTCATAAAGGCTCCTTATTGATTTTTTCTATAGTTATTATAACAGAAATGAATGGTAATTTTAAGGTTTATCTTGTTAGAAATCGGGGTAAAACTCTATGTGGAGGTAGAAATGGATAAAATATTGATTTACTCAACGGATACATGTCCTCATTGTCAATCTGTTAAGTCATATCTTGATAGTAAAGGCTTTTCATATGAGGAGAAAAACGTTCAGAAAGATAAAGAAGCAAGAAAAGAACTGCTTAGTAAAGGCTACAGAGGTGTTCCAGTTATCATCATTAATGGCCAAGATGTGGTGGGTTTTGACAAGGAAAAAATCGATCAAATTCTAAAGTTATAGTCTTCAGAGAGTTTTCACAAATAAGAAAATTTTTCTTTGTATCACATTATATTGTATACACAAAAATTATATGTTAGATTTAGAGTGTATTAAGGGTGGTGAGAACATGATTATAGATGGAAAGAAAGTCTCTCAAATCATGAGAGAGGATATGAAAAAAGAGGTGGAAGCCTTAAAAGAAAAGGGTTTTACACCAGGTTTAGCAGTTGTGATTGTCGGGGAAAATCCGGCAAGTCAATCATATGTAAATAGCAAGCAGAAAACTTGTAATGCACTAGGCATGTATTCAGAAAAACATGAGCTTTCAGCAGATACAAGTGAAGAAGCACTTTTAAAACTCATTGATGACTTAAATGCTGATTCAAAAATACATGGTATTTTGGTTCAATTGCCATTACCAGGTCATTTAGATGAGAGTAAGGTCATTGAACGCATTGATCCAAAAAAAGATGTGGATGGTTTTCATCCCATCAATGTCGGTAATTTATCTATTGGATTTGATGGTCTTAAGCCATGTACACCATATGGTGTTATAAAGCTTTTAGATCATTATGATATTCAAGTAGAAGGCAAACATGCTGTTGTACTTGGTCGATCAAACATTGTTGGAAAACCTGTTTCTATGATGCTTTTGCAAAAAAATGCAACTGTAACGGTTTGTCATTCAAGAACTGAAAATTTAAATGATGTTTTAAAGACAGCTGATATTATTGTCGTAGCCATAGGACGTCCAGGTTTCTTAACTCAGGATATGGTTAAAGAAGGTGCTGTGGTTATAGATGTAGGTATCAACAGAGTAGATGGAAAAATTGTAGGTGATGTGAAATATGATGAAGTATCGAAACTGGCTTCTCATATCACACCAGTACCAGGCGGGGTAGGTCCAATGACCATTACCATGCTTATGTACAATACCTTGAAAGCTTGTAAAGAGAATTATTTTGACGCTTAATAGATGAATGGTCAAAAAGAATATAGTTGTTGCTATATTCTTTTGACGTTTAATTGATTGAGGTGTTATAAAGTAGGCATAACCATAAAATTAGAGAGGGGAAAAATTTATGAAAACAGATGTTCAAATTGCTCAAGAAGCGCAAATGAAACACATATCGGAAATCGCTAAAAGTGTAGGTCTTAATGACCAAGATCTAGAGCTATATGGTAACCATAAGGCTAAAGTACATTTAGATGTTATTTCTAGAAATGAGAACAAAGAAGACGGTAAGTTGATTCTAGTAACTGCAATTAACCCAACAGCAGCTGGTGAAGGTAAAACAACAACTAATGTTGGTTTAAGTATGGGTCTTAACAAGATCGGTAAGAAAACTTTTACTGCTTTAAGAGAACCTTCTTTAGGACCATGTTTTGGTGTTAAAGGTGGTGCAGCTGGTGGTGGTTATGCTCAGGTTGTACCAATGGACGATATCAACTTACACTTTACAGGTGATATCCATGCAGTAACAACTGCAAACAACTTACTTGCTGCATTAATCGATAACCATATGCACCAAGGTAATAAGTTAAACTTAGATCCAAAGCGTATTACTTGGAGAAGAGCTGTTGACATGAATGACCGTTCTTTAAGAAATATTGTTGTAGGTGTTGGTAACAAGAACAATGGTGTGATGCGTGAAGATGGTTTTGATATCGCAGTAGCATCAGAAGTTATGGCTATCCTTTGTCTAGCAACAAGCTTAGAAGATATGAAAGAAAGATTATCAAAAATGGTAATCGGTTATACTTACGATAAAAAACCAGTAACTGCTGGTCAATTAGAAGCAACAGGTGCAATGGCATTACTTTTAAAAGATGCTTTAATGCCTAACTTGGTTCAAACATTAGAAAATACACCAGCTTTAATTCATGGTGGTCCATTTGCAAATATCGCACATGGTTGTAACTCAGTTGTGGCAACTAAGATGGCTTTAAAATTAGCTGATTATGTTGTAACTGAAGCTGGTTTCGGTGCTGACTTAGGTGCTGAGAAGTTCTTCAACATCAAGTGTCGTCAAGCTGGTTTAAATCCTTCAGCGACAGTAATCGTAGCAACAATCAGAGCGCTTAAGAACCATGGTGGTGTGAAGAAGGCTGATTTAAATGAAGAAAACCTAGATGCATTAGAAAAAGGTTTTGGTAACTTAGAAAAGCATATTGAAAATGTTGCTAAGTTTGGTGTGCCAGGTGTTGTAGCTATCAACAAGTTCCCTACAGATTCAGATGCTGAAATCAAGTTTGTGGAAGACAAGTGTGCTTCATTAGGTATTCCAGTGGTTATGTCAGACGTATGGGCTCACGGTGGCCAAGGTGGCGAGGAGCTTGCTAAGAAAGTGGTTGAAGTGGTTGAATCAGGTACTTCAAACTTTAAGCCTTTATATGAGCTTTCATTATCTCCTCAAGAGAAGATTGAAAAGATCTGTAAAGAGATTTACGGTGCAGACGGTGTAGACTTTACATCAAAGGCTTTAACAAACATTAAGAAGTTTGTAGAAGATGGTTTAGGTGACTTACCAATCTGTATGGCTAAGACTCAATATTCACTTTCAGATGACAAGAAATTATTAGGACGTCCAGAGGGCTTCAGAGTGACAATTAAAGAAGTAAAGGCATCAGCTGGTGCAGGTTTCTTAATTGCACTTGCAGGTGATATCATGAGAATGCCAGGTTTACCTAAAGTACCTGCTGCAAATAAAATTGATATTTTAGAAGATGGTGAAATCATCGGTTTATTCTAATATAAATCCAATCCCTTGAACCAAGCGGTTCAAGGGATTTTTTACTATCTTTTTTGACAAAATTAGTAGTATTTCATGTCGTAAAAAAAGAAAATGCTTGAATTTTCGCTCAATTAACATTAGAATGGGGAAGACTATATTATTTTGGGGGAGAATATGAGCGTTTTAAAGGAGTTACTAGAGGGCAATGAAAGATTTGTCACTGGTTCAAATGAGTTTCCTAGGCTTAACAGGGAAAGAAGATTAGAAGGCCTATATGGTCAAAGTCCAAAGGCCATTGTTGTTGGCTGTGCTGATTCAAGGGTGCCACCTGAGCATATCTTTGATCAGGGGCTTGGTGATTTATTCGTATTAAGGGTTGCAGGTAACATTTTAGATGAGGCAGTTATCGGTTCAATAGAATATGCTGTAGATAACTTAGAAACGCCTTTACTGATGGTACTTTCGCATACCAATTGTGGTGCTGTTGGTGCTGCCATCGATATGCCTGTAGAAGAGGCGGCTGGTAGTCTAAAGTATTTGATCGAGTACATTAAGCCGGCAGTTGAAAAAGTAAAAGGTATGTCTGGAGATTTTCAGGATAATGTGACCAAAGAAAATGCAAGACTTGTCGTAGAAAATCTGAAGAATCAGGGTCAGATTATCTCTAAGGCATATCAGAATAAGAAGCTTAAAATTGTGGCAGCTTATTATGATTTAGAAACAGGACTTGTTTCGACACTTTAAAGTGAACCTCTTTGAGGTTCTTTTCTTTTTTCACTTTTCAAACGCACCAATTTTGTATACAATAGTAGTATGATTTGAAAGGGGAAGTTTTGGAGATATTACTAACTGTGGGATTATTAGTCATTTCAGGCGTTGGCACCTTTTTTTATATGCAAAGCCAAGATGATTTTGACGTCTTTGAAGACTATAAAATAATAAAGAAAGCATACAAGGCCTTTAGGAATGAAAACATCGGTTTGACTAAAGGTATTGAGAATCTTGAGAAATATATGCCTGCTGGTTCTGAAGTAAAGTTAGAACGGTATGATATGTCTATGGATGATAAGTTTTTAATAGTTAAGAAATTACCTAAGGGTGCAGATCCAAAGAAAATCGTGGATCAAGTTGGTGGTAATTCTGTATTTAAGAACAACCAGTTGAAATTGAGCTTTTTTACACTAGGGTCTGGCATAGAACCTGTTGCTAAAATAAAGATTCAACCCATGTCTAATATTACGACGACAACAAGACTTGAGTATTCATACGAGGAATCTGTTGCTGAAGATGATAAGATTTTAGAAGTCGAATGGGAAAATGATGAAGAGTATTTTGACACAGAAGGTGTTCATACCGTTCGTTTAAAGATTATGGACAAACACTACAGATGGTCAGAGTGGACAAGCGTGGACATCTTTGTCGCTGAAGTAAAAGGTGTTAAGTCCATTGAAGCTGGTGGCGGTCATCTTATGGTCATTCATAACAATGGTGATGTTTACGCTTATGGCGAAAATAGTTTTGGTCAATTAGGTAACTGTACCAATGATAACAATGTTTCTTTACAAAAAATTGTTCAAATAGATAAAGTTGAAAGTATTGCAGTCGGCAGTAACCATACATCGATTTTGAAGGCAGATAAAAAAGTCTTTGCAACAGGAAAAAATGATTTTGGTCAACTCGGTAATGGGACTCGTGTGAATTCTAAAATACCAAAACTGACTTGGGGACTAGACAATATTACACAAGTTGCTTGCGGTCATAGTTTTTCAGCTGCAGTAACCGTTGAAGGTCATGTTTATACTTATGGTGCCAATGAAAATATGTGTCTAGGTTATAATGATCTACATTTTGTTGACAGACCAACCCGTATCAATGATCTAGAGAATGTCAAGGGCATAGCCTTAGGTTACGACTTTGCACTTGCTTTAGGCTTTGATGGTAACATCACAGCTTGGGGTAACAACGATAAGGGACAACTGGGAATTGGTTATAAGAGCAAGGCCACTGAAATTAGTCTGACTCAATATAAAGATGCTAAGATGATTGCAGCAGGCAAGAACTTTTCTATGGTACTTTCCAATCAAGGTCGCTTATATGGCTGTGGGACCAATAGGGCGCATCAGCTGGGCTTTGAGGGTGAAGCTGAAGTCTTATTCCCAAGAGAGGTACCAGGTCTTAAAGATATCGTTAAAGTGGTTTGCAGTAATGACTTTACATTGGTACTGGACCAAGTTGGTAATATGTATTCATGGGGACAATATTCACCAGTGGATGCTGAATATGCCTTAACGCCTTACTTATGTGATGATTTAAAGTATATAAAAGATATAGCTGTATCGGCCAACCAAGGCTTTGCACTGACAGAAGACGACCAAATATATGAATTTGGTTCGAAGTTTTCAAATATTAGAAAAATTGAGGTTTTTGAATAGTGAAGGTAAATTACCAAAAGATGATGGAAAATACCATCAAGTCTTTTAAAGGTGAAAAAAAGACATTGTTGATTCATTCTTGCTGCGCACCATGCAGCTCTTATGTCCTGGAATACTTACAAGATTATTTTGAGATAACAGTCATGTTTTACAATCCAAATATGATCGACGAAGAGGAATTTGAAAAGAGATACAATGAACAAGTTAAAATTAATGCGGCCATGAGAGAAGACATCAAACTTGTTAAAGTTCCTTATGAACCACAGACCTTCTATCAGGCGGTAAAGGGTCTAGAAGACATACCTGAAGGTGGTGAGAGATGTAGGGCTTGTTTTGAGTTAAGACTCAATGAGGCAGCGATTTATGCCAGTGACCATGGTATGGATTTTTTTACCACAACCCTAAGCATCAGTCCTTTGAAGAATGCCAGTACTTTAAATGAACTTGGACAAAAGATTGGTGATAAGTACGGTGTCAATTACCTGCTATCGGACTTTAAAAAGAAAAATGGCTATAAGAGGTCAGTTGAACTGTCTAAGGAAAATGATTTATATCGACAAGAATATTGTGGCTGTATCTATTCCAAATTGGAAAGAGAAGCCTTTATGAGAAAGCAAGATGACAATTAAGTCATCTTTTTTTAATGAAAAGGCTTGGTGACTTGAGTGCTTATTACAAGTCATTTTTTTCTTCGTGTAAAAGTATAATAAAGTTTACTTGCAAAAACGTTTTCCTATGAAATAAGTCTTGCACTTTAATTAAGAAATTGTTATAGTATTCAAAAGATGCAGGATAACTTGCAAAAGTGTATTCCTGTGACAGACATTATTCGAGGAGTAGATTATGAGAAAGATTCAGAAGATTTTGGTAGCCAATCGTGGGGAAATTGCTATCCGTGTATTCAGAGCATGTCACGAACTTGGTATAAAAACAGTTGCAATATATTCTAAAGAAGACATGGGGGCACTTTTTAGAACAAAGGCAGACGAAGCTTATTTGGTAGGCAAACACAAGAGTCCCTTACAGGCTTACTTGGACATGGATGAAATTATTAAGATTGCCAAGAAGAAGGGCGTAGATGCCATTCACCCTGGCTATGGTTTCTTATCTGAGAATCCTGTTTTTTCTAAGAAATGTGAAGATGCAGGCATTATCTTTATTGGGCCAAGTGCTGAAATGATGAATCGCGTTGGCGATAAGATACAGTCAAAGATTGTTGCCAATGAAGTTGGTGTACCAACAATACCAGGTGTTAAGCAGCCCATAAAGACTGAAGAAGAAGCTGTAAAATTTGCAGAATATTGTGGCTATCCTGTTATGCTTAAGGCATCTGCAGGTGGCGGTGGACGTGGTATGCGTATTGTGTCTACACCAGACGAACTGATCCACCAATATCAATCTGCAAGAAGAGAAGCTGAAAAGGCCTTTGATTCAGATGATATTTTTATTGAAAAGTACTTAGAATCACCAAGACACATAGAAGTACAGATCTTAGGTGATGAGCATGGCAACATGGTTCACTTGTTTGAAAGAGACTGTTCTATTCAAAGAAGACATCAAAAGGTTATTGAATACACACCAGCCCTTAACCTACCTGGTGATGTAAGAAAAGCCTTATGTGATGATGCCATTAAAATTGGCCGTGCTGTTAATTATAAAAATGCAGGTACAGTTGAGTTCTTAGTAGATAAGAACAACAAACATTACTTTATAGAAATGAACCCAAGAATTCAGGTGGAGCATACGGTGACAGAAATGGTGACTGGCATCGACTTGGTTCAAAGTCAGATTATGATTGCAGAAGGTCATGCACTTGACAGTGAAGTTTTAAACATCAAGCAATCAAACATCGAGGTACGTGGTTATGCCATCCAGTGTAGAATCACAACAGAAGATCCGCACAATGACTTTATGCCAGATACTGGCCAAATGAATGTTTACAGAACGGGTTCGGGTTTTGGTATCCGTTTAGATGGTGGTAATGGTTTTACAGGCTCTATTATCAGTCCATATTATGACTCTTTACTGGTTAAGTGTACCTCATGGGCAAGAACTTTTGAGGATGCCATTAGAAAGTCAAAACGTGCCTTAAATGAAATTACCATCTCTGGTGTGAAAACAAATATTGGTTTTCTAATCAATGTACTTAACCATGACAAGTTTAAAAATGGTTTATGTGATACAAACTTTATTGCAGATAACCCTGCCATCTTAAACATAGAAAGCATTGAAGATCACGAGTATAAGTTACTTAAGTTCTTAAGTGAAAAAGTGGTTAATGAGACAAAAGGTCAGAAGCCTTTCTTCGATGTGCCTGAAGTACCAAAGGTTATAAGTCCTAAAGAACTGTTTGGTAGCAAGCAGTTACTGGATCAAAAGGGGCCTAAGGGTGTTGTGGATTGGATTCACGACCAAAAGAAGCTTTTATTAACAGACACAACCATGCGTGATGCACAGCAATCTTTAATGGCGACAAGAGTGCGTACAAGAGACATGGAGAAGATCGCTAAAGCGACTGCTGTTCATGGCAAAGACTTGTTCTCAGTAGAGATGTGGGGTGGCGCGACCTTTGATGTGGCTTACCGTTTCTTAAATGAATCACCATGGGAAAGACTGGACCTTTTAAGACAAAAGATGCCAAATGTCTTGTTGCAAATGCTCATCAGAGGTTCTAATGGTGTTGGCTATAAAAACTATCCGGACAATGTCATCAGAAGATTCATCAAGGAATCATCAAACAGAGGCATCGATGTGTATAGAATTTTTGATGCACTTAACTGGCTAGAGGGCATGAAGGTAGCCATTGATGAAGTACAACAGCAAGATAAGATTGCAGAAGCTTGTATTTGTTATACGGGTGATATCTTAGATGAATACAGAGACAAGTATTCATTGGAGTATTACGTAAATCTGGCAAAAGATATTGAAAAAACGGGTGCTCATATTTTAGGTATCAAGGATATGTCTGCACTTTTAAAGCCATATGCGGCTCATAAGCTTATAAAGACACTGAAGCGTGAAGTAGGCATGCCGATTCACCTTCATACACATGATACAACAGGTAATGGTGTGGCGACAGTAATGTTGGCGGCTGAAGCTGGTGTTGATATTGTTGATACTGCCATGAACTCTATGTCAGGTCTTACAAGTCAACCAGCCTTAAACTCAGTTGTAGAAGCCTTAAAGCATACATCACGTGACACTGGCTTTGATCCGAATAAATTACAGGCCATTGACAACTACTGGCAAGCAGTTAGACCGATCTACAAAGAGTTTGAATCAGATTTAAAATCATCTACGGCTGAAATCTACCGTTATGAGATCCCTGGCGGTCAGTATTCTAACTTGAAACCTCAAGTTGAAAGTTTTGGTTTAGGTTCTAGATTCAACGAAGTTAAGCAAATGTTTAAAGAGGTCAATGATATGTTAGGTGATATCGTTAAGGTAACACCAACTTCTAAGGCTGTTGGTGACTTGGCCATCTTTATGGTACAAAATAACCTAACACCTGACAATATATTGGTTGAAGGCAAGGATTTAGCTTATCCAGACTCAATTGTTTCTTACTTTAGAGGTATGATGGGTCAACCTCAAGGTGGTTTCCCAGAGGCTCTTCAGAAGATGATTGTAAAGAATGAAGAAATCATCACTACACGTCCTGGTGAACTACTGCCTGACGAAGACTTTGATAAGCTAAGAAGTGACCTCGAAACAGATGATTATCAGCCAACGGAGTCGGATTTACTCAGTGCGGCACTTTATCCTAAGGTATACAAGACTTACCGTCAAAAGATGATTGACGAAGGTTCTTTCAGACACATGGAGTCAGATGTATTCTTCCATGGCTTAAGAGAAGGTGAAACATGTGAGGTTAAGATTCGTTCTGGTAAAGTTGTGGTCATTAAGCTTCTTGAAATTGGTAAATTAGGTGAAGACGGAAAGAGGACTTTAACTTATGAAGTGGATGGTTATAGAAGAGTATTCGATATTTCAGAAAAGAACGCTCAAAAGAAGGTGGCTGCAGAAGTTGAAAAAGCGGATCCATCTAATCCTAAAGACGTAGGTACATCTATACCTGGTAATCTAGTAAAGCTTTTAGTAGCAGAAGGCGATAAGATAGAAAAAGATCAGACTTTAGCTATTATTGAAGCCATGAAAATGGAAACAGTGGTAACCGCTAAAGAAGCTGGTCAAGTTGACAAAGTCTTTGTAAAAGCTGGTGACACATTAGAAAAGGGACAACTTCTTCTTAAATTAAATTAAATGTTAGAACATCACTCAAAATGGGGTATATACATTTTGAGTGATGTTTTATTTTGAAGAATTGGCTTTTATATTGAAGACAAAAAGACGATATGCTATAATGAATTTACGAAAGAAAAAGAGGTGTACTATGGAGCGAAGAAAAGATAAACGATTCCCATTTGAAATCACATTAAACATCGAAGAATTATACAAACAAGATTATGTAAAAATTGAGGATCTTAACGAAGAGTTCCAGGTAACAAACATCTCAAAGTCAGGTTTGGGATTCGCATGCAAACATGAGTTACCACTTGATTTTTATTTCAATGCAAAAATCACAATTGATGATGAGAAATTCTTTTTCACAGTATTGAAAATCATTAGAATAAATGAAGAAGAAGAGGGCTACAACTATGGATGTGAGTTTGTTGGACTTGCAGACATCTTATCGAGCACAATTGAAGGATTAGAAGAATAAGGGTTGCTTTATGCGGCTCTTTTGTTGTTTAGAAGGAAATTATGAAAAAAGATTTAAGAGACTTCGAATTAGATGAATTAGTTGAAGTCATGAAAACTGAAAAAATTCCCGCTTTTAGGGGCAAACAAATATTTGAATGGATTCATAAAGGTGTTGCATCTTTTGATGACATGAACAATATTCCAAAGAATCTAAAGGCAAGTTTAGATGAGAATTACATGATCTCTAACATGAAAGTTGTTGAGGTCATGAAATCAAGCTCTGATGGTACAAGAAAGTACCTGCTCCAGCTGCAAGATGGCAATGTCATCGAATGTGTATTTATGAAATACAAACATGGTAATACACTTTGTATTTCTACTCAAGTTGGCTGTCGTATGAAATGTTCTTTCTGTGCATCCACCATACATGGTTTAGAAAGGCAACTAAGTGCTGGAGAGATGTTAGGCCAGATATTTACCGTTCAAGCTGATACGGGTGAAAGAATATCCAATGTTGTTTTAATGGGCTCTGGCGAACCCCTTGACAACTATGACAATGTGATGAAGTTCTTAAGACTTGTCAACCATCCAAAGGGCTTGAATATCTCAATGAGGTCCATCACTCTATCTACCTGTGGTTTGGTGCCTAAGATCAAAGAGTTGATAAAAGAGAAGTTACAATTAACGCTGGCCATCTCACTACATGCAACAAGTGATGAAAAAAGGTCTACTTTGATGCCAGTGAACAAGTCATATCCAATAAAAGAACTTTTGGATGTTTGTAAAGAATATACAAAATTTACAGGAAGAAGAATTACTTTTGAATATGCACTTATCGCATCTGAAAATGATTCTGAAGAAGAAGCACATAAACTGGGTAAACTTTTAAAAGATATCCACTGTCATGTGAACTTGATACCCATAAATCCTGTAAAAGAAAAAGATTATAAGGCTACTTCAAATGAAAATGCAAGGGCTTTTCAAGCTGTGCTTAAAAAGTATCATATTGAAGCCACCATCCGTAGGGAACTGGGTTCTGACATTGATGCAGCTTGTGGTCAACTAAGAAATAAGCATATTGATACGACTTTGTAGTGAGTTAACAAGTCGATTGCCCGTTGATAAACGGGTCAATCTAAAATTTCTGAATATTTCATAAATTTAGAAGGAAATTCACTTTAAATGTCGTATAATATATATAAGGAAAACGATTTCGTTTTTAATTTCATTCTACCAAATATAAAGGAGGAAATAACTATGGTTAAAATTTTAGCAGGTAAAGAGGGTTCAGGAAAAACAAAGCATTTACTTAAAATGGCGAATGAGCAAGTGAAGACAACTACTGGAAACATTGTTTATCTTGATAGTGACAAGCGCCATATTTATGATTTGAAACATGAAATTAGATTTTTAAACATGGAAGAGTTCCCAATCGAAAAGCCAGATGAGTTTATTGGTTTCTTACTAGGAATTATTTCAAATGATTATGATATAGAAACAATCTTCGTAGATGGCCTTTACAATATGGTAGAAATGAATGAAATAGATGCACTTGCATGCATCAACAAGTTAGAGCATGTTGCGAAGAAGTTCGACATCGAATTTAGAATTGGTATGAATTATATGGGAGATGAAGTATCAGAAGATCTTAAAAAATACGTATTTCAACCTGAATAAAAAGGCTCTTTGTCAAATAGTGTTGGTGGAGAGTAATTCACAAATTTAAATGTAATTGCGGTTTAGGGCTAATAGTCTTAAACCGCTTTTAGTTTTAGCATTCCTTGTGTGATGAGTATTCTGTTTCGAAAGTGCACATAACTTCTATAA
>NZ_VANV01000028.1 GCF_022496765.1 Acidaminobacter sp. JC074 | reverse complement strand
GTCATAACCTTCTCGCTCGACTTGCATGTGTTAGGCACGCCGCCAGCGTTCATCCTGAGCCAGGATCAAACTCTTAAATAAAATTTAAGATAATAACTCTCGTTATCAACTGGTTGAATCTTTTACTTCATTCCTGAAGTTGCTTAATTTCTTTCGAAATCAAACGGAATTTTTGGGCCATTTCTTTCGAAATGGTATGCTTGTATTTTTGCTCATACTGTTCAGTTTTCAATGTTCTACGTCGTTCTGACGACTTTTTAAATTATACTACTGTTAACTTTCAAAGTCAAGCACTTTCTTTAAAAAATGTTTTTTTATTTTTCTAAGTGTTTTACTCTGTTTCGTAACAGCTTTTATATAATATCAAGTTCAAAGCCAAATGTCAACAACTTTTCTAATTAATTTCAATAAGTATTTTTTTACCCATAAATTAATATTTTTTACTGTCTCAAGCGAAACAGCTTCCTAATAGTAACATCATATAACACATGTGTCAACATACTTTTAAATAGTCGAAAAATTTTTATTAGATCAAATAATAGGACAGCTTGTTCTGTCCCAAGTTATAACTTACTGCTTTTCATTATTACCCGTCTTCTTTTAAAGGAAACATGAAAATCTCACTTCCGCCTAGGCATTCAACTAAAAAAGAGCGCTTAGGCACTCTTATTCAGTCTTTTCTAAAATATATCTATTGTAAAGATCTTCTGATATGTTCTTCTAATAAATCTAAAGGCATAGATCCATTACCTAATATCAAATGGTGAAACTCCTTAATATCATAGGCACTTCCCATCTTTTCTTCTACATAATCACGGAGTTCTTTTATTTTTAACTGTCCAATTTTGTATGAACAAGCCTGGCCTGGCCAAGTGGTGTATCTTGTAACTTCAGCTCTGGCATAACCTGGATGTAACAATCCTTCTGCAACAAGATAATCAATAGCCTGTTCTCTAGTCCACTGCTTATCATGTATACCTGTATCGACCACAAGCCTTGCTGCACGATGAAGCTCAGACTTCAAATAGCCAATTTTGTGCTCAGGCGTCGGATTAAAGCCCTGCTCATCTGCAAGCATTTCCGCATAGAGTGCCCACCCTTCTATATAAGCTGTATTTGATGCAATCTTTCTTATCATAGGAATATGTGCCAGCATTAGCTCATGTTCTCTTTCTAGATGGTGACCAGGTACTGTTTCATGAAAGGCCAAAGTATTGATGGCATACTCAGAATGCACACCACCTAAATCTAAATAATACACGCCGGATCTTTTTCCATCTATAGAAGGTGATATATAGAAGTTACCGCCAGGTGACGTCTTTATAATTGGACTTGAAGCAGGCAAATCGTCTTCATAAAAGTAGTTCAAGAGTTTTTCTTCCATGAGCCCAGCAACTCTAACATACTCGTCCATGGCATCTTGTCCTGAATAACCTTTGGAAGTTCGATTCAATTGATCTATATTTTCACCAAGAGAACCTTCATAGCCAATTTCCTTAAAAGCAAGCATCATTTCATTTTGAATTCTCTCAACTTCACTAAGACCAAGCTGATGTATTTCTTCTGGGCTCATACTTGTGGTTGTATGTTTTTTAAGTGCAAACTCATAGTAGGCCTTGCCATCTGGTAAAGCCCAAACACCATTAGATTCTTTAGATAAATCTTTGGAATCATACAGTGCACTTTTTAAATCCTTCATTGCTGGTACAAAATGATTCTCTAATTTATCTTTGGCTTCTTCTATAAGCTTTTCTTCAACAGAAGCATCTAAGCTTAAGCTTTTTACATCCTTTTCAAATCTTTGATAAATATCAAGAAAAGTAATCTTTTTGGTGTAGGCATTGATTTGACCAACACTTGTATCGATGGCATAAGGATCCATCAAATAACCAGCTTCAGTTGCCTTATTATATCTCTTTATCCAATCACCAATAACCTCTTCAGACATCTCAACTCTTTTTATCCAGTCCTCAGCATCCTTCTGGTTTTCTATAATATGAGTTTCCAACAAAAGTGTATGCAACCACCTATGTTCTCCTATTATAAAAGATAAAAAGAACTCTTGCTGCCTATATACCAAGTCTCCCAGTTCAATCTCTAATTGCCATTTTACATTCTTATAATTCAGATCATCTGTTTCAAAAGTCTCCAGTTTTTCCAAGGCAGCTTCATAAAACTGAGTCATCTCAATATAATAACTTTCATCAGCAGGTGTTAATTTATCCTTCTGATATCCTACACCATATGCAGACAAGTTTCCCAAATGATCAATATACTGAGGATCTCTCTTTAGAATTTCAATAAATAGCTCATCGTAAAACTCGTCTAACGTTTCACTTGTAAAGCTGATTTCAAAACTTTCTACAGCTTCTGTTTCAGCACCAAGCGCATTACTATCCTCTACACTGACTGGTGCTTGATTTTGACAAGACACCAAACACAACATTAACAACACGATCATAATCTTCTTCATTTCGACCCCCTAGCTTGTTAAATAAATTATATCATTTGTATTTTCTGAAAATTCTGAACATATTTTAAACTTTTTTTATATCCGATACATTCTTTATTACATAAATGTAAAAGTTAAGATTTGGTTAATATGTTTTCAGAAAAAATAATGCTATGATTAGTGTGTTCGAATATATTCGACGCAATCCCAAATAACCCAAAGAGAAATTCTATGAATTTTTCACAACACTTCAAAAGCACTGACATTTGTCAGTGCTTTTTACTCTTCTTTAAAATCATATAATCTTTTTCATTGTGATACATAAGTTCATAGTGAAAGTCTTTTGCAAGTGATTTAAAGCTCTCTACCGTAAAAAATGATATATGGGTAATGTCTCTTCTGTACCACCATTTCTTAAAATGATCATCATCCTTAGGAAATTGGGTCATAATAGCCATAATCCCCTCTTCCTTAAGTAAGCCATCTAATTTTTCAAACTCCTTGTAAGGCTCAGAAAAATGCTCAAACACTTCTGTAGAAGTAATGATGTCATACTTCTTATTTAAATAAGCCTCATCCGGCAAATAGAAAGGATCATAAGAAGTCACCTCATAACCTTGTCTTCTAAGAACTTCCGAAAATACAGGCTCAGGACCTGAACCGTACTCTAAGAGTACTTTTCCAGATACAAAAGGCTCAAAAGCTGTCATAAAGCGCTTAAACATATTGACATAACCTTCATCCTCAATAGAATTATTGTGTCGATTGTACTCTTCTTTCTCATCTTCTAAGGTCGCATGGTGTTTAGGATCCGCATATATAAAGCCACATGCTTTACATCTATGGTAATCCATTTTAAACTGCTCATCAAATAGGATGTAGGTATCACCCTTACAGATTTTACACTTCATTTTATCCTCCAATATTTAAAGCACCGTTAAACAGTGCTTCGTCTACAATGTAGCAACAAAATCATTTAATAAAGATTCGATGGCTTCCTTGTTGTTTACTCTATTCAACTGGTCTTTGACCTTTGAAGAACCACGGATACCTTTTAGGTACCAAGCCGCGTGTTTTCTCATTTCCATAATACCACGGTGCTCACCCTTGTACTTGATCATCAGTTCTAGCTGCTTTAGTGCAACCTCAACCTTTTCTCTAGGATCAGGCGGTGCAATTTTTTCACCCGTCTTGAAGTAAGTGTTGATCTCTTTGATCAACCAAGGATTGCCTTGAACACCTCTTGCAACCATCAAGCCATCTACATCTGTATGATCCTTCATTCTAATAGCATCTTCTACTGAAAAAATATCGCCATTGCCAAACACAGGAATCTTGATGGCTTTCTTAACGTCTCTTATGATATCCCAATCTGCCTTACCAGCATAAAACTGGTCTCTTGTACGTCCATGAATCGATAATAAATCTGCACCACAAGCTTCTATGACTTTGGCTACCTCTACAGCATTCACTTCTTCATAACCTTTTCTGATCTTAACAGAAACAGGTTTATTGGATGCTTTCACAACAGCCGTAACAATCTTTTCAATAAGTTTTAAATCCTTCATCAAGGCTGAACCATCGCCGTTTTTAACAATTTTAGGTGCAGGACAGCCCATATTGATGTCTAATATATCATGGTTGTAATCATGAAGTTTAGAAACCATGTCTGCCATAATTTCTGGTTCATGACCAAATATCTGAAGACCTACAGGTCTTTCCGATTCTGAAATCTCCATAATGGCTTCAGTTTTCTTATCTTGATAGTAATAAGCTTTTGCACTTACCATTTCAGTAAACATCAAACCGCAGCCAAAAGACTTGCAGATTTCTCTGAAGGCTCTATCCGTAACACCCGCCATAGGGCCTAATGCTACTTGACCTTCAATATTTAAATTTCCAATTTTCACACTAACCTCTGTTCAGTTGATAAATATACAACAGGCCTTCTAAAGTCAACATACGGTCAATGACATCAATGCAATCTGTTTCTTCAGAAATCATTGTTGCTAGACCACCCGTCGCGATTACTTTAGCATCTGGTGCATTTAATTCCTTTTTCATACGTTTGATGATGTATTCTACTAAGCCAACATAACCCAGTAAGACACCCGACTGAATCGATTCAGTCGTATTTTTACAAATAACACGATCCGGCTTCACAAGCTCTACCTTGGTTAACTTGGCTGCCTTTTGATAAAGTGCATCATTTGAAACCCTAATACCTGGGGCAATTGTACCACCTAAGTATTCAAAACGGTCATTGATGGCACAGAAAGTCGTCGCTGTACCAAAGTCTACAATGATCAATGGACCGCCATATTTCTTATAGCCTGCAACAGCATTAACAATTCTGTCAGCACCAACCTGCTTTGGATTGTCATATTTTACATTCATACCGGTTTTAATACCAGGACCAATTACAATTGCTTCACAATCACAGTATTTTCTAGCCATATGCTCTAGAGAATACATAATAGAAGGTACAACAGATGATATGATCACATCTGATACCATGCTTAGTTCCAAGTTGTTATAAGAAAACAATTGGCTAATTATCATACCCAGTTCATCTGCCGACTTCTCTTTATCTGTTGAGATACGCCAGTTCATAATCAGCTCATCACCTTTAAAAAGCCCTAATACGATATTTGTATTACCAACATCTACTGCTAATAACATAGGTAGTCACCTCTAATCTACATATTCATACAATCCTCTAACAGAGACTTCTCCATAAAAGACTGCTTCTTCTTTTCCATCTTCATTGACAATCACTAAATGACCATCTTCATTGATATCCTTAGCCTGAACTTGTCTTGTACCTGCTTTGGTAATGAGTTTCACAGACTTATCTATCAGTATAGATTTTTTTCTACATATATCAATGGTTTTTTCTAAACTTTTATTTTTTATAAAGTCATCATACAAGTCTTCAAAAGCTTGCAAGAAATTAAGTACAATGGCTTTTCTTGAAATGGTTTTATCAAGGCCCATCTTCAAACTGACAGCCTTATCCGAAAGATCGTCCGGCATAGAACTTTGATTGACATTGACACCAATACCAACAATGACATAGTTGATGCCACCAAGTTCTGCAGACATTTCTGTTAAAATACCGCAAACTTTCTTCTTATTTAAGATTAAATCATTGGGCCATTTGATGAAAATATCAGCACCTGTTTCCTCTTCAATGGCCTTCACCATAGATGCTGCTGCAATTTGAGTAATCTTCGGTGCTTCTGAAGGCTCTATATCTGGTTTTAAAACAACCGACATCCAGATGCCAGTACCTTTTTCACTTTCCCAGTGTCTGCCTAGACGTCCCTTGCCTGAAGTTTGCTCGTCAGAAATCACCACCATCTTATCCGAACCATTCATGGCTAGTTTCTTTGCATAATCATTGGTAGAGCCCACCGTATCTAAAAATACCAGTTCTTTTCCCATGGCTTTGGTTTTAAGCTCACTGAGTATTTCTGATTGATTGTACATCTCAGTCGTTTCTAACAAACGATGACCCTTTCTAGAAACAGATTCTATATGATAACCCTGTTTCTTCAAATTGTTGATGTGCTTTGAAACTGCCTGTCTTGATATGTTCAGTGCGTCACTGATTTCAGCGCCTGACACAAATTCATTTTCACGCTTCTTTAATATATTCAGTATCTTAGATTTCATGAGCCCTCCAGTCACACCTTAATATAACAAAAAAATTTATGTGTATCAAGAAAACAAGAAAAGAACCTAGCAAAGATGCTAGATTCTTAAAAAGTCTTAACCAAATAGTGATAATAATACCCCCGCAGAAACGGCAGAACCGATTACACCTGCAACGTTTGGACCCATGGCATGCATCAGTAGGAAGTTTGAAGGATCTGCCTTCTGACCTTCTACCTGAGATACTCTGGCTGCCATTGGTACTGCAGATACACCCGCAGAACCAATCAGTGGGTTGATTGTACCACCCCATAACTTGTTCATAAGTTTTGCAAGTAAAACACCTGTTGCAGTACCGAAACCAAATGCCACGATACCTAAAGCAATGATCTTTAATGTTTCTATTTGTAAGAAATATTCAGCTGATGCAGTTGCACCTACTGTTACACCAAGGAAAATTGTTACGATGTTCATTAATGCATTTTGTGCTGTATCAGTCAATCTACCTACAACACCTGACTCTTTGAATAAGTTACCTAACATTAACATACCAACTAGCGCTGTTGCTGGTGGTACAATTAATGATACTAAGATTGTAACAACGATTGGGAAGATGATCTTCTCAACTTTTGATACATTTCTTAACTGGCTCATCTTAATTGAACGTTCTTGCTTTGTTGTTAACGCTCTCATAATAGGCGGCTGAATAACTGGTACCAGTGCCATGTATGAATAAGCAGCTACCGCAATTGCACCTAATTTCTGTGGTGCAAGTTGTGATGCTAAGAATATAGCTGTAGGACCATCAGCACCACCGATAATACCGATAGCTGATGCTTCTTGAGCTGTAAAGCCTAATGCGATTGCACCGGCGAAAGTTACATAAATACCAAACTGTGCTGCTGCACCTAATAATAACGATTTTGGATTTGCAATCAATGGACCGAAATCTGTCATTGCACCAACACCTAAGAAAATAAGTGGTGGGAAAATACCTAAATGGTCACCTTGGAATAAGTAGTAAAGTAAACCACCGATACTCTTTAAGTGCATAACTCCTGTTCCGACTACACTACCGTCTTCTCCTACAATTTGCAACAAGTTTCCCTCTGCACCACTTGCATGGGCAAAACCTTCAGGAATCAATTGCATAATTGGCTTTGCCATAACACCTGCAACCGGTAAGTTTGCAAGTAACATACCAAATGCGATAGGAACGAGTAGTAACGGCTCAAAACCTTTTTTGATGGCTAAGAACAGAAGCACAAATGATACTAGAATCATGACCACTTGGCCACCTTGTACATTGGCGAAACCTGTGTCTCCCCAAAAGTTCATAAGCGCTTGACTCATGTCTCTCCTCCTTAAATTATAGTAGATTATCCGATAACGATCATTACATCTCCACCGTTAACTGATTCGCCAGTCTTCACTAAGATTTGTGAAACTGTACCATCTACAGGAGCAGAAATTTCATTTTCCATCTTCATAGCTTCTAATACAAGTACAACATCACCTGCTGCTACTGTATCGCCTTCATTTACTTTAATATCAAAGATTGTACCTGGCATTGGCGCAGAAATTTGAGTACCGCCTGCTGCTGGAGCTGCCTTAGGCGCTGGAGCTGCTTTTGGTGCTGCCTTAGGTGCTGCAGGTGCCGCTGGTCTTGGTGCTGCCGCTCTTGGAGCCGCTGGTGCTGATGGCACGCCACCAATTTCTTCTACTTCTACCTCATACGATTTACCATTAACCGTTATGTTAAACTTCTTCATGAGTGTCCCTCCTAAAATCTCGTATTCATCTGCTCTATTCTACCAGTCTTAGCCCAAGATGGTGAATGATCGCCTACTCTTACTACATTTTTAACAACTATATTATGAATTGACGTATTTAAGCTTGCTGCTACTGCCGCTGCAATAACTGCAATCAACTCTTCGTCTTCCTCTTCTTCTTTAACTGTCTCTACCGCTTTGGTTTCTACCTTTTGAACAGGTGCAGGTTTTTTATTCTCCTTAGTAAATGCTTTCATTACTTTTGATAAAACATTGATACTAAACCATAAGAATAATAGAACTGCAAAGGTAATTGCCATACCAAGAGCCGTAACGAATAAGACCATGGTTGTCTTCTCGTTAGATGTAAGCGTATGAATCGCTTCCGGATCTGCCTTTAAAAGCTCTAGTATATCATTGATACCCCTGCTCGCTAGCGCTAGATTCATCATATATAATTTCATCTATGCACCTCTCTTATAGTGGGATATTGCCGTGCTTTTTACCTGGTCTGTTTTCTCTCTTAGAATGTAACATATTGAAAGCGTCAATTAATCTTGCTCTTGAAGCCGATGGCTCAATAACATCATCTACGAAACCTCTCTCAGCAGCCTTGTATGGCGTAGAGAATTCTGCTTCATAGTTATCAATTAATCTTTGTCTTTCAGCCACTGGATCATCTGCACCCTTGATTTCTTTTCTGAAGATAATCTCAGCAGCACCTGATGCACCCATAACTGCGATTTGAGCTGTTGGCCATGCAAGTACAATATCAGCACCTAGTTCTTTACAGCACATTGCTAAGTAAGAACCACCGTAAGCTTTTCTTAAGATCATCGTTACTTTTGGTACTGTTGCTTCACTGTAAGCATAAAGCATCTTAGCACCATGACGGATAATACCACCATATTCTTGAGCTGTACCTGGTAAGAAACCTGGAACGTCTACAAGATTTAATAAAGGAATATTGAAAGCATCACAAGTTCTAACGAATCTTGCAGCTTTATCTGATGCATTGATATCTAAACAACCAGCTAAGAACTTAGGTTGGTTAGCAACAACACCTACTGATTGACCATTTAAACGGATATAACCTGTTACAATGTTCTTAGCAAAGTGCTCTTGGTATTCCATGAAGTCGCCGTCATCAGCAAGTGCATGGATAATATCTTTTACATCATATGGTTTATTTGGATTATCAGGAATAATGTTGTTGAACTCCTCGATAATTCTATTCATATCATCTTCTGTTCCAAAAGTTGGAGCAGTTTCTGTGTTATTAGAAGGTAAGAATGATAACAATCTTCTAATTTCTGAAATACATGCTTCATCGTTTTGCTCGTAGAATTGAGCCACACCTGAAGTTGCATTGTGTGTCATAGCGCCACCTAATGCTTCAGCAGATACTTCTTCACCTGTTACTGTTTTGATAACCTGTGGACCTGTGATAAACATTTGAGATGTTTTATCTACCATAAAGATAAAGTCGTTAAGTGCTGGCGAATAAACCGCACCACCTGCACATGGTCCCATAATAGCTGTGATTTGTGGAATAACACCTGATGCAATTGTGTTTCTGAAAAAGATCTTACCATATCCAGATAATGCATCTACAGCTTCCTGAATTCTTGCTCCACCTGAGTCATTTAAACCAACAACTGGTGCACCAACTTTTACAGCGTACTCTAATACCTTACAGATTTTAGATGCATGCATTTCACCTAAAGAACCACCTACTACAGTGAAGTCTTGTGAAAATGCGTATACCACTCTACCATCTACTTGGCCGTAACCAGTAACAACACCCTCTGCTGGTGCATTTACTTTTTCCATACCAAAGTTAGTACAACGGTGCTTTACAAAAGCATCTAGCTCAACAAAAGTGCCTTCGTCAAACAACAAGTTGATTCTTTCTCTTGCTGTTAACTTGCCTTTAGCGTGTTGCTTTTCAATTCTTTCAACACCTCCACCAAGCTCTATCTTTTGCTTGCGTTGGCGAAGATCATCAAGTTTGTTCATAGCCATTAAGCTACCTCCTCACTCCTATTAACATAATTTTCGATTGAAACACTCGATGCTTTCATTATAACCGAAAATTATACAATTACAACATTAAAAATGAAAGTTTTTATTAACTATCTTTCACAAAGTTCAATTAATACTCTATAAGAATCTTTAGGATGCATAAATGCAATTTTGGCACCGCCAGCACCGTATCTTGGCATTTCATCAATCATTCTCATACCCTTTGCTTGCATGTCAGCAATAGCTTCTTCAATGTTTTCAACACGGAATGCTAAATGCTGTACACCTTCACCGCTTCTTTCAATGTATCTTGCGATTGGACCATCTTCTGATGTAGATTCAAGTAGTTCTACCTCAGTGTCACCGATTGGTAAAAATGCAACTTTTACCTTTTGTTCTTCCACAATTTCAGTATCCGCTAAATCCAATCCTAAAACGTCAGTGTAAAATTTTAGTGTTTCATCTAAATTTTTAACTGCAATACCTACGTGGTCAAGTTTCAATGCTTTCATACCTGCCTCCTAATTCTTAATATTCACTATGATCTCTTCACATGCCGTGTAAGGATCTGTTGTTCGTTTGACAACATTTTCTGATAATCTATGAATCATCTGTTCATTGTATGCATTATCAAATAAATGTGACAATACTTTATATTTAACAAGTTCAACAATTTCATTTCTAGCATTATCAATTCTTCGAGCTTCAAATAGCTCATTAGATTTCATATAGTCACGGTGTTCCATGATAGTTTCAACAAGTTTGTCGATGCCTTCATTTTTTACCGCTACTGTCATTGTTACTGGTGGTCTCCAATCACTGTCATTGTAATCTAACATGGCATCGATCTCTCTGGCAGTCTTCTTAGCCCCGTCACGATCCGATTTGTTGATTGCAAACACATCACCAATTTCCATGATACCAGCTTTGATGGCTTGAATGTCATCACCAAGACCAGGTACCATAACCATAACTGTTGTATCACAATTCTTTACAATGTCAATCTCTGATTGACCAACGCCTACAGTTTCTACAAATATGTAATCTGCACCATAAACATCTAATACCTTTATTGCTGCACTTGTACCTTCTGAAATCCCACCTAAAGAACCTCGAGCACCCATAGATCTTATAAATACATCTTTATGTGTTGATAGGTCGCCCATGCGTACACGATCGCCCAAAATTGCACCACCCGTAAATGGGCTTGTTGGGTCAATGGCGATTACCGCAACTTTCTTCCCTTCATTTAATAAAGCTTTTACAAGTTTATCTGTTAATGTACTCTTACCAGCACCAGGTGGACCTGTAATGCCTATTACATAGGCATTACCAGTCTTGTTGTGTAGTTTTTTCAATAAATCAAAAGCTTGAGGATCTCTATTTTCTACAAGAGAAATCATTCGAGCAACAGCTCTTTTATTCCCCTCTAGCAGTTTCTTTTCTAAATCCATACACATCACCTTATCTTTTATTTCATTTTATTTCGACCTTGTCAATAATTAACGATTTACATTTTCCTTAATAAAATCAATTGTTACACTTGTTGGTGTACCAGGTGTAAAGATTTCAGCAATGCCATTTTCCTTTAAGAAAGGAATGTCACTGTCAGGAATAACACCACCACCTACTAATAAGATATCTGATGCATCTTCAGCAGCTAATAACTTAGCAACCTTAGGTAATAATGTGTTGTGTGCGCCTGATAAAATACTTACAGCGATACAATCAACGTCTTCCTGAATTGCAGCATTTACAATTTGCTCAGGTGTCTGACGAAGGCCTGTATAGATAACTTCCATACCAGCATCTCTTAACGCTCTAGCAACTACCTTTGCGCCTCTATCATGTCCGTCTAAGCCTGGCTTAGCGACTAATACTCTAATTGGTCTATCCATTTTAATCCTCCTTCAGCTTATAAGTTCACTGATTGTTGGTATTCACCAAATACTTCTCTCATCACGCCACAGATTTCGCCTAATGTAGCATAAGCTTTAACAGCTTCGATGATTACTGGCATAACATTGTCAGTACCTTCACATGCAGCTCTAAGTTCAGTTAACTTCGCTTCAACTACTGCGTTATCACGCTTAGCTCTTAAGTCAACTAACTTTTGCTTTTGCATTTCGCCTACAGCAGGATCCACTTTTAATAAATCCTTTGGAGCTTCTTCTTCGATTTGGAACTTGTTCATACCAACAACAATTCTTTCACCAGTTTCAACTTCTTTTTGATAGTAGTAAGCTGCATCCATGATTTCTTGTTGGATATAACCATTGTCAATTGCTTTTGGAGCGCCACCAAGATCATCAATCTTAGTAATGTATTCCATAGCCTTGTCCATGATTTCTTTTGTCTTAGCTTCAATGAAGTAAGAACCCGCTAATGGATCAACTGTGTTAGTAACACCTGATTCATAAGCAACGATTTGTTGAGTTCTAAGTGCTACTCTTACTGAATCTTCTGTTGGAAGTGCTAAAGCCTCATCCTTAGAGTTTGTATGAAGTGATTGTGTACCACCTAATACTGCAGCAAGTGTTTGAATAGCAACACGAACGATGTTGTTTTCTGGTTGTTGTGCTGTTAATGTAGAACCACCTGTTTGCGTATGGAACTTAAGTGCCATAGACTTAGGATTCTTAGCGCCAAATCTTTCTTTCATGATCTTAGCCCATAATGTTCTAGCAGCTCTATACTTAGCTACTTCTTCTAATAAGTCATTATGTGCATTAAAGAAGAATGATAGTCTTGGAGCAAATGTATCTACATCTAAACCAGCTTGAACAGCAGCTTCAACATAAGCAATACCATCTGCTAATGTAAAACCAACTTCTTGAGCAGCAGTAGAACCTGCTTCTCTAATATGGTAACCCGAGATACTGATTGTATTCCAAAGTGGAACATCCTTAGAACAGTACTCGAAGATATCTGTAATTAATCTCATTGATGGCTCAGTTGGGAAGATATACGTACCTCTAGCGATATACTCTTTTAAGATATCATTTTGGATAGTACCTCTTAATTTGTCTGAGCTAACACCTTGCTTTTCAGCAACTGCAATGTACATAGCAAGTAAAACTGATGCCGGTGCATTGATTGTCATTGAAGTAGAAACTTTATCTAGTGGAATACCATCAAATAAGATTTCCATATCTGCTAATGAGTCAATTGCAACACCAACCTTACCAACTTCACCTTCAGATAATTCGTGATCTGAATCGTAACCGATTTGTGTTGGTAAGTCAAAGGCTACTGATAAACCGCCTGAACCTTGCTCAACTAAGTACTTGTAACGTTTGTTTGATTCTTCAGCTGTTGCAAAACCAGCGTACATTCTCATTGTCCATAAACGACCTCTGTACATTGTTGGCTGTACACCACGTGTGTATGGGAATTGACCTGGAAAACCAATGTCACCATACTCGAATCCTTCAATATCTGCAGGAGAGTAAAGTCTTTGAACTTCATCACCTGAACCAGAGTAGAATGTTTCTTGTCTCTCTGGACGCTTTTCTACCATGCTCTTTGTTTTTTCATTAAATTTATCAAGTCCCTCTTTTACTTGATTCATTTTTTCCTTCTCAAACATTGAGTGCCTCCCTTTTATTGTTCTGGATACGTCAACTTACCCAGTTTTGCACCTTATACATCCCCTATAGGATATCACAATTCCCTTGATTTTTCACACTTTTGCCATAAGTATAATTGTATACTTTAAGACCATTTCATAATTGTATACGTTTTCCTAAACCAGGCCTAAATGTTTAAATCTATTATCCACAATACCTTATTATAGGCTTAATAAACGTCAAATTTCTAATTAAACACAGAATCCTGTATTTTGATTTTTGACTTTATCTCATCGAACCCGTTTCTAAGAAACGATGATGCCATGAATGTGACTCATCCATGATATGAGGTTCATGACTATACTTACCCGCTTCAGCACGTTCTAAATAATCAAATAACATGTCTTTATAGTCTGGATGTGCACAGTTTTCAATGATACATCTTGCACGTTCTCTTGGTGATAAGCCACGTACATCAGCAAGACCTTGTTCTGTGACAAATACTTCCACATCATGTTCAGTATGGTCTACATGGGAAACAAAAGGTACAATCGATGAGATATCACCATTTTTAGCCGTCGATACCGTCGTAAATATTGAAATATAAGCATTTCTAGTAAAGTCACCAGAACCACCTAGACCATTCATCATTCTAGACCCCATGATATTTGTTGAATTGACATGACCATAAATATCAAACTCAATAGCCGTATTCATGGCAATTACACCAAGACGTCTTGCAACTTCTGGGTGGTTTGAAATTTCCATTGGTCTTAAGATACAGTGTTTGGCATAATGCTCCATGTTTTCATTTAACCTAATCAGTCCTTCTTCTGACGGAGTAAATGACGTACCTGAAGCCACGCTTACCTTGCCTGCATCTATAAGATCAAACATTGAGTCTTGTATAACTTCTGTATAACATGTTAAGTTTTCGAAGTCAGAGTCTAGTAAGCCACCTAAAACTGCATTGGCTACCGAACCAACCCCCGATTGAAGCGGTAGTAAATTATTAGGCAATCTGCCTTCATTCACTTCATTTTCTAAGAACTTGATGATATGACCAGAAATTTTCTTTGAATCCTCGTCAATAGCACCAAGGGGTCTTACCTTATCGGTTATATCACTAAATACAATTGCTGCAATCTTTTCAGGGTCACATGGTATAAAAGTTGTACCAACTCTGTCACCTGCATGTGTAATAGGAATAGGTTGTCTAAATGGTGGTTTCTTAGTTGTATAAATATCATGAACACCTTCAAGTGCCATGGATTGTGATGTGTTGATCTCAACAATAACCATATCTGCTTCAGAAACAGCCTGTGGTGAAATACCGACAGATGTTGTTGGAATAATGCCACCTTCTTCTGTAATGGCAAGGGCTTCTATTATAGCCACATCAATATTACCTAGAAAGCCATATTCTATAAACTGTGGTACATGACTGAGATGCATGTCCTGATAAGAAACACTACCATCATTGATACCGTTTCTTGATGAAGCATTTGTTTGATATGGGAATCTTCTTTTTAAAATACCCGCTCTGGCCCAAGCACCATCCAGTTCATCACCTACAGAAGCACCTGTTACAAGTGTTAAACCAATCTTTTCACCTTCTTCAGCACGTTTTGCAAGTGCAAGCGGTACAGACTTTGGATAGCCAGAAGGTGTAAAACCACTGGTTGCCACCGTCATGCCATCCTTGATTAACATAGATGCCGCTTCAGCTGTCATAACCTTATTTTCTAATGATTCCATACGAATTCTATTCATCATATCCTCCTTATTTTGCCGCAAAAAAAGGGCGCTAGAAATAAACATTTGTTTATATCTAACGCCACATGATTACGGGATAGGTAAGAGGTTGTCTCACCCAAATAGTCACATAGTTAAATACTAAATTTGTATATATTTTTCATGACATGTCCTCAAAGCAGATATCAAAGCTTTTTTGGCTGAGCCATAATAAACTTCTGAAAACTCCTTTTCAATGTCATTGATTTTCTTTAAGTCTTTGTTTACTACCAAATCGTGAAATACACGTTTCGCAAGGCTTGTTACCAAAGAACACTCCGCATCAAGTACGATGCCTGTTTTCTTATCAACAAGGAGTCCCAAACATATAACATGGTACATTTCACTTGCTGTGATGCCTTGTGGTAGTTTTGCATATCCTGTTACAAATACTTTACCCTTCAAATAATCACCTACTTTTCAACTAATACTAACAAAGTTTTGGTGATTTATCAAGAACACTACATAGGTAAACCGTGTAAAATAATCGTAAACAATACCATACCAATAAGGGCAAATGGATAGGTCGCACCATAGCCTGCTGCAGGGTCATCCGTACCGATTGCATCTACTGCTGCACCTAAACCAGGTGTAGAAGTCATACCACCGCAGATAGCACCTGAAAGCATGATCCAGTTGATCTTAAATACATACTTACCAATAAAGAAGCCTACAAGCATAGCTACAAGTCCTACAACCAGGCCAACAATAGCCAGAGTCAAACCTGAACCTGCTAAAGCATCAAACACTTTAAAACCATATCTAAGACCGACAATTGCTAAGAAGAATGCTAAAGATAATTGTCTAACGATACCTAATATTTTAGAATTCATTCTAAAGCTAATTGGACCAATCTTACCGATATAACCCAGTAATAATGAACCGATTAAAACACCACCCGTTGAGCCAAGTGAGAAAGTCTGGTCGATGCCTATAAAACTTAGATCGATACCGATTTTACCAATTGTGTAACCAACAAGCATGGATAAACACAAACCAATCAAGTCAAAATCAACTTCCGGAATGTCTCTACCACCTGCAGCACTTCTTGCTTCTTCCATTTCTTGCTTGAACTGAGCTTTTTCTTTTTCCAAGTCCATTTTAAATATTTTAGGGAAGAAGTTCACTGCAATGATTACCACGATAACACCAAACGGATAACCGATTGCATGGCCAACACCGATGCCTGCTTCTGCATTTTGGATAAATCTCTTCTTAAGGTCCTCTGTTAATTCAGGATAATCAGCTGCCTGAAGATCTTTATCAATCATATTTAAGACTTTTGTCTTTTCTTCCATGTCCATACCCGCATACTCTTCAGTCACCTTTGTGGCATGTTTTGTTGCCGTTTCAGTTGCTGCTGCAAGTCCCGGAGAAGATGTTAAGGCGCCTGTATAAACACCTGATACCTCATATGGTGTAGAGTCTCCTTCAAACACTTTTGTTGTTAAGATGGTCATACCATAAGTTGCTGCCGCACCAATAAATGTGATGATCAGTCCAAGGGCTACAAACTTACCACCATACTTCTTAAGGACAGCGCCTATATCTTTTGCTGCTAACAGACCTACTGTTGCAACAAATAATATCAAGAATAAATAAAAGAAATCTTTTGGTATTATTCCTTTTGCTAAAAAACTCTGGGCCGCTGAAAATTTAGGACTTCCTTCACCAAATCCATTTGCAAATCTTACTACCAGCCAGCCAATCAATAAACCTGTAAACAATGTTCCTGATACGCCAAAACTAAACTTACCAAACCGAATTTTCCCAAACAACATACCTGAGAAAACTGCAACGAACATGAGTACAAAAGGATTCATAATCCATTTTGCTGCTTCAAAAACCATAACCTACCCCTTTCTTTATTTGGTTATCTCTATGGTGATATTAAACCCCTTCATGCTTTGCTATTTGATTGTGAGAACGTTTTTCCAAATCAAAACAATAAAAAAGACGACCCAAAATATAAAAACCGCAGTTCTTATATAATGGCCGTCACCTATTCATGGTTAAGATAGAAGGGCATTCTATCAAGTTAAATAGCAAGGCTTATTTAATTATCACTATGTTAATTTTATCACAATGTTCTCATATCCGCAACCGTTTTCAGAAAATTTACACTATCGAAACTTAGATTGCATCATATTCTTGAAACGCCTGACTTTTTAGCGGCTTCTGCAACAGCACTTGCAACGCGTTTACCAACTCTTAAATCAAAGGCTTTAGGGATGATGTTTTCTGTCGATAACTCATGGGCTTCTAAAGTTTCTGCAATAGCATAAGCAGCTGCCAACTTCATCTCTTCATTGATGTCACTTGCACGGACATCTAAAGCACCTCTAAAGATACCTGGAAAAGCAAGCACATTATTGACTTGGTTAGGAAAATCCGATCGACCTGTACCGATGATAAAAGCCCCACCTTCTTGAGCTTGGTCTGGCATAATTTCAGGCACTGGATTTGCCATGGCAAAAACAATTGATTTTTCATTCATAGAGCCAATCATATCAGACGTCACTACACCCGGTGCCGATACACCTATAAAGATATCCTTGTTTTTAATAACATCTGCTAAAGAACCCTTTTCAAGCTTTCTATTGGTTACTTTGGTCATTTCAGCCTTTGCAGCATTGATGCCAGGCATGCCTTCATAAAGGGCACCTGCACGGTCACATAAAACAATATCCTTTACGCCAACACTCAATAAAAGCTTGGCAATGGCCACACCAGCAGAACCTGCGCCGTTAATAACCACTTCTACATCTTTTATATCTTTACCAGCCAGTTTTAAACCATTGATGATACCCGCTAAGGTAACAATGGCTGTACCATGTTGGTCATCGTGAAAGACTGGAATATCTAAAACTTCTTTTAACTTCTTTTCAATTTCAAAACATCTTGGTGCCGCAATATCTTCTAAGTTAACACCACCAAAAGAAGGCGCCATCAACTGAACTGTTCTAACGATTTCATCCACATCTTTTGTATCTAAGCAAATTGGAAAGGCATCTACATCACCAAACTTCTTAAATAAAACAGCCTTACCTTCCATAACCGGCAAAGAAGCTTCCGGTCCGATATCACCAAGCCCCAGTACTGCTGTACCATCTGAAACTACAGCAACCATATTGCCTTTTGATGTATAATCATAAACCAAGTTCTTATCCTTATGGATTTCTCTACACGGCTCTGCAACACCTGGTGTATAAGCTGTCGACAAGTCATCTTTAGAAGCAACTTCTACCTTTGACTCCACACTGATTTTACCTTGATACTTCTTGTGCATTTCTAATGCTAATTTATTGTAATCCATTATAACCTCTCATATTTTTTTCTTTCAATATCATACATATTATGACCCTCAGAGTCAATAACCACCACACATGGGAAATCTTCAACAACCAATTTTCTAATAGCCTCAGTGCCTAGATCATCATAAGCGATGACCTCAGCAGACTTGATTGAAGAGGCAATCAAAGCACCTGCACCACCTATGGCTGCAAAGTAAACAGCACCGTGTTTTATCATGGCATCTATAACAGTCTGGTTTCTTTGACCTTTTCCAATCATACCTGACAAACCTTTTTCTAAAAGAGGTACCGTCAAGTCATCCATCCTGTAAGAAGTTGTCGGTCCACATGAACCGATAACAGCCCCCGGCTTAGCAGGTGCAGGTCCTACATAGTAAATCACGGCATCTTTTAAATCAAATGGCACGTCATCATTTTCAACAGCTTCCACAAGTCTCTTATGGGCAGCATCTCTTCCTGTATAGATAACACCAGACAAAAGTACTTGATCACCTGATTTTAAGTCTTTTACTTTTTCCTTTGTTAGAGGCAGTATAATTTTCTTTTTCATAAGACCCCCTATATGATTCGCGACATATGTCTGGTCGCATGACAGTTGATGTTAACCACCACTGGTAGTCCAGCAATATGAGTTGGATAAACTTCTACATTCACACCCAGAGAAGTAGTTAAGCCACCTAAGCCCTGAGGGCCAATGCCCAGTTTGTTGATCCCTTCAAGCAAGTCTTTTTCTAACTGACATATATGGTCTAAAGGATTTTCAGAACGGATATCTCTCATCAAAGACTTCTTGGCAATCAAAGCCGCCTTTTCAATGGTACCACCAATACCTACACCAACAACAATGGGTGGGCATGGATTAGGACCAGCCAAGGAAACAGTCTCTAAAACAAAGTCTTTTACCCCCTTAATACCATCAGACGGTTTAAGCATTTTCATTCTAGACATATTTTCAGAACCAAAACCCTTTGGCGCTACAGTAATTTTCAACTGATCACCTGAGACTATCTCATAGTGAATCACACCTGGAGTATTGTCTTTGGTGTTGACTCTTTCTAAAGGATCTTTAACAACAGATTTTCTTAAATAACCTTCTGAGTAGCCCCTTCTGATACCTTCATTAATGGCGTCTTCTAAAAGACCACCCTTTATATAAACTTCTTGTCCTATTTCTACAAATACAACAGCCATACCTGTGTCTTGACACATTGGCACCCTGTCACTTTCAGCAATTTCAGCATTTTGAATGATGTCGAAAAGAATATTCTTTCCTGTTTCAGACACCTCTTTACTCTTATAAGTATCAAGCGCTTCTTTAATATCTTCACTCAACACAAAATTTGATTCTATACACATGTCTTTTACATGGTCAATAATGGTTTCTACAGAAATTTCTCTCATAGCGCCTCCTTTACTTGACTATCATAAGGCTAAACCCAATGTAAAACAAGGTCTAAGTCCCACAAATCTCATATAGGTGCTTGTACAAAAACAACAAAAGAGTCAGACCGGGTCTAACTCATATTATGTCTAACATATTTAATAAATTGATAAACAAATCCTAAAACCATTAAGACAGCCACCATACCAAGTATCAACCATTTGCTGCTTGTAAAGAAACTACTTACAGCTATAATCGAAGTATTTATACTTGGATAAAAATGCATTTGATGAACCATCAAAATGTTCTCTAAAAAGTCAAAAACCATACCGATAAGTGGTAAGATAACAAGAAACTTTAACCTAGTTTCTCTATAGAACAGGCAGAGAATCATGTAGAAGGTACAAGCATAAACTAGAGGCCATAAGACATCCATAAAGAGTCTTGACCGAATATAGTTTGTACGACCTTGGTCTCCTAATTCTTCTGCAATCTTTATAATATCCTCTTGTGTATAAGACAACATAGGGTCTGGTGTATCTTTGTTCATCATGTAATCACTCGTCATGGGTAAAACCAAAACCATGAACAAAATAAACAAGGCAAACAAGGGCACCATCCTTGATTTAAGAATATCAAACAGCTTCATTCTAACTCCTAATTAAGTCCCTCAAAGCATCGAGCTTTTCGTTACTTATGAAACATCCGTTTCATACCAAAAAACAAGTCTAGGCTAAGCCTAGACTGCTATTAACTATTTAAAATATCTTCTAATTCTTTTTCTACTTGCTCTTCAGGTTTCTTTTCTTTAAGCATTTTTTCCATTGCTTCTTTTTCCTTTTGAGCACGTTCAGCTTGAAGTTTCTTATCTTCTTCAAGTTTTTCTTCTAAGTGAGCTCTTCTTTCAACTAAAGCATCATAACCTTCCTCAAGAAGCGTTGTGAAGTCTTTACCGTCAATTGTCTCATACTCAAGAAGTGCTTTGGCAATATCATGTAACTTATCAACATTCTCTTCTAGAAGAGATTCAGCTTTATTGTAAGCATCATCTACAAGTTTTCTAACTTCTCTATCAATCTCAGCAGCTACATGCTCTGAATAATGTTGTCTAGAAGTCATGTCTCTACCTAAGAAGACTTCATCATTTGTATCAAATGCCATTGATGCTAAGTTTTCACTGAATGCATACTTTTCTACCATTGCTCTAGCAATTTGAGAAACACGCTTCAAGTCGCCACTTGCACCTGTAGAAACATCGTCTAAGATCAGTTTCTCAGCCACACGACCACCTAAGCTGATGATGATGTCATGGTACATTGTTTTCTTAGTTCTAAACATACCATCGTCTTCAGGTAATTGAAGTGTAAAGCCACCAGCTCTACCTCTAGGAATAATTGTTACTTGGTGAACAGGATCTGTTTCAGGTAACAAGTAAGCCAGTAAAGCATGACCACCTTCGTGGTAAGCTGTTAAGTTCTTTTCTTTGTCAGAAACAACTCTACTCTTCTTCTCAACACCGATTAATACCTTAATCTTAGCTTCTTCGATTGTCTCCATACGAATGGTACGCTCTTTCTTTCTACCAGTTAAAAGCGCCGCTTCATTCATTAAGTTTTCAAGGTCTGCTGGCGTAAAACCAGTTGTACCTTTTGCAATAACACTTAAATCTACATCTTCTGATAAAGGCTTGTTCTTAGTATGAACCTTTAAGATGTCAGCACGTTCATTTACATCAGGTCTACCAATTGTAATTTCTCTATCAAAACGACCTGCTCTTAGAAGGGCTGGATCAAGAATGTCTGGTCTGTTAGTCGCTGCTATAACGATAACACCTTCATTTACAGAGAAACCATCCATCTCAATTAATAATTGGTTTAATGTTTGCTCTCTCTCATCATGGCCACCGCCTAAACCAGCGCCACGCTTTCTACCTACTGCATCGATTTCATCGATAAAGATGATACAAGGCGCATTTTTCTTAGCTGTTTCAAATAAGTCTCTAACTCTCGATGCACCAACACCAACAAACATCTCAACAAAGTCAGAACCCGACATGTTGTAGAAAGGTACATTGGCTTCACCAGCTACAGCACGAGATAAATAAGTTTTACCTGTACCAGGAGGGCCCACCATTAGGATACCTGTTGGAATTCTAGCACCAATTTCAATAAATTTCTTTGGATTTTTAAGGTATTCAACAACCTCTTCCATCTCTTCTTTTTCTTCAGTTAAACCAGCAACTTCTTCAAAAGTAATTCTTTTAGTTTCTTCAGGTTTTACCAACTTGGCTTTTGATTTACCAAATGACATAACCTTGTTGCCGCCGCCTTGTGAATTTTGCATAAACAGCATCCACACAACGATAATTACAGCAAACACAATTAGATACAAGAATATATTAACGAATCCTGATAACGGTGATACTGGCAATCCGTTCAGTTCGAAATTTTCATCTTTTGCAATAAGTTCATGTGTTAACTTTGCTAATTCCTCATCATGTTCCTTAGGCACATAAACTTCAAATGTTCTACCATCTTTTAAGATACCACTAGCATATCCTTCTTCAGTGATTTGCATCGTCGTAACATTTTCAGCTTCTATTTGTCGAACAACCTCGTCATAAGTGAATGGCGATGGTTCAACCGGTCTAAGATTTTGAAAAGCAATCAAAGCAAATGCTGTAATCGCAATAACGATTACAATATTTTTTACTCTGTTATTCATCTAATTCCTCCCGATGTATTTAAAATATTTATCATACCATTTGAATACTTCATTATTTTAACATATAGTAAGTATTCAAACAATTTAATTTATAAACTTCTAATATTTCGTGCCACTTAGTATTTAAGCGCCTTTAAAGACAATTACTCATCTTGAGAAAGCCTTAAAATAAGTAACACAAGTCAAAAGCTCATCATGCGTATTATACCCAATTTAACCATGATTATCTACAGAATCTCAAATACACATAATTTATTAAGTCTTAATAAGTCCTATCAGCCATCTATTATAACATGTAGATTCTTATCATACACCCTCTAAAGATAAATGACTTATGAATGTAAAATACAAATCTTAACATTCGATTAAGAATATTATCATTTATCGTTTTTCGATAACAATTTATTGAAAAATGATAACCTCTGCATTAAGGTGGAGTCGAAAGGAAGGTTATTATGCAATTTAAAATAAGCAAATACATATTAGGTCTGTTTGACTTCATCATCTTATACAATGCTTTTGATATAGGCATTAAGATGATCAATCAAATTGGCGGCTATCAGGACTTTCCACTTGAATGGCTTGGAAAAACCCCCTTTGTAGATTATGTTATGCCAGGCTATGTCGGCATCACCATTTATGGTCTCGGCAATCTTATCGCCCTAGCCTTCGCCATATTTAGCAGAGATAAAAAGTCATACATGACTTCACTAATTATGGGTTTGATACTCTGTTCTTCAATGGTTTTTCAAAGAATACTTCTAGGAGAAACTTATATGGCGACAGGCATCCTCATGTTGGTCGGCTTAATCCAAATCTCACTTAGCATGATCACTATGAAGTTATACCAATACAAACTAAGGAGTTCTTATGAAAAATAATAAATTAAGAGGCATTCTATTCATCATTTCACTTATAGCAACTTGGATTTCTTTGTCCCTATTTTATAATGGCGCCATTTATCTAGATGAATCAGGTGCTGGTATGAACCAGATAACAGGCGGCGAATTCTGGACATATATGTCTTGGTTAAAACAAATACTACTCATTCTTTTAACCACCATACTAGGCTTCAAACTGTTCAGTACTAGCCAAAGCTTGACATTGCCTAAGTTGTCATTTCCGCAGTTTGTAAAGTTTATTTTAGATTTTCTGTTTGTTATTGGCATTGTTTTTTTAGTAGCACTGCCTTTCATCGTAAACAGTTCCCTTAACATCTATAGGTATTACCAACAAAGACACCTTATGTATTTGATGTGGGTTTTAACAGATTTGGCCATCTTGTATGTGCTTTACGAACTCAGACGCATTTATCATTCCATAGCAAATGAGACACCTTTTACAAACGATAATGTCAAGAGTCTCTATCGAATGGGGATCGCTTCATTTGCACTAGCCCTCGTTTTCTTTGTTAAGCTTTTTATCTTCAAAACCTTCCTGACTTATATCATGCTCTTGGTTTTGGTTATAGCTGGATGTTTTTCTTGGACATTGTCTGCTTTATTTAAAGAAGCGACACGTGTTAAAGAAGAAAACGATCTGACCATATAGGAGGCAAGCATGAAAATAATCATTAACTTAGATGTGATGCTTGCCAAAAGGAAGATGTCTTCTACTGAGCTAGCTGAAAAAATTGGCATCACCAAAGCCAATTTGTCTATTCTAAAAAACAACAAGGCCAAAGCCATTAGGTTTTCTACACTAGAAGCCATATGCGACGCACTCGACTGTCAACCGGGAGATATTCTGGAATATAGGAGGTAATCATGACCAAGAAACTGAACATACTTATCCTACTGTCTATGATATTTGCATCACTGACCATCAACTTCTTATTCGGTGATGGCATGGGTTTAATACTGACACTTCTTCATCTCTTAGCACTAATTATGACCTTTGTCAGCTACAGACAAGCAGGTAAATGGAAACAGAAGAACTTAGGACTTCTACTGGCACTGATACTAATTTCTTTTACATACATCTTTAGAGACCAGCCAGGCCTTCAACTCTTAAATATTGTGGTCTTTTATGGCTTGTTGTCGACTTATCACATCAATATGCTAAAAGAAGAAAAACTATTTATCGATAAATACCTTATCATCAGCCTATTAGAACAAGTGGTCATGCCCTTTGGCGATTTCCCAGTAGCCTATATACATATAGGAAAAGGCTTAAAAGTAAAGAAGATAAAGGAAGTCAATCCCAAAACAAGACAAGTCCTAATAGGCATCTTAATTGCCCTGCCAATCCTGATGATATTTACCTTATTATTAGCATCGGCAGACGATATATTTAGAAATTTTATCACCATCGATTTTTCATTCTTAGATTTTTTAGATGATGAAATCATTCCTAAAGTCATCATTTGGTTCTTGTGTTCAACTTATATTTTCTCTCACTTTTACTACTTGCTCTACAAGGAGAAAAAAGTTGAAGACAAACCGCTCATTATCAAAGAGAAAAAGGACCTTGATATCATCATTTCGACCATCTTAGTTTTGGTCAACTCGCTTTTCATGGTCTTCGTTTTTATACAGTTCAGATACCTGTTTTCAAACAAGATACTTGAAGGTATGACTTTTTCATCTTATGCAAGAAAGGGTTTCTTTGAACTGGTTATCATCTCCATGATCGTCATCATCATGACTCTCATACTGAGTAGTTTTTCTCAAAAGAAAATCAACACAGGTCTTTTAACCTTGATGACGCTAAACACCATGGTGATTGCCTATTCAGCCATCTTTAGGATGAACCTGTACATTGAAGCTTATGGCTATACTTGGCTAAGAATTGTATCACAGTCCTTTACAGTCCTTCAGATCCTCATTATGATTGTAACCTGTGTCCACCTATGGAAACGTATCAATATCCGCCTCATCATAGCTGGTATGTACTTGTTTGCATACATTCTACTGAATTTTGTCAATGTGGATGCAATCATTATTTCAGGTAACATGGACCGATACTTAAATGGTGAGGAAATTGATGTTTATTACTACAACCATATGTCCGCAGATGCTATAGAAACACTTGTTAAATACAGAGATGAGTTTAAAGACAAGGATGACCATCTTGGTGTATATTACGACCTCGATAATGTCATCAAAGAAAAGAAAAACTACCTGGATAAAGACAAGCTTATCAATTACAACTATACAAGAAATAAAGCATATAATATCTTAAACTAAGAAAAGGCCAAAATGGCCTTTTCTTAGTTTAACTCACTGATTCTTTCTTTTAGTTCTCTCATATTCTTGAAGCGACCTTTTTTTATGTCTTTTTCAAGTTTTCTTGATTTAAAAGATACAAATAGTTGGTCTAGATTATAACCTTCAGGATACAAAGACTCCCTTCTCTGATCTAGCGTCAGTCTTTTTTCAGGCAGTTCTTGATACTGACCATCTTTAAAGACGTTTACCACATTGTGGTCTATCATATGTTCATAAACCAAATAGTGGTCTCCCGTTTCATTGTAAATCACGCGGTCACCCTTGTTATAAAAGATGCGGTCTGTCGTATCAGGCTTTGAAGCATCTTTGATCTCTTGTACCCTAGACTTCTTCTTAGAAAACTTAGAGATCTTTCTTGGTGCTACAATTTCATGGGTTGAATTGATCTTGTTGACTCTTTCAATAATCTTTTCATTTAAGCCCAGCTCTTTAGAAATCCATAAAGCATTGGATTCACCAGCCACACCGATTAACAACTTATAAAGGGGCTTCAATGTCTTTTTATCAAAGTCCATAGAAGCATTTAAGAAACCTTCATGAATTTCGCTGTACTCTTTGATCTTACTGTAATGTGTTGACGTCAAAGAGACGGCACCCCTATTATAGATTTCTTCTAGTATGGCGATACCTAGAGCGGCACCGTCTTTGGGGTCTGTACCCGTACCAATTTCATCTATTAAAACCAAGGTCTTTCTAGACGATCTTTTTACGATATCTACTAAAGACTTCATATGTCCTGAGAATGTAGAAAGCGACTGTTCAATACTCTGAGAATCCCCTATATCTACAAGGACCTTGTTAAATATTGAAATAGAAGAGCCCTTACCGACCGGTGGTAATAAACCACTTTGGGTCATTAAGACCATCAAACCAACCGTCTTTAAGGTAATGGTCTTACCACCTGTATTCGGTCCTGTTATGATAAGAGTCCTATAGTCACTGCCGACTTCAACGTTTAAAGGTACAGCAGCCTCCCCAAGCATAGGGTGGCGAGCTTTTTTAAGATGAATAATTTCATCATCTGTAATTTCTACTTCGTTGCCACCAATGGCAATTGAGTATTTGGCCTTGGCAAATATAAAGTCGTACTTACCAATAATAAATACAGCATCATTGATGGCCATCAGGTGTTCACTGATAAGGCCAGTTAATCGCCACAGAATTTGATTACACTCTTCTGTTTCTTGAGACTTTAACATGATGATCTCAACCGTTAAGTCTTTGATTTCATCAATTTCTACATAGACTGTAGAACCTGATGCAGACGAGTCAATCACTGTACCAGCCACAAGTTTCCTAGCAGATGCTTTGATTGGAATGACATAACGATCATCTCTTTGACTGTAGAAGCTTTCCTGAATATACTTCTGATTTCTGTCTGCTGTTAAAAACTTATTGAGCTTATCTATACGCTTACTATGAAGGGCATCTATCTTCTTTCTGATTTTTTCCAATACCTTGGAAGCTCTTGAATGAACCATGGCCCCTTCAATGCAGTACTCTATCTCGCTTTCTACATTTCTAAAAGATTCTAAACCGACAGAGTAGCTGTAGAGTTTTGGCGCTGTATATTCATATGCCTCTATAGACTTCTTTAAGTGTCTGATACATCTTAAAAAGTCAGCTACCTTTAAAAGTTCTTCAGGATGTAAAAACATCCCCTTCTCTACCTTTGTCATATAAGGCGTGATATCACTGATACCACCTAGACTGATACCAGACCCTTCTCTCAAGATGGAAACGGCTTCCCTGGTTTCTTCAAATCTATCTAATACAATCCTAGGATTGGTTTGAGGCATCATTTCATCAGCCAATTTTTTACCTAAATTACTTGCTGTATATTTCTTAATGTTTTCTTTTATGTCATTGTAACCTAATATGTCTAATGTCTTCTTGTCCATTTTCTAGACCTCCATGTATTTTATATTTACCCATTACTCTAATCATCTCATCATCTAACCTAACATTTACCACACTTAACATGTTTCCTCCTTACGTTCTTAACCAAAGTCTAAAAACACCAATATAAAAAGCTACAGGACACACCTGTAGCATAAAATCAACTAAAAAAGCCATGCAACAGCACGGCTTAAAAATCTTTAATAAAAAAGAGTGTTTTTATAAGCTATTCGTGTTCTTAACCAGTATGCTTAAAAGGTACACAAAACAGAACCCCGACGGGCAGACCTTTCAAACCATATAAAATTACTTTTAGTTAAGAACTCTCGCACTCATAAAATTTCCTCCATTGATACCTCGAGTATACAGGAGGAAATTTTAAATTGCAAGTTTTTAATTAAAGTCGGCATACAATAACTTACTGAATACCCATCTCACTATCTACTTCTGCCTTGTTGATCATTACTTTAATCAGCTTATAATCTTTGTCATATAATTTGATATAACCCTTGTGAATTTCATCCACCAAGGCATTGTTGTTGTAAAGCTTAAGTCCCCAGTTTAGTTCTCTCGGGTCTATATAAGCCCTGTTAAACTTCTTAAGCGGGATATAGCTTTTGCTTACTGGTTCAAAAGATACTTTACCAGAATCAGATGCATAGACATTGACATCAAAATTCTCACCGTCTTTAGATGATGCCTGGGTTGATTTTGCTGCAGCAAAAGGAATAAGATCACCCGGCAAGGTATTAAAAGAACCCGGCAGCAAATGTGCTTCCATATAAACAGCGCCTTCATACATAAGGTCTTCATATGAAAGTGTCACTTCATCAAAGTATGTAAACAAGACGTCCTTGTAATTGGTCAGAAATTCCGCTCTTGCAACTGGTATCGGTAGCAGTTCCAAGTCCAAAACATAATAGGCTTCCGTCACAAGTGGGTCTGATGGCATACCGTGAATTTCTGAAGGATTTGTATAATCATCTACTGATTCGTAAATATTAGCATTCATCAAAATATCTGTATAAATCAGCTCATCTTTGTCATTATAATGACTGATATAAAGATTGTAATAATAGCCGTCGTATTCATGGTTCAAGCCGTTAACAACGCTGATATCTTCATAATCGCCATCATATTCCACATGAATCATCTGTTCAGCAAGGATGCCTTTTTCCTTTAGTTCTTCATGGTTTACCTTTAATGAAACATAATAAGGTTCCGGTATGGAAATCTCAAGATTTTCATCTGCAGATACTAATAGTCCTAAAATATCGTCCCACTTATAACCTGAGTTAAACTCATTCACCATATAGTCATAAGTCATTGGGAAATAAGTGATGTTTCTAAAGTTTAAAAGTGGATAGTCCGCAATAGAGTTATCAAATGCCTTACCATTTACCTTTACAGGAAAGGATACAGCTTCAGCAGGATATGGCTTGCCCAGATTGTTGTAAGTTTTTTCTTTTTGAACATAGACTTTCATCTTATCTCTTTTACTGACTTTTAAACCATTGCTCGGTTCCCAATTAAGTTCTAAGCCAAGTGCATAAGACAGATCCCAAGTCATAGGAATATAAGTAATGCCCTTATAGGTTATAAATGGATACTGCTCCGTTTGATTATCAATGATATTGCCATTAATAGTAACATCAAACTCAGGGATCACTACCTCAACCTCTTCTGCATAGGCTGTTGTAGCTAACAACATAATCATACAGAAAATTAAAACTATTTTTTTCATTTCTACCTCCTAATCTCAGGATTATAGTTTAACATATTGTTAAATATAAAAGCATTAAAAAAACCTTAACTTTATTCGCTAAGGTTTCTAATTATTACCTATTCAAATTTATCATTGATAATGATTTTTATCAGTTTCATATCCTTGTCATATAGCCTTATAACACCATAATTAAGTGTATATAAAACTTGGTCATCTTTTTTACAGATCAAAGAAGTATTCTCATCAATTGTAGGATCTACATACATAGACGTTAATTGCATTAGTGGTACATAATCCTCTGATTTTTTAAATGCCACATAACCAGTTTTGTCACTTTTTAATATTTTGTACTTAACATCAGTATCATCAATTAAAGCACCCGAGCGAAAAGTCAATGCATCATAAGGGACAAGTTCTCTTGGTAGTGTATCAATTACACCATAACCTACAACTTCAGCATAAACAGCTCCCATACTTTTGATTTTATCTAAATCAACTCGATTAGGCGCCATATATTCATAAGCAAGGTCAGGATATTCAACTTGTGAACGTGCTAAACTCATCGCTAATGGTTCAAAAGTCACTTCTATCTTAGCTACAGCATCATAGATTGGATCCTCAATATAAGTTTGATTCACAGCATATGTTTTTGTACTCATACCATCATAAGCTTCTCTGCCATATTGCGACTTCATAGCACCTATTAGTTCACCATCTCTTGTAAGGTATGTAACATCAATATTTATAATATAATCATGATACTGAGGAAAAGTACCCGGAATAAAAGATACAATAATATCTCTATCGCCATGACGTTCGATTTTGACCATTTCTTCTACTATGATTTCATCATCAAAAGTGTCAAAGTCAATATCAAAGGTCTTTGTAAAAGGTTCATCTAAAAATACACTTAGATTCTTATCAGCAGAAACGCTTAAACCTTTTGCATCATCCCAACCATATCCTGCACCAAATTCACCTACCATATAGTCATAAGTCATCGGGAAGTAAGTGACATTTCTAAAGCTAAGGAGTGGGTATTCTGCGCTTGCATTATCGATCTGTTTGCCGTTTACATTGACAGGAAACTCAACAACACTCGCTTGATAAACTTTTGTAGAGTTCATGCCTTGACCTGTTTTTACATAAGGCTTCATGTCTTCTCTTTTTCCGATTGTCAGACCTTTGATTTCGCTCCACTCGGACTGCAAACCTAAAGCATATGACATATCCCAAGTCATAGGAATATAAGTGATGCCTTTATAGGCGATAAAAGGATAGACTTCTTGATCGTTGTCAACTTGAATACCATTTAAAGTGATGTCAAACTCGGGTAGATTTACTTCTACATTTTCTTCTGCATATACTCCTGGTATAAAAAAAACAGCCACCAAGAGTAAGATTAAAAATTTCTTCATACAGCCTCCTATTCAAATTATTTCCAAATTCAACTTACCATATAAATAGTTTGAGGTCAAAGAAAAAAGCCGATTAAATCGACTTAAATGACAAATGTAATTCTTTTGTAGTATATGATGTCACCTTATAGTCTTCATTCATTCTATAACCAACAACCCAGATGATATTTTCATCATCACACACCAAATAGATTTGGTCTCTCTCATGAGCTGGAATCTTCAAATCAATAAAGAAATCCTTTAACTTCTTTCTACCTTTCATACCAAGAGGCTTAAACTTATCACCGGGTCTTCTGGTTCGTACATAAAGTTGACCTTTTACTTTATCAGCATCGATTCTAATGCCACCCTGACCTATAAAGACACTTCCAAACTTCCCTTCAAAAGGCTTGTCTTCTCTTAAAACATCAGATGACAGATCCTTGTCAGTTTTATAGTATATAAGTTGGTCATAAGACTTTTGAAAAATCAAATCCCTAATAGAAACCTTGTTGCCATGCGGCATATCAAGTAATAAAATGACTCTATTGATTTGGTCAAAAGATACCCCTTTTAAGGAACCTGTTTCATTTTCAACAATCTTTCGAATCAAGCGACTGAGAATAGCCCTGTCTTTAGGTAAAGCTTCCACCAAAATTTTATTATCTAGTTCAGCATATATCTGATTGACATGTTTCTCAATAAAATTAAGGTCTTCTTTTAAGAGATCTGATGTCTGGTAAAGGCTCTCAACAATGTTTGGATTAAAGTGATCTTTAATATAAGGCAAAAGCTCTAATCGAATCTTGTTTCTTGTATAATCTGTTTCAAAATTGGTATGATCTGTTCGAGTTTTTAAATCATGATCTTTACAGTATTCTTCTATTGAAGTTCTTGAACACTCGAGGACTGGACGTATGATATGATCTCTTTGATACTTAATAGATGTAAGACCTTCTAGACCACTACCCCTAAAGAGTCTCATCAAAAGTGTTTCTGCCTGGTCATTCATATTCTGGGCAACAGCAATTTTATTGGCACCTGTCTTTTCTTTAACCAAATCAAACAAGGCGTAACGTCTTTCTCTTGCCCCTTCTTCAAAACTCAACTTTTTGGCTTTCGAAAAAGCTTCTATATCCTCTGAGAAAATAAAGGATTCCAAGTTTAAGCTATCTGCAAGTACTTTTACATAAGCAGCATCACCATCAGACGCCTCACCTCTATAGTTATGATTCAAATGACAAACATATAGGGTCAAGTCATAATCTTTTAGTGAATAAAGGGCGTGAAGCATGGCCACTGAATCTGGTCCACCAGAAACTGCAACTACAATCTTATCTCCCTTTTGAATCAAGTTTTCTCTTTTAATTGTTTTAAGCATTTTTTCAATCATAAACATACCTCAACTTATTCTACCATACATGAAAGCCTTGAGACAGCTTATTTAATAAGACACAATCACACCTTTATCACCACAATAACAAGCATTGATAAGACTCTCTTCCATAATCAGTATTATCCAAAACTGAAGCTCGCTTGTGATTTTTTTCTTATGATGCAAAAGGAACTATTAAAATATAGGGCATCATCGTTAAAACAAGCGGCAATGATGATTGAACTCGGATTTAACAAGTGTATCGGTAATCTCTAGTAGCATTTAGGATACTTATATACTTTACTCTCATAAGCTAATAAGGAAATAGCTATTTCATTTGTTTCTGTCTCAACCGTTTGATTTATCAAATCAGTAAGTTCATAATTCTTTCCAAAACTATTTTTTACTTCAATGTCATAGTCATGCCAATTTACTGCTAAGAGCTCAAAGTGTTTTTCATATTCCATTAAGAACAAGGAAGGAAAATGATTATCATATAAATCAATTATCTTAAAAGAACTATAAGTCTTCTTATGATTGAGCATTTGATTCAACTTTCTAAGTTTTATATCACTCAATTTAGATAAATCATCTCCAAGTGTTGTGAAACCATCCAAGATCCTATACAGATTAATAATTGTATCCACTTGCCTTGCATTAAAGTTACCTATAGGGTGATCCTTTGCACCAGCAGTTCTACCAGATATTCCTTCTGTTTTATCTCTTATGACAATGGAATCTGGGTCATTTAACCACCAAGTACCGTTCATCCATAGTCTCAACAAGTTTCGTTTAAATGTTCTTTTCAGACTTTCCCAACTAGCACCAATATCACCACTTGTACGATTGATATCAGCGACATCATAAGTAGCTGCATAATGACCGCCACAGGCAATTATAACAGTATCATCACCAACGGCTTCTCTTATCGCTTTCATGGCATCATTGAGTGCTTCAAAAGCAGATACCTCTCTATAGAAAACAGCATAGTCATACAGACTGACAATTCTAAGAAAATCTAATTTTAAAATCTCATAACCCCAATCGTACCTCACTCTAACCAATTCTTTTTTCATCCAGTCTAAGGCCTTAGGGTGAGTCGTATCAATGATAAAACCATCAATGTGGCAATGAAATACAATTAAGTTTCCCTCTTGATCTTTTAATAGCCATTCAGGATGATTTAAATGAACATAGCTCCGAGCTTCTACCCAAAATGGTGATAACCAAAGACCTGGTCGAATGCCTTTAGACCTAATCTTATCAGCAAGCCACTTCATGCCATGAGAAAATTTATGATTGCTCTGCCAAGTCCCCAATCGTTCCTCCCAGCCCATATCTATTAAGATCATGTCCAGATTCAATTGATATTTGTCAATTACCTCTAACTGTCTTAATACATGGTCCTCACTGATATTTTCATAAAAATAGTACCATGAACACCAGCCTGTTTTAGGTAAATCAACGCTTAACTTCTGATCTACCTTGGTTAAACGCCCATAATCTTTAAGGACTTGATTGGTATCTCCTTTTAGAAGAATAAAGCTTTCATCATAAACATCATCTGCTTCAAGGTATCTTAAATCACCGACTACAGAATATTTCTTCAGTCTTTCATCTAAAGAAAAAATGTGATTTATAAATCCTGAGTCAGGCCTCTTTTGACCTATCAAATAAGAGTCATTACCATCATATATAAGAGTTACCATAGGGCTAGTAATCATAAGTTCATCACTTATCACTTCATTTTCTCCGGTTTCAGTTACTGACGTTTGAAGTTCATTTGCATAACTTCTTATATTTTTTATCGGATATACAGAAGCCCAGTCATTCTTCAATAAGCCATTTTTATATATCCACCATTCACTTGTATCCATATTATCTTCATAGTCTAAACTAAACAATTCAAAATAGCTTATGTCAAAACCATGATTGGATATATTCTTCAGACTACAGGTCAAGACATCATCGTACTGGTAAGTCAAAGTAAAAATACCTTCATAAATGTAAATAATCTTATTTTCTTTATTAAGCGATTCACACTGATTCGAATGATATCTTTGTCCATTAATTTTAATTTCAAACTCTAGGTGCTCAAGTGCCATCCATTCTGCCAAACCTCTCATTTATACCTCTCTTTCTTTAAAACTCATTATAATTTGTCAATGGATTTGTGAGCAATTGTAAAATGTCTGAAGATGATAGTATAATGTCCGAAAAGGAGAGTTCGATGTTTATCCTAAACAATCACACAATCGTAGAATTTCCTCTTGATCCTTTTGATCAACTTACATCTGAAATACTTTACGCAGGTAAAGAAGCATGTCAGCCAAATCATTTTAGAACAGGTCTTCGTTCTAATTACCTTATCCATTACATCTTAGAAGGCAAAGGGCAGTTTTGTCTTAACAATGAAACTTATAACCTCAAGGAAAATGACGCTTTTATCATACAACCGCACCAATTATGTCAATATAAGGCCCATGATAAAAAACCATGGTCTTATATATGGATTGGTTTTTCCTGTAATCATTCTTTAAAAGACCATCTGCCAAATGTTATTTATAACCTTGAAAAATCAACTAGGGATATACTCCTTAATCTCAACACCACTTACCTAAGTGATGATTCACAAACGGCTAAAAATTATTTCATTCAAAAGAGTCAACTCTTTAGTATGCTTTCTCAACTTATTTTAGACAAACCCTTTCAACATCAAGAACTGGATAAAGATGAATCATACATAAAAGATGCGCTTTCATATATACATTTGGAATATGCAACTGATATGTCTATAGAAGGCTTAGCTTCACATCTTTCCATTAGCAGAAAACATCTTTCTGCTGTCTTTAAGAGACACTTAAAAGTATCACCTAAACATTACCTCATTATGTACCGTTTATATCAGGCCAAAAAAGCATTAAAAAATACACATCATACCATTAAAAACATCGCCTTAGATGTGGGTTATAAAGATGTGTATCAATTTTCTAGGTTGTTTAGTAAATATGAAAATATGTCACCATCTCTTTATAGAGAAAAAAATAAGACACGATAAACGTGTCTTAAACTTACTCACCTGCAATGGCAAGAGATTTTATTTTAATAGATGGCGAAGCCACATATGCTGCACCTGTCGGTAATGAGAAGGCCATATCGTTACCGATTGCCTCAACATCCATAAGAAGGTCTTTTAGATTACCTGCTACAGTGATTTGATCAACAGGACGTTCTATTTTACCGTCCTTGACCAAGTAACCGTTGGCCGCTAGTGAAAAGTCACCTGAAATAGCATTTAAGCCAGAGTGTAAACCTTGAAGACTTGTAATGATCATACCTTCTTCCATTTGAATCAACTCATCAAAGGAATGTGTACCGGCTTCGATGTATAAGTTAGATGGTGCTATGTTGATGCTCGACTTGTAAGAAGCTTTAGAAGCATTACCTGTCGATTCGATACCATCTTTTCTAGCTGTTTTATTGTTATGAAGAAAAGTCTTTAAGACCCCATCCTTGATAATCTCTGTCTTCATGGTCTTGGTACCTTCTGCATCAAAGCTCTTATTACCATGACCACCTACCATAAATGGGTCGTCTACTAAAGTTACCAAAGAACCCGCAACATTTTCATCAATTTTACCCTTCATCATGGATAAGTCTTTCTGAACATTTTCTGCATTAAAGACAGACATAAAAGCACCTAATAAATCTGCAGCTGTTTCATTCTTTAAAACAACTGGATAAGATTTAGAAGCAACTGGCGAAGCCCCAAATTGAGAAACAGTTTCTTCTACCGCTTTTTTTGCCACCGCCTTGTAATCAAACTTGTCGAAGTCTTTTTCAATTAGAAGCACATGACCAGTTTTATTTTCTTCACCTGAAACTGCAAGAACATTAACATAACAGATGCCAATATTAGACTTCTGAGACAGGTCCATACCTCTTGTATTATTAATTTTTACGTCCATCTCAGATTCCATGTATAAATTATAAGATAAAGACTTGACCCTCTCATCTAGTGATTTAGCCTCTGCTTCTAGCTTCTTTAAAAAATCTATCTTGTCAGCTTTAGCTACCTTACCTAAGTCCTCAGAATATAAATCCATCGGCTCAATTCTACCTTTTGGCTCTGCAATCTCTACCTTATCTTCAGACTCAATGGCCTCAGCATTGGCTTTGGCTTCTCTTACTAGCATTTCAAGAGAAGCATCATCTAATATTTCAGTAAAGGCATAACCCATTTTTTCATTATAGAGACCTCTAAATGATAAACCTGCCACTTCAGAAATACTAAACCTGTCCACCTCTTGATTAAAGACTGTTGTTTCAAAGTTTTTACCTTCTTGGAAGTATACTTCCATATCAGAGAAACCTTGAGATTTACCCAGTTCAAATAATGCATCTACAAACTTTTGATATTCCATGTTTCCCCCTTACTTTCTTCCGCCAACAGTGATTTCTGATACTCTGATCATCGGTTGTCCAACCCATGTAGGAATAGAACCTGATGCAGATCCACACATACCTTGACCATGTGCTAAGTCTTTACCAACCATATCTATCTTCTGAATAACTTCAAGACCTGTACCAATTAGAGTTGCACCTCTTACTGGTTCAGCAATCTCACCGTTTCTAACTAAATAACCTTCTAATACTGCAAAGTTAAAGTCACCTGTTGCTGGGTTAACAGAACCGCCACCCATTTTCTTTGCATAAATACCGTACTCAGTATTTTTAATGATGTCTTCATTTTCAGACTGACCTGGTGCAATATAAGTATTGGTCATACGAGAAGTTGGTGCATACTGATAAGATTGACGACGACCGGCCCCTGTTTGAGGCATGTTCATTCTTCTAGAGCCTAACTTATCAATCATGTAACCCTTTAACACACCATTTTCTAATAAGACATTTCTTTGAGGTGCTTCACCTTCATCGTTGATGTTGAATGAACCCCAGCCATTTTCTATGGTACCATCATCAATAGCAGTCACCACGTCTGAAGCAATCTTTTGGCCTAACTTGTCACAGTAAACAGAAGTACCCTTAGCCACTGAAGTCGCTTCTAAACCATGTCCACACGCCTCGTGGAAGATAACCCCACCAAAACCATTGTCGATAATTGCTGTCATTTTGCCAGATGGACAAAGATCAGCATGAGCCATGGTCGTTGCAATTCTTGATGCTTCACGGCCAATGCCCTTTAAAACATCATCATTGTAGATTTCTAAACCAACATGGGCACCTGTATCTGCACCACCTGTTTGCATTTCACCATTGACAGAAGCCACAGCGCCTATGTTCAATCTTGTTCTTACACGCTGGTCTTCAGCATAAACACCCTCTGAGTTGGCAACTAAGATGTTTTGTACATAATCCATATAAGAACCTCTCACCTGAGTGATCTCATTTGAATAGTTTTTAGCTTCCTCAGCAGCCATTCTTAAAAAGCCGATTTTATCCGACTTAGACACGTCTGTTGGCATGATCTTAATAGGGTTGATGATGTTGACACATTTTTTAACCATATCAATACCTAAATTCTTATCTACACCTGAAATCGAAGATGCAATTTCCTTCGCTACTTTGATAAGATTTTCTTTAGATGTATCATTGGTATAACCATAAATTGAATTTTTACCGTTAAAAATTCTGATACCCGCACCATAGGTTCTACCAGCATTAGAGTTTTCAATTTTACCACCTATCATGGTGATGCCATTGTCATGTCGATCTTCAACAAAAATTTCAGCAAAATCTCCCCCTGTTGATAATGCCGCTTGAAGCACTTCCTTTACGATACTTTCCTTAAGCATTTGCCCTCCTTTTCATCTATAAAATTAACGACTACGTTAAAGTTTTTTTCTCGTTTAAATAATAACATATCCACAATTTAGTGTCAAAAGACAAATTCTTAATATTTGCACAATTCAGGCAGTATTAAGAGACAACACATTTTACTTATCCACAAGTTATCCACAGGTTTCAAAAAATAAAAAAAGATGTACAATGTACATCTAATTTCTTGGTGCCGAGGACCGGAATCGAACCGGTACGATCGCAATGATCGCAGGATTTTAAGTCCTGTGCGTCTGCCAGTTCCGCCACCTCGGCATCTATATCGCGTCGTCTCAACTCATGAGAACAAATAATATGATACTGCAAACTCATCCATTTGTCAACAACTTATACACATTTTTTTCGAAAAATATTCAATGTTTTTTTCAAACCTTAATTATCACTATTTTCGTAAAATTCTAAACAAATGTCACGATAAAATTTTTTTCTATATCACCCTACATTTTCACGTTTTGACTATAAAAAAAAGATGTACCTAAGTACATCTTTCGTTTGGTGCCGAGGACCGGAATCGAACCGGTACGATCGCAATGATCGCAGGATTTTAAGTCCTGTGCGTCTGCCAGTTCCGCCACCTCGGCATTTTTTCGTTCACACTGGCTGCGAACAAATAATATAATACTTTAATATGGTCCTTTTGTCAACACGTATTTCATATTTTTTTCAAAGAAAAAAACACTTCTTAAAGAAGTGCATTTTAACCTTTGTCAAAGAATAGACCTTCTAAGTTATCATATTCACTGATGGTAATACCATCTTTTTCTAAAGCCAATAAAATAAGTTGCAAGATCATAAATCCACAAGGAATAATATCAGCACGTTTAGGCTGTAATCCTTTATGCTTCTGACGCTCTAAAACGGTCTGTGACAAGAGTTTTCTATTTAATTGATAAACAGTATCTAAAGGCACATAATAGTTGTGTATACGCTTTCTATTGTAGATATCCATTTCAAGAGCCATAGAGCCGGCTGTTGTGATGGTACCACCTATACCAATTATCATTTTCAAGTCATACTCTGCAATCTTGTCCAGTTCAGGTTTGATGGCCTGACGGATAAAATCTGCCATATCTTGTTGTTCTAAAAGCGGTACTGGATCTTCTGTAACAAATTTATCATGCATTCTTACAGCGCCAATATCTAAGCTGTGCGAGTACAAAATACCAGACTGGTTACCAACGATCAACTCCGTCGAACCACCACCGATATCTATAACAAGTACATTGTCTTCTGCTTTTACTAAGTTTGAATCTGCCAGACCTTTAGCAACACCTAAAAATCCCAGTCTAGCTTCCTCTTGACCACTGATCATTTCTACATGGATACCAAGTTCATGAACACGTTCTAAAAAGACATCTCTGTTAGAAGCATCTCTTACTGCACTTGTGGCAATGGCAATTATTTTTTCTGCACCTGATGACAAAGCCAAATCCTTAAATTTTCTTAGTGCATCAACAGTTCTGTCCATGCCTTCATCAGATAAGATTTTACTGCCATCCACACCATGTCCAATACGTGTGGTTTCCATGTATTTCTCTGCTTCGATACAAGACATTTCAGGATCTAATACAATCATCCTTACTGAGTTGGTCCCTATATCGATGCATGCTACTTTTCTCATAAATTCTCCATCACTCGTCATCTGTGTAGTAAATCTGAAAATAGATTTCGTCAGGACTTACCATCTTAAGAGTTTCCCTGGCGTATTCTTCCACAAACTCAAGTGTTTCTACTCTGTCAAGTTCTTCTTGATATTGATTTAAAGTTCTCTCTAGCCTTTCAATCTCGGCCATGTATTCATCACCTTGTTGGTTCAGCTTTTCATATAGGTCTTGTTTCATCATGGTAGAGGTCACAGAAAAAATAGCTACTACGATGAGTATGCCTATTGCAATGCTATGTCTTCTAAAAAAACTTCTACGCTTCTTCATATTAACCCTCGATTACTTCGTACATATCCTTTGCATCATCCTTGGTAACATGCTCTTTTAAATCAAGCACCTTAACCTTGATGATTCTAGAAGAAAAATCCATACTGATAATATCATTCACACTAACAATTGAACCTGGTTTAGCAGGCTTGTCATTGATTAAAATACGCCCTTGATCGCAAGCTTCTTTTGCAATGGTTCTTCTTTTAATCAAACGTGAATTCTTTAAATACTTGTCGATTCTCATAATAACCTCTTAAAAAAAATAAAAAACGTAGCAGCACTCAGAAATTCTTTGTATTGCTACGTCTATATTCGTTATGTACCTGATTACTTGTTAACTAATTCTTTTAACGCTTTACCAGCTTTGAAAACAGGTGCTTTAGAAGCTGGGATTTCGATTACTTGCTCAGGATCTCTTGGGTTTCTACCTTGTCTAGCTTTTCTTTCTCTAACGTCGAAAGTACCGAAACCAACTAATTGAACCTTATCACTCTCTAAAAGTGCTTCCTCAACAGACTTCATGAATGCGTTTAATGCTAACTCAGCATCTTTCTTAGTTAAACCTGACTTCTCAGCCATACTTGTAATTAATTCTGCTTTATTCACAGCAATTCCTCCTTATTAATAAATAGTCGAAAATCACATCGTATAATTTCCGAAGAGATTGATATCACTCATCTCACTATATATATGATATATTGAAAACACTGATTTTATCAAGTCTTTTTTTGATTTTTTATATTAAATCTCATGTTTTTTTGTGTTTTCTCATAAAGTGAGGTCCCTTTCTATGAAAAGCTTGATAAATAGGGCCTGATTAAGGAAAAAATTGTTTGATTATCTAGAAATCTTCTGACAACTTAAGGCTGATTAAAAGATATATTTTCTTGATAAACCACTTGATTTTTGCCGAGTTTTTTGGCCTCATACATATGTTTATCAGCCAATTCTAAAAGTTCATCATGACTAAATCCCTCTTTATACATAACCAGACCGATAGAAACGGTTACTTTTACCTCTAATTTTTCCAAAGCCTCTAGGGTGATGTTTCTTAATATACGATTTGAAATATCAAGTGACAGATTTAAATCCGCATCTTTAAATAGAAGAACAAATTCCTCTCCCCCAAACCTGCAGACAATATCGCTTGAACGAAGAGATAACTTGATGGTCTCTACAACCTGTTTTAAAACCTTGTCTCCAAAACCGTGACCATAGGTATCATTGATATGTTTAAAGTCATCGATGTCTAACATGGCAAGACAGAAGTTCGTTTGATCTTCCACAAAATCATCCAGCATTTGGTCAAGGGCATTTCTGTTACAAGCATCTGTTAAAGGATCATGCATAAGCTCTCTTAAGAGTTTCTTTTCTTCTTTGATCCTCTTCTGATTGACCCGGTAGATGTATCTTAGAAGGACAAGACCCGATATTAAGATAAATAGGAGGTATATCTGATAGTGATAGACCCTGCCCCCGTCAAAAGAATCTTCTAAACTATAAAAGAGTTTCCAGTCCACCTTTTCAAGGTCTAAAATATAAGATAAACGACCATCCTTCACTTGATAAAGCCCTTTGCCATAAGGATTTTCTACAAAGCCACTGTCATCTAAATCATAGCTTATGATTGTTTCTGTTCTCTTTCCATTATCCGAAACAATTTGAAAAGCCGCATCTAAAATCATAAGATGGCCCTTATCCATGTAAGCCAAGTCTTCTAAAGGCTCCAGTTCAAAGCCAGATTGGAAGATACCTTGAGCCTTGTCTTCTATTAGGACCGGCCAATTCTTACCGAACAGAATTTGATCTTCATTGTAGGAATAGTTCAGAACATTTTCCCAGCCGTCTAAAAGCCCCTCTAAAGGCATTTCATTCATCTGATGGATATTGTCTTTAACATAGTCATACAGGTCTGATACAGAATCCACCTCGAAGACTTCTGATACTTCAGTAAATGGATAACCCGCCAATATGTCCATATCGGTATAATAAAGGCTCCATGTGTAAAGCTCAACGTGGTCTAACATAAAGCGCTGCACATCAAAGGCTGCTAAAATCCTCTTCAGTTCATCTACTTGATCATCACTTAAATCTTCAAAGCGACCATGGATATAGATGCTGCCAGATCCATTGGATTCATCTAAAGAGGTAATGCCGTAATCCTCTAAATAGGTCCATGTATAATCATTTAAGTCTATCTTATCCATAGACTCCTGAGTGATTTCTTCTAACCAATACTTTTGAAGTTTAGCACGGTCAAAGATCTCCGCCATACGGGCATCAATGACATCTGCTTGAGACTTTAAGTCTCTGTAAATAGATGATTCATAATCCTCTTTAGCGCCATTTAAATCGGACTGATAGTTCATATAAGTAAACGCCACTAATAAGAGTATAAACAAAATCGCCAATGTATAAGAAATGTATGTATTTGCTCTTATCTTTTTCATAAGTCACCTCTACTGTGTAGTTTTATACCCAACATCAAAAAATCTACTCAACAGAAGGATTTATAATAGTATTTATATATTATAAAAAACAGAAGGCTAGAGATAACAATGTAAGACAAAACTAGGACACACTTCTAGCTCATTATACACTTAACGAAAATTTCCGATTTAGAAACATCTGACTTAATTTCTTTTATCGAATATTGAATATTTAAGTCTTCACATATAATCTTCTCTAAAACTTCAATTCGATCTTCTAAAAATACATTTCTGTTATGATTAACAAGATGCACATTCTTTTTATAAAGAAGCATATTTTTTTCGTATACTGTCAAGAAATCTAGAATATATATTTCACAAGAATCATGTTGAAGCTGAACCCTAATATCTGATGGACCTTTACCAGTTTCTACTTTTAAGAACTTAGTTAGGTGATTTTTGAGTTCATTGACTTTACCACCATCTACAATCCTTTCAAAATCGTTGTTATTCATAGCTAAAATCGTTTTTACAACATCAGCCAAGATATCTAACAACTCATTTGTATCGACAGGTTTAACAATATAATTTGTAATACCAACATCTATACTCTTTAAAATCGTTTCCTTGTCATTCATAGCTGTTGTAACAATAATTGGTGTTAAACGATCTTCAGATCTCACTTTTTCTACAAGTTCAAGACCACCCATTTTTGGCATTCTCAAATCAGTAATAATAATATCGGGCTTTATTTGTAAATACTTCTCAAAACCCTCCTCACCGTTCTTGGCGGTGTATACTTTATGAACTCTTCTACTTAAGTATACAAACAGTTCATTTCTTTGAATTTCATCATCTTCAACAAACAATATTCTTACATTTTTTAAGAGTTCTGTGTTCATATTTCTACTCTCCTATCGGCAAATTAATTTCTGTGCATACACCATCTTCTGTATTAAACATCCCAATTGTTCCACCAAAGTTAGACTCAATAATCATCTTGGTCATATAAAGTCCTATGCCAGTACCATCTTGGTTAGCCTTTGTCGTAAAATACGGATTAAAAACTTTCGGTAAGACCTCATCAGGTATGTTTTCCCCATTATTGAATATCATAACTCTAATCCGATGATCACATTCATCGATAATTATATCTATTTTTCTGTTTGTCATGTCTTTCATTGCATCAATGGAATTGTTAATAATGTTAAGCACAACTTGTGATAGTTGATTTTCAAATCCATAAATGCAGCTTTTACTTCTGTCTTCTAAGGAAATATTTACTTCACCAATCGTAATTCGATCCTTAACCATCTCCAAAGAACTTTCTATCTGATTTTTTATACTGATACTTGTTTTTTCTTGTCTCGGATTAAAGAAATACCTAAAGTCATCAATTATTGCAGACATATTTTGAATAATATTCTGAGCATTATTCATAGTCGATTTAAAATAGTCTTCATTTAAATCATGGTGATCATAAGCATCGTCTAAGTTTGAAATCATTAAACTTAAACTACCTAATGGCTGTCGCCATTGATGAGCGATATTAGCTATCATCTCACCCATAGCTACAAGTCTGAATTTATAAATTAAGAGTCCTCGATCTCTTTCAAGTTGCTCTTCTTGTGCTTTCTTTTTTGATATATCTCTTGCAATAAGCATCATTAGAGTCTTGTTGTCCAGAGAAAATACTTGACCTGAAAGTTCGAATGGCGTTATACCGCCAGCTAAAATTAAATCCATCTCAAATACGGACAATTCGTCATCTTCAATACATTTAGAAAAGTTATCCATTGCTATTTGAGTTGTATTTGAGGCAAGCGACAAAAAATTCTTGTCTATAAGTGCTTCCCTGCTTTTGTTAAACTTCTTGCAAGCCATATCATTAACTCTTATAATTTCATAAGTTTCATTTGTAGGATTTCTGTGTAAAACAAATATCAAATCAGTACCAGCATTGAACAGCCGCTTAAATCTTTCCTTACTAGCATAGAGTGCTTTTTCCAGTTCTTTTCTCTCTTCAATGTCCTTTTCTAAATCTTTGTTTAACGCTTTAACTTGCTTGATATATTTTTGTTCATTTTCAAGGTAAACAATGTTCTTTCTTAAGTTAAGGATATAAAATAGTAAAATTACCAATACAATCGGAACCAAACCTATGATAACGATGTTGTTGTAAAAATAATTAGTCGCTAAATCACTCAGTTCTTTGTAATCCATAGAGACTGTCAATATCCAAAAATCATTTTCCAGCTTAACATGAGAAAAAGCGCTAAACTTTTTCACTCTTTTTTTTGATGCATCTTGATACCATATAGAATGATAGATACCAGTACCAGATTCTTCTAACTTTTGTAATTCCACTAACGTTTCAAGTTCAGACCAATCGTAATCAGGAAACTCACTTTTTCTGGCCTCCATAACATTCACACCAATGTCCTCATTTTTAGGATGCATAATCAATACACCATCAGAGTCTTTTAAAGATGCATATCCTTTTGAACCAATACGTATCTCTTCCAAATATAATCGGTACATCATTTCCATCTTAAGTATCAACCTTAGATGCCCTTTATGTTCTCCGTCTACAACAACCGGCGTTGTAATATCAATGGCTAGGTCCTTGTTCTCAAGCTCAAAAATCTCACCAATTACAGGGCCATCAAGTCCCTTTGGTACTTGGAATGGTTTCGTATCTGCAGCAACTTCTAGGGTTTCTTCAAATTGAATAGTTGAATAAATCAACTGGTCGTATTCATCATAAAACTGTATCTGATAAATTTTACCATTCTGAATTTTAAAGTAATTATTTAAAGCATACGATATAAAATCAGTAATCTCATCTTTTTTCAGACTATCATGATAATCATCAACAATGGTCTGAACCATAATTGTTGAGTCCTTTTTCTTCTCATCTAAAAAATCTTCCAAAGTTTTCGAAGTTGTTTTAGCAATAGTTAAGAGTTGTTCTTGTTCTTTCGTAATCAGATTATCTCTAAACGACACATAAGAATATATAGTCAAAACAACAACTGTCACAATTCCAATAATTATTAGAGCTATAATACTTCTATATGATTTGCGAATTCTATGATAAAGTTTCCAATTTTTACTCAAAATGACTTCCTTTCGAAAACACCAATAAGACTAGTATAAACTAGTCTTATATTATGCTGCCTGCTGTGATTTATTAACTTGCATTTTCTTTATATGATCTTTAATGATCGGGAATACAATTGACACAAGTGTGATAAGAATTAATGCAATCGCTAAAGTTGAACCATAAAAAATATTCAGTTCGCCATCAGAAATTCTGATTGCCTGTCTAAAAGATTGTTCCATAGTATTACCCACTATAACAGCTAATATCATTGGTGCAGTTGGAATGTTTACTTTCTTCATCACATAACCAGCTAGACCAAACAATACCAGCAAGTAGAAGTCAACAACACTACCAGCAATAGCATAAACCCCTACAAAAGACAACCCAAGTACAATCGGATATAAGACCTTTGCTGGAATTGCTAAAACCCTTACAAGCAAACCTGCCAAAGGAATATTAACTACCGCTAAGATAATATTACCAATAAACATACTCGCTATCAATGACCAGGCTACATCTGCATGTTGAGTAAACAATAAAGGTCCTGGTTGAATACCTAACATTAATAATGCCCCCATCATGACTGCAGTTGTACCTGAACCAGGGATTCCCAATGTTAACATAGGAATCAATGCACCTACCGAGGCTGCGTTATTCGCAGATTCTGGTGCTGCCAATCCTTCAATAGCCCCTTGACCAAATTCCTCTGGATGCTTGGATAGTTGTTTTTCATTGTTATAAGCCATTAAGGAAGCCATCGTTCCGCCTGCACCAGGTAAAGCACCTATTATAAAACCTAATGGAGCGGATCTTAAAATTGGCCATTTGGATAAGTCCCATTCCTTTTTACTAATCCATATCTTACCGAATTTCTTTTGCGCTTTTTTTGTACCATCTGCAATAGATTTATATGACTTGAAAACCTCTCCTAATGCATATATACCAATAATAACAATCAGAAAATCAATACCAGTTTGAAGTTCAAGAATCCCAAAGGTAAATCTTTTTATGCCCGACTGAGCATCAATACCTATCGTCGCAATCATCAAACCTATGATTAAAGATATAAAACCCTTAAGCTGGTTTCCTTTTGACATAGAAGCTGTCATAGACAGTGCTGCAACCATCAAAAGGAAATATTCTGCTGGTCCAAATTTCAAAGCAAACCTTGCAACAGGCGTCGCAAGTGCAACCATAAATACTGCAGCAATGGTTCCACCAATGAAAGATGCAATGGCAGATATAGCTAAAGCTGACTCAGCTTTTCCTTTCATGGCCATAGGGTAACCATCAAAAGTAGCTGCTAAAGCAGCACCATCACCAGGAGTATTGATCAAGATTGAACTTCTCGATCCTCCAAACATGGCACCATAATATATACCTGCCATGGTAATCATAGCAGCCGTTGGCCCCATGGTAAAAGTAATCGGAATCAATACCGCTACCCCTGTTGCTGGTCCAAGACCAGGCAACATACCTACAATGGTTCCTAGTATACCTCCAAATGTGATTAATAACAGATGATAAGGTTCTAATGCAATTAAAAAACCATTGAATAAATTATGTAGTATTTCAAGCATTTCTAACCTCCTATATGAATGGTATTCCAGGTAAAGGGATACCCAGCGCATAGTTAAACAGAGCAAATATACCGACACTAAAAATTGAAGCAACCAAGAGATTCACTACGACTTTCTTTCCATTTGTTAAAAACAAAATGCTCGTCATAAAGCCAAATGTTGAAATAACAAATCCCAAATGTTCGAATAACAAGCCATAAAGTACAGCTGATAAACATGTTATAAAAACCATTTTCGATACTTCTTTTTCTTTTTCAGAGTGAACAAATATTGAAGCAACTGCTGCTTTTATCATCGATTTGTCACTCTTAATAAATAAGACTAATCCAACAAGAACTAACAAAACACCCAATCCTAACGGAAAATATATAGGATCCATTGCGTTGCCTATTGCAGCCCTCGGCAGCATATAACTTAACAGCAGATACACTGCGCCAAATAATGTTACAACAAGACCAGTTAAGGCGTTGTAATCCATTTTTTTATCCATTCTTACTCCTCGCTATCTATATGATTTCACTAGGAAAAACTAGTGAAATCATACTATTTAATCATACCGATATCTTTAAGAATCGTTTCATATTCTGTATTTACTTCATCTAAAAACGTTGAGAACTCATCGCTATTTAAGTACAACTTATCCCATCCATTTTTTTGACACGCCTCATCCCATTCGCTTGTCTTTACCATTTCACCAAGCTTGTCTGACCAGTATTTAACTGCGTAATCAGGCATATTAGGCGGGCCAAAGATACCTCTCCAATTTACGAATGTTCCCTCTATACCTTCTTCAATACAAGTAGGAATTTCTGCCATAACACCTTCACCAACTCTATGATCGGCTGTATGTGCTAACACTTTTAAATCACCACTTGAAACCAAGGCTTCTACATCACCTAAACCAGTTGATAATAAGTCCACATGACCACCAAGGATCTGAGCAGTTGCGCCACCATCTTGGAATGAAACGTAATCAATTTGATCAAGATTTTCAACACCAGCAGCTTTGGCTATTATCAAGAATTGAATGTGGTCCATTGAACCAGCAGATGAGTTTCCACCGATCTTCACACTCTTAGGATCTTCCTTTAAAGCCATCATAACTTCATTGATGCTTTCAAACTTAGAATCCTTAGGTACTACAAAAGCACCATAGTCTGCAATTAGTCGTGATATTGGTGTTGTGTTCTTATAACTGAACTCAGAAGATCCATTTAAGTTAATCAGAATCAATGGTGGTGAATAAACAACAAGTGTTTTGTCATTGCCATCGAGTGTTTGTAAATGAGATAAAGTGACACCACCACCTGCTCCCGGCTTATTCGTTATAGGCATTGGATTTGTTATCAATCCAGTGTCAGCTAGTACTTTTGCAGTTGTTCTGATAGTTAAATCCCAACCGCCGCCTGCACCTCCAGGAGCGATGAAGTCTAGGTTTCCATTTGGATAACTTGCTGTATCACCAGCTCCAGCCTCCTCCTTAGAACATCCTGTAAATACCATCCCTACACTTAAGGCAAGGATTAAGATTAAAATCAAACTTTTTTTCATTTTTTCCCCCTTCTAAATCTCTCTTTGAGATTCATTGTTATGAAATTGTTTCATCATTTCATCAATCGTTTGAATGATGAGGTTTATATCATGATGTTTTGATCTTGCACATACTTTTGCAAAATCATCACATACATAACATCTTCTTGCTTCTAACTTTAAGTCTTCTCTTGAAACAAGACCTTTTTCAGTATAAACATCCAAGTCAAATACCCTTCCTAACGGATGCAATGATTCAAAGTCAACCAAAAGATTTTTTAAAGTCATTGGCTTTTCTTTAACTATTAAAACACCTTCAGGTCCTGTTTTAGGAAATTCAATAAAATCATACACCACCCTAACACATCTCTTTTTCAAATAATTTATAAGGGCTTTCTGACCTTCAATCAAACTTATTTTGTATAAGAGCTTATCTTTTACTGGTCCCGGTATATTTAAATGAAATGAGACCAAGCATTGCCCATATCGGGAAATTAAAATCTTTCTCATTGCATTTCTCTTATCTCTTGACTCTAAGATTTCATCTAGTGTACACCAGTTCATGAGATACCTTTTATTTCATCTATAACACTACCATCTCTATATTCAACAATAGCCACCGTTTGCTTATTGTGTTGTATCTCTTGTTTCGGTCCAACAATCGCTTCAGCCTCTGCTACTAATCCTTCTATTGGTTTAATTGGCAAATGACTCTTGTTAAAACATTCAACCAAATCCTGCCTTCTAGGATTAACTGCTATACCTCTATCAGTTACAAGTACATCAACACTTTCTCCTGGTGTAATGATTGTATCCACTTTTTCAACAACAGTAGGAATTCTTCCCCTAGTTAAAGGTGCAACTATGATGGTTAAACTAGCAGCTGCAGCTGTATCACAATGACCTCCTGATGCACCCATAATCACACCATCGGAACCAGTCATAACATTTACGTTGAAATGCTTATCAATTTCAAGAGCACTTAATATAACAACATCCAGTCTATTAACCATACATCCCATTGTATGAGGATTTGCATACAAGGAAGCGCTGATTTCATGATGCAAAGGACTTTTCTTAATGCTTTCTGCAGCACTTAGATCAAAGCTTTGAACGTCATACAATTGTTTAATCAATCCCTTTTCATGTAGCGAAACCATCGGCTGTGTAATACCACCTAAGGCAAAACTTGCAGTAATCTTTCTAGATTTCATAGCTTCTTCCAAGAAACGAGTAACAGCCAAGGATGAACCGCCAGAACCGGTTTGAAAGCTGAAGCCTTCTTTAAAGTAATCGGAGTTTATAATAACTTCACTTGCACGTTTGGCAATTAGAAGCTCTTTTGGATTTTTAGTAAATCTCGTTGCCCCAGACGCAATTTTTGATGAGTCACCAATTCTATCAACCACTACAACTTGATCAACATTCATCTGATTGATGCTAGCAGGGGTGTTTGGATAATCAACCAAAGTGTCTGTAATTAAAATGACATGGTCAGCATATTCAGCATCCATTTTTGCATAGCCTAGAGAACCGCATATAGCCTGTCCAACTTGACCATTGGCATTGCCATAATCATCCGAACTTGGCACACCTAAAAATGCAATATCGATATGGATATCACCAGCTTCAATAGCCCGTGCTCTTCCCCCATGCGACCTTATCACAACCGGTTCATTAAGAAGACCACCTGAGATAGTTCTAGCTAATACTCCTCTTAAACCACTTGTATGAATGCCTGTAACAAGACCATTTTTTATGTATTCGACTAAGCCATCATGAGCTGAAGTTAATGAAGAAGCTGCTATTTTCAAGTCCTTAAAATTCATTTCATCTAGAATCTTCATTACATCCATCAAAACATAATCACCACTCCTGAAATGATGATGAAAAGAAAGCGTCATGCCATCTCTTAAACCAGAAGCTTCAATAGCATCTTTCAAACTCTTTCTTAATTTGCCTTCACCCGGTCTAATCATTTTTATGGATGTGGCTTTCTTATGCTTACTTGGCCTAAAAGAAAACTCGTGTTCAAACAATCTATGCATGACGACCTCCTAACAAACTTAAAACCCTTCTCGCTCTTTCGACTATTGGCTTATCAACCATTTTTCCATTAACAGAAACAACACCCAAACCTTTTTTTTCAGCTTCCTGAATAGCAAATATCACTTGTCTTGCGTAATCTACTTCCTCATCAGAAGGCTGGTAAATTTCATGCACCACATCAATCTGTCTCGGGTTAATGACCGACTTACCATCGAAACCAAGTTGCTTGATAAGAGCAACTTCTCTTCTAAATGTACATTCGTCTTCAATATCTGAAAAAACAGTATCAAGGGCTGCGATTCCAGCAGCTCTAGCTGCTAATACAATTTGACTTCGCGCTGCCAAAAGCTCTACGCCTGCTTTCGAACGATTGGTCCTCATATTAGTAACAAAATCTTCTGCGCCAATGGCAATGCCAATCAAACGGTCACTAGATTTTGCGATTTCGTATACATTTACAATGCCCAAAGGACTTTCAATAGCCGCCATCATTTTTGTTGTACCAACCTTTAGACCTAGAGACAGCTCAGTAGATTCTATAATTGCCTCCACCGCTAGTACATCATCTTTTGAATCTGTTTTAGGTAATCGTATTACGTCAACACCAGCCCTTACCATAGCAACAATATCATCATGACCAAATGGTGTGTCTAAACCATTAACTCTTACAACAATCTCTGTCTCATAATCCGTTCTTTTAACTAGGTTATATACAAGTAGTCTGGCACTATCCTTTTCCTTAAGAGAGACCGAATCTTCTAAGTCAAACATTAAGGAATCAGCACCATATATATGAGCATCTGTTAACATAGCCGGGTTATTTCCCGGAACATACATCATTGTTCTTCTTAAACGACCCATTACAGTACCTCCCAATTGATTTCAGATTCAGTTAAACGATAAATCGCCGTTTGCATTCTAGCCTTAATTGTACAGTTCAAAGCACCTTTATCAATCGCTCTAACATGAATACCTTTCAGCTGATGTTGATCTAATACTCGATTGATGACTCTTAGTATTTCATCTCCAAATAAATGTTTGACTTGACTTTCAAGCTCAATAATATTTTTATCTTCATCATGATATTTCAGTGTGATTTGAATATCACTAGATTCCAAGGTTCCTGCTATTGCCTGATTCATGTCTTTTCCTCCTAAACTAAATGTTCTGAGTTATATTCTTTTCTTAAGCATTCTATGATTTTTAAACCTTCATAGCTGAGTAAAAAATTGTAGGTCGAGTTTGGTACAAAAGTCTTAACTTCGCAAATGGACCCCTTAGCTATAAGTTCCCTTACTTTTGAAGCACTGATAATCTCACCATCAACCGCTTTTCTCTTAATTTCTGTTACCTGAATATTTTTTTTAGACAGTTCTTGAGCCATCAATCGGTTGTACATATTTGTTACCGGGTTAAAGGGTTCTTGTCCAATAAATCTATGAGTGATATTAAGAACTTCTGCAATTGATTCAAAAATATTCAAGTCCAATTTAATCTGCTCCTTAATAACATCTACATCATCTTTTAGGAAGTAAGAAGGAAAGGTCGCATTCGAAATGATATAATCCATGCCTTTATGCAAACTCACATTCTTTAGATGCGAAATACCTTTTGCAACCAAGTTATACCTGACTTCCTTCGAAAATGTTGATGCATCCTCCCAAACAAGAAACACATGAAGGTGATCGCAAAGATTACTTGCATATTCAATCAAATGTCTATGTCCTAGTGTAAAAGGATTGCAGTTTACAACTACAGCACCACTATAGCCTTTTTTCTTGTATAGCTTAAGATTATTTAAAAAAACCTTAAAGCCATCAAGACTATTCTCCATGAGGACAACGTTTTCAGTGACAGCAATTTTTTTAAATCCCAAGAATTCAAAGGATTTATAGACTGAGGGTTTTGTATATATAAAACAATCATTGTACCCAAGCTCATTGACTCGATTAATTAAATGAGTCATCACTTTATTGATCAGATTGCCTCCATGTTCTCTTACAGCTATACACTTTAAAACTTTACCTTTGATCGCTCCTGTGGCAATAATTTCATTTTTATCCCTGATCACATACAGCTCATCATAGTTTTCTAGTCTTAAGTCCATGTAGCATAAAAAATCAGTAACCTGAGTTAAAGCTTTCGACTCCCAGTAATATACTCTCTCCATACAACCTCACAAAAACAAAAAAGCCAGCACATTAAAGTGCTGACCTTGAACTAAGCTTGATAAATCATTCTTAATAAACAATCAGTTTATTCTATAATTTTTTCTATTAATCCCAGGAACAATGTAACTGCTAGCAAATCAGCAGAGCCGCCTGGGCTGATATTTCTTTTAATAAATTGACGGTCCATCTCTTCAACATAAGAAATGGCATCCTCATCAAACATGCCTCCAGCATCTAAAAAATTCTTTGCAATCTCCTGCACCTCACTAAGAGTTTCAAGATTATGCCTAGACAAAACATTAGAGTCCTCAACACATGTCATCAATTGAAATAAAGTTTGTATAAACAATTCATTTTTACACTGCAAAGTATAATATGAATTTCTTAAAGCGTCAAGTCCCGATTTCATCACAGATGGAAAACCTGCTTCAACTTCACCTCTTATTCCAAGAAAACCATAATTTTTATATAAGCGTTCACCATTAGTTTTTCCAAGGCTTTTGTCATTTTTTAGTTCATCGGTTATACCTAAAGTCATTTTTTTTGAATATTCAATAATATTTTCCGCATTTAGACTTTCTTTTTTTTGTACCTGTACAGAAGCAGCACATAATATTCCCAACGAAAATATGATTCCTTTATGTGTATTGATACCACACGTCGCCTCAAACATATCAGTTTCCATCTGCTTGCCAATTGGTCGTATACGCCCGAGCAAATCTTTTGGCTTACCATCAAACTCATAGGAAACTTCAGCTATTTCATAAAAGCCACCAGCTATAGCACAAGCACTTGAGATAAAGGTATAGTAATCCATATCCTTATGGGCACCGCTGTTATTTCTGTCAACCAAACCTGGTTTTGGTGTTGTTGTAACCTCATACAAAATAGCTTTGTTCACAAGTGATGCAATTTTTCTATGATCCATACCCTGTCCTTTCTAGGTAAAAGTATAGAATCATAAGACAAAAAAAGACAAGTCATTTTTGATTTATTAGATATTTTTCATATAAAAAGTATCAAAAAAACTTCCCTGTCATATATATTCTTGTAACTATTTAACATATGAAACTGATTTTCTCTCAACAAAAAAAATCTCAAATTGCATATTCACTTACAATTTGAGACTAATAGTTAATTAAAATTTATTCAAATGTTTTTGATTTTTCCCAAAGCTCATCCATAGCTTCTAATGATTCTTCTTCTAGAGATTTGCCTTGATCTAAAAGACTAGATTCCACGTAAGAAAATCTCTTTACAACCTTGTTGTTGGTCCTAACCAAAGCATCACTTGGATCTAACTTTAGAATTCTTGCCACATTTACAACAGCAAATAAAAGATCGCCCAGTTCAGAGCCTGCATGGTCTAAGTCACCTGATTTAATGGCTTCATCCAGTTCATGAAGTTCTTCTCTAACCTTCTTTAAGGCACCTGTATAATCTGGCCAGTCAAAGCCCACCTTGGCCATTTTCTTTTGAATCTTTTCTGCACGAAGAATCGGCGGAAAAGACTTGGCTATATTTGAAATGGAGTCCGATACTGTCTTTTCAGATTTTTCCTCATTCTTGATGGCTTCCCAGTTGACCAATACTTCATCTGAATTTTCAACGTCAATGTCTGCAAATACATGAGGATGTCTTCTAACCATCTTTTCATAGATGCCTGTCACAACATCGTTAAAGTTAAAGTATCCATTTTCTGCAGCAATTTCTGCATGGAATACAACTTGTAATAAAAGGTCACCCAGTTCTTCTTCAAGACCCCATAAGTCTTCATCATCTATGGCTTCTACAACTTCATAAGCTTCTTCAATAATGTAACGTCTTAAAGATTCGTGCGTTTGCTCTCTATCCCATGGACAACCATCTGGCGATCTTAGGGCCTTCATAACCTGTACCAAGTCAGGCATAAAGAATTTTTCTCTATCTTCAGGATGAATGGCTTCAATGTAAACCGATGTTAAATGGTCTAAGCAATCTACCCTGTCCAGTTCATAAAGAGGTACTCTTACAATTTCTTCTTCACCTTCTATACCAGCACCTCTTACAACAACCACTTCATGGTCGTCATGGTAGTAGTTCATCAGCTGTAGCTTGACATTGGAAGCTACCTGACTGTCATAAACCTGAATGATCAAGGCATCACTTGTCACATCCGGTACTTTTTCTTCTATGGTCAAACCATCGATGATCTGAAGACCATAAACAGGATCCATTCTTAAAGTTGTTACAATGGCATCGATAAAGCTGGCCCCATGAATGACCTTGATATACTCTTCGTCCACATGGTCAATCAGGTATTCCACTGTTGATTCTGCAACAAAAGGATTACCAGGTACAGCATAAACCACATCACCCTCTGATAATTTATCCAGAACAGCCTTGCCGATGTTTTCATAAACATCATCAAAGTTGTCATAAGACTCATAAAAGTCATCAAAGGATTCAAACTTTCCACCGATAGACTCTAGATAAGTCATAACAGGATGTTTCATAGTTCTAACATAAACAAGGTCAGAAGCCTTAATAGCTTCTACCGCTTCTAATGTCAAATATGATTTAGATCCCGGTCCTAAACCGATAATCGTCAATTGATTCATTTTCTATCTCCCAAGCTTTTCAGCTAATTTTCTTAACTTGCTACCACCCGGTAACATATCGTATTCCTCATGAGAAAGTGTTTTTGTCATGATGATTAAAATACCGTAAATCACTGCAGCAACCATAATGGTTACTAAAGTTGCAAGCTTACCACCTAAAATGCCTGCAATAGGGTTATAAGCCACCCATACAAAGGCACCCATCACAAGACCTGATATAACTGGCTTGATGCTTAACTTGACGATGTTTAAATCCAAATAATCCAGTCTCGCTAAAGACCAAACATTTAAACCAGATGCTACTGCAAAAGCAACAACTGTCGAAATCGCAGCACCATTGATGCCGAATACTGGATTTCCAACAAGAACATAAGTTAAAACAACTTTAAAGATCATACCAATACCTAAGTTAAGGGCTGGTAACATCTGCTTTTTAATACCTTGTAGAATACCTGTTGTTGCCTGGTATACTGCTAAGAATATCAAATCCCATCCCAGTACAGCTAGGATTGAACCACCGATAATAGCAGATTCTTTTTGCGATGAATATAAAAGTAACATAACAGGTTCAGCCAAAGTAACAAGACCAATAGCACAAGGCACACCGATGATTAAGGCTGTTTTGATACCTGCATTCACTGTATCTGATAAGTGTTTTCTATCGTCTTCTGACTTTGATTTATCATAAATAACAAACATTTGTGTCACTGCCGGTACCAGAGAAATCTGAAGTGAAGCCGTTAGTATTTGCGGGAAGTTAACAATGGTTACTGCAAAACCCGTTAAAATACCATAAAGTTCTTTTGCATTTTCTACACCAATGTCATTTAACCTTCTAACAACCAGCATAAGGTCAATGGAGTTCATAGTCGGCATGATAGATGCCCCAATGGTGATTGGAATAGAAATGATCAATACCTGTTTAAAGATATCCCAAGAACCATCAACCTTATGTTGATTAGGTAACTTGAGTGCATCTGAATAGTACTTAGACTTCATATACTTATAAATACTGTAAGCCACAACAAAGCCGACAATAGCACCTGCTGAAGCCCCAAATGTTGCACCTGCTGCTGACTTAGCTGGACCTGCTGCCATGGTAAACCATAGTACATAACCTAAGGTTAAACCTACAATCACACGAACAAGCTGTTCAACGATCTGTGTGATGGCAAAGCCCTGCATCTTTTGTACACCTTGGAAGAAGCCTCTAAAGACACTCATCAAAGGTACAAATAAAAGGGCTGGTGCTATGGTCTTAAAGGCAATCGCCGATTCAGGCAGACCTACCCAAGCAGAAATCGGTTCTGCACCAAAGAATAAAATGGCAAAGATGACAACCGATATAAGAGCAATCGGCTTGACGATGGCATTGATAATGCCAAAGATACCATGGGTATCACCCTCTGTTTCCTTCTCTGCAATCAGTCTGGCTATAGCTGTTGGAATACCAGCTGTAGATACAACCAAAAGCCAGTTGTAAATTGGATAAGGTGCCATATAATAAGATGTACCTTCTGCACCAATCCAGTTGAAAAGCGGCAGTTTAAATGCCGCACCTAAAATCTTTATAAATATACCTGCAAGACCAAGTATGGTTGCCCCTTTAATAAAGGAATTTTTCTTTGTATTATCTCTCATCTAATAGTTCCTTATTTACTTCAATGGTTGCCACTGATTTCATTTTTTCAAAGCGGTTAACAATTTCAAGGGCTGCATAACGCTCAATAATTGCTGCTTTATAAGTGTCTATTTCATCTTCAGGCATGCCTGATTCAATCATGTCTTGTAACATCTGCTTATCGTCTACAAAAATCAGGTGGAAACCGTATTCTGTCTGAACAGATTCACTGACTGTGTAAGGCTCGATGTTTAAAACCATCTCTTCAAAGGCTGAAGGCATGGTACCCACTAGCATATAACCCAAGTCACCACCCTTAACAGCTGATGTTGGATGAATAGAATATAGTCTGGCCATATCTGAAAAATCAGCTGGATTTTCTTCATCGTTTAAAAGTGATTCAACTTCTGTTAAAGATTCTTGACTGTCTAATAAGATATGTCTTACCTTGTACCTGATGACCTTGTCAGTAAAGAGCATGTCCTGCGTCTTAGGATCATCTGATATTTCATCTAAAAGTTGGTCTTCATAAAGACGTAGATAATACTGGTCTTCGATAAAACGCTTTAAGAAGGCTTCATCTAGGCCTTTTTCCTCAAAATAGGTCTTGATTTCAGAATCATTTTCAATAGAAGCCATGTATCTGTCATAAGCTGAGTTGATCACATCTTCTGTTGCAAACTCACCTTTGCCTGCCAGATAGTTTTCTATTAGGACCACCCTGATCAGATAGTCCAGTGTTTGGTCTTGACGAATCTCTCTCATGGTCTTGCCATCTTGTTCGATGTCCCAAACCGATTCACCAAATTCTTTTTCAAAGTCATATGACTGCATGGCATAGTACTTGTCAAAAGTTTCAACTGATATTATTTCTTCATTTACCTTTGCTAAAAAGACTTCCTCAACAACCTCAGGTTCAGGTGGTGTCTCATTAGCGGTATTGCTGCTGCCACATGAAACCAAGAGCAACATCATCATTAATAGTAGTATTTTTTTCATAAAATCTCCTCTTACCCCACACTATTATACCATAGCATCCTAAGTAGATTGTTTTTCATTCTTGATGTTATAGATTTTTAATAAAAAGTCTTCTAATTCTAACAAACGCTTGTCGTTGTTCAAATCACGCTTGGTGTATCTAAAAATCATATTTGGAAGTTTTGAAAACTCAAAGGTCACCTGCCTGTTAAATAAAACAGATATTTGACTGATCAGCTCTAAATCAAGCTTGTCTTTATCAGCAAACTCCAAAACACACTTGTCTTTTAGGTCTGTAACAGACTTGATCTTTAAATGTCTTGCCAAAGCCTTTACATGAGAAATCTTTAACAGATTATAAATCACATTAGGGATGGTACCATAACGGTCTTCAATCTCTTCTTCAATGGCATAGGCATCGTCTTGGTTTCTAATAGACGATATCTTTTTATAAAGCTCCAGCTTGTACTGTTGGTTTTCAACAAACTTGGATGGTATATAAGCAGATATTTTAAAGTCAATGGCCACTTCAAGAGGCTCTTCTACAGCAATTCCCTTAACCTTGTTGACTTGAGTTTCAAGCATTTTACAGTATAAATCATAACCAATAGACGCTATGTGGCCATGCTGCTGTGACCCCAGCAAATTACCAGCACCACGAATTTCTAAATCTCGCATGGCAATTTTAAAACCAGCACCTAACTCTGTAAACTCTTTGATGGCCTTTAAACGCTTTTCAGAGACTTCTGATAAAACCTTATCTCTTTTATACATCAGATAGGCATAAGCCAGACGATTGGACCTACCCACACGACCCTTTAACTGATAGAGCTGAGACAAGCCCATATAGTCTGCATTGTCTATTAAAATAGTATTGGCATTGGCGATATCCAAACCGGTTTCTATGATGGTTGTACAAACCAATATATCGTATTCATGGTTCATAAAGGCAATCATAATCTTTTCAAGTGTACGTTCACTCATTTGACCATGGGCAAAGACCACCCTAGCATGTGGAATCAGCTTCTGTATCTTGCCGGCCACAATATCAATGTCTTCTACACGGTTGTAAACGTAGTAGGCCTGACCTGATCGATCAATTTCTCTTTCTAGCACATCTTTAACAAGCATTGGATCGTTTTCAACCACATAGGTTTGAACTGGATAGCGCTCTTCAGGCGGATCCTCAATAACAGACATATCCCTAATCCCTACCATAGACATATGGAGGGTACGAGGAATCGGCGTTGCCGTCAGAGTTAAGATATCCACATTCTTCTTTAAGTGTTTGATACGCTCTTTATGCTTAACACCAAATCGTTGTTCCTCGTCCACAACCAGTAGACCAAGATCTTTAAAAATAACGTCTTGGCTTAAAACCCTATGGGTACCAACAACAATATCTGATACACCTGTTCTTAAGTTCTCTAGAGACATTTCCTGCTGCTTTTTAGTCCTGAAACGAGACAGCATCTCTATACGAACCGGATACTTAGACAGTCTGTTGACGATGGTTGTATAATGCTGCTGGGCTAGGATGGTCGTCGGTACTAAAAAGACCACCTGCTTGCCGTCCATAACAGCCTTAAAGACTGCACGCAGTGCAACTTCAGTTTTTCCAAAGCCAACATCACCACAAAGGAGTCGGTCCATGGGTTGAACAGATTCCATGTCACTTTTTATTTCATCGATACACTTTAATTGATCTGGTGTTTCTTCATATGGGAATAAGTCTTCAAACTGCTTTTGCCACTCATTGTCATAAGAAAATGCATGGCCTCTGGCCTTGGCACGCTCAGCGTATAAGGCTAAAAGTTCATCGGTCATATCTTCAATGACTTTTTTGGCCTTAGTCTTGGCCTTTTGCCATTCGTTGCTTGAAAGCTTATTTAGTTTAACTGACTTTTCTTCACCACCAATATACTTTTGGACCAAGTCCATCTGGTCTATTGGTATGTATAAGAAATCTTCATTTTTATAGGTTATCTTTAAATAGTCCCTTTTGGTACCTTCTACAATGAGTTGCTCCATACCAATGTATTTACCAATACCATGGTTTTCATGGACCACATAATCACCGGCATTAAGGTCTCTAAAAGACTTTATGGCACGGCCATCTTTAAACTTCTTAGATGTTTTCTTACGTTTGTTGACACCAAAAAGCTCATGCTCTGTTAAGAGAATGTATTTGGCAGACCTTAGCTCATAACCTATACGCTCATGCTTGATCACAATGATGACCTGAGAGCTGACAACTGTCGTATCTAAGTCACGGTGTATAGAAGACAAAACACCATTTTCTTCAAGGGCCTTGTTGATTCTTGAAGCCCTTTCAGTTGTCGATACTGCAATAATGATCTTGTTGCCTGCATGAATCTGACGTTTTAAATCCTCTGATAAAACATCCATCTTACTGTAATAAGTTGCTGCTTCACGAGATTTAAACTCAACAATCTCCTGGAGTTTAAAGTCTTCAATACGCTTACGTAAGTTGGTTGTTAAAACAAGAAGATGCTTCTTTAAAGACAGGAGTAATGACTCGTATCGATGAATGGTGTATAAGGCCCCATCTAAAGCATCATCTCTAGACAGATAAGACTTGTATCTTTCATCAAAGTCATCAATGTATGAAAGAGCTTTTTCCTTGACCCTGTCAGGTTCATTTAAAAATACCAATGAGTTCTTTGGAAAATAATCCATGATGGTAAAAACATCTTTAAAGAAATAGCGGTGGTATTTATCAAACTCTTCTAAATAAATCCCTTCAGACAGGGTTTCAATGATATAGTCCAGTCTAGGATGTTTCATAGCCGGAAGGACATCATACAAACCCTTAAAGGTTTTAATGGCATCTTCCATAACCTGATTCGTCATAACGATTTCACGACAAGGTTCAATGATACAAGATTCTAACTTTTCAATGGACTTTTGATTTTCTACATCAAAATAACGAATGGAATCTATTTCATCATCAAATAACTCCATACGTATTGGGTGTTCATAGACAGGTGAAAAAACATCTATAATGGCACCACGCATAGCAAACTGGCCGGCATGTTCCACCATATCTACTTTTTCATAACCGCCTTCTAACCACATCTTTAAAACAGCATCTACATCGATGACACCGCCTACTTCTAAAGATAGCTTATGGTTATTATAAAATTCAGGATCCATATGACTTAATAAGGCACTTTCTACAGTGGTTACTAAAACTGCATCTTTTCTAGAAAGTATCTTTGAAATAGCCTTTGCTCTAGAATGAATAACACCCTGACTGTGGGCATAGGCATCAAAGAAAGTCACATCTTTGGGTGGCATATAGACAAGTCTGTCACCTAAAAGAGGAGACAAGTCTTCTACAACCTTAATGGCAGCACCCGTTGTATGACAGATAATAAGGGCTGCACTGTCGATGTCTTCAAGAAGGGTTGCCGTTACATGAGAACCTAAAGACTCAAATAAACCCTGGGCAACGATAGGGCTTATTTGGTGTTGTAAGCTTCTTTTTAACTCCTGATATTCTCTTGTCGACCGAATAACATTTTCATATACTACTTGCATAGTCACCTACTTTATATTGTAGCGGTTCATGGCTAAGTCCACATCATCTTTGATCATGACTTCCATGGCTGAAACCGCATCTCTTACGATGGGTACCAATAAATTTTGCTCATCCTTTGAAAAACGTCCAAGGACATAGTCTGCTAGGGGTTGACCGTTTTGTGGTTTACCTACACCTACTCTTACTCGCGGAAAACCATCCTGCTTTAAAAGATAGATGATGTTTCTCATACCATTGTGAGAACCACCAGAACCTTTTTTACGAATACGCATCTTGCCTGGATCAATGTCTATGTCATCATAAACCACAATCAGATTTTCTAATGGCAGGTTGTAATAATCCATAATTTTCATAACCGATTCACCAGACAGATTCATATAGGTCTGCGGCTTAACCAGCAGGACCTTTTCACCAAAGACATTACCTTCACCTATAACGGCCTTAAACTTAACCTTGGTCATTTTTATCCTATGTTGTCTTGCAAACTCATCAACAACTTCAAAGCCAATGTTATGTCTAGTTACATTGTACTTTCTACCCGGATTTCCTAATCCAACAATAACAAACATAATTACTCCTTTTATACACGACAAAAAATATAACTTTTTAGCCCCTAGGGTATAGTTATATTTCTAAATCTTCTCATTTAATTACATTCAGTATAATAAAATATCCTTAATTAATCAAGCAAAGCCAGTATTTTAAAGCACTTTGTAATAATATCACACCTAATATCTAACAATAGTAAATGAAAAGCGTTCATGAAATTTTTCTTTCAAATAGCCAAACAATGTTTTGACACCATATATGGTTCCATGTACAATAGAAGTAGGAGGAAATGCATTTTGAGCAAACGTGAAAAATTACTTAACAAAATCAAAAATAATCCTACTAATGTTAAGTTCGAAACATTACAAACATTATTGCTCCATTATGGTTTCATAGAAAGACAACCTAAAAAAGGTTCTAGCCATTATACATATGTTTACGGTAACTTAATTATAACAATACCAAAACATAAACCTGTTAACAAAATATATGTCAAACAATTCCTCAAGTTAATAGATGACCTTGAAAAAGGAAAGGAGAACAGTTATGCAAAATAAATTAGACTTCTATCTCCAGCAAAAGTATAAATTAGTTATAACAGAAGATGATGATGGTTCATACTACGCTGAATATCCAGATTTAAAAGGATGCATGTCAGTTGGTGAGTCTATAGAAGATGTAACCTATTCAATCCAGGATGCTAAGACTGCTTGGTTAGAAACAGCCCTGGAAAATAACATTGACATACCATTACCTAAATCGGAAGATGATTATTCCGGATCCTTTCGATTGCGAATTCCAAAATCTTTACACAAAGCACTTGCAGACGAAGCTAAGCAAGAAGGTATAAGCATGAATCAGTATTGCTTATATTTACTAAGCAAAGAGCATCAAAAGGAAAACTGTAGTAGTTGATTTTAGATGCTATGTCATATAAAAGGAGCTGATGTAATGAAACAAAATGATTTAAAGGAGTTGCTCCTACAAGATGAGGAAGTAAAGACTGAGTTTGATGCACTAAAAGTAATTAACGAAATAAGGTCAGAACTCATCAAATTAAGGATCGAAAAAGGACTCTCACAAAAACAATTGGCAGAATTAATAGTCACCAAACAGTCAGTAATCTCAAGATTGGAGAGTGGAAATTCAAATCCAAGCATAGAGTTTTTGTCTAAGATTGCTCATGCCCTAGGAAAAAATCTGCACATTTCATTCACTTAAACGTCTTAAAGCTGACGATTTTCTTTACATTCAATTGATCAAAATCTCATATAATCTTAAAACACTTTGATTCAATCTTTTGGTTGATTATGACCATATCATAATCGTTTTCCATCAGCTTCATCAGACCTGATACCAGTATATTTTCTTCCATATGAGCCTCTACATAATAAATTTCATCTTCATAAATAGACTTGTAGGGATAAGACTGACCTTTGTATATAAAATAGTCTGGTGTAACTTCAATGTCTAAAGGCTCATGGTTGAGTGATAAATGTGCCTTAACCGATACAGATTTCCCATCAATCTTATATATGTCTTTGTACTTCTCAATATACTTATCAAAGTCCCTTCCTAGTTTGACAACACCAAACCAGTCAACAACCCACGACTGAAGTCGAGGATATATTTCTATATCCTAGTTGACCAGCTTAAGTACTTAGTGTACTACGTTATTTACATCATGCTACCTGCAGGTGCTCTGCCAGCTTGCAGCTCTAGCGTTACATTTTAAACAGTTTGTAGGGGTGCGGACGGTGAGTGTAGCTTAACAAGTGTAGAT
>NZ_VANV01000027.1 GCF_022496765.1 Acidaminobacter sp. JC074 | reverse complement strand
ATCAGCTGAATCCTTAAATTCTATGGTTCTTACAACTTGTGCTTCACTAGAAGTTTCACCTTTTACAACTGGTCTTAAGTTTGAATCTTTTGGTTCTAATACTGTTGTTGGTAAGTTTTCTAAATCACTTACAAACACGGTTAAATTCTTGTTTTCAATTTCACTTACTAAGTCATCATTTGCTACTTTTAATGACTTGATAGCTGGATCGATTACTTTCACTGTTCTAGTTACTGGATCAGCCTGTAACTTGACTTTAGAATCACCAGTATAAACATAAACTGAATCTTCATATGTGTAAGTGATATCAAATGAACCAGCTACTTCTAATGACACAGTATCCACTGTAACAGCATTTTTTTCTACTGGATCATCGTGCTCTTTTGCCTTTGCACCTGGATCTGTATAGTTCCCAGAAGCTTTTTTAACCGATTCACTAGCCTGACCATTTAATGTGATGACCGGCTTGTTTCTTAATACATATGTTACTGTATAAGTCTCATAGACTTTATCAGCCGAATCCATAAATTCTATGGTTCTTACAATTTGTGTTTCACTAGCTTCATTACCTTTTACAACTGGTCTTAAGTTTGAATCTTTTGGTTTTAAGATCGTTGTCGGTAAGTTATCTAAACTACTTACAAAGACAGTTAGGTTCTTATTTTCAATTTCACTGACTAAGTCATCATTTGCTACTTTTAACGACTCAATTGATAAATCGTATAATTTAGCTTTTAATGTAATATCACCATTAATTGGAGTACTATCAAACTCAAATTTCTGACCATTTAGTTGCCATTCTATAAAAGCATATCCATCAATATCTAAACCACCAGGATTATTTGCAAAACCTCCTAATTTGATAGATTGCATTGGTGGTAAAGTGCCACTAATACCCGCTTCTAATTCAAAATCTACACTATAAGTTGGAAGTGGTATGATTTTAACTGTAACAGTTACTAAAGCTGTTCCACCTTTGTTATCAGTTATAACATAAGTGAATGTATCATCATCCGTTGAGTTGTTTTTAGGTGTATAGGTGTAAACACCTGCATCTTCTGAGATTGTACCAGCAGTAGGTAAATTAACAGTCTGGATGGTTACATCATCACCTTCTATGTCTCTCCCCAACCTAAATGCTATCGTTACTGGTGTATTCTCTGTCACTTGAATTTCATAATCATCTTGTATTGGAGCATCATTTACTGGTGTCACTTCAACTGTGATTTTACCAGTAGTAGAAGCTTTACCATCATTAACCGTGTAGTTAAATTCTACTGTACCATGATAATTAGGGTCTGGTGTAAATACGACTTCATTACTTGAATTGATTGAAGCAATAGCATTTTCAACATTGCCAAGTGAAATACTTAAATCATCATCATCTACATCATCTGCTTTAGTATAGAATGTAATTGCCACATCTTCAGCAGTTGTCTTCTTAAAATCCGGTGCTGTTGGCGCTGTATTTATGATCTTACCAATTGCTACAATACCAACTTTTTCAGATTCAATCGAATCTTCTGACTGAGCATAAAGATCAACACTTGTTGTTTTAACATTCTTTTGTCTCATCCATACTTGATCAATACTTGTTGTAGGTGTATCGTTTGCTGCTTGAGTTTGACTAAATACAACTGGAGACTCCTCAAAAGTAATGCCAAATGGATGTGTTACAAATCCATCAAACATTGGATCATCATTTATGTCTCTAGTACTTACAAAGAAGTCTTTACCATCGATTTTATGTTTACCTTCTGATAAGACAATATAAGAAACTAACTCAAATTTGTGATAATCAGAAGATCTATCTTTGTTCCATTCTTCTAAAGCAATTTTAAATGATGTTGAGGTAACATCTTTTATTCTGATATGTGTTCTATCATGACCCTCATAAGATGACATTTGAGCGATTACAACTGGGTTAGAAACACTTTCATATTCTACTTCATGCCATTCTAGTGGTCTTTCACCTGGTTGATTAGGTACTCTACCATTATGATTAAAGTCTATGACTTCATTTCCAGCATAACCAACTACTTCATCTTCATCACTTATGATTGCTTGCGCTTCTAAAGCTAAATAGGCAATACTTTCTGGATTAGCATCAGTATTATTTCCATTACTTAACTCTACTAATGTGTCAAAGCCATTTGGATAAGTTTCATAAGTACCATCTATTAAATCATTATCATCATAGTCGCTAAGTAAAATATTGTTTCTTAAGTTTGCTGCAATAGTATTTTTTGTAGATTGCATTTGGGCTAAGAAAACCAACTCTTTATAACTTTGATCGAATGTAACTGTAGAACTTGTTTTGATAATTTCACTCGATAATTTATCTACCACGACATGGTCATTCTCAGTTAAAACATTTTCAGCTTTTACTGTTACTGTACGTTTAACAGGAAGTGCACTTAAGTAAGTTGTTGGAATACTTGCATCTCCAGTATAAACAAGAACATCCTCTGTATAAGTGTATATAATCTCAAATGAACCAGTATTTCTTAAAGATACAGTTCCTGATATATCAGCATCTTCATAACCTTCATGAGTCTCTACATCAGCACCTGGATCATCATAGTCTTTATCATCTTGTTTAATACTAACAGAAGAACCACCATTTAATGTGATAACAGGTTGTTTACGAACCACAAAGTTAATTCTATATGTTTCAGTTATTTGTCCATTTTCAGACGTTACTGTAATTGTTTGACCATTATCATCATGTAAACTCGAATGAGTTGCATTGGAATCTGTTGGCGTATAAGCAATTGCTGGTTTAACACCTTGACTCGTAACAAAAACAGTTAATGTATTTTCATTAAGAGAATTAACTTTTTCATCCCCAGCCACTCTTAATGATTTTAAAGTCGCGTCCTGCACAGGAATAGCAGGTACACCTTTATTTCTAAAATATACTGGTGTATCAATATCACCATTTTTAGCTAAGTAGTTTGAAGTCCAGATCCAAGATGTGTTGGTTTTATCTCTCCATCCTTTAAACCAAGTACTATAACTTACCTCTTGTGGATTTACCCACCCAGAACCTTTATAACCTTCTTGATACCATTTATATACTTCACTTTCACTGACTCTATAATCTTCAGGTTTACCTGTGCCAGTGTAATAATACCAACCATTGCTTGTACCTTGAATATTGCCTGATTCATCAACATATTCTAAGGCAAATCCTGCAACCGTATCGGAACCAGAACCATCGTGTGCAACAGCTGCTAATAAATCTGTAGATGTTGGTCTTACATTATATTTAACAGGGCTTCTCCAACTGCCAATCTTATTACCAACCTCACTACCATTATGGTATAAGATATAACCATCATCAGCAGCAACCCATAATTTGTTGTCGATTATAGCAGTAGGTTGAATACTCATTGATGTCATCATAGTATTCGTTTCAAATACTGGATTGATACCTTTAACATCAGAATCACTAGACTCATCAGTTTTTCCTAAATCGGTATCTTCTTCAGTTTCTTCTAAATCAGTATCCTCTTCAGTTTCTCCTAAATCAGTATCCTCTTCAGTTTCTTCTAAATCAGCATCTTCTTCAGTTTCTTCTAAATCAGTATCCTCTTCAATTTCTTCTAAATCAGTACCTTCTTCAGTTTCTTCTAAATCAGCATCTTCTTCAGTTTCTTCTAAATCAGCATCTTCTTCAGTTTCTTCTAAATCAGTACCTTCTTCAGTTTCTTCTAAATCAGCATCTTCTTCAGTTTCTTCTAAATCAGTATCCTCTTCAGTTTCTTCTAAATCAGTATCTTCTTCAGTTTCTTCTAAATCAGTATCTTCTTCAGTTTCTTCTAAATCAGTATCCTCTTCAGTTTCTTCTAAATCAGTACTTTTCATATTACTACTAACCACTTGATTTTCTTCAACTGCGAAAGCAATGTAATTAAGTGGTGTACTTGTAAGCACGAGTACAACAACTAGTAACATGGATGTAAAACGTTTCATGTAATTCTTCAATCTTTCAACCTCCTCTATAAATATCTATGTATATCCATATTTATAAGCACAAAATAAGCGCTCACAAAAGTGAGCTGCTTCTTATTATACTAAATTGATGCACAAAATAAATGGTTCTTGATTGTTTAGACATATATCGTTCTATTTAGCCAAAAAATTTTAGGTGTTTTATCAAATTTCACATAGCAAGAGGTGTTTGACCATTCGAATTAACTTAAGTTATTCATGTCCCTACTTAAGTTATTCTTCATTGCACTTAAGTTAATCCTATAACTCTTAGGTTATTTTTCATCGTACTTAGGTTAATCCCGTATCACTTAGGTTATTTTTCAAAAACTTTGGATATTGGATCCAGATTCAGTTTGCTTGTACACTCTATGCAGTGCTCCCAGTCTTCTAAATCTTTCACCTCATTCCAACTGTTTACCATGCAATAAGGACTATAGTTTTGTTTACGAGATGGGTCAATTTTTAGTATCAATCAATAATAAGAAGCTATATCACTTATCACAAAAAGGTGAAAAGGCGTGTAAAGCAAAGTGTGTCAATCAGAACTAAAAAACTGATAGCACACTTTTTACACGCCTAATATCATATAATTTTACAGAAAGCATTTGTACCTAGTAAACAGATACATCTTTTTTCACAGCATACATTCTTAAACTCTGAATTAAATCATACAGTTTATTCATCTCTAAATAATCATTATAGTAATTCCGTCCTATTAAGAGTCCTTTCTTCTTTGAGTCATTACTCCAACTTATGTCATCATAAGATACTATCTTTTTTGCCCTTCCTTTTAGGATTGGGATAATGCCTTCAGTTGTAAATAAGATATCACAGTCATACTTAGAGCGATCATCTATAACAGCAAGCGTTTTAGATCGAATACCAGAATATTTCTTTAACGATTTACTATAAAAATAACGATGCATTCTCGTATCTTCTTGTGTGAAGAACTCAATCTTTTCATCTTTAATAATTTCATCAATATGGTCCTTGATACATTGAATCATCGACTGGTTTTTTTCTATTCTTTCGCTTTGCTCAATGGCAACTTTACCTAGCAAGTCTGGTGTAAAGTGTGTCATTGTATTATTATCAACTTCAACATCATCCTTATGTTGATAAAGGATTTCAGGGCTAGGTATGTTTTCTATTTCACAAAACTTTGACAAGTTGAGTTCTGCAATTGCGAAATCACTCATCTCTTTTTTAGCTTCAATAGACTGCTTGATCATGAGTACAAGATAAGCAATCAACTCATTTGTAAGCATACGTAAAGATATACTCTGAATGGCTTCATAATTTTGTGTACTAAAATTATTCAATAGTTGATCTACTTTCTGTATTGTTGTTCGACTATCATGGATAGTTTTTTTTACTAGTTCAACCATTTCTAACTGCTTGTGTTCATCTTGTACACATTCTAAGACACAAACAGAGTTAAACATGCGATTTAGTATATCAATTATTTCATAGGAATATGTAATTTGCCTAGCTTCATTCTTATAAAAATGACTCTTTGAATGATCATCCATAATGAGCTTCACTCTATTAACTCTTTCACGCTTAGCTTCAGGTGTTTCCTGATAAATCTCATCAGATACCACATCGGGGAGTGGCACAATTTTATTGATTAAGATCTCATACTTCTGAATAAACTCTGATAGGACTAACTTGTACTTAACCTTTAAAATACTTTTTTGAGATTGAACAAACTGAAACTGCAGTTCTTCGCGTGACGCCGACAACAGACCTTCAGGCAATGGAAATAAATACTTAGCATCTACTCTAGTTTTTAGTAGATTATAATCACTCTTTGATGTCGCACTTTGCAAGGAGATATAGTCATCTACATATATTGTACTTAAAAGTTGAGCATTGGTAATCTCATTATAGCCTTCATTAACAAGTTGTCTAAGAATGCCTTTAGCTTTACTGACTTCACCAACCTTGATGTATGCGATTGCACACAATTGAAGAACATCAAAAGAGTTATAAGCAGATTTCTTGGCAATATCAATCAACTTCAAAATCTTATCTCTATCTTCTTTCGTATCAAGTAGTTCAATGTACTCTAGATTACATGATGCTGTAATGCTATCTTCTCGCAATAAGTTGTATTTATTTACTTCTCCATAATATTCAAAACACTTACGTGCTCGTTCTCTGAATACTTCTTTGCCTTCATTATCAAGACCATAATTATCACTATTTGCAATCGCGTTAGCTGTATTTCCAAAGTAGTACCAAAATGGTGGGTAAGCAACAAATCTTTCTTTTATTACATCTAATCTTTCGTACTTACGCAAATCATCATCATCTAATAAAATCACATCATACTGCTTGATTTGACGTTCAGTCAGTCTAAAGTCATCTGGAAAACTGTATTTATCAGCTAACCGCCACGCAGTTTCAAACAACTGCTGTTGCAAGGCTTGAAATTGCTCTATAGCAGTCTTCTGTAAATTCCAGTGTTGTTTTTCCCTATCCATTTGGTATTCAGAACGATTTTTTCTGTAGTTCATATAACCAATGCCGACTTGTGATGCCAGAGAAATGGCCATTGTAACTGGACTACCGCCAGCAACTAATAAACCCAGATTCGGCACTGAAGACCAGATTGTATTTTTCATTTTTTGCTGGTACTCTTTTTCAATAAAAGCCTTATCCCCTTCATGAATTCTGAAGAAGGTGATTGTCTCTAACAATCTTTTTAAAATATTTAGAAGGACTTCATCTTTAGGCATATTTTCAAGGTTAAGATTATTTAGGATTGTTTCATATTCTTGCTCGAGAATAGTCATATCGTCATAATCAATAATTTGAGAAACAGAAACAGCACATAAATTAAGTGCATATGCTACTTGAAGCTGTTTTCTTGTATCATTAGATTGTGTACTCATCATTAATCCTCCCCAAACAAATCATCTAAATCATCCGCCATACTTGCTTTTTCTTCTGTTTCATCTTCGACATTCTCATTATCAGTAGAATCAACTACAGTTGATTTTGATTTAAACTCTTTGACAGCAAGCCAACCAATAGCCTCTGTTATACCTCCAGCTGTTGTTGCATTGACAGCGTTGCCAACAATAGGAACCCACCCCAATAAAACTTGTGATACACCTCGTCCGACAAAAGCTGCGGCTGCATTTGCAATTATCCCTTTGGCTAGTCCTTCTGTAACCTTATGACCAAATATAGTACCAAGTTTTATAATCATCCCCACCTGAATAGGCGCTATAACGGTATTATCAGCTAAAGGGATTTGTGACATCCCTCCAGCAGCTGCACTAGCAGCTACTGCAGCCCCGTGTATGACGGTATGACATTTCTTCTTCTCTTCATCTGTTAATTTAACTCTTGTCTTTTTCATTCTAACCCCTGTTTCTTATATCTATCTCGATTACTATTGGCACATGATCAGAAACCTCATTACGATAAGCTTCAAAATCATCCGAATAGTATTTTCTTACAGCATCAACTTTCCTATAACTAACACCCACACCAGAAAATCTGACTGAATCATATGAAAAATGATCATAATTGTTGGCATAACCTCTATCAGGATTATCATCAGAAGCATTCATGTCATCTTCTTGATTTTTTAAGGTTGTTAACTGATCTTGGACTGTTTCAATACATTTTTCGTTGTTACCATCAAGTACAATAACCTTTTCTCTATCAACATAAACTGGATTTCTTCCTGGTCCTATTGTCCATGGCCTTTTTAGATTCATGTTATAGTCTCCAAGTATGATGGTATAAGAAGGCATATTATCACCATAACATCTGTCGGCTTGTTTAGGATAAATAGCCTCCATCATAACATCAAACTCGTTTTTTCTCATTTTTGCACTAGAAAGGTCTGAAACAACACTTGCACCTTTATTGTACATAAAGTGTACGTTAATTAATCTAATTTCATAAGAAGAACCACCTGGTAAGCCACGTGTTGTAAATCTTGCATAATAGGGATTTCTAGCAAGTGCATGTTGTCCCTTAGACTTGTCTAATCTGTACCTCTCAATTATTCTTGGATAACTCACCCTTTTGCCATAAGGCGTTTGAGTTTCTACAGGTTTTATTCTTTTGGTATTCCATATATAAGCGTAGCCCTTTGATGCATGTGCTGAACTTTTTTCAGGTTTCATCCAAGCCTTATCCCAGTTAGGTCCTAAAGCTCTTAAAAGTATATTGAGGGCTGATTCACTGATAACTTCTTGTAATGCAACAACATCCATTTCTTCATTTCTTATAATCTCAGCTATTCTTATAAAGTTCTTTTTACTACTACCCGAAGACTTAAAATTGAAATTATGCATGTTCATTGAACCAATTCTAATACTCATAAATATTCCTATTCTTAATGTCTCTATATTATTGTCTTCCTACATACTATTTTACAGCTTATCAATATGACATGCTACAGATAACCATTAATAAATTGGAATACCTAAAAAAGATATTTTCTATTATGATTGTCTAAATATGTTGCATAATTGGCTAGATGTGATATGTTCAGCCGTTAAGAATATTTATATTTTATAATGTATCAAATAGTCAAAGTACCTAAATGACAAAATAATCATACTAATATACAAAAATATATTCGTTTATCACATATGATACTACTAGATTATTCAAGTTTATGATGGGCAAAAATAACTATTTATGAAGAATGAAAAGGAGAGCTAAAATTGAAGAATTCACAAAAAATATCACTAGTAATCTTAATTCTAATTGCAGTGTTAATTCAAAATGCAAGTGCAGAAGAACACATTGATCCATTTATCTACATTGACGGAATAACATCTCTGTATGTTACCCAAGAGGGCGATCTCTATATGAGTGGTAGACTTGGAGAAATGGGGATAGAAGGTCTTCCTGATAAAAGTTACCAATACGTCAAAATTATGAGTGGTGTAAAACAAGCTAAGACTTCACATTCTTTGATCGCAATCTTAAAAGTCGACGGTACACTCTGGACTTGTATGAAAAGTAATATTGAATATTTACATCCCAATAGACCAAAAACACTTGCAAAAGAGCCCATAAAAATAGCTGACAATGTAAGTGACTTTGAAGTCAAAAATGATAATCTTTATATGATAAAAAATGATTCATCATTATGGGTTCTAGGTGAAAATTCTTCAAATGACCTTTTATTAATGAAACAAGCAACTTTTAATGAGCCTACTAAGATTATGGAAGGTGTAAAACAAGTTTCTAGCTTCTCTTCAGATACAGTTTCCTATGTACTCAAAACAGATGGTAGTGTTTGGAGTATTGGCGCATATAGTCCTTACCAACCAATAGAAGAGTGGTCTTCTGAGCCATATTTTATTGCAGAAAACATAAAAAAAATTCGAGCAGGTCAAGATAAAATCTATATGATTGACGAAAACGATGTCTTATTTCGATGGAGTGCAATAAGAACTTATTATTCAGACACTAACGAAAGTACATTTGGAGTCCTTGATGAGTTAATGCCTAATGTCTATGATGTGTTTGAATATCCTGATGATGAGGATAGACTTGATGATTGCATCCTCATTCATTCTAAAGACGGAAAAATCATAGTCGGTAAGAAACTAGGTACAAAATTCGGAGAAACAAAAGTTATTTACAAAGGTATAAAAAAAATTCACGTTTATGACTGTAATAGAATAATGATTGATTCAAATGATCAGTTATATACTTTAGGCAAGAACAATCAGGGTGTATTAGGCTTTTCAAATAATACTTCTTTAGATATTTCATCACCTAAAAAAGTTAGTGAAGGCATTATTGATGTGGATTTAGATCGAAATTATATTTTGCGCGAAGACGGTAAACTTTTATTTTGGGATAAAGATAATTCTGAGAATTACACTTTCATAGAAACATTCGGTGATAAACTAGATAATATCACATACAGCAAAAAAAATGGTTCTTTAATTAAATTCGCTGGAGAAACTAAATTATACGCATTCTTTGATAATACGATTTCAGATACTGTTATTGAGTCAAAATCTCCTTACAAGTATGTCTTATACGAGTTTGATGAAGCTATAGATGACTTTTATATTAAACATCCAAAAGTCGGTGAACCTTACTTAATAAAAGACGGCAAGCTCATGGACAAAAATAATGATCAGATACTGTTTACTGAATATAGTAATCATTTAAATAAAGATATTAAGTTAATTGACTTTAAAAATCGTCGAACTTATTTTCTCAATACAAACGGCGATTTCTATACATGGTTCAATGTATCTGCATACTCAACTGAAAATGGGTTAAAGCCACAACTGATTGCAGAAAATGTAGCTTCTTTCCAGATAGGTTACAACGACAATATTTTTGTTCTGAAAAATGATGGTTCCTTATATGTAAAGCCAAATCCACAATATTGGTATCATGAGTTAGACTCTGAATTACAAATTATTAAAATTACTGAGGGAGTGAAACAACATGACGGACTCATTGTTGTGAAAGACAATGGAGACGTAGAAAATTTCCATCAAGCACTTTATAAATACAGTAACACCAAGAATCCAGACGTTTTTAACTCACCCGTGAAAGAGTTTTCAAATGCAAAATTTATATCAGTCTTAGATACTACCAGAGCTGCTATCACAGAAGATGGTGAACTTTATTGTTGGAGTACATACCACGATCCAGAGAATGTTGATCAATTTTTTGGTGTTTCACGTTACTCCACAAGTGAGTTACACCTAATTAGAAGCTTGCCGGGTTTAGCTGATATAACTACTTTACTAAATAGTCCTGATCAAGACAGCAATAATCATCATACTAATAACATACCAAACGACTTGACTCCTAATACAAGTTCGAATATTGATGATGTTCTTAAAGATATTACATCGGACCATCCAAATTACGTGGCAATGAATTATTTCTATAGAAATGGTGTTGTTAATGGATATCCTGATTTGACAATCAAATCAGAGGCTGATATTACCAGGGCTGAAGTAGCAGCGATAATCACTAAAAGTTTGGCACTAAAAAGTACTAATAAATCAAAGACATTCAATGACGTAGATAATCACTGGAGTAAAAAGTATGCTTTAATAACAGGATCAAATGGCATCTTTAATGGTTATAATGACGGTTCTTTCGGTGTTGACAAAAACATCACTTATGCAGAAGTTATGGTAGTTATAACAAATCTGACGGGCGGACTTACGGAAAACCTACAATTAGACAGTGAAGAACTTACTGATATTAAATGGTACAGCCTTTATCCATATGATTTGCTGCACAAAGGAATAATCAATGACGACGAAATGCATTCTCTACTGGATATGGCAGTAGAAAACTCCAGCAGAGCATACATGATGGAAATACTATACAGAGCTCTAATCAACAATCTAATTGATTTTAATTAGTTCTTCACCCGCTTGAATATAAAAAAATTAAAATGAACTATGAATCTAATCAGACGATTTATAGTTCATTTACTTTATTTATTAGTCATCCATATGGCTAAAACGTGTATTTCTGATAATTACAGCCTCAATCATATATATGGTAATATCAGACACAGAATAGGTTGACCTTCCTACTTTTGTACAACTAAATGATTTGGTGTGTTACTATTACTTGTTCCTAATCTCTTATTTAATATAAAAATCAAACTCACCATTCTTTTATGAATGATATCGCTTTATAAACAGACTACACCAAATATATCTTAACACTTTTGTTAAGATATGATAAAATACAATTACAACCATGGAGGTTATGGTGAAAATTATAAAATCTAGCTCTTATAAAAAAAGCTTAAAAAGTAAAAAACTCCAAAATCAACATAAGGAACGTATTGAAAAAATCTTTAAAATACTTATTGATGCAGATAACTTCAATAGTTTATTTACGAGTAATCTCGCAAGGACGTATAAGTTCGAAAGGCTCAAGCACAGCTTAAATCGGGCTTTTAGTTTTCAATAGACAATAAACAAATACGTTTAATCATTAAACCTAATACTACAAAAGATTACTCTAAACTTGAACTTGAGAAAGAGGTTCTTATTTATGATATTTCTTTTGACCATTACAAAGATATCAAATAAGAGATTATGTACAGAAAGGATGGAACTTATGTATAATTTTGCTGATTACTTAATTGATTACTTAGAATTTGAAAACATCTCCCATAATGAGTTTGCAAAACACTTAGATATAAACCCTTCACAACTATCTATGATTCTGAATAAAAAGAGAAAGCTGAGTTTTGATCTGATGAAGAAAATTTCGATGATAACACCTTTTACTATTGAAGAAATCGTCAAAGTTGAGTCAACTTATGATATTGAAAAAAAGATAGAAGAGGCATTTCATAAACACAATGACACCTATAAGGCATATATCAAGAGATATAAGTATAAACAGCTTGAAGATTACGATGAAGACATCATACTAAAGGATATTGATAACGAACTACAAGTCGTTAAGGATATTATGGCCTATCTGAGAATATCATCTCCGTTTATTAATAAAGTGGATAATGTTTTATTCAAAAGCAAACATGACAAAACTGAGCTCGTCAATATTTGGCTAGAAAAATGTTTTAGAGAGACCAAGAAACAGGAGATTGAAGAATATACACCAAACAGCATCAATGAAATCGTAAAGAACATCATTCAATTTGCAAAGAGGGGTATATTTAATAGAGATGAACTAACTAAACTTTTCAATGATAACGGGATCTTCTTAAGTATCATTGAAGATTTACCTGGGAGTAAAATAAGAGGAGCATTTAAAGTATTAGACACTAAACCTGCAATTTACATCACTCTAAAACATAAAAGACCTGCTGATGTGTACTTTGCCTTACTACATGAACTTGCACATTGTAAAACAGATTTTAACAGTGCCAAATCAAAATCATTTATATCATTTGAAGACAATGTTTTAAAAGAAATACCACTTGCAGAAAAGCTTGCAGATCAAAAGGCTTTTGACTGGATGATTAATGAAATGGTTTTTAATGAAATTGAAAAAGTCTATACAGATGAGAAGTTTTATAATATCATCAATCATTACGACATACCAGAGATGTTCTTGGTTTACAGACTAGCTATATCAAAAAACGTAGACTTTAATTTCAATAATAAACTCTATCAAAAACACAATCACGTATTCTAGTAACAAGATAATTTGACTTCTAACCAAAAGGCATCGGAAAACCGATGCTCTTTTTACTTATTAAACTTAAACTCATCAAAAAATTCATCCATTCTTATAGAATTATCATCTATATCTACACCTTTATTTTCATAACGTATTGAGTTCTTATTAAATTATGGGAATGAATCTTCAAGAAAATCAAAAGGATTAATATAGCCTATCATCTCTAAGAATGCTTGATTTTTTTCTATATCTGCTTTTGAGTCTCCTCCTACTACAGAGATTTCAATCATAGAATCTGATAACTTATTATACAGCTCTTTTTGACCGGCTAAGGGAATATAATGACTTTTATTTTATTTTAACCCAATGCAAAATGCAAATGAGTGTCTTACGGTACGATAAAGTTCTTAACTTCACTTACTTTTACGAATCTATCAAGAATATATTCAGGAAACTCGGAGTAATTAATGTTTGAAGATGGTGCTATATAGTCAATTACCCAACCTTTCTTTGCAGTCATTCTGTAACTAATATGCAAGGAACCACTTATTCAATGATCGCATGAATACTTCAATAATTACCATATAACCATATATCAAAAAAAACGTAAATAATCTAAAATTATTTTCAGATACTTTTTTTGATTAAATCCAATTCTTTCTCTCATTAAAGTTTAACCATTCATAAAGTCATTATATAAACATAGAAAAGCTTACTGATTTCTGTTTAGTAAGCCCTACTGATCAAGATCTCTATTCAAGTATTCATTAATAATCTTAATCTCATTGATTAAATCACTATAAACTTTTTTGATAATCTTATCTCCAATTACTGCAACACGTTTCTCCAGTAAATGAACTTTATTAATAACTATCTCATAACTACTATTTTGTATTTCTTGTTTTAAAACATTGAGTTCTTCTGCTAAATCGCTAAGGTACTTTGCAGTAAATGCACCTTTAGAATTGAACTTTTCATGTTCACCTTGAATGAAATAATTATTCTTATACAAATCATAAATATTCGCACCAAAAGTATTCTGCTGATCTCGATCAAACCGGCTAATTCTATATGGTGGGTATGAAGACTGAGAATCTTTCTTTTTCACCTGTAAAAAATTACACTGATCACCTCTAACATCACTTATTGTAACTGGATCATTACTACAGATTAAATATTGTACTTTTATTTTTTTATCACCAATCAAAAAATCAGTAAAATCAATCAGTTCAGTAATAAAAGTCTGTTTCCAAACAGGATGAAAACATGTCTCAGGTTCATCTAAAATAATCAAAATATCTGTTAACGAAGCATTTGCTTTTAAAACCTCATTATATCCAGCATAAATATTTGAATACAAACGCCATTTCATTTCAAATCCAGTAGAAATATTAAATAGTTCGTACATAACAGAAGCATCTTTCATTAATGCTTTCAGCTCATAAAATAACTCTTTATGCACTGGATTCTTAAGATCAAAACCGGTATCTAAAGTTTCTTTATAAAAGTGGTTATCATTTATTTTATCTAATATCTTATATACTAATGGCTTATAGTTCGAGTCTAAATTTTCAAGATATCTTAAAAACAAGTTCTTCCATAATGTCACATTCCTTCCTAGTTGAATATAATCATCTATTGAAAACTCATCTAATGCATCAAAAAAAGAAGTATCCTCACAAGCCTGATCATAGATTAGAAATAAGACCTTGAAAAATAGAGTATCCATCATCAAAATTACAGAATCTATTTTACTATTCGCTACTTGCGTATAATCACCTGAACGACGTGCAGCGACTAATCTCTTAATAACCCGGGTAACGACAACCGGATTGTTTTTTAAGCTAATATAGTTTGGCAAATACATTTGATTGCTATCAAAACTTTCTGAGTTTATCATCTCATAGATCCCATCAAACATATCCATATAATATTGATCAAAGGTCTCCTTAACACTATTTTGAATGTTGTCACTTATAAGAGCATTCATAGATTTGTCCGAAAAAGCAACAAACGGGATATCACTGTCTGTTTCTCTTTGATAAGTTCTTCTATAATTGTAATCAAAATTTGGACTGTATCTTACAATGCCTAAGGATGTATTATAAATATCACCATCTTTTTTTCCAAAGGACTTAAATTGCAAAATGTCCCCGTTTAACTCTAACAAGAGTGATTCATATTTATCTACAGGAATCTCACCAACAACTTCATTATCTAACAAGAATCTAAACTTATTACTGACATCATTCAAGTTCCTATTTTGAAAGTATATAATAATCTTTCCATTCGATGAAAAAATCAACAAGGACTGAACAGATTCTTGCATTTCTGTTAGTAAATCAAATATATTATTGGCACTATTACTTTTGCCACTGCCATTCGGTCCACATATGGCACTTATGTTACTTATTTTATTTGAGTAAAAATCTTCTATAAAATCATCATTTTTATTAATAGAAAAGTCAATTACGCCATCATTCATTTGACTGACAACCTTGAATTCACTTGGAAAAAATAACTCAAGGCCGTCTTCAAATTGCTCAATTATTTTTGATATAATTCTACAATATATTAACTTCATTTAATCCTCTTTTCAATAATCAGTCTTCTACTTCATTAATTTATACACTAGAAATACTTAGGTATAAATTGTCTTGTAACATCTCTGGTTAACTGACTTAAGACTTGATCCGAAAACTCATGTGAAAAGTACTGATTTCCCATAAGAAACTTATACAAATCTTTTTTAGATGGAACAGTCATATGGTTGCTTTGCAGCAATTTCACAGTATCAGCTATATAATCGTCAGTATACATAGAAATATTATCAAACAAATCTCGACCATAATTATTATGAATTTGATAAACATCCTCGATATGGAACACACCTAAGTTATAAAGCAAATCATGTGTACTTCTTATGATATCAGCAAAGTTCAGTCCAATCACAAGACTGCCACTAATATCATATTTTAGCTTAAATATCTGTAAATCATCTGGAAGACGACTATGCCTAGCGATAGGATAAATACATGGATATATCACATTTGATGAGGAAAGATTATTCAATGAATTTAGAATAATCTCATGCCTATAAGGACTCCTCTCATATTTTTTTGTTTTTATGAACTTTTTACTACCTTTAAAGCTTTGATTACAGACTTTACAACATGGTACCAAGTTAAATATGGAAATGCCTAAAAAAGGGAAGTCCGATTTACTATAAAAATGATCTAAATCTGGTTTTCTTCTTGCTCTAAATTTATCAAAGAAGGTAAGATATTGCCTATTACAGTAAGGACATGTTATAATCTCTAATGCTTCAATGTAATCATAAGGTCCCCATTTATAAGCTTCAAGAATTTGATCTAGTGCTTTAATCAATTTAACATGAAAGTCTGTTATGGATACTTTAACGCCACCTGTTAGTAAAGAATTATACTTCTTAAAGATAGGATTACACAATTGATTCATGTCATTAATTATCTTGAGCCTAGTAATTCCATTTTGGTCACAAAGCTTATTATAGAGAAGAGTCTTTAAATCAAAATGATGTTTAAGATTATCCAAATGGTCTAATGTTAGGTTTCTCTTTTTCTTACCATTTATAATGATCCTAAATCTGCTATTATCCAATAAGTCATTGAATATTGTAGGTTTGTTCTTATAGGAAGAAGAGAAACTGTCATAATTAAAAATATTTTTTTGTTGTCTAAAGAACTGAGCCAGTTCTTTATCACTTAACTTACCCAGTTTAGAAATGATTGGTTTTTCGGTACGCTCATACTTCATGATCGTTTCTATATCATCAACAGAACCAATAAAAATAGTCACTAAATGTTCTTTTAGAATTTTCATAATCGCATGTTCTTTAGAAGTCGCATTCAAACCACTGTAATATTTGTAAAATTTTCTCCTAGGTTCACCTAAACAATACAATAGATGTCTTTCTACTATGTAATCTTCCATTTCCTTGTTCAAATGAATATTTATCATACACTCTCCATCTCTTTCTTGTCCAAAACGCCCATATAAATAATAAGATAACAATCACACCAGACGAATCAAGCATATATCAGCTATACTGAGCTACAATTAGTTAATTCCTTATGTAGGGATCTCTCCTAACTATATATCGCAGTTGATAATAATTTATTTATAATTATATTATAACAAATTTCCCAGCCTTGACTAAGAGCTATATTTACAATTAAAGAAATATTACTATTTCTTCCCAACAGCAATACATAAACCACACAATTGCACAAGATGAAACAAAAATATATTAATATGATCTAGTCCTCTGCTAGGCATAAACTTTGATGAAACTCATAAGAAATAGCATAGGACATACTTATGGTCAAATTAGTAGAGTTTGAATAAAATAAGCCAGCTGATTTTACATTCAGCTGGCATTGTCACTATATGAATAAACCAAATCACTACTGCTTTCTCATAATTATTATAATCATGCACCTAAATATTCATCACTTATCGTATGTATAAAAGTCTTAAAAACATTGTCCCTATGATGAATATCAGTATGGATGTAATTAAAAGATTCAGAAATAATTTTCTTAGTTACATCCCCAGGTAATAGTTGATTATTATTAATTGGCTTGTAAAACAGATTCATGGGTAGTTGCCCTTCTGGTGTTGGCAAATTATAGGTAAGATTTAATTTTTTTGCACCTAATCGTTCATAAAATTTAATTCTTCTTTTTTGTTCTGCTTTTCCCTCATCTATTTCAACCTCCATAAACATACCTAACTTATTTTGACCTTCTTTGTCAATTATTTTGTTAAATAAAAGAGTACCGTATCCAGCATCTTGATATTTATCCTCAATTGCCATGTAGTCCAACCATAATGCATTTGAATCACTTCCATCAAATACCAAAGCATAACCTACAATTTCTTCAAAAATTTTATGTTTTGCTAGTAACAACTTGTACTTATTTTTAAGCATTAACATCTCTAGATGTTCTATGCTTTTTCTTTCATTTTGTGGAAAATCTCTTTCAAAATTTGCATAAAGCATCTTTAGATCATTGATACTACCTTCTAATATATTGATATCATTCAATGAACCAATGACAAATTCTTGGAAGTCTTTCTTAAACAATCTTATATTATGTTTAAACCAAGAGTAATGCAACCTGTTTTCCTCAAACATCACTGGAATCCAAGTCTCAGATAACTTAAATCTACCTTTCTTGTCCTTCTGCTGATCATAAATTGTCTCCACAAGATTCCAACACATAAAAGCATATATCTCATATTTTTTCTTATACTCATCTTCATCTGAGCATTTATAAAAGTTAGATGTCATACTGTAGTTTCTCAAATCAGGTGTATCTAACCCTAATTTTAATAAATCACAATACTGATTATCAATGTCCAAATAAGAGGTATCATTTTGGGATAGCCTGTAAATATAAAGTGATACCCCCAGTGAAAAGATTGCTATAGTTACTGATACTATTGATATTACTGTTGAAAACATATACCCTCCTATCCAAAAAACAGTTTAATAATAACGACTTAATCTTACATGATATTATATATAAATATGGCTACTAAAAATGGCGCAACTTCCGAAATTGTCTATGAAATGTCCCTTAAATGCCAAGAGTTTCTTTACCTAACGATCTACTAAAAAAGAAAATAAAATCAAACTCTCATTGAAAAGTACATAACTCTCATTAGAACTACAATAAAGCATGCAATCTAAAAATAGACTAACTCCATCTCAACCATCATCAACAACCTTGCTTAGAATATAGGGCCAATCAATTAATATCATTAAGATTCATTTCTTAACTAAAGACTTTGAAAAGTTCATATAAAACTTACTAATATTAGTTTACCATAAAATATTACTGTACTGCGAACATCACTTCTTTATTATTCAAAATCTATAAAAAATGAGGTGCCTTCTAAATAAATCTGAATTATCAATGAATCTCTTATGTTAGATCTTTGGTATTCGCAGTCTAGCACAATACATCCAATTAACCAGAATTAATTAAGAATTACTGAACATGTAAAATATCAACTAGTAAAACAAGTTCAAAAGGCAAACTTTTTACCAAAACACCTACATAAATAGTAAAATACTTTCTCTAACACTAGAGGTATTAATCATACCATTACATCATCAATCTTATTGAGTATAATAATAATACCAAAGTGATTTGTATTCTTCCTCATCAAGCTTTATAACATAATAGCTCACATCATCAAAAACCTGAATGCCATCAACTTCGAAATCCTCAAATATCAATGATATATGTATGTAATTTTGCTCGGGTGAAGGAAACTCTATGCCTATTATATTTTCTATCAAGGGATTATTTTCAGGTGATTCATATCTTGGTTCACCATACAACTCATCCTCATAAATTATCCAGTTTTCATCTAACATGTAAGAAAAAAATTGAAGTTTATCTGTCTTAGTCGCGCGCTCATCTAACAGGATGCAAAACTCTTCAAAAGTCATGTTGTCATGATCTGGACTAACCTTCATTCGGATATACTTCATATCATCAATTTCAACTCTTTTTCCTAGATATTGATTATTTCTTAAACCATTTAAGATTTCAAAATCCTTCTTAAATCTTTCTATGACCATGGAAGTATCAAACTCGTAGGCGTACTCTATGTGTTCAGTTTGATGATATATATCAGATGTAGAGATTTTTGGCATTGTTCTAGTGTTGGTATACCACTGACCTTTATAGGAAAATAACTCTAACTTACTATAGAACATAAGATCTGAATTTGTATAAACACCAATAGTATCAGAGTATGGATGAATTGACTCAATGGTAAATTCAGTATCTTTAAATACATACTCTGGACATGGCAGCTTATATAATTTTTCATCAACTTCAATTATATATCCTGAATTAATAGCAATTCTGTACCAAAGCTCTAAACGCGGCTCATATATGGCTCTACCAAAGTAGTCCATAAACTTATCATATGTGTCATACTCACCACCATACTTATAGTATGTTTTCCCATCATACTCATAGACTTCTTCAGTAACACCATCTTCAATAAGTTGCAAGGATTCTAAAATAAGATTGATTCTTTCTTGTAACTTCTCTTCTAATGGATTTTCATGCTGAAGGTCTGAAACCATTTCATCTTCACTTATCGTATCATTAAATGTGTTTACATCTGTACTCAAAAGATCTTGCGCCACTACTAAATTGTCATTTCCCACTATTCCAGCATCTTTTTCTACGCCTATTTGATCATCCCCATCCATGCCACATGATAAACACAGTGTTGTCAGCGTAACTATAATTCCAATTATAATTTTTCTCATCATCATTCCCCTAAGTACTTACATATCTTCTTAACAACATTCATACCTATCAAACATTCAAAAGTAAAGCATATATAGATTTTATGCTGATAAATGAATTCATATTTCTTAAACACTACTCGCAACTTTGTATGCAGAAAACTCCTTCTATCACAACCCAATAAAATCAAACCACATAACAACCTTTTTAGGTTCATCATCATTAGTGAAAAGAGTAAAACCATTTGAATCCATCATTTCACAAGAATTTCAACTTCCTCTACCTTTGAACCACCCACATTGATAATAAGAGTATTCAGCTTTGCCTTTCCTTTAGCCACGCCTTTTATGACAATATAACCAGTTAGAAAATCATCTTCATTCATCTTAAAAACATCTTTGTCACTTGATGAAGAAAATAACAAGGTTGTTTCATCAATTAACTTATGAGATTTATTAATTTTGATTGCTAATTCTTGTCCAACTTTCAATTCAATTTTCTTTTTATTATCAAAATCAACTTCGTATGATAACAAATTACCACTGTCTTTAATGACAGATTTCATGGCATTTATTTTTTGTATTTTATCGCCTGAAATGTGATTAAGTGTTTCTTCTTTTGTTTCCTTATCAAACACAAATAAAAGTATATCCTCATACTCACCACCTAGCTCTTTTGCAACCATAGTAAGATCCAATGCACCTATACCATTAATACCTCCATACATTCTTACTCTATTAGCATAACTGCTACTTGATTGCTTAATATGAGCTTCTAAAGATCTACTTTCAGGGCTATCTAACCAAGTAAATATAACAAGACCACCACTAATGACTAAAAGTCCTAAAATTATTGAAAACCAATTATTTTTCATATCCTACCTCCAAACTAAAAATCATTAGTATATGATCTTATATTTTTCCAACATAACAATAGAAAAACTAATATCCCTACTATAACGCCAGATGTATCAATTATGACATCAAAAAAACTAGGCCCTCTACCAGGTACGAAAGATTGGTGAAACTCATCAGAAACAGCATAAACCATACCACTAACAAATGTAAGAAATACACCACCACGTCTTGTAGCATGACTCACTTTAAATGCATGCATTAAAAGAAGACCCAGCACCAGATAAATGGTAAAGTGAGCAGTCTTTCTAATATAATGGTTAAAGGTCTTTAAGGATAGATCTTTAAAGACTTTGCCTACTAAAACAAAAAGCTTCTCAGTAATACCAGTACTAAGCTCATTAGACTGATCAGCTACTTGAGCTGAAAGTAAAAATATTAAAATCATCCATCCTATGACTAATAGCCATGACACAGTCATGGCTAAATTAAATCGTTTACTCATATCTATTTACAATATCCTTTAAGTAATCTAATACACCATCTTTTAGCTCATCTCTTCTTAGAGCATATTCGATAGTAGCTTCAATAAATCCTTGTTTATCACCAACATCGTATCTTCTACCTTTAAAGTTATAGGCAAAGACATCTTCTCTATCAGCCATTTTTTTAAGAGCATCTGTTAGTTGGATCTCTCCTCCTTTACCAGGAGATGTGTTTTCTAATACAGAAAACACCTTAGGAGATAATATATATCGACCTAAAACTGCTACATTAGAAGGTGCTTCTGATGCAGATGGTTTTTCTACCATAGTAGTTACCTTATATAAGTCATCGGATATTAAAGAACCTGAAACAATACCATATTTAGAAACATCAGATGAATCAACTTCTTGTACCCCAAGTATAGATCCACCTGTTAAGTTATAAACATCCATCATCTGCTTTAAGCAAGGTACTGAATCATTATATACTACATCATCACCTAGCATTACTGCAAATGGTTCATAACCTACAAAACACTTGGCACATGAAATAGCATGCCCAAGTCCTAAAGGCTCTTTTTGTCTAATATAATGAATGTTAACCATATTAGAAACATCACGTACAATAGACAGTAGCTCAGATTTACCTTTATTCTCTAAATCTAATTCTAATTCAACAGACTTATCAAAGTGATTCTCTATAGAAGACTTATTACGACCTGTAATAATCAAAATCTCTTCAATACCAGAAGCAACAGCTTCTTCTATAATGTATTGTAAAGTAGGCTTATCTACTATAGGTAACATCTCTTTAGGTTGTGCCTTAGTAGCAGGTAAAAACCTAGTTCCTAAACCTGCTGCAGGTATAACTGCTTTACGTACTCTCATAGATTACTCCTAGTCTCTACAATATAAATCTCTAGAATAAATCTTTTCTTCTACATCTTTAATATCATCACTTAATCTATTAGCTACGATTACATCAGATATTGATTTAAATTCCTCTATATCATGAATAACTCTTGAATTAAAGAAGTTTTCCTCTTTAATAGTAGGTTCATATACTACAACTTCAATACCTTTGCCTTTTATTCTTTTCATGACACCCTGAATAGAGGAAGCTCTAAAATTATCTGAATCTGTTTTCATAGTTAATCTATGAATACCTACTATCTTTGGTCGTCTAGCAATGATCTGATCAGCAATATGATCTTTTCTCGTTCTATTTGCATCCACAATAGCTCCAATAATATTGTTAGGTACATCTGCATAATTGGCTCTAAGTTGTTTTGTATCTTTAGGTAGGCAGTAACCACCATATCCAAATGATGGGTTATTATAATGACTACCTATTCTTGGGTCTAAACCCACACCTTCAATTATCTGCTTAGTATCTAATCCTCTTACTTCAGCATAAGTATCTAACTCATTAAAGTAGGCTACTCTCATTGCTAAATATGTGTTAGAAAATAGCTTTACCGCTTCTGCTTCTGTCGAGTTTGTAAACAATACCTCAATGTTTTCCTTTTCAGCGCCTTGTACAAGCATATCAGCAAATATTCTAGCTCTTTCGCTATCCTCACCTACAATAATTCTCGAAGGATAAAGGTTATCATATAGCGCTTTCCCTTCACGTAAAAACTCAGGGGAAAAGATGATATTATCGGTTTCAAACATTTCTTTCACTTTATCTGTATAACCTACAGGAACTGTAGATTTTACAATCATAGTAGCATCTGGATTAATTGCTAACACATTTGCAATTACGGCTTCTACAGTTCGCGTATTAAAATAATTCTTTTCAGGATCATAATTGGTCGGTGTAGAAATAATAACATAATCTGCACCCTGATATGCTTCAAAAGTATCTGTTGTTGCAGTTAGGTTCAACTTTTTTTCAGCTAAATATTTTTCTATATCAACATCTACTATTGGAGATTTCCTATTATTAATCATCTCTACTTTTTCTTTGATAACATCAAGCGCTACAACTTCATTATTTTGTGCTAATAGTACAGCATTCGATAGTCCGACATAACCAGTACCCGCAATTGTTATTTTCATATCACACCTCTTTAACTTTTCACTCAAAAGCCCTAAATATTAGAATTATCTCTTTTATTGTAAAAATCATTCCAGACTACATCTACAATGTCTTCTCTTTTTTTACACTCTGATCCCTCAAATTTCAGTCTTGTTTTATACAAATCATCAAATGTACCAATCACTTTAGCTGGCACACCTCCTACAATCACACCTTCACCTACATCCTTAGTAATTACACTTCCAGCTGCAACAATTACATTTGGGCCAATACGAACATTTGGCATGATAGTTACATTAGTACCGATGAATACGTTATCCATAATTTCGATACAACCAACATGTGATTGGAAATTCTTGTTTCCTAGATTACTAAAAACCTTATGTATAATATCATGAGTTGTGAATGACACATTCGAAGCAATTGCAACGTTATTATGTATTTTGACAAACTTTGGGTCTGCAGGTAAAATTCTTGGTTGAAAATGTACATTATCGCCTATATAGGAAAAAAAATTATTCTTACGTATCCATTTAGTACGTCCTCTTGCAGAGGGAATCAATGCACATCTAAGTCTGAGAATCTGGTTCTTTAATACATAGTTCATTACACTTTCACCCTTTCTTTTATCTTTTTCGCAGGTACTCCTCCTACTACAGAGTATTCTTCAACATTTTTTGTAACAACACTTCCAGCAGCAATAACAGCTCCTCTTCCAATATTTACTCCATTCATAATTTGTGCGCCATATCCAATCCAAACATCATCCCCAATTATTATATCTCCCTCAGTATGTCCCTGTTCATTAATCAGAATAAATTTATTTATGTATTGATGGCTCTCCGTACGTAAATGTACATTATAAGATATTAAACAATTATCACCTATTACAATTTTTGAACTCGGAGAAGCTTGAATAAATCCACCATTAATATATGAATTTTGACCAATGTATATATTGCCAGGATAACGTAACTTACACTCATGGCTTATATACGAAGGCGCATTCACATTTTTTTGATTCACAGAGTAAATATTATTCTTTTGTTTCAAAAACAAGAAAATATTCTCAAAAATTTTGACTACTTTATATATAGTTCTAATAATAATAACTTTCACTTTCATAATTTTCTAACTTTAATCCTTTTTGTAACATAATTTCTCAACTTCATAAGTTCTTCTACCTTCAACATGTATGAAAGACTAAAATAAACGATGCATCCTACTATAACCGAAATGATTAAAGTGATTTCTGAGCTAAAACTGCTCATTAGTATACGTTTTATTACAGCTGTTACAATTCCCATAACACTAGAGCAAATAATTACTTTACATATCATATTTTTAAACTTTTTTGTAACTATATTACTAACTTTATCGTTTAACTGTATAAACAGCAAAACCGCACAAACAAATGCTGATATACTTGTTGCTAAAGCAAGGCCACTTAATCCTAGAAAATGCGATAAAACGAAATTAAGAACAATATTTAATATGACAGAAATAATACCATTTATCATTGGTGTTTTAGAATCATGCATTGCTACAAACACTCTTGTGAAGATCTGTCTCAAAGCATAGCTCAATGTACCTAAAGTATAAAAAAATAATGCCCAAGATGTCATGTCTAATGCAAATTCATTGAAATTTCCTCTGAAGAAAACAACTTCTACAATTAGATCGCTCATTAGCATACCACCAATTGTTAAAGGTACTAACAAAAAAAATATTAAACTCAGTGCATCTTTAACAATCATTCTCAGTTTATCTAGACTTTCATTACTCGCTGCTTTCGAAATATTTGGATATATTACTGTAACAATTGACAAGACAAAAACACTCTGAATGAACTGATTTAATTTGCTAGCATAATTTAATGAGCTAATCCCTCCAACTACCAACGATGAGGCGATAGATTTATCAACTAGTACATTTATGTCGTTAACAGCTACACTTATAATAACTGGAACCATCAAAACAAGCATTTCTTTTAGCTCTGTCTTAGATTGGAAATACTTGAACTTAAATGCAAACTCGTGCTTTTTCGCATATATCGTTAGCAAAACTAATTGTGCTATGGATGCTAAAACGACACTAAATCCAAGTAAACTTAAATTACCTTTTGAACTAACTATAATTCCTATAATGATGAAAAAGTTCATTGGTAATCCTAATAATGATGGAATTGTATAATTACCAATATATCTTAGATAACTTCTATAAACAGATATTGGTCCAAAAAAGATCATCCCGATTAAGGTTATCTTTGTTAGTCTTACAGCTAAATCAAGAGTTTCTCCTTCAAATCCTATTGCAAATGCCCTAACAAGAATATCTGTAAAAAAAATACTAACTAGAATAACTATCAAAGAAAATAGAATTAAAAGACCAACTAAATCATTTGTAAACTTTAAAGCCTGACTTTTACCTGATTTCGTCTCAATATTAGAGAATGTTGGAATGTATGCAGTGGAAACCCCTTCACCTATAAATGAAAATATGACTAAAGGAATAGTTAGTGCAATTAGAAACGAATCCGAGATATATGAAGCTCCGTAAAAATACGATAATGTTATCTCCCTAATCAAACCAGTCATTTTACTGACAGTTATTAAAACCATTACCCAAAATGTGGTTTTTCTCATTTTTCTACATCACCTTTCACAATCTCTGAGTGCATTTTCTCTGCAGCTCCGTCTTTCATTTCGGTATTTACACGAAGTATTCTATTGCAGTTTTTACTTGCAAGAATATCTCCCATGAAGTCAATAGAATCTTTAAAGTCATCGAGATATTTCATCTTGTTCTTTTCATCCCAGTTTTCTGTTAAACTTGGCCAGCCTGATTGTCTATTATTAATCCTTTCAAAAGCTACTGAAGTTGAACATTCTAAAAAGACATTTACTACAGAATTTGAATTAATAGAATAAGACTTATTTCTCATTAGTTCATTAACATAATCTATCATCCTGTCTCTTGTAAATAAAGTGGCCAAATGTAGTATACTTTCATCCATTAACACAACAATAGACTTATCTTGAATCCCTCCCATCTGTGTAAGATATAAGTCGTTAATAATACAATCATAAAAATAGTAAATTCTTTTCAAGTTGCCTATAAATGAATATTCTTTACTTAATAGTAAAAAAATTAATCGAATAAAATGAGGATGAAATAATTGGATTATATATTTTGGCATTTCAAGAATCTTTCTATTCAATTTTTGCTTTTTCCTCAACATTCTTATATCTTCTCTTGTAATCACTTCATAAACTATAGAACTATCACTTTTTAGCATCTCTATCGTAGAATTAACCAAACAACTTTTCCCTGATCCAGGAATTCCAGTTAAATTAAATATCACTTCCTTTACCCACTTCCTCAAATAAAATCGTTAAAGAATTTGAAATATTCTTGATTTCATATCTTTCAGCAGTTTTTATAGAATTTTCACGCATGAAATACAAGTCGTCCGAATCTAATGAGAGAAACTTATCAATACAATCAGCTAGTGACTTTGCATTTCCCAACTCAAATGAAAAACCATTCACATTGTCCACTAAATAATCTTTTAGTCCATAGTTGTTAGTTCCAATTACAGGTGTCCCACAAGCCATCGCTTCTAATCCAACAAGACCAAGACTTTCACTTTCTCTCATTGTAGGAAAGCATAATACATCAATAGCAGTATACACATCGCGTAATTGCTGTTGAGGTAACATGTCATACTTAGTAATGACCTTTTCTAAATTGTACTTTTTTACTTTTTCATTAAAAAAATCATTTTCTTTACCCGATCCAACTACAACAAATCTTATTAAATCACCATATTTTTCTTTATCTAGCAAACTTATTGCCTCTAAAAATATGTCCCATCCTTTTTGATAATCAATTCTTCCAACATAACCTATATATATTTTTTCCTTATCCAGCTGTAAAACATCACAACATATATTTCTATCAATATCACAATTAAAAACTGAAGGATTAATCCCTCCCGAAGGAAACACGTTAACTATTTCGGAATCAAGATTATATCTATATATGACTAGTTCCCTATAATACATAGAAGGAACAACGACTTGAAATGCATTATTAAGCAATTTTCTTACGTGTTTTTGCAACTTTTTCTGCCCTTTATTTTCAGGCATAACATCACTTCCATGAAGATTTACGATAATTTTTTGCTTTCGCCTCATCTTGCTTATCATGTTCAATGGAATTGCACTATGTGATGCATAATGAATGTAAACAATTCTATCTGTAACAACAAGCAAATATAATATAATATGTGCATAATACAATAAATATTTAATTCTTCTTATCACACTATTATTAGTTTTTGTCATTACAATTTTTTTTACATCATGTTTCTCATCTAGCAAGATATCCTCACTTGTCTTTACAAACGTTCCATAATAGGGATGTTTTTCACTGGGATACATATTCGATAATAATAATATTTTCATTATTTCTTTCCTTATTCTTTCCAGTCTATTTGATTTGAAGCAACTACACAGGCACACATAACCCAAAACTCCTGTGACCCAGTCATACTACCGTGTGTAGAATAAGTCACAATTATTAATGTCAAGATACCTGTTCCATATAAGTTTTTGTTCTTTATGATTAAACGAAAATGATAACCTAAAAAACTAATTAATAACAATAATTCAATACTACCAGCTGTAACGAGAGTATCAAAATAAACTGAGTGAGCATAATAATTGTGTCCAGATATCAATTCAAGAGTTTGATACAGTCCCAAGCCTGCCCCCCATAAGAACTCACTTCCTTCAAGTTCGCTTAATGCCCCCAGCCAAATATCCCATCTTGGATTTTCAGACCATTTATCTTTATATAGCCTCTCCAATTCATTATTAGTTATACTACTGTTGATAAATGGTAATAATAATGCTATTACTAAAATAAATAATGCAATTACAATGACGAATTTTATGTAATCCTTTTTATTAAAAATTCTATTTCTATGTATAAGCAATACAAAAATTATCGATATAGCAATCGCTAAGATAGGTCCTCGAGAAACAGTAAATATAAGCAATAGTATGCTGGATATCAGAAAGACACCGAGTTTAGGTAATGAATATTTTTCTGGATAATACATACTTTTCTTGTCATACATTTGAAGAGTAAGTATAAGAATCGTGGGGGTCACTATATTTGCAACTTTTTTTACATTTCCACCAATTCCGATTCGACCTGCACCTAGAATATCTCCATTAATTAGCAATACTACAAATGTTGCGATTACTGCTAATAGCATACTGTAATTAAATAGTCTAAATATTTTCTTGTCACTTTTTAAGGTACTCTCAACTAATATAAAGAGTACTGCAATCTGTATTACTAACATAAGTGGGGCTATACTGTAACTAATATCACGGGAAGTTAATGTTGAAATTGCTGCAATTACAATAAAGCTTAAAAAGAACATAATCAAACCACTAGATAATTTATTCAATTTATCTCTAAACAGTTGCATTAGCATTGAAAAAAACATTAATCCAAAAAAAATATAATGGGGTTGAAAATTCAGTACATCTCCTAATGTATAATAAAAGGAATATGACATAATCCATATGCAGTAACCTAATGTAGGATTCATCACTATAACAATAAAACTTAAAAGTAAATATGCCCCTAATGTTATATAACTTGGATGAATACAAATTCCTACTAACGACAGTGCAATGAGTCTTAAAAGTACTAAATCACATGAATTGTTTGTTTGTTTTTTCAATTGATTTCTAGTCTCCTATATAATCCTTGATAATTCTTAGAATGCGACCTGTACCTGCAAATTGCTTACATTCAAAATCGCAACTCATCTTCTTAATAGCATGCACTAATTCAGATACCTCGTTTACTGAAAGAATAAAATTTTTATTCGAGAAGTATTCAACTATTTGTGTTTGATGATCATCTGAGTGTTCTTCATATTTTGACAATCTTGGAAGAGCTATGACTTTTTTATTTGCCTTCAGAGCAGTAACTATAGCCCCAGTTCCACCATGAGTAATAACTAAATCTGATTCTTCCACCCTCAAACTATACTCATCAGGATCTAAATAATCTACATAATCATAATTTATGGGAGTATAATCAGATTTTCCTACTTGGGCAAAAACTTTTTCATTAATTACACCTTCTTCTATTAGTTTGTCTACTTCAATAAGTAATCTATTGAACTGAAAAATTTGAGTTCCTAAACATATAAATATCAATAAATACTACCTCCATATACTGCATTTGGGTAAAAATCTAATAAAGATTCCCACTGTACAATAAACAAGTCTGCATACTTGTACATAACTTTCCCTGTTCGAGTACAGTCATGAATTCTTGCAAAAGTTTCTATATATATAATCTTGCACTTTTTTAATTTTGCCCATAATACGAATGGAAATATGATACTTGTTCCTGTACTGATAATTACATTAGGTTTCTCTTTTAGCATTATTCCAAAAGCTTTTACAGTGTTTAACAACATTTTTGTAAAGAAAAATCTTTCCTTGTGGCCATTTTGAATCAAGTAGTAGTCTGCTTCATTATTTATCTTTGTTTTTTCTGTTACTACAACACCTTCATATTCTGTCAATAAAGGTTTTATCATTCTTAACTGCTCAAAATGCCCCCCCGAAGACGAGACAAGTAACAATTTATTTTTTTTCATAATACTATCACCTCCAAATCAGTTGTCTGACTTTCTTAAAATTGAATAGTTTAACTACAATGTCGAATAGGTAAAATAGTAATGGCAAATAATCTCCCTTTTCATATATCATATATCCAATTTCTCCTCGTATTGGCATAATTATTCTTTTTGTTTTATCCATAAATGTACCATTACCAAACATAATACTTAAAACATCAGCAGGAAGATACCACCTTAGCTTAACATTCCCCCTTGCAATTTTTATCTCACTCGTTGCCTTGTTATTGATATATGGATTTATTAGACAATCCGTTAGGCTAATCCCTGATATTTCTAATAACCTTATAGACCCCCACGCCCTGGGATTTATCTCCATAAGAACTAGTTCATCATTACGAGGATCTGTCATAAACTCTACCATTGCCAAGCCATTCCACTCTAATTCATCTAACAGTGACTGAGCCAATTTTTCAGCTTTCTTATTATTTATTGACTCGCACAAACTACTTGGTCCACCTGAAACAGGAAACTCACGAATTCTTTTATGAGCAACTCTGAATTGAGCTTTACCATGATAATATCCGAATGAAACTCCTATTGCATCTCCACCATGTGGTATATACTCTTGAATTAACGGAAGCCCATATTTACTTAAAAATTCCAATTTTACATTATTGTAATCACTGTAATTATTACATATTTTTATTCCTCTTGATCCAGAACTTCTAATTGGCTTAAGTAAAATTGGAAATTCAGAATCAGATAACTTCTTAACAAACATGTCCATATTCTCTTCATTATCTGGATAATAACTTTCGGGGATTCTAATTTTAAGTTTTCTGGCAAGTTCTATTGTTTTACTTTTATCAACACAAAAAGAGAACGAATCATATTCCGGAACAATGCAAGTAAACTTTTTCTTTAAAACAATTGATTTTGACAACAACTCAACAGTATCTTCTTCACAAGGAATGACAAATTCAACTTCATTCTCACTTAAGACTTTATTTAGCTTTTTTTCATTATAGTCATCTATTCTTATACCTTTGACTGAATACTTACTATAAGCTGAAATATTTATCACTTTATCTGAAATGCAGAAAATTGTATTGTCATCTTTTCCCAAGTTCCTTACTATTGCCAGAGCTTTCCTTGACTCACTATTTAAAATTGCTATTCGTGCCATTATTCACCATTTTCTTTAATTTCTTAATAACTCTCAAGATGATACTTTTTTTTTTTGTGTGTACTGAGTACTTATGTTCAAGCAGCTTAATTAAATCATCCTTAGTAATAACTTCTTCATTATATTTCATCTCAAGAAATACTTGTCCAACTTCACTGATTTTATGTGCATCACTTCCGGCTCCGCACATCTTTTTATTTGATGTCGCAAATCTTCTTGCAATCAAACTTTCAAACCTGGTCAAATACTTTCCATTTTCTATTTCAATAATGTCAACTTCATTGATAAACTTTTTCACCGCTTTAATATTTGGTCTACTTTTCCTTCTATATAAATCAAAAGGATGTGGAATATATACTATTCCACCTTGACTCTTAATTTGGAGAATAGTGTTTTTTAAAGTTAACCCTGAACTTATACTCTCTTTTAAAAACAATCCCACGATTTCACCTGCATCACATGTCATTATTTCTTCTCCAGGTATTATTATCAATTTACCAACTCTATAAGCTTTCCCATCATTACTCTTTTGATATCTATAATGAAAATCAAAGTTGTTATGGTCTGTTATAGCTAATACATCAATGTTACCATCATAATTTAAATATTCGTTATAGGTAGTATAACCATCATAAGAATAGCTACTATGCGAATGTAAATCGAATTTCATACTACTCATCTCCATAAATAACATCAAACAAACTACTCTTATTTTGAATTGAATAATTATTGTCAATGACAATATCATTCAACATTTTCTTAGACATAACTTCCAATTTCAGCATCAAAGGATGCTGCGTTCTTTTCCTTACAATTTTAACTATTTTATAGAAACTTCTTAATAAGTTATTCGGAATATAAACAACGAATTGCATTCTACCATTTGACTTTTCATTTTTAATATAATCTCTTGATTTTACAGTTTCATCGTCAACAAAATTATATATTCCACTTTTCACTTCATTTTTTAACCAAAATATGATCTTATCTACCACATTGTCTCTAGAAATAACACTCAATAGAGCAGTTTTGTTTGAAATATATCCGATTCGAGGATATTTGAGATATATTCTTTTATTGATATCTAGGGTATTTTGACTGGAATAGACAGGTGATAATCTAGCAATCATATATCTGGAATTTATTAGTGTATCCCTTATATAATTTTCGGTCATATATTTTGATATGCCGTACGAGGAAATAGGTTTCACTTCTATTTCTGTATCAGCTACACTACAATCGATATCACCATAAACATCCACACTACTTGAATAACAGAATTTGCATTGAATCTTATTTGCATAATCAACTAATGTTTTACTAGCGAGATAATTGATTCGATAATGTTCCGACCAAGAATAAACTCTACCGTTCTTTTTATACGGCAATCCTGCTAAATGTATAATACAATCAATACTTAATTTACTAAGTGCACTCTCAAGTTCTATACAATTAGAAAGATCAACTTGCATTTGTGCATAGTTTTTGTTATCAAAACTAGACCTTAACTGTCTAGAAACACCTATCACAAAATAATTTAAATTAAGCAGTTTTTTTACTAACTCACTTCCAATATATCCATCTACCCCAGTTACAAGAATAGTTTCCATTATTTATCCTCCGGTTCATAAGTTAGCAATTGAAAGTCAAAATCCCTCTCATAAAAAAACTTAATAATTTCTTCAACTTTCTTTAGATTTCTTTTTCTACCAACTTCTAATCTGAATTTGTCTATTTTACTAATATCCTTAGGTAACGGTATTTTTATATTAGACAACTCAAATGGATGCAAGTATAGAAGAAACTCATTGTTTTTTTTCAAAAACTTATTTAATAAATAAAATATAATGGGTTTAGGAAACAGTCTAAGATATCCACCTCCTGAAATCGGAATATTGAACTTCCAAATTTTTATTGTAGGAATCTCTACTTCTAAAAAACTATCATTTAAGTATTTCAAATCTGAAATTTTCTCAAAATCTGATAAATCCATAGTATTGTATAATGGATGTTCTTCAAACGAAATCAGACTCGAATCGAACTTGTAACCATTTTTTTTTAACAAATCTATTTTTTCTCTATCAGCAGAAAAACAAGGTGCTCTGTATCCATGAACAATATTTGATCCTATTGCCTCATTTATGGCTTCCCTTGACTGTCTAATTTGCTCAACAAAATCTGCATCAGAAATATTATATAATAGCTCGTGAGTATGACCATGACTTCCAATTTGATGTCCGCGATTATAAATATCACGTAATATATCCGCATTTTCTCTGACATGTTCCCCCAAAACAAAAAAAGTAGCCTTAATTTTATAACGATCTAACATGTCTAGAAAATATATTATTTCAGGTATAATTTTAAAGCTCTTGTCACATGAGGCATATTGCTTAATGTACTCTAAGTCATACCACTCCTCAATATCAACTGTTAAATATACCCTTTTCATTCTTGCTTCCCTTCTCTTAATCCATCACTCATCAATACATTTATAATAGTTCCAAAAAAACATTTCCAATCTAAGAAGAAACCTAAATTTTCTATATAAACGCCATCTAACTTCGCTTTCACATCAATTGATAGTTCATCTCGTCCATTTATTTGAGCCCATCCTGTTAAGCCTGGTAGAATGTCATTAGCCTTATACTTCTCTCTTGCTGCAATTAAATCATATTGATTCCAAAGAGCTGGTCTTGGGCCAATTATTGCCATTTCACCTTTTATTATGTTTATGATTTGTGGTAATTCGTCTAGACTAGTTTTCCTTAAGAATTTTCCTACTCTTGTAATCCATTGGTCAGGATTATCAAGTAGATGCGTTGGTGTATCTTTAGGTGTATCTATTCTCATTGTTCTAAACTTAAGAATTTGAAAATGCGTTTTGTTGATACCTACTCTTTTTTGCTTAAATAAAATTGGACCCGGCGAATCTATTTTTATAGCTAAAATAATCAATAAGAAAAGCGGCGATAGAACAATAAGTCCTATTGTCGCTAATATAAAATCCATTACTCTTTTTATTTTAATGTACATATCACGAACTCTTTTCTTCTACTACCACACTGTTTTTAGTTAGTCTGTAGTGGTCTTTTAACAGTGCATCTGATCTGTATCTGCTCATTAATGCAACTTTGTCATAGTTTTCAAATTGAATATGGTATGATCTGTTGCCTACTTCTGTTATCTTTGAGATGTACTTTGTATTGACGACATATGAGTTATGTACTCTTACAAAGTTATCTGGTACTCTAGTCATTAGTACTTTTATAGACTCTTGTACTGTTAGTACATCGTCTTCTAAGTGTACAAAAAGTTTCTTTGCATCCTTTTCAAAGAAGATGATTTCATCATAATCTTTTAGGATAACTTCATTTTTTATCTTTACAACAAACTTATCTGGTACAGCGTTTGTTTTCTCGTCTATAACATGTCTTGGCGTCTTTGCTTGCAGGTTCAGTCTTAACTGAACACGCTGCCAATCTATAGGATAGTAGAAGTAATCTACTAGGTTAGTACCAGAGAATAAGTCTACTCTGCTTTTGTCTTCTAACAGTACGAGTGTTGGTATAGAGTTCTTCAGTAACATACTGAAAACAAAGGCTCTTAAGTTATAGCTAAAGTTAGTAAAATATTTGTCGTTTATGATGGCTAAGCCGTAATCATGATTTTTTGTAAAGGATTTGTAGTTCTCTTCATGAAGAGAATCAATGCTGAGTTCAAAATCTACATCACTAAAGCCACATTTTATAATTCTTTCAGTATCTAGTTTTTCAGAAACTATTAATATGTCCATCTATACCTCCAAAATTCGTACAAGAAAATCATATATGATTTGTAAACTTACGTCATACATGATACATATTTAGACATATGGCGGTAAATTTAGCCACAGTATTTCTTATTTAACCTCATAGGTCATTATTTCTAAATATGTTTTTGCTGATTCTGTCTTTTCTTCTAACTTACTTATAATCTTTTTTACATCTAAGTTTGCATAACCAATATAAGTCTTATTCCTATAGAGCTTTCTATAGATACTAAGGCCTATATCTTCTACTAATAAATCGGTCTTCTTATCTATGCATTTGAAGATGTATTCATAGAGTCTTTTGATCATATAAGACTCTTTAAAATCTCTGTATTCTCTCATGGATGCTTTTGGTTTTACCTGTATGGCACTTATAGCATATTTAGAAATAACCTCTAACATGCTTGAGCTGTAAAGCTCAGCATCTTCATGACTGACTATAAAGTCAATGATTCTTATAAGATTGTTAATCTTATAGTCACCATGGTCTTTTGAATAGTCCTTGTTAAATATGGTCAGTAGGTGTAACAGCCATGTGGCTTTACTATCTACCTTGTCTATAAAATCAAAGCATTCATAGCTGATGGCATTAAGACCGGTCTGAGTCCTATAGTCTATAGGCTCATAGCCGTTGATCTTAATCCATAGTTTTGACTTTTTATCATATAGGAAAGACTTAGGACCAAATATCTGATCAAAGGCCTCTTTTGTCTCTTCGTTGTATTCATTGAAATAAAATATTGTATCTAGTGGTATGTCTTTATCTGATTTATGACCATTTGGCATACATGTGGCTAAATCAGATTTTCTTGTTGGCACAGCTTTAGAGGTTTCATAAAGTCCTAAAAACATCTGCTTGTAGATTCTGATCTTTATATTCTTAAAGCCTCTTATAATGTATGAGTAGGCATAAAGTAAAGAAAAGACCAGAGTGATACCTATAAAGATATGATAAATAGGATTAGATGCACTTGTCATTGGTAGCCATGCCATAATGATGTTTAAAATGGCAATGATAGATACCAGTAGTGACAACTTGATTCTAAATATGGAACGATGTGATTCTAATAGGTAACCATAATAGGACTTACCTAATATATGCTTCTTATTGTCTAAGACTGTTAAGACAATGATTGCAATATTAAAAACCGCGACATAGTGTGAAAACTTTTGAATATCCATAAATGCTCCTTATCAACCGATTGTAATCGTAACACAGAAAAATTTCCTCTCCCATTTGATAGGCATTATTAGCCAAATGGATGCAAATTTAGACAAGAAAAATATATCATTTGCCTTCTTCTGATCTACCACGGAAAGATAACTCTGATACAAAACAGAACAACTATTCTTGAATTCCTAGAAACATGTAATCTAAGATTATACATAATCAAATATTCTGTGACGCTACCAAATTTTTGTAGTAGAATTCAATTAAACTGATTTGATTTATAAGTTAAATATAAATCATTCAATCAAAGATGTTGAAATATTGAAAGGAGAATTAATGTGAGAAAAAAACTAGGCTTGCTCTTTCTGAGTTTCTTAATGGCTGTTTCATTTGGGACACTAGTAATTGCAGAAGAAAACCAAGATCTTGTTATACAAACAAACAGAGAAACATCTATCTTTGTTAATGAAAATGGTGAGTTATTTATGTGGGGTTATATTGGTAATATAAACCTAGATGGTATAAACGAAATCTCTTATACACCTGTCAAGGTCATGGTGGGAGTTAAGAAGGCTTTAACATATGAAGATAAGCTACTTATCATTAAAAATGATGGTAGTCTATTGTATGCTTCTAAATCGGAAGATACCGCAGGAGAGCTACAAGTAATAGGACATAATATAATTGATTTAGAAATCAATTATAAATATCTGTACATAATTAAAGATGATCATAGTCTTTGGTCACTAGAAACATCTGTATTTAAAGATCCTTACTTCGCTAACTCAGACAAACTTGCTTATTCAAAAGTCATGGATGATGTAGTTCACGTTTCCAGTTATCAACCTTATTATTACTATAAAGGATATGTGTTTGTTCTAAAGAAAGACAAGACAGTATGGACAAGCTATAATGATTACTCAGAAAAGATTGCTGATAACATAATAAGAATTCGTTCAGGCAATGAATTTGTCTTTCTAATAGATTCAGACAACATTCTCTATGTTTGGGGAAATACTGAAGACTTAAGAACCAAAAGTCTGAGAGAGTTTAATTCAGCACCTAAGAAATTAGCCGAAAACGTAGAAGACGCATTTTATGTTAATCAAGTATTTACCAACTGGATTCTCCATAAAAAAGATGGTTCTGTCTCTACATTTTATGGAGAAGAAGAAACAAAAATATTAAATGATATTTTAAAGATGAATTATGATTCAAACTACATACTAATAGACAAGAACAAAAATCTCATGACAATGGGAATTAATGAATTCGGTGCACTAGGCATTGGTGATAATTACAACTACGAAATACCAGTGCTCATAAAGAAAAATATGAAAGATGTCGCTATCAGTCATCAATTCGCATTTGCCATAGACAAGGAAGGTTATCCATATATATGGGGCGATTACAGAAATGCAGTTGCAGAACCCTTCAAGGCATATGGAGAAACAATCAATGACTGTCTAGAAGTAGAAACTGCTTATTCTAGTTTTTATCATTTTGTTGTTAAAGGTGAAGAATACACCTATTATCAAGGCCATTACTTCCTAAATGACATCGTTGAAAATAAAGATAAAATTTTCCCTGATGATTCATTAAATGCCTATCATTCAGCAGAGATTACAAGGAGCAAGCAAGAAACATATAAAAAATACTTCCATTATGCAAATCAAATTATACCTTTAACATATGACAACACCATTGATTCTAATAATTCTACTTTTTTTACTGAGTATAGTGATCATATAAAAGAAAATGTAAAAAAGATAAGTACAAATGCTACATCTGTTTTCTTACTAAAAGAATCTGGGGAATTATATGAATGGTTATTATTTACACCATATTCAGCTGAACATCCCGACAGGTTAACCCCAAGACTTATTGCAGAGGATGTTAAGGACTACACCGCATATGATAGAAATATTTGTATTTTGAAGAATTCAGATGATTATTTTATCAGATACTATAACGGAGGTGGTGTTGGTCCAGACGATCATGAAGTTTTCCATTATGTTTGTGATTCCGTTGAAGCCATTGATGCTTTCTTAGTTCTAAAAAAAACAGGTCAACTCTTTAACTACGAAGAAAACTTCTTGAACTATTACCATAATGCTAGTATCACTGAAGTAAAAGAACCTGAACCAATCTTAAGTAATGTAAGTGAGTTTACCAGTGGGAAGTTTGCTTCGGCAGCTGTAACTAATGAAGGTGACTTATATACTTGGGGTGTCAATAAGTTTTCTCTAATAGGAAATGGTGTTTCCTATAATGAAACAAATCCTCAAATCGTCATGGACTTAAGTGTTACACAGTCTTCTGCTACTCAAGAAAGCAACTCAAGAGATACAAATCAGTTAAGTCTATCTGAAAATCACTTTGAAGATTTAAATGCCGGTCAAGGCAATAGGGGATTAGATTATCTAGTAAAACAAGGTATTCTAGGTTATGCAACTGAAACAGGCTATAAGTTAGATGGACACAAATACATTACTCGGGCAGAAGCAGCTGTATCAGCAGCAATTGCACTTGCCATAGCTGAACCCAGTGCAAATGGAGCATATCCAGAGTTTAGCGATATTACTGATGGATGGTATGAGAACTACATCATATCAATCTGGCAAAATAAGATACTTCTAGGCAAGGGCCAGAGAACATTTGATCCGACAGCACTTATAACTGAACAGGAAGTTGTGACTATGGTTGCAAAAATACTAGAGGATTATAATACCATTGAAAGCATGTATCCTCAAGCTGAAGGTACGCATTATTCAAAGGCGCCAGAAGCCTTTATCAGAGATAAAAATAACTTTGATAACAGTAATCATGTTGACCTTTTCTTAAAAAATACTGGAAATAAAAAAGTTACATCAGAAGATGCCACAAGGATGTTTACCATGTCTTTAATTGGTATGATTGCAGAACAGAAAGAATTAAATGAGGATAAATAACGCTTTCTGGGGAGGCTTATGGTATAGGCCTCCATCTTATTAAGTTCCTTCAATTATAAAAAAATCAGGTTTTCACCTGATCATATAGACAGTTTATTAACTTTTAGAATTCTTAAGTTGAACTTTCTAACAATGAAGTTGACAGTGTGTACAAGGCCTATGTTCAAGCTGTAGAAGAAAGCATAATGGTCCATTGTGCTTTCAATGTTAGATGCAAACACACCATTGACTATGAGTATAATGACCATGTCTAAGGCCATCATTGAGATAAACATAATCGTTAGTGAAACAACTGACTTTGCAAAACTGCATTTGAAGATATACTTAAATGATACCAGATACATGGCTAGTAAAAGGAATGATCTCGGATTAGACTTATAAAACTTAAAGACAAAGATATCTAAAATCATTGTAAGAACAACCATTGCTATTGTTGCTATTTGTAATCTCTTCTTATTTACCTCTTGATCTGTCAGTTTACCTATCATAAAAAACCAACCTAAAGCTTCTAGGGCAATAAGGACCGGATATATAACTAGATTTATTTTGAAAAACATTGTAACTCTCCTAATTAATATATTTCTTGATGCCTTCTATATCATTGTCTTCTGCTAATATTTTTATCATTTGTAAATCTCTAAAGAGTTCATGGTTATGTACATTCACAGCTTCGTTGTAATGGTCTATGGCATTTTCTCTTTTATTCATCTCTAGTTCTACTAGGTCATTAATGACATTCTTATCTAAGTATATGAGGCCTCTAATAGCTATAAAGGATATGAGAAGCAGTAAAGGTATGATCACAAGCCATACGTGGCCAATACCCTTAAGTATCATAAAATCTTCATGAAAGACCTCTAAAGCATAAAAGGTTGTCGCATATTGAAATAAAATTATATATAGTAAATACTTGATCTGTTTCATCTCATTATCACCACTTCAAAAGATGTTAGTTCATGAGAAGAAGATACTTCTATACCACCATCTAATAATTCTACACACCTTTGTACAGCCACCATACCATAACCTCTGTTATAGCCTTTAGTTGAATACCTAGGTATAAATATTTTATCTATTTCGTCAATTCTATCGCCCGTATTAGATACTTTATAGACAATCTCATAATCTGATAAAGTCACCTCAAGGCTCATTTTCTTTTTATTATTACTCGTCTGTTTAAGTGCATCTATACTGTTGTCCATCAAGTTACCAAGTATGGTGTTCAAAATTTTCTGTGTGACACCACTTGTCATATTGGCTTCTTTTAGTACAGGTGTTACATCAACTTCAAATTCTATATCATGAACACAACATATATCTGTATAATGACCTATTATGGCATCAAGCGTGATACAATCTGTTAAACGTTTGACCTGGTTATTCTTACATATAAGAGTATCTTCTATATATAAGATGGCTTCTTCATCTCTATTGTTATTTAGAAGCATCTTAATATGAGTGATATCAGCTTTGGCCTTTTCTTTTTTCTCATTGATGGTCTCTTGCTGAAGTCTCATAATAGACTGGTCTTTATAAGCATCAAAAGATCTTTTGATGGTAAAAACAGACAAAAGCTTTAAAAGAGGCAATACACCACAAACGACCAACAGCAGTGTCAGTATTCTCTCAGAATATTCTTCATGAGGTATGATGTAGATATACCATAATAGATACAAGAAAGCATCAAAAGTAAATAAACTTAAAAGGCCCTTGATGATGGTAGAGTCTATGCCATACTTCTTAGCTAATGCTCTCATACGACACGCCCTCGAAAACATTGAAAAATGCTTTTGCCTTGTAACGACTTAGGAGCGCTTCATCTTCTATGCCTTTAAACTCAATCTTCCATGTTCTGTCCTCTTGAGCCTCTATGCTTTCTATATGAAGCATATTCACTATAAAAGACTGATGAGCATGAAAAAATCGATCATCCAACTTGGTCATCATGTTTCTCAGTGAATCTTTGCAGACATACTCCTTGTTAAAGGTTTTGATTTTTATCTTTCTTTCCATCTTCTCGATGTAAGAAATTCTATTTAACGGCACAATGGCCATACCTGATTCCGTTTGTAGTCTGATATTTTTTTGAGTTTGTTTGACATTCTTCGATTTTAGGATCTCCCACTCTTGAAGCTTTCTGCTTAAAAAAGCATCATTGACTGGTTTCATAAAATAGTAATACGGCTCAACATCACCAGCATCTCTTAGGTATTCTGAAAAACCTGAGATAATCATGAAATCTATATCCTGTTGAATAATAGATATCATATTGGCATAATCTAAACCAAGTACTTTCTTTTCTTCATCCAGTTCCATATCTAATAACATCAAATCTATCTTTTGACTCTTGGCAATCGTAATGGCTTTTTTACCTGTTGTAGCTAAAAAAACCTGACAATCATCAAAGGTGTTTTCAACAACATCTTTGTAATGATTCAAGAGTTTTTTATCATCTTCTAATAGTAATATATTAATCAATCCAACCACCCTTTTTAAAGTCTCCATAATATCATAAATGATTTGGAAGTATTTTTCAATTGCACTTTTTTTCCATTTTATATGTCTATTTGACAATTTATCGACACTTTTCCAGACTATTTAGCCCTTGACACACTCATAAAACAGCAATCACAGCCAAATTTTTATTAGTTTACGACCAAACATTCCGATTTTACGGTTATTTATGCCACAAAACACATAATGTAATTAAATTACATTTATGGTTATTCGACATTTGTCGACATTGTTACAATTATATTACAAAATCAAGCTATGTTCATTTTAAGGTCATTTATACTGATTTAGGTGTCAAAAATTCCTTTGGTGATTAAAAAAGTAAGTTTTGATGATTTGGGAGGATAATTCCTCATATATTATTAATAGTAGATAGATAGATAACACTAGGAATCATTTATTTAAACATAAAATGTATACTGTTATGTCACCTTCTATTTTACAGTCATAATGAATAATCTTGTACCCTTATGAATAAGGGGACAATTTTATCCCGTCATAAAAACACCTAACACTTTTAAATCGACAAACGATATCCATTCTTTATAGTTATGATTATAAGAAACACGATTATAAGGAAATACTTTATTTGTTAGAAGAAATGAAGAACTTAACTATCTTGAACAACGCTATAAAAGTATTCTGGTTGAGTTTATAGCTTTGTATGGCCGATGAATAGGTAAAACTTCTTCACCTTTAAAGAGGCTAGATATTATCTTTTCACTAAAAGTGGATTTAGTGAGCCTTTACTTAAAATTGCTGATAGTAATCCCCAACTGACACTTATCACATAATAAAAGAAGCTCGTATAAGAATTGCATGAGCTTGTAAATCGTTTGTATATTGCTATTAAATAAGACTCAATCGTATACCGTTAAAACATTAAGAAATGAGCTCACTTCTATTATTATTTTATACATAATTGTGATATAATTATGATATAAGCAAGGAGGTGATTACTATGCCAAAGATCCTACCAATTTCTGACTTAAGAAATAATTTCAACAAAATTTCAGAAATTTGCCATACGGAAGAACAACCTGTCTATATAACTAAGAATGGCAAAGGTGATTTAGTTGTAACAAGTCATAAGTATTTTGAAAAACTTTTAGCAAAACTAGATTTATATGATAAGTTAATGGCTGCAGAAGCAGAGTATAATAATGGAAAAGCCAAGTTAACACATGAGGAAGTATTCAAGGAGCTAAGAGGAAGATATGAAGAAAAATAAATACCATATTTTATATACACCCCTATCTAAATCTGATTTAACAGATATCTTTGATTATATATTTGAGGATAACTTTGATGCTGCTATAAATCTTCTAGATAGGATTGAAAAAGGTATTTCAAATCTTTCATTTTTTCCCTTTTCAGGGGTAGTACCCAGAGATTCCAGACTTAACCTAAAAGGCTACAGACTCTTAATCATAGATAGATACACCGTTTTCTACAAAATAGATGATGTTAATAAAGAAGTCGTTATCCATAGAATTTTATCAACTTATAGAGACTATGATTCACTTAACTAAAATATTGAAAAAAAAGCCCATGTTTTTAAACATGAGCTTTTCTATATTAATCAAATAATTTACTTACTGAGTCGTTGTTGAAGATTCTTCTGATTGATTCTGCAAATATCTCAGCTACAGATAATTGAGTAATCATTTCTAAGTTCTTCGCTTCTTCTCTTAACTCGATTGTATCAAGTACAACAAGCTCACTGATAACTGAGTCTTCAAGTCTTTGAAGCGCTGGACCAGATAGTACTGGATGTGTACAACATGCTGTTACTGATTTAGCACCATTTTCAATAAGTGCACCCGCACCTTGAGTGATTGTACCAGCTGTATCGATCATATCATCTATTAAGATAACATTTTTGCCTTCTACAGAACCGATAATGTTCATAACCTCTACAGCATTTGCTTCAGGTCTTCTCTTATCGATAATAGCAATTTCACAACCTAATCTATCAGCAAACTTTCTAGCTCTTGTTACAGAACCTAAGTCTGGAGATACAACTACTAAGTCTTCAATCTCTTTTTGAACAAAGTGTTCAGCTAAGATTGGTACCCCTAGTAAGTGGTCTACTGGAATGTTGAAGTAACCTTGAATCTGTGCAGCATGAAGATCCATTGTTAAAACTCTATCTGCACCTGCTGCAGTTAAGATATCAGCACAAAGTTTTGCAGAGATTGGATCTCTAGCCTTTGCTTTTCTATCTTGTCTAGCATAACCATAATATGGGATTACCGCTGTGATACGACCTGCTGAAGCACGCTTAAGTGCATCAATCATAATTAAAAGTTCCATTAGGTAAGTATTAACAGCTGGTGGTGACGTTGATTGAATGATGTAAACATCGACACCTCTTACAGTTTCAGATAAGTTTACAGCAATCTCACCATCACTAAACGTTTTAACTTCCACGTCCCCTAGTGGAATACCTAACTCGCCACAAATCTTAGTAGCTAAGTCCTTGTTTGAATTACCAGCAAAAATTTTAATCTTTTTACCTTTAGAATGCATGTTTTCCTCCTAATATTTGTTGAATGATCAACTACCTGTTAAATATAAGCAACTGGCTATTCCCCAATAACTAGTCGTCATTATTTAACTTTTTTTCTTGATTAGGTTTCTTCTTTCAACCCAACCAGCTTTGTTTTCTTGCTTAGCACGGCCTACTGCTAAAGCACCAGATGGTACATTCTTTGTAACCGTTGTTGCTGCAGCTACATAAGAAAGAGGTTCCACATTAACAGGTGCCACAATATTTGAGTTACAACCGATAAAGGCATCATCGCCAATAGTCGAACGAGACTTTTCTTTACCATTGTAATTAACAAATACAACACCACAACCGACATTGATGTTCTTGCCTAAATCAGCATCACCAACATATGATAAATGTGAAATCTTTGTGCCATCACCAATTACTGCATTCTTTACTTCTACGAAATCACCTACTTTTACATGAGAACCAACTTTTGAGTTCGGTCTGATGTAAGCGTAAGGACCAACACTTGTATTATTTGCTACCTGAGATTCTAGGATTGTGGAATCTTTTACAGTTGTTTCATCGCCAATAAGTGAATCTGTGATTCTTGAATCCGGACCAATTGTACAGGCTTCACCGATTTCAGTGTTACCTGATAAAATGGTATTTGGATAAATCACTGTATCCATACCAACTTTTACATCAAAGTCAATGTACGTTGAGTGTGTATCTAAAATCGTTACACCTTGATCTGTCAGCTTCTCATTGATGCGTAGTTGAAGACGCTTAATTACATACTGTAAATCTTTTTTTGATTCTACAACAGCTTTTCCTGCCATACATTCCACACGATAAGGCATTTGCAATTTTTCTGTTAAGTCAGCAAAGTTTACAAAATCTCCTTTGATGATATCAAATGATTTTGAAAGTACTTTACCAGGAATGTAAATTGCTACAGGTCTTTCCACATTGTCTTTAAAGAAAATAACATCATCTTCATACTGCTTGATGTTTGCTCTGATCCAAGTAAGATCGATTAGCGGTGCATGTGCCATAAAAAATACCACATGATCCATATCATCTTTTAAGTCACTCTTGTCAATCACCTGAGTTCTTTCCTCAAGGGTCTGAGTAATGACTTCCTGAACGGTCTTACCAAAAATCATTTGCTCTTCTTTAGTTTTTCTTGATTTCATTTTTGAGTTATCACTGTCAATGTGAATGATTGTGTTTAACATATGGCCTCCTTGTGATAAAATTACAAGTTCCTATCTCGACTTCGTAAATTGTTACAAATGCAGTCATTGTAACATTTAAGACCGAAAGCATTATACCATTTTTAAGCCTAGAAAGGAACACTTATGAGTCAATTAAAAGAAATATCACCCTGTGATTTTCTTACGTTTTCTAAATATTTGCCTAGATAAATCTAGTATACCAGTAAATGAAAAAAATTTCCCTAAGTTACCTTAGGAAAATTCTTTATACACTTGTACTTTCAATAAATGTTTCTTCCATATCTTCGTTATAGTCTAACTTAGCATTTTCGTAAGCATCAAAGATTTCTCTCTGAATCTCTTGTCGCATAGACGAATTAATTGGGTGTGCTATATCTCTGTAATCACCTTCCCCAACCTTGCGACTTGGCATGGCTACAAATAATCCATTCTGCCCCTCAATGATTTTGATGTCATGTACAACAAATGCCTCATCAAATGTCACTGAAACCACTGCCTTCATCTTTCCATCTGTTTTTATCTTTCTGATTCTTACGTCTGTGATCTTCATTGATTTCTCTTCCTTTCTGACGTATATTTTTAGCCCCTTTATCTAATTCTACACTAAAAAAGAAAAATCCTCTTCAAATTGACGAAATTTTCTAAAAAATAAATAATTTTTCTCACAAAACGCGTAAATTATAAATATTCATCTCAAGATTAAAGAAAAACCCACCTATTTCAATAGATGAGCTAATAAACACTTTTAAAGATCACGCAAGAGGTTTTCATTAAAATCACTTAATTCTACAAGCATAAGATCTTCACGTTCTTTTTCTAGTTTTTTTAAGGATTGTGTAAAACCAGCTTTTGAAAATAAAACGAAACCCACTACTTGCATATTTAACTTTTCACTTTTTTCTTCCAACTTATAAAATACATTTTCGCCTACTTTTTTATTTCGCCATTTACACTCACCGATTATACATTGATCCTTATCATTGAAAGCCAATACATCAATCTCAATTGTCTTATCCCAATAGCGACCTATCTTCTTAAGTTTTATTGGTAAGGTCTCTTTAACTTGTTTTGTTTTTAAGTACTCTATACATATTTCTTCAAATACAAAACTTGTATACTCAGTATTAAGTGATTCTATAAGATTATCATAAACCTCTTCTAGATTGCCCTCTTCTAGGTCAGAATAATTCGGAAAAATAAACTTAAACCAGAATCTAAAATAATTATCTGTTATTCTGTACAGACCTCTTTGTACATTGGCTTTTGCCTTTGTTTTTTCTGTTATAGGAAACTCTCGCTCGATTATTCCTAACTCAATAAGATTTTTTAAATAAACCCCGATTTTAGCTTTATCAATCCCAGTTTTTTGATAAATCTCATTTAGTTTTGTATTGCCTAATGCAATGACTGATATTAGAGTGTTATAAATACTGGTTTCTCTCAGTTCTTGTCTCATTAAGAACTCAACTTCATTATACAAGACATTACCTTTGGTTAAGATATTTTTCTTAATATTTTCCTCTAGGGTGATATTGTTATCAAACTGCCTTATATAATGAGGTACACCACCTGTTATACCGTAAATGATAATCTGTTCTTCTAAGCTGAAGTTATTTAATAACTTTACAACTTCCTTAAAGGGGAGTGCATCTAATTTATAAATACCAGCCGCCCGACCATAAAGCGGATTTTTTTCTGCAAGAATCTCATTCTCAATAAAACTCATTGAGGAGCCACAAAGCACAATCATAAGATTTTTATGACGTAAATCCTCATCCCAAAGGTTCTGTAATATTGAGGGAATTTCTTGATTAGCCTTTACCATGTATGGAAACTCATCTATTACTAAAACCTTTTTTGTAGATGCAGGTATGTTTGAAAAATACTTAATAGCTTCTTCCCATGTAGAGAATGTATTTAAGTACTCTGATTCTTTATATAGCTTAATAAGTCGATTTGAGAATTTCCCAAGCTGATTGGAATCTGCAGTTTCGGTAGACGAGTAAAACAGATGAAACTTGTCCTTTGAAAACACTCTTAACAGCTCTGTTTTACCAATTCTTCGACGACCATATAAAACAATTAGCTGCCCTTCTTTTCTATGAAACTTGTCTTCAAAAAAATCTAGTTCTCGACTTCGACCTACAAACATAATACCTCCTTTAAATCTAGATTTATTAAATCGTGATTTAATAGAATTATATCACATAAACAATTACATTCAAAATTTATACAGCTGGTTTTATTCAAATACAATCTACTATCAAAAAAACACAACACTTTAATCAAGGTAATTTGATTTTTTACAATTGTCTTTTACTTTTCCCAATCATCAGTTGTCAAAAACCTACTAACAGCCATGTGCTGAATCCCTTTAATGTTATCCTCAAAATTTTCATCCATGGAAAGTACATACTTTGAATGATGATCGCTAATCGCTAATAAGGGACCAAAGTCTCTTTCAATTGTTTTTTCCAGTTCCATTTTACAAGTCACTTGTAAATAAACTTGTTTATTACCTTTGCTAGCAACAAAATCCACTTCTTTATCCTTCAGTTTTCCAATATGCACTTCATAACCACGATACTGTAATTCATTGAACACAATGTTTTCTAATATACCTGGAATATTTCTATCGTTATATCCTAAGACAGCGTGCAATATACCTTGGTCTGACAAGTAAAACTTTTCTTGTGTCTTAAGTATTTCTTTTCCATGTAAGTCAAATCTATTTACCCGACTGATCAAGAAAGTACTTTCAAGTGCATTTAAATAATTATAGACTGATGTTTGATTCACAGGTCTATTTTGACTTTTAAAATAATCAGCAATTTTTTTTGCAGAGAAAGTGCTCCCAATATTGTCCATAACAAAACGTAAAATTCTGTTCAAAAGTTCTATATTCTTGAGATTAAACCTTTCCACAGCATCTCTTAAAATAATAGAGTCGTAGATATCTCTAACTAAAGTAAATGCATCTATTTCTTCATAAGGAAGTGCATGTATTGATGGAAAACCACCTCTTCTGATATAAATCCATAGCAATTTGTTGATATCTTCTTCATCTATCTTATTTTCTTGAAATTTTAAAAACTCAGTAAATACAAGAGATTGCATTTTCAAACGAACATATCGACCTGTTAACAATGTAGATATCTCAGATGACAGCATATTTGAGTTTGAGCCAGTAACATAAATATCCGTTTCAAAGTCAACAAGAAAAGAATTAACCGCTGCTTCCCAGTCCTCGACAATCTGAATTTCATCAAAAAACAAATATACTTTTCTACTAATGTCGATATTGTCCATGACATATTTATATAGGTCTCTTGAATTTCTAATATCAATGAACTTAAAACTTTCAAAATTCATGTACAATATTTGCTCTTTCTCAACACCTATTTCAAGCAAGTGTTCTTGCAGCATTCTTAAAAAGGTTGATTTTCCAGAACGTCTGATACCAGTAATCACCTTAATAATTGGTTTATCAATAAAGCCGCTTATATCATCATAATATTTTTTTCGTTCTATCATTTTTCCACCTCCTTATTATCAGTATAAATGAAACAATCGCATCAATCAACTTTTTACATTTTAAGAGTAAAAACTTTCGACATCCGTATGCTTTTTACTTCCGAAACAGAAAAAGTAGCTTCTATTTTAGATACAAAAAAACACCGGATAACCGATGTTATTTTAGTATATGTGATTGAATCGTTACATGACCTGTTTCTTTTCTAGGGTCAATGGTGAATAAACTGAAGTAATCATCCACTAGTTTTTCTGTTTCCATGACTTCTTCAAATAAGACCCCAATGCCTATTACTGTGGATTCTAGTTCATCCACCAGTGAAATCATCCCTTGGATGGTACCACCAGCTCTCATAAAGTCATCTATGATTAAAACATTAGAACCTTTTTTCATAGCGTTCTTTGGTGCATACATGGTCTTAAGTCTACCATCAGAACCTGATGCATAGTGGATAGATAAAGTTGGACCATCATCTGCTTTAAAGGTATTTCTAAATACAACCAAAGGCACATTTAACATATGCGCTGTCTTAAGTGCTAGTGGAATACCCTTAGTTTCAACTGTTACCACGTAATCAACTTCTTTAGAATAAAACTCTTCAGCAAAGATAGCACCCAGTTCTTGAACAAATGATGGATCATATAAGATATCTGCTAAGTATAAAAAGCCACCTGGAATTCTTCTAGATTCCTTTGATAATTCGTTCTTTAGATTTTCTATAATCTCTGACTTCTTTTCTAATGAAATAATTGGAATGTATTTAACACCACCAGCTGCACCTGTGATGGTTTCAATTTTACCTAACTTCTGCTTTTCAAAGATATCTTTTACAATTACTAAATCCTCACTGATTGTAGACTTAGAAGCTGCAAAAATTTCAGTAAAACATGTCAGTGTAAATACCTTATTGGGTGCGTTCACCAAAATCTGAGTAATGGCAGCAATCCGTTCATTACGTTTAAATTTGTTCACTTTTCTATCTCCTAACCGAATGTTTTTTTATTATATGCTAATTTTATTCGTTTTTCGCACAAAAATCAAGTGATTTCAAGGCACTCGTATGGATTTAATCATAATCATTACTAATCATCTTGTTAATGAGATTTATCTATGGAAAAATCAGTTCCATCACATAGCTTTCTGTGATATAATTTTGTAGTTAAGTATACAGTGAGGAGAATTCAAATGATTGATTTGTCAAAAATACGCCATGTACATTTCGTAGGCGTAGGTGGCATAATGATGAGCGGTATCGCTGAGATTCTTAAAAATGAATCATATATCGTTAGTGGATCTGACAGAAGCAGATCTAAGATGACCGATCACCTTACATCGAAGGGCATCAAAGTTTATATCGGTCACAATGGAGACAATGTTAAAGGTGCAGACCTTGTTGTCTATTCATCAGCTGTTCCAGCTGACAATGTGGAACTATTAAAAGCAAAAGAAGAAGAAATTCCTATATTAAACAGAGCAGAAATGATTGGCTATTTAATGCCACAGTACAATACCAGCGTTGCTATAGCAGGTGCTCATGGTAAAACAACAACCACTTCTATGGTTTCTACTATCATGGATGCTTCAGAACACAATCCTACTATACTAGTTGGTGGTATCGTATCAAACTTAGGCTCAAATGTACAACTTGGTGATTCATCTATGCTTCTACTAGAAGCCTGTGAGTACAAGGAAAACTTCCTACACTTTAATCACAATATAGGAGTTATCCTAAACATTGATGAAGATCACTTAGACTACTTTGATGACTTAGAACACATCATTCAAGCATTTATCAAGTTTGCTAAGAAGATACCTGAAACAGGTGCTCTTATCATCAACAACGATGACTATAATGCTAAAAAGGTAAAGTCTCATGTAGATTGCAATGTCATCACATTTGGTATCAACACAGAAGCAGAGTTCCAAGGTAGAAATATCACCTTTAATGAAAAAGGTTACTCGAAATTTGATATCTACCACGGTAATGATTTATTTGGTACTTTCTTATTAAAGCAACCAGGCAAGCATAACATCTACAATGCCATAGCAGCCATTGTTACAGCGCACACACTAGGTGTCCCTGTAGAGACAATGACTGAAGCCATTAAAGATTTTGGTGGTGCGGTAAGACGATTTGAAGTTTTAGGCAAGTACAATGAAGCTACAGTAGTTGACGACTATGCTCATCATCCAAATGAAATCAAAGCCGCTTTACAAGCAGCTAAGAAGTTTCCAAATAACAAGGTAACATGTATCTTCCAGCCGCATACCTACACAAGGACCAATGATCTCTTGTTACAGTTTGCTTCAGCTTTTAATGAAGCTGATTCAGTAATTATTACAGATATCTATGCTGCTAGAGAAGAAAACATCTACAACATACATGCCAAAGACCTTGTAGCTGAAATTGCTGAGGAAAACGATAAAGTTAAATACATTGAATCATTTGATGAAATCGTTGAGTTTATAAAAGCAACTGCAAGACCTGATAACCTTATCATCACCATGGGTGCTGGTAACATCAGAGAAGTTGGTGAAAGAATTATAAAATAAAGTTAAGCATAACCAATTTTGGTTATGCTTTTATTATTATTACACTTTAACACTCCAATTACTTTGAACACATCTATTTAAGTTCTAATTGAATAGTGCATTAATATCTACTAAAATCACACGCTCCTTTTGTGCTAATATTTGCAGTTCTTCAGTAAATCCACTTTTAGAAAACAAAATGTACTCTATTTTCGAAAATTCCTTAAAAATTTCACTTTTTTCCTTCAATGCATTAAACACTTTAACACCAATAACTTCATTACGCCATTTACATTCGCCAAATAAAGCATTTTTACCGTCTGTTGCAATAATATCTATTTCCTCTTGGCGCTTCTTTAAAGGGTTATTTCCCCACCAACGCCCAATTTCTCCAATTAAAAATGACAATTCTTGCTTTGAGTTAAGCTCTAAGATATACTCAACGCAAATTCGCTCGAATGCTAACCCCATAAAGGTGGGTAATTCAGGAAGAACATATCTATCATAAACTGCACCTCCTAATCCTGAAGCAATACTGCTCAAATTTTGTGGGACAAAGCGATACCAAAATCTAAACATTTGATCTTCTAATAAATAAATACTTTTCCGACCATGTTTTTCATTAATTGGCTTCTCTTTTTTAATAATTCCAAGGTCTATAAGCGAACGAATATACTTGCTGCAAGCATTACTAGCCATACCATTTTTTGATGCAATTTCATTCAACCTCGATGCGCCATTAGCAATTGCCTCAATGATGCCATTATAGGTTGCTGGGTCTCTTAGTTCTTGCTTCAACAAGTTAGATGGTTCTTCATACAAATGTCCAGATTCATTAAAAAATAAACCTACAATATTATCTTTGGCTGTGACCGTCTTATCTATCCTAGATAAATACTCTGGTATCCCGCCTGTGATGACATGTAATAATATTTTATCTTCTAGACTATATCCCGAGAGCATTTCAGAAGAAGTTAAGAAATTAAAAGCTTTAATTTTGAATTGAATTGTTCGTCTTCCATAAAGAGGACTCTTATAACCCAACACTTGATTTTCCATAAAACTCATCGATGAACCACAGAGAATCAAAAACAACTGACTCTGTTTAAAGTTCAAATCTATATAAGCTTGCAATGTTGAAGAAATCGATCTATTCGACTCAGCTAAGTATGGATATTCATCTATCACTAATACAATTCTTTCTTTTTGGGCTATCTCCACAATAAAGCTTAATGCAGCATCCCAATCACTAAAAACTGGTCTTGTCTCAACTTCCGGATTTAAGGTTCGAAAAACTTCTTTTGAAAAGTTTACTAGGTTTAACGAATCATTGGCCTCTCTTGCAACAAAATAAATAGCCTTCTTACCTTTGCAAAATTCTTGTATTAAAGTTGTCTTGCCAATTCGTCTCCTACCATATATTACTGCAAACTCAAACTCATTACTTTTATGGCGTTTCTCTAATTTATTTAATTCTATTTGTCTTCCTACAAACATAAGTCACCTCTTTGTATCAATCATATCATGCAACTCGTAATCATGCAACTTACGAGTTGCATGATTTTGAATGGATAAGAAAAAGAGTACCTAAGCACTCTTAATCAGATTCTATATTTAACATGGTTTTAAATGCCATCGGCCTAGAAGCCAAGTAGCCTTGACCATATTTACATCCTAGTTCCTTTAATATAAGCTTTTGATCTTCGTGCTCAATACCTTCAGCAATGGTTTCAAGTTCAAGGTCTCTTGCAAGGGCAATTAAATGCTTTAAAATGATTCTATCTGATGGATTATGGATTTCATCCACATAAGACTTATCTATCTTTAAAGTATCAAACGGCAGCTTTCCTAGATAGTTAAGAGATGAATAGTCTGTACCGAAATCATCTAGTGCTATCTTAAAGCCCATAGCCTTAATTCTTTCCATATTTAACCTTGTTTTTTCAATTTCTTTGACACAAGAATACTCTGTAATCTCAAGCTCAATTTGATTCGGATTGATCTTATGCTCAGATAGCTTGTCCTCCAAATAGTTGATGAAACAACCAGAATAAAAGGACTTAGCAGATATGTTGATGCAGTATGTTTCACATCTAGCATACTCTTTGATTAAAGAGAATACCTTATCCACCACATAAGCATCTATGTCTGTAATCTGACCTGTTTTTTCTGCTACTTCAATGACTTCACCAATACAGATTTCCTTACCTGCTACAATAGGCCATCTTAGAAGAACTTCAAACTTATCATATTGATTGTCAACTAAATCAAAGATTGGCTGCAGGTAAATTTCAAACCCATCTGTTGCCAAAACATTTTTTATGCCCTGTTCAATACCGCGTCTTCTATCAAGCTTATCTTTTAAATTTGGATCATAAATAACATTAGAGTCTGGTCCTCTTGACTTGGCTTCGTTGATAGCAATGTCCACATGTCTTTCTATTGCCTCTATGGTATCTCCGTATTCAGGACACTTCAAAATGCCAACACAACAGGTAGAAGTATGCTTGATGCTGTCATTCATACAAGTCTTATCTACAATATCATGGATTTTATTTAATGTCTCAAAGACAGTAGCTTCATCTACTGATTCTTCAATTAAAGCCATTTGATCACCGGATAACCTGAAGGTCATCAGAGATAGCTTGTAAAAGGCTTCAAACAAACAAGCCAGGTAGTAATCACCATAAGAATAGCCATGTTGCTCATTGATACTTTTAAAGTCATCCATATCTATTAAGTAAACTGTAAAAGCTTTTTCTTCTTCTAGAAGAATGTTGGCCGCATCTTCAAATGCTTGCCTGTTATTAAACAAAGTCAGCATAGATGGATCAACATTCCCTGTCATCATAGCATTACCTATAGAAAAGACCATCATCCTGTCTGCTTCATCAAAAGTTTTGATGTGGGTCCATAACATGGACTGATCATTAACATCACTCACAAGCTCCATGGTATGTGATGTATTCAGACACGCCATAATGCTGTCAAACTTATCATCATCACTGTCAGCTATATAATGCTTAATATGCCCTTTCTCAAAAGAAGCATTTCTTGCAATGTGATTAATTGACCTAATACGACCACCTTCATCCCATGTTAGAACAGGTCTTTGTGTGCGGTCCATTATACTTGAAACCATGGACATTCTTAAGTGTTCATTCATTTTTTACCCCTATACTGCAAATTTCGAAATACTAATATTCAATGATTCACTCATCTCTGCTTGTTCTATAGCCACTTGAGTCACACCCTCTATGGCTTTTGTCACTTCATCCATGTTGCCTGAAATCTCAGTAGAAGAAGCAGTTGCCTGTTCAATGACGCTTGCAACCGATTCAATGGCTTCTGTTACTTCAGCAATGGATGCATTGATCTCAGTAGAATGATTGTTAAACTGGTCCATCGATGATTTAATCATCTCTGAATCTTTAACATATTGTTCACTTGTTTGAACAAGTACCTCATAATCAGGAATAACTTTCTTATCTATAAATGATAAGATTTCACTGGTATTAATTGATACATCCTCAAAGGCCTCATTAACTTCACTTACTAGACCACCTATCTTAACCACAGCCTGCGAAGATTCCTCTGCAAGCTTTCTTACCTCTTCAGAAACTACTGCAAAGCCTTTGCCATGTTCACCTGCTCTAGCGGCTTCTATGGCCGCATTTAAGGCAAGTAAGTTGGTTTGTTCTGAAATCTGTTTGATGGCATCAGACATCAAGCCAATTTCCTTTACTACTTCTGCTTTTCTTAGAGAAGAAGCTATGAGTCTTTGTTTTTCTTCATACATAGACAGTGCTTCTTCTTTTGATTTATTAGAGTTTACTTGCATGTCATAAGCTCTAGTCGCAATATCTCCAGCATTATCAAAGCCAACATTTGCTTCTTGCATCAAGTACTCAGAGAAGGATTTAATTTGAACACCTGCAGAAACAATTTCTTCAATGGCAGCAGAGGTTTCTTGCATACCTGCAGCAATTTCTTGTGTAGCAACATCCACTTGCTGTACTTGTGCATCAATTTCTTCCACAGTGGCAGAAAGTTCTTGAGAAGCAGAGTTTACTTCATTGCTGCTTTTCTTATTATGTATAATTAAGTCTCTTAAGTTAGATGTCATTTTACCAAAGGCACCTGACAGTTGGCCAATTTCATCTTTCTGCTCCATGTATGACTTTGGTACCTCAACTGTAAAATCACCTTGAGCCAATAATTCAGAATGGCTTACTGCAGCTTTGATACCCTTAACAATCGACCTAGTAATAACAATACCGATTAGTAAAGATAAAACTGAAACAATGACACTGATTATTGTAGATAGACTTCTACTAGCTGCACTCTCCTCATCACTTTTTTCCTTAAGTGATCTTGCGATATCTAAGTTAAGCGATTTGAGTGCATCAAGGTCACTTTCTAGTTCTTCAATAACTTGAGTACCCTGAGCAAAAATTTGATCTACTGATTGGCCATTGTTAATCGCACCAATCAAAGCACTTTGAACACCTACAAACTTGTCATAGGACTTCTCCATTTGATCAAACAATGCTTTTTCCTCACTGATCATTTCAGTTTCCTTATAAGCCTTCATGAGTTCGTCATCTTTTGTTTGAAAATCAGACAAAACCTGACTTAAATCACCCAGATCACTCACTTGTCCAAGAGCCATCTGATAATAGCGACTTACCATAACAAACTTGATTTCTGAGATATTCAGTTGCAATTCATTTAACATCTCATTAGGTATCATTCTGTCATCGTATAAGGTATCAATGTTTCTACTCATATCATTGGTAATCATGACACCTAAAGAACCTAATATAATAGTAAAGATTGTAACAATTATAAAACCTGATAGTATCTTTGTTGATATTTTTAAATTAGTAAAAAATTTCATCCTAGACCTCCTTAATATATATACAACCACCCTAAATCTACCATTTTACTTGCCCAATTTTAAAAGAAATAATCACGTTTAATATCTTGTTAATATTTGGGTAATCGTCTAAAGTTCAGAATATTCAACTAATTGCATATCAAATGTTAAAAACCATTATCACGCTAGCAATTCCAGTAATTGTATACTTGCTTGCATGAAAAAATGCATAATCACCTTTCTGATTATGCATTTGTCACGCATTTTTACAATTATTAACATTTTGAGACATTGTTTAAATATTAACTATTTTACATAAAACCATCATGATTTATTGATTAATCGGCACTTGTTTAACCTCATAAGAATATACCCACTCGACCTTAAAAGAGTCAATTTTAACAACCTCTTCACCATTGTCCTCAAGATACTTCTTCAAATCCGGGTTCATTTTTTCAGTGATTTTAATCTTCTTTTTTGATTCAGCAGCAATGCCTTCATTAAATTCTTTATCTAGTGCTTTAATAAACTCATCATAATCTAAATTACGATATGTATGCCCATTAAACTTATAGGAAAACGCCCACTCTTCTTTGGGAATTTCTATAGATTTAGATATTAGCTTTTCTACAAGCACTTGCCTTGTCTCGACCACAAAATCATCTGCAACCGTTTCTTGAGCAGCGTTTTCATTATCAACATCATCAGGCAAATTATCATTCTCTTCATTTGATAACTCTTCAGTCACACTCTCTTGCTTTTTCACGAGTACTTCTTGAGTTTCTTCTACCATAGTATAGTAGTTGATGGTTACAACAGTTTCAACAGGCTCTTTTATAGAAAAATAGTACTTAGCAGGAATGTCACTTTGGTTGTCTAAAACAATAGTATCATCAATCTCAACACTTTCATTTTCTTTATATACTTCTTCTCTTTCTACTGTAACTTTATAGCGATTCTTAAAATTATTTTCTTTGGTTACAGTTCGATCCTCTTTCGACTCATAATATAACTCTCCATCAAAAGACGCTGTGCTTATTTTAACTTCCATATTGATGCGTTGCTCCCATGCACCATAGGCAAACCCCATCAAACTAAAAGCAACTATAAAAAGAAGAATCCATTTAAACTTCTTAAATTTCATCAATATCTCCTAATCTGCTAAAGCTATACATAACATGTATAGCATTTATCATATAATTTTGTGGATACACCAAAGGTGCATCCACAAAATAATTAATCATTGTATTGAGTAAACTCTAAATCAATTTTCATTCCATATTTTGAGTTTTCCGCTAATTGACCCTCTTTTAAATCTTTACCAAAATACATAAAAATTCTTACGATATACTCATCATTTTCTTCTACAACAAATGCAGGAAGTCCATCTACAGCCTCTTTAACAGTTTCACCCGTTGATCTTACTACATTTTCATATTTTGCTTTATCATTTTCATAAGTTACCTTTAAAATATCAATATCATACATACCAATATCTTTGCCAGCTACTCTTTTTAGAGTAGGCATTGAATAATCATCGTACTTATCATCAAACGCTAATTTGACTCTTGCAGGCACATTACCAACACCTTTAAACGTTGTATGAACAGCCATACGTGTATTTGGGAAAAACTCTGTGCCTGTAAAGACAATTGATCCATTCTCTATTGATGCAGCTTTAGATTCTTCAATTTCACCCTTCTCATTTAATACACTTTCAGTAATTTCAGTCTTGGTTTGCGCTAATGCTGATTCATCAATTTCGTCATATACAAAAACTTTTTTTGTATATTCTGATTCAAATATAGTGCTTGTTGCGCGAGCTGTTACGTCAACTTCTAGTGTACCAGTTGTAGCAGTTGTAGTTACATTAATTGATTGTGTCCATGCAGCATAAGCTGTACCCATTAACATTAATGCTACGACTAATGTTAACGCTATTAATCTTGATTTTTTCATTTCTTTCCTCCAATATTTCTTTGTTTATCAACCTAATGTAATGATACAATTTAACCTGATAAATCAAAACACACTGGAGGGTATACTTTTATGGTACCTGGGTAGTATATGCTATTCTAAAACACCAAACTTGTTGTAATAATAAACTCTAGTATCATCAAAGATAAACATTTCAAGCTTTCTTTCTTCAGCTTCATTGTTATAGTAATAGAAGACTGGTTGATTGATTTCATCTGCAGTTTTGATCATGTCTTTTTCATTTTCTATGTTCATGACATTACCATACTGCAATGATAAAGACTTTGGTAATCTAACCATTCTATCACCATACTCTTTTAAGAGGCTATCAACGAGTTTATCAAAAGCATCTTTTGAAGATTTAGATTTTGTAAATACCGTAACAATGATAAGGATTAATATCAATACCACAATTGCAATATAATAACTACTTAGATTATCTCTATTGGTATCAAGCGGTATTTGAACCGTTTCTTCTTTACTAAATGTCATCGTTTCAGACAATGTTTCTAAGCCCTTGGTTAGGCTACTCATGATTGAAAACTCAACTTGTGGATTTATTTTAAAATCATATCTTTCTTCATTAGAGACAAGTTCACCATCAACAGCTAATTCATAAACTAATATATAATCTCCTGGTAAAGAAAATTCTTCATCTAATAAATCTAATTCATCCTTAATTGATTTAATGTCTTCTACAACACTTACATCAAATACGATGGTATTCTCCTTGTTGGTGATATCTACTTCTTCAAGAGATAAAGTCTCCTGCCAAACAAGTTCCTTTTCGTTACCATAAATTGATTTAAGGGTACCAACTAACATGGCATCACCTTCAAAAGATGTTTGATCTGATGTTGTAATAGGCACATTAAAATTAAGAGTAATCTCATCAGTTAAGTCCTTAAAAATGAACCTTGTTTTATCTAGCTTCTTCTCCTTAATGATAGGGTTATCTATAAGATGAGAGGTCCATTCAATGTTTTCTTCCCATTCATAAGAATAAATGGTCTTAATTTCCTCAGTAAAGGTCTCTTTACTGTTTATTGAATAAACTTTAAAGACTAAAAAAGCTAATATTAATAGTATTACTACAATTATAGAAATCTTTATTTTTCTATCTAAGTATATTTTTTTCATCATTGACTCCTAAGCCATACGAGGGGCTTTCCTACAAAAGGTACTTTACCAACTTGAATCGCCTTAATTTGTTCTGGTGTCACCCAATCCGGATCAGGTGATGCATTGTTATCACCCTGTGTTTGAAATAGATTACCGTCTTCACTAATTGCAATTACACGATGTAAAATATCAATCTCACCATAAGAATATAAAATCGGATCGCCAATTTTAACTTCTTCATAATCTATGAACTCTACTAAAACCATATCTCCAGGCATAATTTCTGGTTTCATACTACCCGTTAGAATCACTTTTGGATAAACTGGGAATACGCCCACCGCAAACCATATCACCATAACTGAAACAACACTTGTTATAACCATACCTAGAGCAGATTCTTTTTCTTTGTTTCTCAATTTTTCTAACTTCGCTTTACTGGCATAAGTTTCGTGAAGCACCATCATACCAAAAAGAGGAAGTATCGTCTTAATAAAAGCTGAAATAATCCATTCTAAATCAGGTACTACTTCGAGTACATAGAACGGCAATGTCGTTATTAAAAGATATACAACCGCAGGTATAGGGCCAGACATATAAACTAAATACGTCAGAAGCGCTTCTGCTGCAATAACTGGCAACACTTGTCCTGCCAAAAACATAAGGGTCTCTTTTTCAAAACCATTAGATACATACTGAGTTAATGAAAACTGAGTTAATGCTATAAATATTGTTAATATAATGGCAGTCATCATCTTTTTATTTGGCCTTGAACTACTAATGATGTATTGCCTTGCAAATAATGAAATTATCCTTGGTAAGATAAACATCATAAAGTTAATAACTATACCTTTAAAGTCATGATCATAAGGATTCTTTCCGAAATCATTTAAAACACCACCTAAAAATACAGATATTAAGTAGAGCACACCTAGTACAATTGCCCATACAAAGAAATCAGATTGAAAATAAAGCTTAACCTTAGCTCTTTTTCTAGGTAATCGATATATCCATATCAATAGTGAGATAAATATAATTGACTTATAATACTTGGCATACTTCGAAATACCTAATAGACTTTCAATACTGAAAAACTGAATTAAGCCAATTGTTATGATTATTATGTATAATTTTATTTTATTCTTATCCTTCATAGGCTAAACTCAATTCCATCTTTACACCATGGTCATCTAGGTTATCTAGTGAAAAATCACCCTTATGCACCATGGCTAATTTTTTCATGTTTCTTATGCCAAGTCCTGGTTCTTTATCTCTTTCAACTGGTAGACCATCGTTGATGAGAACAAGTCTTAAATGACTATCTACTTTTGAAAAGTCAACATCCACTCTAGAGGCCTTACCATGTTCTACAGCATTGGCTGTTGCTTCTTTTAAACAACGCTTCATGGCTTCAATGATTGCCACTGACATATCTAAATCATCAACATCATTCTTATAATCAATGGTCATATCAATATTGTATTGGCTTTTCAGTCTATTACAGACCGTTTGAATTTGATTGGTCCATTTGACTTGGCCACTTGTATCATTAAGCTTGTAAATGGTCTTTCTTAGTTCTGTCGTTGTTTCGCTGATGGCTTCATAAATGAACTTCAGCTTATCTATAATCTCCTCTTTCTCTAAGCTATCACTGGTATTTAAGATGTTATAGATAAAGTAAGTAATACCATGTATATCTTGTTTAACGCCATCGTGCATTTCAGCTGCTATACGTCTTTGTTCTTCATTAATAAGTAGTTTTTTATAGGCATTTCTAAACTGGTTTCTATCCATAAAGAGTGTGCTCAGCTTAACCAAGAGCTCTATCTGTATAGAAGAGGTTAAGGCTTTCGCCTTGTTCTCATTTAGATAGACTATACCTAAATAACCATAGTAAGAATCACCCTCAAGTTCATACGTTTCAATGTGATAATCAGACGTTTTATTTTCCACAAGAGATTTGATTTCATCACTAGAATAATAGCTGACTTGATCAGGCACATCCTTGACTATAAAAAAGCCATCAATCATCAAATCGCTTGTAATGTAAGAAAAAATCTCATCCACACCCTCTTCTTCATCCTCTATTAATAAAAGTCTGTCTACTAAAGAGTAGGCATTAAAAAGTGATTCTCTTAAAATATGATTGGTCTTTCTTTCTTCACTCAGTGTTTTTCTAACAGCAAGGAGTGTATCCTTTCTATTTAAGTTTTGACTGTACTGTCTAGACAGTACAGACAAGATAACAAACATCATAATGGATAAGAATAGGCCTGGAAGATACATGATGGCTTCTATACTAAAACTGCTGCCTATGATATAAGGTCCTAAGGATGTTGCTATAGAAAACAATAAAATTAGAGCAGGTAGAAAGTAGGACTCTCTATAATAGAACATATAGAATACTGCTGGATTGACGATTAACCAAATAATCGGCGAATACAAACCACCAGTAAAGAAATATATGGCCAATAAGGAAGCAGTTTCGATAAATACTGCATACCTTACAACATCTCTATGGGTATGAACTTGATTGTATATGAATAAGATGATAATCGAACTTACAGAAAGTATTATCAGAAAAGGATCATTTAATGAATAAGACTTATACAAGTCCTCAGCAAGAATCATTGAAAACATCAACATAATCGTTGATAGTCTGTATAGTAAACTCACATAAAAAAGACTTTTCTTATTTCCTACCATTACTTAACCCCATTTAAAAGTTTCATAAAATCTGACTTATCATGAGATCTACTGATTGCTAGATCTCTGTCTATTAAACCTGACTTAACATAGTCGGCTAAAGCCATATCCATACTTCTCATCTCTGTCTTAGGAAATGATTTAAAGATCTCTGGTAACTGCTTTAACTTATTTTCTAAAAACATGTTTCTAACGGCCTTATTGTTAAGAAGCACTTCATAGACAGCGGCTGTTTTACCATCTAGCATCTCTACGTTAACTTCATATAAAAATGCATTTAAATGATGGGCAAGGAGTCTTTTAACAAAAGGCTGCTCATCTTTATTAAATAGAAATAACATATGGTCTATAGCTGCTTCAATGCCTCTTGAGTTCATTGACACTATTACAAAGAAGCCCTTTTCTAGAGCATCAAAAACAAGCTGCCATTCCTCTTTCGTTTGAACATCACTGATATAGATGATGTCAGAGTGATTGTTGATGGCTTCTTTAATACCTTTGGCTGTAGACTTAATATCCACACCAACTTCCATTTGGTTGACGATGCCTTTTCCATGTGATAAAAGGTAGTCTATTGGATTTTCAACAGTGGTAACAATCCTAGGTCTTATTTTAGAACCCTCACTTAATAGAGAAGCTATGGTTGTCGTTTTATTGGACTTGGTTTCACCTGTGACAATAAGAAGACCTGAAGATCCATTCATTTTTCCGATGACAGATTCAGGTATTTTTAGATCCTTTACACTAGGAATAGAAGTCGACTTAATAAAGATCACTAAGGTTAAACTGGATCTTTGTCTACCAAAACGGATCCTAAAGCGACCAATATTCTCTATAGAATAAGCAGTTTCAAAAGCACCGTCTGCATAAAGCTGTACTTGGTCTTCTTTAGACAAAATCGAGGCTACCAGTCGATTCATATATTCTAAGGAAACGACTTCAGCCTCACTCACTTCTGAAATTAACCCATGCTCTCTAATAAAAGGTTTTGCACCAGGTGTTAAATGATATTCTTTAACACCCTTCTTTGCAATATCTATCAGCATTTTTTCAAACTGATCAATTGTCATATTGACCTCCAAAATAATCATTAGCCATTAAAACCAACTCTGTTCTGTCAGTTACTTGAAGCTTACTAAATATCTGACTAACATGCTTCTTAACCGTATTAATCGATATAAAAAGCTTGTCAGAGATTTTTGTATTGTTAAAACCTTTCCCAATGCATCTAAAAACTTCAAACTCTCTATTGGTTAAGATACGACTAAAATCATCGTAGTAAAACTTATGATCCATAAAATAGGAATCCACATAAGATCTCCCTCTTTGAACAGATTTAATAGCATACATCAAATCTTCAGGTAATGAATCTTTTCTTACATAGCCCTTTACACCAAGATCTATGGCATTCTTATAATCTCTGTACTCATTGGATGACGTATAGACAATACACCTAATAGAGTTATGCTGTTCATTTACATAACGAATATATTCAAATCCACTCTGATCTCTTAAGGATAGATCAGTAATGGCGATATCCACTGGATTGTTCTCTGAAAACTCGACCATCTCATCTACCGATTCAAAACCTTCAACAGTTACATCACCCATTGAATTTTTAATTGCCCCTTTAATACCTACTCTGATTAGGGGATGATCATCTAATACTGTAATTAACATTAAGCCTCCCTATTCTCAACCAATATTGAACACATACAACAAATAGTTTACTAATATGCTATTCCCTACTTTTCCCATGTCAACTTGCTATTACATTTTACATGAAACTTTTAAACTTTCTTATACTTTCTGCCTATTTAGCACATATTAAGTCTATTTAGCCAAAAGGTCGAAAAAAGTACTTAATCTTGATAAATTATTCAACAAAATTACATTTTGAACTATAAGAAAGCAAAATGTTAGTTTAAATGATTATATTTAGAACTTTGACCAGTCAAAACGATGACCATAATATCCTCTAGCTTAAAAGTGTTCATCCATAATTTAATACCCTAACGATCCTTTTAATGTCATTTCATAAATATCATAATTTATTATTGTATAATAAAAACGACAAATCTAAGTTTGTCGTTTTCGTCTCTAATCTATTTCAATTCTCTTAATTTTATCAATGATCATATAGCCTGATAAAAGTATGGGTATATTCAATCCAATGAACATGAGTCCCTTTATGAGGTCAAACCAGAACAATCCACCTAAAAAGACAAGAACCAATCCTAATATAACCGTCTTTCGAACAACACTAACTAACTCTTTTTTCTCTTCTGTAACAGATCTGAAGAAGAGCCACCTAAACACAAAGTATAAGGCCATCATAATAACAAGAAACAAGATCACATTTAATACACTAATCACCGAAGAGGCAATGCTCGTGAAAACATCTGCAATGAAGCTCATGTCAGTACCATCTACCGTTAATTCATCTACCTTCATCTTTGAAGACATTTCAAAGGCATAACGGACGATATTTGTGGACATAGCCAGACTGTATAAGAGCAAGATACTATATCCGATTATAAACTGTATTTTCTTCTTTGAAAATTCTACGACTCGAATTTTTTTCACCATACAATCACCTTTCCGATTACTCATATTCCTACATAACTTAATGTTTTGATAAATCATAGAAAAACATCACATTATTAGCTTATCACAAAATCATTTTCTCAGAGTAATTAAATAACAGTAGTAAGGTCTTCTGTTATAGAATTAAATATATATAACACTAACAAGATTTTCTGTCATAGAATTAAATATATTTAACACTAACGAAGTTTTACGCTATGAATTAAACATATTTAACAGAATTAGAATGCCTGGTTGGTATGCCAAGCCTCATGGTTCATGGTATAATGAGTATCAATCATATTTTATTAGAAAGGTTAATTATGAAAACTGCTAGAAAAAAACTAGAGACTGTTATAGATGTATTTGCAATTTTAATTGTTATTGAATATTTTCTATTTTTTGTTGGACTTTCAAGATTTGATCCAGATACATCATCCACTGTGGATTTGGTATTTATCTTAGTCTTAGCCATCGATTTTCTATTAAGATACAAAGAAGCTGATAATAAAAGAACCTTCTTAAAAGAAAACTGGTTAGAAATATTAGCCTTTATTCCATTCATTAAGGCATTTAGGATTTTTAGAGTCTTTAGAATCATAAGAAAGTCTAGAGTCAGAGATTTCTTTCAGACCGTTCATCAAATGCTGAGACACAACTCACTCTACTACGTCATCCTCGTTGTCTTGCTTCTTTCTATTATAGGCGGCGGTTTCTTATTTAGACTAGAAAATGATATCACCACTCTACAAGATGGCATATGGTTTTCATTTGTAACCATGACCACTGTCGGTTATGGTGATTATACACCTTCTACTATGCAAGGTAGGATCATCGCCATATTTATGATGATTATTGGTATTGGATTTCTAGGCGTCTTAACAGGTTCTATCGCATCCTTTTTTACAACAAGGGCTAGAAAGAAATTCTCAAAACAAGACACCATAGACATTTCTGACTTATCTAAAGAAGAAAAGTCACAAGTCATGTCCTATTTGGATTTTATAAGAAGCAAAAAATCAAAACTACCCGCTCAGCGGGTAGTTTGCTCAGCCCTATAAGGGCATGGGACACGCTTGAGCCTTAAGGCTCTCTGAAAAGTCCGCCAACCGCTTACGCTCACATGCAACTGCTAAAGCAGTCTCTTATATGAGTTTTACTTCTT
>NZ_VANV01000026.1 GCF_022496765.1 Acidaminobacter sp. JC074 | reverse complement strand
TTTAAATGATATTCCATGGGTTCTCCCCAATTATACATTTCCATATTTTAACTGTTTGATTTTAAATAAACAAATGAAAAAATCAGTGGTCAATAAATGATCACTGATCTAAATTAAATAAATTTACACACTTTACTTGACAAACCCAATAAAAACAATCATTAAAAGAACCTTTGAATCATTTCTATATGATCAAAGGTTCTTTATATGTAATGGTCCAAATCAATAGCATATAATATATCATTTCTACAAGAAATGACACAAAGTTCACTTACCTGAGTCAAAGTGTGGAATGCAAGGGAGTGTTAATAATAGGGTCACCCCCCATTATATTGTATTTCAATAAACAATTAATACTTATAGCTTCTCTTTTAAAAAGGATTCTAACTGCTCCTCAAAAGCCAGATTATCTTCTCTTTTTCTCTTTGATGGTCCTTTTACTTTACCGCCAGACCTTCTGATATTTTTAGATACATGTCTTCTAAGTAAAAGCATTTCAATATTGTCATTGTCATAAACCATACCGTTTTGATCCATGGCATAGCCCCCCTTTGAAAGAACAAGACTGGCAAGACCATAATCTTGAGTTATAACAAGGTCTCCTGCTTTCATAATACCTACAATCTTGAAGTCAACAGAATCAAAGCCCTTATCTACTGTAATGACCTCTGCATAATTATCGCGGATCATATGATTGATATCACACACAATTGTAGCCTTAATATGAAATTTTCTTGCCATTTTAACGGCCTGATTTCTAACCGGACACCCATCCGCATCAATAATCAATGTCATCATGTTTTATTCTGCCCTCTCTCGTATTTACTTCTATCTGTTTTAGAACTACAAATATTTTATTTAAGGTATATTGCATTGAAATTAATATCAAGAAGAAAACAAATATACCTACTGCTATCAACATGTTCATTTAATGCGCTCCTTTCCCTTAGGACACGATTTTACACAAATACCACATACCACACCTCTGCCGATATGTTTGTAATGTGTCGACATATGTCTAGAACATACATCTGCAAGTACAAGTTCTGATCTAGGATTAGAACCCGTCCATTGATTGCCTACCAAAGCTATAGCTGGACACTTTCTTACACATACATCACATTCACCACATGATGAGCTATCAACAGCTTCATCATAGTCTACAGGCATATTGGTTAGAACCGTTCCTAATCTCACTCTAGGTCCAAATTCTTCGGTAACAAGGCAGGCATTTTTCCCAATCCAGCCTAGTCCAGCCTTAGTGGCTGCGGTACGGTGTTGAAAAAGACCTGAGTAATCATAACCTTCCATATTTATGGACTGAGATGCAGGAATGGCAACAGCATGATAGCCTAAAGACTGAAGCTTCATGACCACCCTAAGAGCACAGTGATCGATATAGGCATTGACAGTCCTATAGTGATGAAAATAAGTATGTGTCGGTGCTTGATCGCTTATTTCATTCATAACAGCATCAGATAATCTAATGGCAAAAGAGATTCCTGTTGTTAAGTTTTTATGTTGTTCAGGTACCAAACCTGTTAGATTACCAAAGCCATATTTGCCTACATCTAAGCTTTCCAATAAGTGACTAATTTTTAATTTTGACATGAACTTCTCCTATTTAAAATACCATGTATGAAATCTTATTAAGAAACAAAAAAACAACTGGTATATTCTTATCAAATCTATTATAATCATACCATAAACACATACTGAAAGAACACAACATTTAGGAGTCACATGTTTAATAATAATACAGAACTAGAAGTAAGAGATAAACTCACCATCTTAATGTTGATTAATGATTTAGAAGTTCCACTCACCAATGAAGAAATCACCGAGTTGGTTCTGGATTCTGGACTAATAGATTATATATCGCTGCAACACTATATCACTGAACTATGTGAGTTGTCTATGCTTGAAAGAATACCTCAAGATGGTAAGCAGCATTATCTTATAACTGAAAATGGAAGAGTTGCTTTGGACTTCTTTAAAGTAAGAATTCCAAACTATATTCAAGACAAGGTTAAGGCTATTGTATCAGATTTCAAAAAATCTTTGCCAGTAGAGACCAATATCCACGCTGACTTTACAAAACTTAGAGATGACGATTACGAGGTTACTCTTAGCATTACTGAAAACAAAGCACCTATGATGTCTTTAAATGTTCATGTTATGAGCGAAAAACATGCCAAAAGAATTTGTGACAGATGGCAAGAAGACGCTTCAAATTATTATGGTGACATCTTAAGTCTTTTAACTCAAGAAAAATAAAACCCCTTCAAGCGAAGGGGTTTTCTATTGAGTATAGAGATCGATAAGCGGATTAGTGAAAAGATTTCAAACCCAATAGTTACATATTAGACGAGAAACCCTTTAAAAAGTTCCATTAGATTTATATTTCTAATGTAAAAATTTAAAATCACCAAATGCTTCATTCATATAAAAGTCAATTGTCTTATCATCAAAGTGGGCACCATCGTGTACCTTACCGATACGTTTTACAACTGGCTTTTTATCACCTGGAATAATATTGCTGATGATTCTAGCTTCTATAATATCAGCATTCTCATCGTATTCACCGATTTCAACTTCAATCGAATGATCAAACCTAGTAAACTTGACATAGTTATCAAACAACATAAACTTCATGATCATACGACCTTCTTTTACTGCTTGAATCTTACCGTTTGAGACAAGGATCATATCTGATATTGATGATTCAAGTTCATTAAAATATTTTTCAATGACAACCTGAGCATCATCCAACTGTGCTTGCTTAAATCTCTTACTTTCTAAATCCTTTAACTCATGTCTAAATTTCTTACTTAGTTTTTCTTGTAGTTCAACTTTATAATCGTAGAAAAAGCTCTTTGACATAGTATCCTCCCCTCTCTTTTTAAATGTATACCCGAGAGGATTCCTTTATAACAACTCTTTTTCAATATACGCCTGAATTTTACTGTAGACAGAAATCAAAGGCAAAGCCAACTCTTTTGCAATGACCTTTAACTCCTCATATTCAGGTGTCACTTTTATAAGTTCTCCATTATAATAACCATACTTAAAAGTCAGTTGGCCTAGAGGTGTTTGATGACGCTTGAATTCTCTTTCTAAAATAGATCTATCAACTGGATACTTTCTTATACCAAAAGTAGATGTCTCAGTTAGAAGAACTTGTTCTATAGCTTGCAGTTTGTCTTCATCACATAATACAGAAACCTTTATACCAGGACGATTCTTTTTCATTTGAAGATTTGTGTAAGTAACATCCAAAGCACCTTCAGATAAAAGTATATCCATAAGGTAAGAATATATTTCTCCTAGCATATCATCTATATTACATTCTAACATCCATTTTTTATTTAACTTTTTTTTTTGGCTAAATTCACTCGAAGTAAATTAGCAATCTCCAAATCTTTCGTTGCAATTCCATAACCAACTGTATCAATCACCATCTCAGGCCTATCGATAAAGTCTTTGGCAAGCACTTTAATAATAGCTGCCCCGGTTGGTGTAACTAGTTCAGAACGTATACCCTTTGAGTAAATAGGAATACCTTTTAAGATCTCTAATGTTGCTGGTGCTGGTACAGGTATTTTACCATGATCACATTTAACAAAACCTGTACCGACATGAATAGGCGATGCATAAATTTCATCGACCCCTAACATATCTACAAGAATAGCTGTACCTACTATATCCACAATTGAGTCAACTGCACCCACTTCATGGAAATGAACCGCATCGATAGTAGTATTGTGTATCTTAGCCTCAGCCTTAGCAACTTCATCAAATATGCTAATACTTAAATCCTTTACATGGTCATTCAGTTCGGAGCTTAAAATTAATTCCTTTATCATGCCATAGTCTCTATCGTGCGAATGACTGTGACCATGATCATGAGAGTGATGATGGTCGTGTCCATGATCGTGCGAGTGTTCGTGTCCGTGGTCATGTGAATGATCGTGTGAATGCTTGTGTCCGTGGTCATGTGAATGATCGTGAGAATGCTTGTGTTCGTGGTCATGTCCGTGATGGTGGTTATGCTCTTCTAAAATAACATCAAACTTAGTACCGAAAATTCCATTCTTGCTTTTCTTATTAATATGAAGATGGTAACCATCTAAGTTTAATTTATCTAACTCCTTTTTAAACTGATCAATATCTAGACCAAGATCTAGTAATGCACCAATAGTCATATCACCACTGATACCAGATAAACATTCAAAATATAGAATACTCATTTTAACCTCTCTCTATTTGTCTGATGATACTTGAAGCATTGTAACCAGCTCCAAAACCATTGTCGATATTGACTACACTGATACCGCTTGCACAGCTATTGAGCATGGCTAGTAGTGATGCCAAACCATTAAAGTGTGACCCATAACCAACACTTGTCGGCACAGCGATAACAGGTACATCCACTAAGCCACCAATAACACTTGCCAAGGCACCTTCCATACCAGCGACTGCAATAATTACAGAACAATCATCTAGTATTTCTCTTCTAGAAAGTAATCTGTGAATACCAGCTACACCTACATCATAAAGTCTTACAACTTGTGTACCTAAGACTTCTGCCGTTAAAGCAGCCTCTTCTGCAACAGCAATATCCGATGTACCGCCTGTAGCGATTAAGACCTTATGTTCAGATACCTTAAAAGCTTCTTTTCTAAATATAAGAATTCTTGCTTGTTTATTGTAGATAATATCATCATGTAAGTCTTTTGTTGCTTCATAAACTTCTTCCGAAACACGTGTTGCCAGTATATTGACATCTTTTTCTAACATGGCCTTTACAATACCAACAATATGTTCAGTCGATTTACCTTCACAGTAGATAACTTCAGGATAACCTGTTCTGATCTCTCTGTGATGATCTATATTGGCATAGCCTAAATCTTGAAACGGCAGATCTTTAAGTGCTTGAACAGCATGTTCCGTATCTAATTTACCTGACTGAATATCTAAAATGACTTCTTTAATCTTCTTTTCGTACATTATTCATGTTCCCTTTCTTATATCCGGATAAATCCAATGAAACATATCTAAACCCGTATGATTTAAACATGTCATCTACCTCTGTCATAAAGGCTTCATCATAAAACTTCACACGCTCTTTAGGATCGACTTCAATCCTCGCCATATCTCCATGGCATCTTACCCTGAATTGAACAAATCCTTTTTCAATTAAATACTGTTCTGCTTTTTCAATTTTTCTAAGTTTATCTTCTGTTATTTCTTCATCTGTAGGGATACGAGTTGCCAAACATGCAAAGGCTGCCTTTTCCCAAGTATATAAACCATAAGCCTTTGAAAGATCCCTTATATCCTGCTTGCTTAACCCAGCTTCCAGTAAAGGACTCTTGACATCTAGTTCCTCTAAAGCTTTCATACCCGGTCTATAATCCCCTAAATCATCTACATTTGAACCATCGCAGATGGTTGTGATTCCATAAGACTTGGCAATTTCACCAATTGTTGAGAAAACTTCTTTTTTACAGTAATAACATCTTAAATCATCATTTCTGACAAAGTTCTCTATTTCAAAAGCATCTACTGATTTAATCACATGTTTGATACCGATCTCTTCAGCCAGTTCTTTTGATTCTTCTATTTCATAGCCAGCATGCATATTACCATGGATGGTAATAGCAATCGCCTGATCTCCTAACACTTCATGTGCAACTTTAGCAAGAAGTGTGGAATCCACACCACCTGAAAATGCAACAGCCATCGTCTTGTATGATTTAATAATCGACTTTAATTTTTCTAACTTGTCCATAACGCTCCTTATGCTGAAATTAAGGTCATGATACCCATGATAAATATAAGTACCAATGTAATTTTTTTAAACTTATCTTCTGGAAGTTTATTACCAAAACCGATACCTAAGGCTGTACCAATAAGCATTGCAGGTAATAGCTTGCCTGTATTTAATAATACTTCTTTTGTTAACATACCACTTGTGAAAAATATTGGAATGGTAAATAGATTTAATACCATAAAATATGTTGCAAGTGTTTTTCTAAAGTTATCTTTATTAACCCCTTCATTACTTAACATTAATATCACAGGCGGTCCTGATAAAGATGATGCACCATTTAAAATGCCAGAAAAAAATCCAGTTAAGCCATAGGCAAAAGACTGATTCTTGAAATGAAGTTTATATCCAAAGTTCAAAGAGATGGCAGATATGATAATGATAATACCAACGACACTTTTTATAATGGACTCATCTAATGACTTTAAACCGTGAACGCCTAGTGGTACTGAAATTAAACCGAAAATGACTAAAATAATGATTTGCTTCTTATTGACATGTCCTTGTACTTTTGAAAATAAAATGATATTGAGTAACAAAGAAAAAAGCACCAACATAGGTGTGATATCACTCAGCGGCATTACCAGTGATAACAAGGGTACTGCTATTAAAGAAAAACCAAAACTCGTTGCACCTTGTACAATTGCTGAAAAAGTGATAATTATAAAACAAATAAAATAAATTCCCATAAGCCCCCCTCTATCAGATTATATCATAATATTTCGAGACCCATAGGAATATTCGTTATTTTATACTTTTTTTATATACTTTGTCTTCTGAGGCATATTTAAAGCCTATACGCTTGTAAAACTCTTGATCAGAACCTACATACATAAGCTCAGCACCTCTCTGCCTGATTAAGTTACAGCCCCTGTAGATGGCCTTCTTAGCCAGTCCCATCTTTCTATGATCTGGATGTGTACCAACTGGTTCTAGTTGTCCCAACTTATTCAAGTCGTCATACCAGACGGTTGCAAAAGCAACTGGCTGATCATTATGAAGTACAACAATATCTAGTTCTGGATCGTAATCATCCATAACCTTCATCTTATCAAGTCCAGCTTCTATTAAAGGATGTAACTCACTTCTATCATAATAACCAAACGCTTTGGCATGACAAAGACCTGACCCTCTAGAGCTTGCCTGACCATAAGTATAACCTTCAGGTAGACTATCATCGAATGCTTCTTTTAGCTCAAGCTTAGTGGTTACTTCTGACCAATCCTCTAACTCATAACCTCTCTTTATAGCTTCCTTTGAAAGAGATTCTAATCTTGTGGATATCCTTAGATGAATATCTTGCTTAAGAGATTTACCCATTATATCTAAATCATCAAAAACCATTTTTATTAAGGTATCATCTAATTCCAAAGAAGAGACTGCTATAAAGGCTTCACCTCTATTTTCACCTTCAGTCATCAAGACAGCAACAAGGTCCTCAGCCTCATAGTACATGGTGATTCTACTCCTGTATGCTTCCTCAGACACCTCATTCATAATCCTTGAGACGCTATAGGTAAAATTCAGTCTGTCGATAATCCAGTTCACCTTTTCCCCTAAGTCATGTTTGGTCTTAATCAAGAAGTCTCTTATTACCCATATATCATCAAGTTCACATTTTTTTCTTCTATACATAAAAACACCTCCCACTTTAAGTATACATGATGTAGCTTATAAGTGAGTGGTGTAAAATAATTGTTATTTAAGGGCTTCTAAAACACGAAGAGCATTCTTGTAGAAGATCTTTTCAATTTCTTCTTCAGTAAAACCATCTTGTCTAAGCGCCTCAACAAGTAGGTTCATTTTAGACATATCAGAGATTTCTAGCTCTCCACCTATACCATCAAAGTCTGTGCCCATTGCAATGACATCAATACCAGCTAAATCATAAATATATCTCACATGTCTTACAATATCTTTTACCTTAGACGCCTTTGATCCATCTAGAAAATAAGCACAGAAGTTCATCCCCATAACGCCGCCCTTGTCTCTTAAAGCAAGGATCATATCATCAGTCAGATTTCTCGAAACATCTTGTACAGCTCTTGCATTGGAATGAGATGCTATAATAGGTTTAGTAGAATGCTTGATACAATCCCAAAATCCACCATCTGATAAATGAGATACATCTATCAACATACCTAAGTCATTCATTCTTTTTACAACTTCAAGACCAAAAGGCTTAAGGCCTTTATCTCTAAACTCATCTTTACAGTTTGGATAGCCAATCTCATTTTCATAATTCCACGTTAAAGTGATTGACCTTACACCTCTTTTATAGAAATGATCTAAGTTGTCTATTTTTCCTTCTAAAACAGCCCCCTCTTCAATTGTAACAATGCCTGTGATTTCCTTGTTATTAACAATCTCATGATAGGTCTTACCCGCTTTGATTGCTTCCTTGTTAAGATTCATCTCATGTTCAAAGCAATCAATCATTTCATTACATGTTTTAAAAGGCGTCTGAGTAGATTTTAAATCAACAAACATGGCAAAGAACTGTCCTAAAGAATGGCCTTGTTTCATCTTATCAATATCGATATGGTAATCATTCTTTTTAAGCTCAGTTTTATCACCATATATTCTTAAAATCGTGTCACAATGTAAATCAAATAACTTCATCGTTTATCCCCCCAGTTAATCTGGATAAAACCTTCTCTCCCAGATCCTATTCTATATCTCTTATAATGGTCAGCATTCTTCTCATAATACTTTTGATGATAATCTTCTGCTTGATAAAAGTCACTTATCTCAAGTATTTCTGTCACAACAGGATCTTTAAACCTGCCTGATTGGTCCAGTTCAGCTTTAGATTTTAATGCTGTTTCCTTTTCTTTTTCATCACTGTAATAAATGGCTGTTTTATATTGGTCACCTATGTCTGCAAATTGTCCATAAGGATTGGTCGGATCGATACATGTAAAAAAGTATTCAACAAGTTCTTTATATGAGATTAAAGTCTCGTCATAAGTTACAAGAACAGCCTCTCTATGGTCTGTTAGTCCAGAACATACCGCTTCGTAATTAGCGGATGCCTTAGTTCCACCAATATAACCTGAAACGACTTGTATAACACCTTCTAACTTTATTAAATCACTTTCTATACACCAAAAACACCCACCTGCAAATACGGCTTTTTTCATAAGCACCTCCTGTAAAAAACAAGCTAGCTTTAATACCTAAAAAGATATGTCACCATTAGTGTAACATATCTTTTATAGATAAACTATTTAATTTCTACATTACCTATGGCAAGATCTACACGGATTTCCATGTAATCCTCAGAGTCATTAAATCCTTTAGAATAATAGTAATTGCCATCCTTTGTATAGTCTGAAGGTACATCAATTGCACTGAGTGCACCATTGTAATAAACTTTTACATTTGCATCATCTGGTATATCAACAATCACATTACCAATTGCAAAATCAATATCATAAAGACTAGCTCTTGCTTCACCGATTAAGATAAAAACATCACCTACAGCAAAATCAATCTTAACACTTTTAGCATCGATACCTGATAACTCGATGTTTGAATCAATCACTGCACCATCAATATCAATCGCCCACTCGCCAGTCGGTGGCACTTCTAAAGTATAAAATCTATTGGAAGTAAAAAGGCCAAGATCATTGGAACCCTTGTCTCTAACATCAAAGACAAAGTCATTACCGTCTTGTTTAACAGTATGAGTCTTTCGACCGTATACCGGTATAGCATAATCAAACTTATCATCGCCATTGACTGACACATCAATATTACCAGTCGCCATATCTAAATTAATGGTACCATTTTCTATATCCACTGCCTCAACACTGAAGTTTTCAGACTCAACATTTTCACCAATGGTCCATGATTTCTGGTCTAAGTTTAAATAAGAGTAGGCAATCACCACACCAATAAATACTAGCCATAAGACAACATCCATATATCTGACTCTTCTAAAAATAATAGACAAACCCGCTATCACTAAAAGAAGTGGCCAAAGATGAACAATACCCCAGAACATATCTAAGCTTAGCATGTTCATATTATAAAGAAGAATACCTATGCCGGCTAGGATAATAAATACTGCAAATCCCGAAGACTTTCTTTCTCTAGACATTATTCATAATCTCCTTCATTTTTTCTATTTAGAAGTAAAACACCACCAACGATTAATATTACCGGCCATAAGAACCTATAATTGAAGTTAGGAAATATGGCTTGAAAACCAAGGTAGGCACCTAAGCCAATTAAGCCAATACCTAAATAGGCAAGTTTGGACTCTTTTTCAGGCTTTTCTTCTTCATCCCACTCATCATAGTTACTTTCATATGTAGGATCATCAAACTCATCATCGAATTCGTCACTTGATGTTTCTTTTTCATTAAAATAAGATTCTCTCTCTTCATCTAATGCAGATTCTGATTTTTTTTCACTGCTTTGTCTTTCTGATTCTTTAGCTTCTGGACCTCTTGTTAAAGGTTCCTTCGGAATGATAATTGCACATAAAATATATATCCCAATACTAGGTCCACCGAGAAATGCAGATATCACCCAGAGTATTCTTACGATCATCGGATCTATATTTAAGTAATCTGCTATACCTCCACATACACCAGCAAGTTTAGCATCTGTTCTTGAACGCATCAATCTTTTTTTCATATATATCACCTTCCTTAACTTCATGCTACCATGAGATTATAGACATTATCAACATAGGATTACTATTCTAATAGAATTCTAATTATTCTTTAATTTACTTAAAGATTCTTTCTGTCATAATAGAGTTAGAAGAAAACATAGATGGAGGTTGTTATGAAAAAAAATCATTCAGTTCTAGGTATCATATTATTGGCAATGGGTGTAATTGCACTTTTAAATACCTTAAACATCATTAATTTCAGTTTTTCCATTTGGAGACTCTGGCCACTTATCTTCTTGATTCCAGGCCTTGTATTTGAACTCAACTACTTTAACAACAACGGTTCTGTTGGTCTAGTCATACCAGGTGGCATATTAACCACTGTTGGTTTACTCTTTATGATCTGTTCAATATTTGGTTATCAGCACATGACTTACTTATGGCCATGGTTCTTAGGATCAGTTGGTGTTGGTCTTTATCAATTCTACGTATTTGGTGACAGAGAAAGACCAGTATTTTGGGTTTCATTTGGTTTCTTAGCATTTGCAGTAACATCAACAGTCTTATCACTTTTAAGCTTTAGAGGATCTTTTGTATTTCTAATCATTTTAATTGTTGTTGGACTTGTTCTCTTAAAAGAATCAAGAAATAAAGATGATGAACCTGTATTTACATTTGAATATGAAAAGGACGAAAAATAGCACTTTAAAGTGCTATTTTTTATATAACTGCTGCTTTTATTAATCTTTCTGTTAAGTAATTGGATATAAGTCCAATAAAGATACCTGTAATGAGTGCCGTTAAAAGCAAACTTGGAAAATAGAGAAGAATCTTGTAATTTTGAAACAAGACTGATGCGATGACCACTTGTCCAAATCCATGAAAAACACTACCTACAACCGACACACCTACTAAAGATACATCTTTAAAGTCAATTTTTAACATAAGAAGCATGGTCAAATAAGCAAACATGCCTCCTGCTAAACTATAAAGAAAACCTGAAAATCCTGAAAACAAAAGTGAAACCAAACAGATTCTAAGCAGTAGAATCAAAAGTGACGACTTTTTATCTAAGAGTACCAAGGTTACGACAGTTACAATATTAGCTAAACCTAATTTTGCTCCTGCCATTAAAAACTGGGTAGGCAGTAGATGCTCTACATAACTTAATATAATGCCTAAACTGACGAATACGCTGATCGTCATCATTTTTTTATTTCTCATAATAACTCCTCGCCTATCATTTTAACACTTCTTCGAAATATATGCTAATTTGTGATTGATTTTCTCAAAATAGGGAAAAAATATAATAAGGAGGTGAAGTTATGAAGAAAATACTCTTACCTGTTGATGGTTCTGAATCTAGCGGCTCTTATAACATGGCCAAATCCTTGGCTGAAAAATACGATGCAACAATCCTGATATTACATGTAGACGAACCAATTACACCTATTTACTGGGCAAATGATACCTTAACTCTTGAAAATCCAACTGTCACCTGTACCAACAATGGTTCTCCAATTGTAGAGGAAGCCAGTAAGTTTTTCGAGGGCATGAAGGTTGAAAAACTTTGCAGATTTGGTGATGCATCATCAGTGATTATTGAAGTATCTGAAGAAGAGGATTGTGACATTATTGTAATGTGTACACACGGTATGTCAGCTATAAAAAGATTTTTATTAGGAAGTGTGACAAATAAAGTAGCACATCATGCTACAAAACCTGTTTTAATTGTAAGATAAAAGGTGGTCAAAGACCACCTCCTAAAGATGGCTAGCCATCTTTTTTATTTTGCTTATTGACCGTAGATTTCTACAATCTTTACAATAACATCTACTGCCTTTTCCATAGATTCTTTTACGATGTATTCAAACTTACCATGGAAGTTTGCACCACCTGTAAATAAATTAGGCGTTACTAGACCCATATAAGAAAGTCTTGCACCATCTGTACCACCTCTTACTGGGAATGTTTGTGGTTCTATGTCTAACTGCTTCATAGCTTCTTTAGCTGTATCAATGATGTGCATCTTCTCAACAACTTTTTCTCTCATATTGTAATAAGAATCTTTCATATCTAGTTCTAAAGTACCTTGACCATATTTGATGTTCAAATAGTCTACAGCAGACTTCATAATAAGTTTCTTATGTTCAAACTTTTCCATATCATGGTCTCTGATGATGAATAACATATCGCCATGCTCAACAGTAGCATTAAAATCATTTAAGTGAATAAAACCTTCATAGAGTTCAGTATGCTCTGGTCTTTGTGACATCGGTAACATATTTGATAATTCATTACCAATATGAACAGCATTGATCATCTTATCTTTTGCAGCACCAGGATGAATATTTCTACCATTGATTTTCACCTTAGCACCAGCTGCGTTAAAGTTTTCATATTCAATGCCACCAAGTTCTCCGCCATCAACTGTATAAGCAAAATCAGCTGCAAACTTTTCAACATTGAATAAATTAGCACCACGGCCAATCTCTTCGTCTGGTGTAAAACCTACTTTAACATCACCATGTTTGATTTCAGGATGATTCTTTAAATAGTCTACTGCAGCAATTATTTCTGCAATACCAGCTTTATTATCAGCACCTAAAAGTGTTGTACCATCTGTTGTAATCAGTGTCTGTCCAACATATTTCTTTAATGATGGAAAATCTTTTGTTGTCATCACAACATCTAACTCTGAGTTTAAAACAATATCATTGCCGTCATAGTTTTCAACAATTTGAGGTTTTACATCTTTACCTGAAAAATCAGGACTTGTATCCATATGGGCAATTAAACCAATCGATGGTTTATTGTCTACATTCGCTTTTAAGGTGCCATATACATAACCATGTTCATCCATATATACATCAGATAAGCCAATTTCATTCATTTCAGTTACTAGGATTTCTCCTAAATTTTTCTGAATATCCGTACTTGGACAAGTTTCTGAATTTGGATCTGACTTGGTATCAACTTTAACATATTTTAAAAATCTTTCTACAACACTCATTGGTCCCCCTTGATTTCTTGATTGTAAGCCTGTCTTAATTCTAACACAACATGATTGGTTTCAGAACCAAAAATATGATCATCAATCTGATGAATTGGCAGGATACCAAGCGATGTTCCCGTTAAAAAACAAGCATCCATTTTTTTTATATCTTCTAGTTTTACAGAGGTGTAATCGATAGAAAAGGACTTGTTTTCAGCCATAGATAAAACATTTTTAAAAGTAATACCGACCAAAATTTCTTCTAGTGGCGCTGAAAAAAGTGTCTGATCTTTTACAAAAACAAGGTTTGCACGACTGCCTTCCGTTACAAAACCATCTTTATTAACAAGTAAAACTTCAAAAGCATCCCCTTTGATGGCTTCAATATGCCTTTTATAATCCATATTCAAACGTTTTATATTTGGATTTTCTCTGACAATGTTTGCAGTCTTAACATAAACACCTTGTCTGTACTTGTCCTCATCAGGATAAAAACTCTCCATAAAATAAAGCCTATAATTATTCTCTGTTACATCTATTTTGATGTTTTTATTGTACTCTGGATACATGTCTATAAGTCTATGTATGCTCTTTTCAATGTCATCCACATCAGCCACCATCTGACTTTTTTCCAAAGAGGCTGAAAGTCTAACAAGATGATCTTTTAAAAATAAGGCTGTCCCGTCAATAACCCTAATAACTTCATAAATAATCTTTAAGTCCGAATGAACCAACTCAAACTCATAAGATGGTACGGTTTTTCCATTTCTTATATAATACTTACCAATATTCTGATACATAGCTTTCTCCTTACAGCATTCCAAAAGAACACTACAATGCTTCTAATTTTAGTGTGATATAGTTAAATACTTGTTGGTCTAAAACAACCTTTTTAAAGAAGTTTAAAAGCTTCTCATTTTGAAAGTACGTCATCATGGTCCCATTGTCAAGCATATTGATGACTTTACTTTCAAGTTCATCAAAAGATAAGTTTCTTCTACGATTATAATAAGTCTTTTCATCTGTTAGCCAAGCGCCGTAGCGCTTCCTTGCAAGAACCAATGAATCTACATTGACCCGTCTCTTATCATAAAGCTTGATCATATGGGTCATTAATATGTAAATTTCATCATAAATTGGCATCCTGTTTTTATAAAGCCTATGGGGTATATACTCAGGTGTCCCATGTTTATAAATAATCCTTGAAAATTGTTTGTGTACTTTTTCAGCATACCATTTTCTTGGTGAACCAGATTGTCTATTTTCGCTGTATAAATCAAAGTATTGATTCTTTAAATGAGGATAATGTTTATCAATGATGTCGAAGTAAGTCTTCTTGTTGATGCCTGGTCTTAAAGTCATACAACCAGGCATAACCACATCAACACCAATCTCATCATAGTTTTTCATCATCTGGTCCATTTGACCGGCTGAATCGGTCAAAAACGGTAATAAAGGCATTGCTAAAACCCCAACGCTCATGCCACGGTCTTTGAATGCCTTTAATGTTTTTAATCTTTGCTCTACTGACGAGCTATAAGGTTCAAAGTGTTTTCTAATGTCATCGTTTGGATAAACAATCGACATCATCAGTGTAAAACCTGCTTTCTTATGAACCTCTTCCCATAAATCAATGTCACGCATAACCATGTTGGACTTGGTAAACAACATGGCTGGATACTTATAACGACTGATGATTTCTGCACATTGAGGCATCAGTCTTTCTTTAATTTCTATCGGCTGATAAGGATCACTGACACCAGAAGAGATGCCAATGATACCTTTTTCTCTAAATTTTCTTAATGAGGTCTCTAAAACACTTGGTATGTTCTTTCTAACCGTTATGTCTTTTTCAAAGTCCCCATCTATATAATATTTTTCAGAACGGCCATCACAATACTTGCAGCCATGCTGGCATGCCTTGTATGGCGAAAAACCAAATTTAGATACAAAATATGTATCAGGTAAACCAGTATTCTTTTTTATACTCTTAACCTCTACATAATGTTTGTTTACCACAGAAAGCTCCTATCTAGGAATAAATCCTACTTTCTTGTACATTTTTCTAAGTGTTTTTCTTGCAGTTCTTTCGGCTCTATCAGCACCATCTTTATATACTTCTTCTAAGTATGCCTTATTAGCCATTAATTCATGGAACTTATCTTGTACTGGCTTTAAAACCTCTATAACAGCATCTGCTACAGCATCTTTGAATACGCCGTAACCCTGACCCTCAAATTCTTCAACCACTTGATCCATGGTCATATTCTTGCACACAGAGTAAATAGTAATTAAGTTCTTTATACCCGGTTGATCGTCAGCTAACTGCACAACACCTACAGAATCTGTAACAGCACGCTTGAATTTCTTCTTAATAACTTCTGGTGGATCTAATAAGTAGATATTTGCATTGTCATTCTCATCAGATTTTGACATTTTCTTTTCTGGTTCTTGTAAAGACATAATCTTAGCACCAACCTTAGGAATATAAGGCTTAGGCATAGCAAATGTTGGACTGTATCTGTTGTTAAATCTTTCTGCAACATCTCTTGTTAATTCAATGTGCTGCTTTTGATCAGAACCTACTGGTACTAGATCAGCTTGGTAAAGCAAAATATCACATGCCATTAATACAGGATAAGTAAATAAACCTGCATTGATGTTATCACTTTGTTTAGCAGACTTATCTTTAAACTGAGTCATTCTTGATAACTCACCAAAGTAAGTCATACATGACATTAACCATGCTGCTTCTGCATGAGCAGGTACATGTGATTGAATGAAGAGTGTGTTCTTTTCAGGATCAAGACCACATGCCAAAAGCATGGCAAGGCCTTCTAAAGTTTGTTTTCTTAAGTCTTTTGGTACTTGGTACTGTGTCATTGCATGCATATCTACGATACAGTAGAAGCAATTGTACTCATCTTGTAGTTTACCCCAGTTTCTCACTGCCCCTAAATAATTACCTAATGTTAATTTTCCAGATGGTTGAATCCCTGAAAATATCGTTTGCTTTTCCATAAAATCCTCCTAACAAATCTATAAACTAAAAAAGCTCTCGTCTCTGAAAGAGACGAAAGCATACTTCCGCGGTACCACTCTAATTGATATATCCACTCATATCTGATAACGGAGTTACCCGTTGACACCTACTAATTTCAATGCCAAACTCATGAGTCCATTCAAATAAATCTATCGTATCAAGTTCCACCAACCCTTGACTCTCTAAAACGTTTCATTAATCTACTAATCTCAATCAAAGCTTTAACTTATTATATTTATTATATACCTTCTAAACATCTTGTCAACAATTTTTATTATTTCTCATTTATCTCATAAAAGATACATGGTCAAATCAACATGAATATCTACAAATACTGCGTCAAATATATAACCTTCATAATGAATACATTCTAATATTACATCGGTTAAGCTCTAGAGTACTGTTATATTTAAAACACTACTAAGAAGATTGAAGAAGAAATTTGCTTCATCTACATTCTTTCTAGATGAACTCTTAATACTCGAATCGCTCTATTTTAATTTCGCCTTTCATTTCCAACTGTCTTAATATATCTATCAGACTCTCCATTGCTGTAAATGTTTCATCTAGATTAAACACATGGTCAGAGTTCAGTTGATCCTTAATATTATCAGCCCTCTCTTTATCCATATTGCTTAATATCTTTTTCACTAAATACTGACTGCTGTCTTTTAAAGCAACAATTAAAAGGTCATCTGAACAATCTAACAACCATCTCTCTATGGTTTTGTCTGGTAGTCTGACGAAATCATCAAATGTAAACATAGATTTCACTGCAACTTTAAAGAAGTCAGGATTATTTTTTCTTAATGAGTTCATGATATTTTTTTCAGTTTCAAAATCCACACCATTGAGCAAAGATTTAACCAAAACCATATGTAATTCCTCTAAAAACAGATGCCCGTTGCCTTCACCTATCTTCTTCAAGGTGTTAGCTTGTAAAGTTCCTGTTGCATACAGTTCTGTCAAAACTGTTATTTGAAGCTCCAAACTTAACCTGTTAAATACTCTTATAAACTTGCTGTTCACTGTAACCATCTCCTTTATCAAATGAAAATTGCTTATATAGTCTAATCCACTTGTTTTATATATTCTAGTAACTGCTTTTAGAAGTTCTTTTGAACGATTCAGTTTTGATATTTCCTTTTCCAATGATTCGATTTTACTCTCCAGTTTCTCTCCTATTACAAGCGTTTCTCTAGAAGTGAGTATCTCTGAGATTTCCTCTAAAGAGAAACCAAAACTTTTTATCAAAAGTATTTGCTGAAGACTTCTCATCTCTTGTAGACCAAACATACGGTATCGCGAATCCGTCACACTTGCACACTTCAAAAGTCCAATATCGACATAATGACGTATTGTTCGTGTAGAAACACCCGTCATTTGTGATAGTTCACCTATTCTAAAAAGATTTGTCATCTAACCTCCAATTTCACAAAGCACCTTGTAAATCAATTATAAACTCTTACATAACGTTAAAGTCAACAAGAATTTCTATCATTTTATAAGCTCTAAAAAAAATGTACCTATACTGTACATTTCATCTTAGAAATTATTGATTGAGCTACCATCAACCTCATGTGAAGTAGTATTTAACTTCACTTCATGAACAACCTCGAAACCATTACTTGTTTTCCTAGTAACTCTCAAACTTTCAATCCTTAACTCAAAGTCTTCAAAAGTGTCCATTATAGTTGTAAGTTTTTTCTTTGCATCATCTAACTTTGTATACATTAATCCTATATGCGGAAACCAGCTTTCACTAAATGGACTAAAAAAAGGTCGACATTTATCCTTGTATTTTCTGTGAAAATCTAAGTAAAATTGATTCAAAACAGAATCTAATATGGGTGTAAAACAGATGCTTGATTGATTAAAAATACGCATTGAGTTAACATAAATAGATATTCCAGTGTGAGATTTACAAAAATCATCCACCAAATTCAAAAAATCCCCTACCTCAATTGGCTCATCATATACTGCCAAGGTCATATGAGGTAGTCTATTATCTAAATCAGTTTCCTTAATTAAGTCTTGATAAAACTCTATTTTTTCTCTACCTTCTTCATCGAATAAGGCAATTACACTAATGAAATTATTCATTTTCTCCTCTTCTAAGATGATCTTTTTCAAAGCCTCTTACCTGACTTATTAAATGTTTTTCTTAAAGCCAATTCTATAGGTATGATAGATATTATAAGTACCATCACCTGAATACCACTAATAATGCCCCCATAAATACCCACATGCTTATTACCTTCACCGAGAAGAATCAACATTGAAACAAGTGACAATATCAAGAGTGGCCATCCCAAACGCAACCATAGCCTACCACAGTAGTTATGTGCAAATTGTATTGTATCTTCGTTTTTCATAGACATCGATGTTCTATATCCATAAATACGTTTAGAACTATTGTCTTTAAAATACTTACCAAAACCAATCATCGTGAGCGGTATCAGAAGATTCATTGTCGTCATAAATATCCAAAATCCCATACTAATCTCCGTGTTTATCGTACAAAGGTCCTTGCCATTCATCCGAATAACTATAAGATTTATGACCATACCCATCGTCGCTTTCTTCTATATAGAGTGCATAATACTCAGTTGGAAACTTGTCATTATAGGAAATCAAGGCAATCTTTAAAGTCGGTGTCATAGGATTATAAATGTCTTTCATAAATTTTTCATCATGAAACGCTCTAATGATATCTTGATTTGTCTTTTCCGATAAAAAGACCTGCAAATCATTTAAGACCAAATCTTTATCGAAGGTTTCTTCATTCTGATATACTTTGACATTAAAGAAAAAAGTATAAGCAATGTAAGTCATTTTGATATTGTAGACTTCATCATATTGATCAGAGATTTCTTCTAATACATCATCAATAGAATCAATTTTAATATTTTTCTCAGTCGTACATGACCATAAAAGAAGCACAACTACAATAAATATTAATTTAAGTTTCATCCGAGTATTTCTCAAAATAGTTTATCCTCTCAAGTGATTTCACTTATTCTTGCTTCTCTGAAAACAACACATTAAAATCAGAATCCATTACTATGATATCTTCTCTTTCAAGATTATCTACAGATCCCTTTATGAATGTTACAAGGCCATTAATTTGCGACTCATCTAGTGAGTTATCCTTATGCATTGTCAGTAGGCAGGAAGCTTTATTGCCTGCATTTTCTGAGATCATTAAACTTACCTCTGCCTTCTGAACATCATCCAGACTTTCAATAGCATCAGATATTTCTTCAGCCATTACCAGATACAGTGATTCTTTTCTTTTTTCAGACTTATCTGTAAACGTTTCATTCCAAGTATAGCCATCAAATAGCTTATTAGCTTCTACAAGTTGATTTTCTTTTACAAGTATTTGATTACCTTTTAGTTTATAAGCGATCGAATTTTCCTCTAAAGTCTTACACATATACGTCATTTCGTTTTGCGACAAATCAGAATGAAATACTTGATAGTTGTCTGCAAAGATAATAATAGCCATAACAATAATAATAAGACTCAAACCAACTATCACTAAATTTTTTACACTTTCTTTTTTCATAAAAATGTCCCCCTACTGCATTGGCAAAAAGTTTACACGCCATATATCCTGTTTAGTTAAAGTAAAGCCATATCTAAATGGCCCCTGTAGAGGATCATTGTAACCATCTTTTGCATACCAAAGAATAATTGCTTCATCATCTTCAATTTCTACTTCCAAATCATAGACATCTGTGAAAAGTTCATATGAGAAGTTTGCGTCTCGATTACGTATTTCTAAATATTCATCCTTTTCAACATAACCCATGATGTCTTCACTGTCTTTTATATAGAGTTCATAACATGTCTCAAAATCCTTTTGACTTGAAGAATATAAATAGAGTTTACAAATCGAAAGTGGTGAAGCATCGATTAAAACACCAGGGTCGTATTCAACTTTAAATGCTCGAAGCATATTAGCTTCTTCATTTGAAAGTTCAATTAAATCAGGATAAACATACGACTGCATGGTCTCAAGTTCTTCAATAATATCCTTCACTTGCTCTGCAGAAGTCTGTGTATTAACTTCTTTTGCTTTAGCCAATGCCTCATGAAGTTCTTCAATAGCATCTTTAATTTTCTCTTCAGAATTCCTTGCATTTAGTTCTTCTACTCGATTAGCCAACAAATCATTTTCTTTTTCAAGTTCAATAATAGTTGTCTCTAACTTGCTCACTTGATCTTGTAATTCATTTACTTTTAAAGTCATTTCATCAGTATTAGACTGACAGCCTACCATTAAGAGTACTATCACTAATATCAACCATTTCTTCATACCATCAACCTCTCTATTAGTTATTAATCATCTTATACAAGACTTCAATATTTGTCCTTGTTCTCCAATACACATGATTCATATACATAATGTATTCATCAGGAAAGTCTTTTGAAGTATAGATTTCTGCATGTGCTAGTTTTGAATGTTCTTTAAAATATTCTACTCTAAAGTCGGTCTTTTCAAGCTCTTTTCTATAAGGATTTACTAGGCTTTTAAATATACTGTCTACTTTTACAATAGAACCTCCATAAGACAGTATATCGATTGTATGATCATCAAAAGAAAGCATGACTTCTTTATCATTGTAAATAAGTTTTATAGAATCTGCCTTGTCAATCCTTTCAATATTATTAAAAATGTACCTTTCTTCAGTGAAAATGAAAAGCACAAGAAAAACACATACAATTACTATAAAAGAGATTTTTGTTTTCTTAGCATTCTTCATTTCATCCTCCGTCATTTGATCTTAAACCTCTACTATATCAATTTTACTATATAATTCCAAATTCAAACATTATGTAAATATTAAATCCAACCTCAAATGTCTTACAAGCGTTGATAAAAAGATTCATTGAATGTTAAAATATAGAAGAAACTTATACATCACTTATAAAACAGCATATGATTTAATCAAAAAATTATAAAATAAGGAGCATTTAATGAATAAGAGAATGGTCAACGGCATTATTGTACTCATACTGATTGCAATAGGCCTAAGTGTTTATTTTTTAGATACCAACGGTGTTTTACAGGCAACAGATGTCATGATACATGTAGAAAACGGTTTTGAAAAGATGGAACTCTCAGAAGTCAATATGTGGAGATCTTTAGGTATATATGCCCCTTTAGAGCTTCACGGACGCTTTAAGGGTGATGATGTTCTATATATTTGTGCCTATGAGTATCAAAGCGGGCAGTTGACAAATGACTTTAAGATTGCCTCACTATATAAAGACAACACTGAAGCCAATGTAGCCTTTCATATCAATAAAGATGAAGGTTATAGGTTTAGTGGCGGAAACGGCGTACAATATGACACAGGATGGTTTTCTCCTTATTTAAGAGCATCTTACGGTATGGATTTGGCTAATGAATCAGTCGGCCTAAACAAGGGACAAGAAGTCATTATTGGTATCTATTCAGCACATGCAGGAGACACATTTAAAACCCATAACATGTACTTTCCAAGTGATTTTAACGAACTAGAAGACAAGTATCTAGAAAATGATAGAGTCATTATATTTACTGCTAAAATAGAATAATCTATATCCTAAGAGAACCTAGCACATCAGCACTAGGTTCTTACTATATTCTTAGTTAAAATCTTAATGATCAAGTCGATGCATATAAGCTAGATTCCAAATACCCAACTCCAATTAAAATGACTACAATTATCAGACCACCTATCAGCATTGATTTTAAAGTAAAACTTGACTTTCCCTTATATTTTATAGCTAAATAAAATATTGAAAGCATGCTGAACATCACCAAAACATCTAATTCAAGTTTTGCTGATATAACCAAAATTGTTAGCAAGATTTTTTCTATTTGTCTCATATACTTTTCAATCATCATACGCTCCTCATGTTTGACCTCTAAGTTTATCTTACGCCTAATTATTTACAATATCAATTAGAAAAGACCTATTCATATGAATGAATAGATCTTTATAATTAGTTTGTTGAAATTGCCTTTAAGGCACTTAATTTCATGGCTCTTCTTGCAGGATAGTATCCTGAAATAATACCGATAAGTGTTGCAAAGATAAGTGCAGCAATCATTAAATACATAGGAATGTATGAAATACCTGAGCTTACGAAATCACCCATCATATTACCGGCAACCTTATTAATGATTTTGGAGACAAGCACACTCAGTCCAAGACCGATTGTGCCACCAAACAGACCTATAAGCGCTGCTTCAAACAAGAATAAGTTCTTGATGTCTTTTAATCTAGCACCCAGTACTTTCATAACGCCGATTTCTCTGGTTCTTTCATAAATAGACATGATCATAGTATTTGTAATACCAATAGCCGCTATAAGAAGTGACACGCCACCAATTCCACCTAGGACACCCTGGATGATCAAGGCTTGGTTTTGTTCACCTTCAAGCCACTCAGCATTTGACCATGCTTCATAACCCATTTCCTTGATTTGATTTTGAATCGGCATTACATTGTCTACCTTGTCAACTTTAACTTTAATTGTATCGTATTTATCTTCTTTAGTACCTGGTTTCTTTCTTTCTCTTTGACCAGAACCGTATTTTCTTTGGTCAGCTTCTACAAGTTTTTCATAAGCGTAAAAACTCATATAAGAAGTGTTATCTTCCCAGCCACCTTTACCTACTAAGACACCTGTTACATCCATCTTAAAAGGACGCTTTTTCTTGCCATCACCATAGTAATCACCATTAAGGAAGACTTTTAAGTTGCCGCCCATAATGTCTTCACCTTCGCCTTCACCCATATAGCCCCCTCTAGACATAGGGTCATAGAAGTTCATATGTGTTTGGGCTCCGGCAACCATGGCATTCTTCTGAATATCACCTGGCCATTCACCAGTTTCAAGTTCATAGCCAAAAGCTCTTAATGCTTCAAAGTCTACAGCCAGTACGTCAGCCCAAGATTGTTTCTTACCAATTCTCAGCTGAATATTCGTACGTTTCGTTGCTAATACACCATCCACATGTTCAAAGCCCTTAAATAAGGTAACAGCTTCATCATCGAGATAGACTTGGTTTTCACTTGGTTTACCATCTCTAGATTCATAAGACCATGGTTTTTGGACTTCAATGGTCGTTAATCCGCCCATTCTTTCTATCTGCTCATCACGAGCTCTTTGAAGTCCAAAACCTAGAGATAGCATCACAACAATTGCTGTTGTACCGATGACCACACCAAGTACAGTTAAGATGGTTCGTGTCTTTCTACGCCAGAGGTTTTTTACCCCCATTAACATAAGATCAAGACTACTCATCTAACGCCATCTCCTTCTTCTTTTGAATTCTTTTCTTTACAACTACAACTGCAACAATTGCTACAATTACAAGTACAATACTTACTGGTAACCATGGGATACCACCTGATTCATCTTCAGGCATTGGGAACTCACCGCTACCTTCCATTGGTGGGAACTCATCCATGTTTTGTTCTGGCATTGGTACCGCTTCAAAAGAAAACTCTTTTGTTACTGAATGCTTTTCACCTACTGCATCTTCAAACTCAAAAGTGATAACTCCCGTTTGAGGTCCTTCAGCCATAGGGATGATTTGACAAGAATAATAATCATTTGAACCTGCATTGAATGTACCTACAAAATACTTGCCATCTTGAACTTCAAAATCACCTGTTGTTGTTACCATTGTATTTTGAAGTGGTGATTTACCCATGTTGAAGAACTCAACGTAAATCTCAAATGGTTGGAATACAGGTGCAACACCTGGTACATTAATATCTTCAACTTCTAATCTTAACTCTTGCATAACTGGAACAGCCATTTTTTCTGAAGCCTTGTATGGGTTGTCACTCTTATCATAAGAGTTACCATTAGAATCTTCATATTCAATATCTGCAGTTACATTGTATGTCTTAACATTTAAGTCTGATTTAGCCTTTAATGTAATTGTGTGAGTTACTTTTTCTTTAACACCAATTGATTCAATATAGAAAGAACTTGCCGCATTCACTGGTACAAAAGCACCTTCTTCAGATGTAATAGAAACCTTAGCATTTTGAATACCCATTGTATTTGATGTGTTAAAGAATACAATGTCTAAATCAAAAGTTTCACCAGCTAAGATAACTTCTTTACCAAAGTTATACTCATCGATGATGATTTTTGGTTTAGAGTTGTTATTGCTATCGCCATCTACATAAACACCCATATATTCTTTTCTAACGATTGATTCATCGTTTAAGTAAGAGATGTTTGCATAAATTGGATAGTTATTTGTCATTATGTTCTTATTAGCAATAACTGTATAAGTAAATGTTCTCGTTTCATCTGGTTGTAATTCTTTAACCACTGTAATAGGTTGCGTCTTAAATACCAAACCTGATTCAGACGTCATATTGATCTTTAAATCTTGTACAACTGGCGTATCGTTTGTAATCTCAAATGCTAACTTAAACTCAGACTCAGGTACAACAGTATTTGGCTTAGAAGTTACTTTAAAACCTAAGTCATATAAGTCGCCACCTTGTTGCAGGATGTCTAAATATACAGGCACATCTTGCTCATACTTTGTACCATATTCATCATAGTAAGATAACTTAAGCTTTAATTCTACATCTTCGTCTTTTAGCTTATCAGAAATATTTACATTGTATGTCAAGAAGCCAGTGTCTTTTGCTTCTATGCTACTAAGTTGTTTTTCTGCTGAATCACCATTCAATGTAATGCCATCCATCTTTAAACCTTCAAGACTAGCATTTAAACTTCTTACATCAATTGAACCTAGGTTTTTAAGCTCTAATAGCATAACATCGGAAGTACCTGGTGTTAAAAGAGCATTCTTGATTTTCATATCAGAAATTACAAGTGATGGTAAAGTATTGTTGTTAACAACTTCCACTTGAAAAGACTTATTCATTGTCTTTTCTATACCATAGACATTTTGATAGGTGATTTTAACAGGAATGGTATAAAAACCACTTTTAGCACTTGCTTTTGTGTCTACTTGAAAAACAATCTCTTTCGATGTTTTTTTACTGATAGACATTTTTTTCGAAATTAAGCTATATTGTGAATCATCAAAAGGTGAATCTTGTGCTAATTCAAGCTTCAAAGTTGTATTCTTCGATGAATAATCAGAAATATTCTCAAGATTAATAGCAAAATCTTTTACCTGTCCAGCAGTAAAAACAGGTGTTTTTGTCCCTAATTGAATTGAGAAATCTGGAAAATACTTATTCTTATCAGTGACAGTAGTTGAGCCACCTCCAGAACTGATTAAACCATCAATAGTTACATTTTCAACAATTGCTTTTCCTGAATCTGAAGTTCTATATATGTACATATTTAGCCTATTACCTGATCCAGTGTTTTTTAAGGCGAGCGACTTTGTTGTACCAGTTGTTAAAGCTGTACCAAAATCAAACTCACTACCACTAACTAGACTTACATCACCAGAAACTTGAACTTTTACATCATTGACTCCTGCTTCTTTAGCTTTAATTGTCAAATCGTATATAAATACATCTCCTACATTGATATCTCCAGAAGTCGCCTTTGATCCACTTACTTCGAAATAATTGTTTGAACCTGCAAATACAGACATGTTAAACATCATTACGAAAACAAGGAAAATCACGAATGACTTCCTAAACTGATTTTTCTTCATGCTTAATCTCCTCTTCTCCCTTTTTAATCTCATTATTAATCTCTTCTTTTCTCTCAACTATTTCAACACTTTGAATATTACCATCCAGTACATGAATGATTTTATCCGCGTATTTTGTGACAGACCTGTCATGTGTAACAATAACTAAAACTTGCTCCTTTTCCTTTACAATTCTCTCCATTAATTGTAAGACTTCATCTGAAGTTTTAGAATCCAAGTTTCCTGTTGGCTCATCTGCAAATATAACTTTAGGATTACCTACAAAGGATCTTGCTATACCAACACGTTGCTGCTGTCCACCAGACATCTGAGTCGGCTTGTGTTTCATATGACTCTCTAATCCAACAGCTTTTAAAAGCTTGCTTGCCTCTTGTTTTCTTCGATTTCTAGAAACACCTCTAAAAACAAGCGGTAAACTTACATTCTCTATAGCTGTTAAAGCGTTCATTAGATTGTATGACTGAAAGATAAAACCTATATATTTTTGTCTAAATATAGCCAATTTCTTTTCATTCATCTTGGTCACTTCTTTGCCAAGTATTTTTACATACCCTTTTGTTGGCTTTTCTAAGCCTGCCATCATATTGAGGAGCGTTGATTTACCAGATCCAGAAGTACCCAAAATGCAACAAATTTCTCCTTTATGAATCTCGAAATCCATTTTATTAATAGCAACTACCTTTTCTTTTCCAAGCCTAAAAACTTTCCTTAAATCTTTAACTTCAATAACGACTTCTTTTTTGATCTTCCTCACCTCCAAACCCTTATATAATAAGACGTGAAACGTCTGAAAAAAGTTTCATATAAACCCATAATAATTTTAACAAATTTACCCAAGGTAAATATTAAAAAACTCTTAAGGCGGTATTAAGTCTGAATAATATTTAACTGTATTAGTACACATAATACACACACCAACTGTATTATATCTATTCATACAGTGCCAGTCAATAGAAATCAGCACTTTTGAAGGAATTGAAACATTTACCTGTCATTTGGATTTTATCGGATTTTGGTCATAAGAAAAGCGCTGATTTTCATCAACGCTAACTCTGCATATTCTTAATTAATTGGTCTGTCCATTCTCTGGTTGTAACTTTCCTATCTAACTTTAAATCAACAGTACCATAACCATCTTCAAGTGTCTTGTTGACATTCTTATAAATGAAGTCATAGATATCTGTGCGTTCAAATGAATTCTGGAACATCATTGCAAGAGACATAATCATACCAATTGGATTAGCTATATCCTGGCCAGCTATATCTGGTGCAGACCCATGAATAGGTTCATATAAACCTTTTTCATCGCCAATGGAAGCTGAAGGTAATACACCAATAGAACCAGCCAGTACACTAGCTTCATCTGAAAGAATATCTCCAAACATGTTACCTGTTAAGATAACATCGAATTGATAGGGATTCATTATCAGCTGCATTGCTGCATTATCAACATACATATGATTAAGATCCACTTGATAAGTTTCATTCATCTTTTCTACTTCTTCTCGCCATAACTTAGATGACATCAGTACATTGGACTTATCTACAGAACAGATCTTGCCTGCTCTTTTCTTACTCAGCTCAAAAGCTTTTTTAGCAATCCTTTTGACTTCATAAGTTTCGTATTGTTTCTGGTCATAAGCCAAATCATCAATACGCTCTTTTTTACCAAAGTAAATGCCACCTGTTAACTCTCTTACAAAGCACAAATCAATGTTCTTGCCCTGATCTAGTTTTAAAGGAGACATATCCTTTAAAGCTTCAAAAGTAATGATTGGTCTTAGATTACAGTAAGCACCTAAGTGTTTACGAAGCGACAGCAAACCTTGTTCAGGTCTGTCTTTGGCTTGATCCCATTTAGGTCCACCAACGGCCCCTAGTAAAACTGCATCTGACCAATCAACAATTGATTTTGTGCTTTCTGGAAAGGGATGCCCTTCTTCATCTATCCCTTTACCACCAAAATGGGCATACTTAATATCAAAATCCAATTGATACTTTTCTTCTATAAAGTTTAGTACTCTAAGACTTTGATCCACTATTTCTGGACCAATACCATCACCCCTTAATACGGCAATCTTATACATTGTCTGCCTCCTTAATATATGGAATCACACCACCTGCTTCTATAAGTGCCATCATAAAATCAGGGAACTTTGGAATGGTGTAAGATTTATTCTTTGTTTCATTAATGACCTTACCACTTTTAAAATCAATAGATAGTTTATCATCTGGAGATACTTCATCAACAATTTCACTTGATTCAATCACTGGTAGACCAATGTTAAAGGCATTTCTAAAAAATATTCTTGCAAAGGATTTTGCTATCACACATGATATGCCTGACGCCTTAATAACTACTGGTGCATGTTCTCTAGAAGAACCACATCCAAAATTTTCGCCAGCAATCATGATATCGCCTATAGATACTCTCTGGTCAAACGCTTCATCTACACCTTCCATACAATGTTTCTTTAACTCTTCAGGATCATGCACATTAAGATAGTGTGCAGGAATAATGATATCCGTATCGATATGATCGCCATATATATGTAGTTTACTCATTTTGACCTCCTGGCATTGTGATGTAGCCTGCAATACTTGTCGCTGCAGCAACTGCTGGACTCGCTAGATAAACTTCAGACGTCTTATGGCCCATACGGCCAATAAAGTTTCTATTGGTAGTTGCAAGACATTTTTCTCCAGCTGCTAATATCCCCATATGACCACCTAAACACGGTCCACAAGTTGGTGTAGATATAATACCACCTGCTTCGATGATATCTCTTAAATAGCCAGCTTCCATGGCTTCTAAGTAAATCTTTTGTGTTGCTGGGAATACAATCAACCTCATGCCTTTTTTTATCTTATTGCCTCTTAATACATCTGCAGCCGCTTTTATATCAGAGATCCTACCATTTGTACAAGAGCCAATCACAACCTGATCCACATGGATTTCTTCAATATCCTTCACAGACACTGTGTTAGATGGTAAATGTGGTTTGGCAATCTGTGGTGTTAATTCATCTAAGTTTATGTTTACAACATCTACATAGTCTGCATCTTCATCTGCTTCATAAACTCTATACTTTAAACCTTTTTCATCCATATAAGCCTTTGTCTTTTCATCGACTGGGAATATACCGTTTTTAGCCCCTGCTTCAATGGCCATATTTGAAATGGTAAATCGATCATCCATGGTTAAGTCTTCAATACCTTGACCTGTAAACTCTAAGGACTTATACCTGGCACCATCAACGCCAATCTTTCCTATTAAATACAAAATGACATCTTTACCGCTGACATGGCCTTGTTTCTTGCCAGTAATAACTACCTTAATGGCATCAGGTACCCTAAACCAGCACTTACCAGTCGCCATGGCACAGCCTAAGTCTGTAGAACCTACACCAGTAGAAAAGGCACCTAAGGCACCAAAGGTACAGGTATGAGAATCAGCACCAATGATCATATCGCCTGCTTTAACCAGACCTTTTTCAGGTAACAAAGCATGTTCAATGCCCATTTGACCTATTTCAAAATAATGTTCTATTTCGTGCTTAATAGCAAAGTCTCTCACAATCTTGCACTGCTCAGCTGACTTGATATCTTTATTGGGTGTAAAATGATCCGGTACCAGTGCCACCTTAGATTTATGAAAAATTGGCTTATTCAACTCATTAAAGCCTTCTATAGCAACTGGTGCAGTAATATCGTTACCTAACACCATGTCTAAATCACAATAAATATACTCGCCAACCTTAACTGCTTCATTTGTATGAGCAGCCATTATCTTCTGCGTCATCGTCATGCCCATATTTAACTCACCCCTTGAACTTTCACTTGTTCTAATCTTTCTTTCATCTCATTGTATATAACAGAATCCTTCATGATTTTATTGATAACAGATATATAGGCCTCAATACTGGATTCAATGATATCTGTACTTAAACCATGTCCCGTAAACTCTAAGCCGTCGTATTCAGCTTTAACAACAGTTTCACCTTGTGCATCTTTACCTTCTGTAATGGCATTGATTTGATACTTGCTTAAAGGAATCTGTACACCAATAACTCTTTGAATGGCCTTAAATGCTGCATCTACAGGACCATCTCCCATTTCCACATTTTCATAAGTTTCATCATCAATCTTAAGTTTAACAGAAGCAGATGTTGCTGTTTCTGTGGATGAATGAATATTGAAAGCATGTAGTTTGACAATTTCATCATAAGGAATGGTTTCATTTCTAACGATGGCTACAATATCTGTATCATAAACTTTCTTCTTTTTGTCTAATAAGTCTTTAAACTCTATAAAGGCTCTGTTTAACTCAATCTCATTTAAGTCATAACCTAACTTTTGAAGTTTGTCTCTAAAAGCATGTTTGCCTGAATGCTTACCTAAAATGAGGTTATTTTCTCTAAGTCCAACTGATTCAGGTGTCATAATTTCATATGTAGATCGGTTATTAATCACACCATGCTGATGAATACCAGATTCATGTGCAAAGGCATTCGCTCCTACAATGGCCTTATTCGGTTGAACCTTTACTCCAGTGATATAACTGACAAGCTCACTTGTTCTTACGATTTCCTCTGTACAGATGCCAGTTTCATATTCATAGATATCACTTCTAGTTTTTAAAGCCATAACAATTTCTTCTAAAGCAGCATTGCCGGCTCTTTCACCAATACCATTCATGGTACATTCAACTTGATCAGCACCAGCAGATACTGCTGCAATGGAATTGGCTACAGCCATGCCTAAATCATTGTGGCAATGTACAGAGATACTGACATCATCGATCCCTTTGGTATTTTCCTTGATAAATTTGATTAAGTCGTAATATTCATTAGGTGTTGTATATCCGACTGTATCAGGAATATTGATGGTTGTTGCACCACTTTCAATTGCAGCTTCTATAACACTTACCATAAAGTAATGGCTTGATCTTGTAGCATCTTCACAAGAAAACTCAATGTCATCACAAAGTGATTTTGCATAAGACACCATTTCTTTTGTTATGGCAATAATCTCATCCTTTGTCTTTTTTAACTTGTACTCCAAATGTAAATCTGATGTTGCAATAAATGTATGTATTCTTGGATATTTAGCATCTTTAACGGCTTCATAAGCTCTATCGATATCTACTTTTGTTGCACGTGCAAGACTGGCAACCGTACACGACTTAATTTCATTTGCAATTGCTTTGACTGCCTTAAAATCTCCTTCTGAGGCAATAGCAAATCCAGCTTCTATTACATCCACACCAAGCTTCTCTAACTGCTTAGCCACCTCTACTTTTTCTTCAATGTTCATACTACATCCTGGCGATTGCTCACCGTCACGCAAAGTTGTATCAAATATCTTAATTCTTTTCATGCCATATACCTCCTTTTTTAGATTTTTTTTACAGTACAGAGTAAAAATAATAAAGCCAATTAAACCGGTATTTTAAAAATAAAAAAACCCGTCCTTAATAAAAGGACGAGTTAAACCCGCGGTACCACCTTAATTGTAAATTACTTTACCACTTAAAAAGTTTATAACGCAACCAACCGTCATATCCTACTTAGTTTCAGATATCCTACTCAGGAGCGAGAAATAATTAAAACCCTATCGATTCACACCAACCATCGACTCTCTTGAAGTGTTTGTCCTTATGCTCTCCGTCATCGTTTTTTTATATTGTAATCGATAATATCAGTATAAATAATCATTGTCAAGCATATTTATAAAATTTCTGAAAATTATTTAAGACCTTGATTTTTTATGGCATTAATCTCTCCGCCAATCATAAGTATCAAGCCGCATAAAAATAACCAAATCATTAAGATAATGACTGCGGCCAAAGAACCGTACACCAGTGAATATTGGCTGAATTCAGACACAAAGTATGCAAATAATCTAGAAATTAAAGTCAGACCAAAGAAGGAAAAAATGGTTCCTGGAATAACTTCTCTAAAGGTCACTTTTTTATTAGGAACAATAAAGTAAAGCGCACCTAAAATGAAAGAAAATACACCAATGGATAAAACATATTTTAAGAAATTTACCAGAGATAAATTTACTTCAGGGATTTCAATGTATCTTCTTAAGAAATCTAAAAACTCAGTCCCTAAATTGGAAATGATCAGGGCAACAATAATCAAGACAATGATCATTAAGGTACAGATAATGGCAATCAATTTTCTTACAAAATAGTTACGTGTTTCTTCAATATCATATGCCACATTCACAGCCTTCATAAGAGCAATAACAGCATTAGAAGACATCCAAATGGAAGCGACTAAGATAGGAGAAAATACAGTATCAGAAAACTGCTGAGAGTAAAGCAAATAGTCTTGTATCACTGAAGATGCAGCTTCTGGAATCATCCTATAAATCATGGACATTTCTTCTGAATAAGAAACAGAAACATTGGTTAAAAACATTAAAAGTAGAATCAAAAACGGAAAAATAGACAGCATAATATAAAAGGCTATCTGTGAGGCAAATGATTCTATATGGTGATTTTTAAATCTATCTAATACATCTATGATGAAATTCTTTTTTGACATCTTAACACTTCCTTTATTATAAGTTTACACTTATTTTGGACTTATTAAAAGACTATAAATGTTATAAGGGTTTAGTTGCGATTTTATTGGATAGAAATTAAGATAGAATCAGGGATAACGTAAAACATAAGGAGGCATTATGGAAAGAACCATAGCAAATGTCGTTGTTATTGTTGTTTTAGTCGCTTTAGCCGGCTTTATAGCAATGAACGGCTTTTATACTCTTGGTGTCGAAGAACAGGCAGTCATTCAAAGATTTGGTGAAGTTGTTGAAATCGTTGAAGAACCTGGTATTCACTTCAAGATACCTGTTATTGATAAAATGACACCTATTAACGTAAACGAAGTACAGTCTATACAATACGGCTATACAATTGCGACTGGAGCAGATACTAATCAAGCAGCTACATACACAGATGTAGATGAAGAAAGAATCATCTTAACTAAAGGTGGTTATATGGTAGATGTTGGTGCAATTGTACAGTATAGAATTACAGATGCAGAAGCGTACTTATTTAATTGTGATGATCCAACAGGCACAATCAGATTAGCATTTGAATCGGTACTTAGAAGAAATATGCAAAACAAACCACTAGATGTATCACTTGTTCAAAAGGATGACATCGCTGTGGAAGTGTTGCCAGAATTACAAGCTAAGCTTAATACATATGGCTTAGGTGTAAAAATTGACAGTGTTAAGTTAACAGACGTTTTACTACCTGATGAAGTTCAAGAAGCTTATGACGGCGTAAATATCGCAAGAAACGAAAAAGACCAATTAGAACTAGATGCTCAGAAATACTACAATGAAAAAATCCCTAAGGCAAACGCTGATGCAACAGTTTTAATCAACCAAGCTAAAGCTTATAAGGAAACTAAAGTTGCTCAGGCAAAAGGTGATGTCTTAGCATTCGAGCAAATTCTTGAAAAATATGAGCAGTCAAAAGATATCACTGCAAGACGTTTATACATTGAAATGATGGAAAAAGTAATGGCTAGAACGGATAAGAAATTTATCATCGATCTAGAGTCAAATGGCGATATGCAAAAGTATTTGCCACTGAATCCACAAGTGTTAAATTAGGAGGTGCGAGATGACAGATAATAAAACACCAAATTTCGGTCAAAATAACGGCGCACCATTTACTGATAATGTTAAGCCTATCAGACCAGTGAAAAAAGTACCAATTGTAAGAATTATTTTAGGTATCATTCTAGTCCTTGCTATCGTAATGGCAAACTCTTTCATCTATACTGTAGAGCAAGATGAAATGGCAGTTGTAAAGGTACTTAGTGATACTAAGCAAGTTATTGTAGATACAGACAATAATGAAGCTGTAGAAATCAACAAGTTAGATCCAAGATTTAAAAACGTAGAAGTTGTTAACAAGAAAGGTTTATTCTTTAAAGTACCTTTTATTACTCAAGTAGATAAGTACACAAGTAAGCTATTGACTTATGTATCTAACACAGGTCAAGTAACAACACGTGATAAAGTGAAATTCGAAGTTGAACTTTACGCTCAATGGGAAATTACTCACCCAGGTTTATTTGCAACAAACTACAAAACAACTCAAAAGGCAAATAACAGAATTGACGAGACTTTATATGCTGATATCATTGCTCTTATCAACAACTTAGATAGCGATGAGTTCTTAACGGATAAAGAAGTTTTATACAACGCTTTAGAAGAAAAGAAAGTTTCTTACAACGAAAAAATCAAAAACACAGGTATTGTTATTAAAGACTTAGAAATCTTTAGAGTGGCTGTACCAGCATCTAACTACGCATCTGTATTTAACAAGATGAATGCAGAAAGAAACGCTGTTGCTGCAGGTTACAGAGCAGATGGTCAAAAGATTTATGCTGAAACAATCTCTAGTGTAGACTTAGAAGCAGCTTCTATTGAAGCAGCAGCAATCGAAGAATCTGCTAGAATCAAAGGTGAAGCGGATGCTGAAGCTGTACAAATCTATGCAAACGCATTTTCTAAAGATCCCGAGTTCTATGAATTCTGGAGAATGTTAGAAGCTTATGACAATGCACTTGATGCAAGTACGACAATCTACTTAGACAAGAACAATCCATTCTTAAAGTACTTCTCAACAGGCATTGAACCTATGACAACTGATGGACAATAATATTAGAGCATCTCAAATGAGATGCTCTTTTTTAGTAGTTCTTATACATTCTTTTATGACAGTCGGTCTTAAAACCTTCATCGCTATATAGTTTATAGACATGTTGGTTAGATTCTACCACATTAATTTCAATGCTTTCTATATCCTTTTTAAACATATCATCTATAACACCTCTTAGAAAATCTCTTCCATAACCATTCTTTTGAAGGCTCGGTTCAATGCCGATAACATCAATCACATTATCATAGCAAATGGCCACACCTACCAGTTCATCATTTACATAGTAACTGTAAAAATTATTGTTCTTGTCAGCTTCAAGGTATTCCTTATGAGCCTCCGCTGGATTTTCACCGTACCAGTCATAAGGTTTGAAGTCATGACGTGTTCTCATCGGCTCAAACGCTTTGCCGAGAATGTGATTGTACTGGTCCTCTAGACCTTCATAACCTCTAATAGAACCAATTGTCATTTTACCATCATAAGTGTCTATGCTCATATCATAGAAACCAAACCAATTTTTTATGCCTGTAGTCTCTATGTAATCGACTATTTTTTTCTGATTAACATCTATAGTCATGAAGACCTTTCCATTAAGATAAGGCTTTAAGACCTCTTTAATCTCCTCGAGATCGCCTATTTCCTCTTGAGCTGACAGTCTCACCCTAAAGACATCATCTACCCTTCTAATGGTCATATAGCCACTGGGCTCTTCAAACCTAAATAGTCCTAGAACATTATCCAAGTCTCTCTCTTTTTCAAAAATGTGATGTGCTGTATCTTTTTCTCTAATCATTTTCATATCTGATCTCCTCTATCACAGGTGAACTTATTACAAGATCTAAATGTATGCTGGCTTTATTGTCAATGTTATAAAAAGTGCCGTCTCCTATGCCGAAATGGCAGGTGCCTTTAATACATTCATCTATGCCGATTTGTCCAGTAGGACTCAAATCTGATAAACCTATCCCCAGTTCAACTAAGACGGACGCAGCATCTTCTAAACTCACTAGACATTCCTTTAATCTATCACATCCTGTAATTTCAACAATCCTAGAGTTTTTTACCACCAAAGTTACAGGCCCTTCTACTAAGCCAAAGCCTTCTAATAGCTGACCATTTCTATAGATATCACCGATGGTCACATCAACGACTATTTGGCCCTCTGCAGAACCTAATTCGATACCTGCATATATTTCTGATGGTGGCAAGAAAGCCATGTCTGAATGATCATCTATAAAGTGATGACATGTTTTAAAATCATTGACTACAATACTGATATCCGTTCCAGCTTGGTTTGAAATACGAAGTCTTTTCTTACTTAGGCGCTTATAGGTATTTAAAGTGTCTATAAGTATTTCTTTATCAGTTGAAAGACCTTCCATTAATGACTGCCTGGTGATATCCAGCCTGATAAAAACGTATTTTCCCTGAAAGCCTAAAGGCTTTCTAAAAGGTGAGTAGAACTTGTTATAACCTTCTACAACAAAAGATTCAAAGGATAATAAGACAATCACCATGTCATAAGCCCCTAAATTTATATCTTCACGAACATCCTTGATTTCAAGTGACTTAGATGGTATGTCTGAAAATAAGGAAACAAGGCTTTTCTGCTTTTCATCTGTCACAAGTAAAATATTCAAATCAATTGTAGATCCAAAATAATCTCTATAATTCATCACAACCTCCCTATGTATAATAGCACGAATCTTCAGTCATTTATTTTACAAAAAAAAGACACCACCTAGTTGGTGATGGCATCATATAATTCTTTATACTGTTCAATTGTCAGAGATTGTTCACCATCGCACAAGGCTTCATCAGGATTGATATGTACTTCTAACATCAAACCATTGGCACCACATGCAATAGCTGCCTTGCTCATTGGTAACATGAGTTCTCTAATACCTATACCATGACTTGGATCAACAAAGACTGGTAAACCCGTTTCATGTTGCATAATTGGTACCGCTGTTAAATCGAGTAAATTCCTCGTATAAGTATCAACACCTCTTACACCTCTTTCACATAAGATGATGTTCTTCTTGCCTTCTGAAGCAAGGTACTCAGCACTCATGACCCATTCTTTAATAGTTGCACTGATACCTCTTTTTAGCATAACTGGCTTGTCCATCTTGCTGACTGCCTTTAAAAGAGGATAATTGTACATATTTCTAGAACCGATCTGTATCACATCAGCATACTTTGAAACGACTTCTAAGTACTTTTCTTCCATACATTCTGTAATAATTGGTAAACCTGTTATTTCACTGGCTTCTTTTAGATACTTAAGACCTTCTAAACCCAGTCCCTGAAAGGCATAGGGTGAAGTTCTCGGCTTAAAGACACCACCTCTTAACATATCCACACCAATCTCTTTAAGCGCCTTGGCCGTTTCTATGATTTGCTCTCTTGATTCAACAGAACATGGACCTGCAATGATAATTGGTCTATCACCGCCAATCTCCAGGTCTCTTATTTTAAATGTAATTTTTTCATGATTCTTTAAAACTTTTCTGTCCATTATAATTTCCTTACACCAGATGTGTCTACTGAAGTCATAAGTTCTTCAATTGACTTATCCTCAATCATCAGTTGATCATCTAGTTCAAACATGGGTACCAATACAAATGCACGTTCATGCATTCGAGGGTGAGGGATTGTCAGCTTGTCGTCTGTCATCTTAATATCATCAAATAAAATGATATCCACATCAATGGTCCTTGGACCCCACCTGATGACTCTCACACGTTTTAGTGTTTCCTCTATACCCTGACATACCTCTAGTAACTCATAAGGAGACAAGTCAGTCTCCAAATATACTGAAATATTAACAAAAACATCTTGGTCTAAATAACCAACAGGATCTGTCTGATAATAAGAAGACACTTTAAGCTTGTGGATATCTTGGGTATTTTTTAAAATATCCACAGCCTTATCCAAATAACTCACAGGGTCTCCGATGTTGCTTCCTAAACTCAAATATACTTTATGCATCACGTTTCCTATAAATCTCCACACCAAAATAATCGAAGATACCTGGTACAGGTGCTTCTGGTTTCTTAACTCTTACTTTTATACCCTCAATCAAAGGGAAGGAATCCAATACTTTACTGGCAATGTTTTCAGCAAGGGCCTCCAGAAGGTTATAAGGCTTACCTTCGCAAATAGCTTTTATGACTTCATAAACGTCTCCATAAGAAACACTTAAGTTCATATCATCACTAAGTCCAGCAGGTTTTGTATCCAGCTCAAGTTCTGCATCTATAAAAAACTTTTGACCTAAACGATTTTCTTCATCAAACACACCGTGATAGCCAAAGAATCCCATATGATTCATCAATATTTTATCTTTCATTATCTCACCACTGCGTCAATCATTTGTGCCGCTTTAACATTTTCTTTGATATCATGTACACGAATGATCTCTGCACCCATTTGAATACCAATAGAATTTAAGGCAATCGTACCTTCTAGTCTGTCATGCGTTGCCAAGTCAAGTGTTTTACCAATAATAGATTTTCTTGATATGCCTAGTAAAATAGGATAACCAAGTACTTGCAGCTCATCAAGTCTTCTCATGACTTCTAGGTTTTGATCTACAGTTTTACCAAAACCAATACCTGGATCTAGTATGATCATTTCTTTTTTCACGCCAGCCTTGAGTGCAATATCAATAGACACATTAAAGAAATCAATCATGGCTTCAATGATATCTTTTTCATATATTGTATTTTCCTGATTATGCATTAAAATCGCAGGTACATTATAATGTGCAGCGACTTCTGCTATCTCAGGATCTTTTTGAAATCCCCAAACATCATTGATAATATTTGCACCAGCTTCTAAAGCTGCATCTGCAACACTAGATTTATAAGTATCAATAGATATAGGTTTATTGATAAAACGCTTTAGTTCCTGTATGACAGGCACAACACGCTTTAACTCTTCTTTTTCACTTACTTCTTCTGAACCTGGTCGAGTAGATTCTCCACCAACATCAATGATATCAGCACCTTCTTTTACCATGGCAATAGCATGATTGAGTGCTTGACTGACATTGTTAAAGTTACCACCGTCTGAAAAAGAGTCTGGTGTGACGTTTAAAATCCCCATCACAAGTGTCTTTTCCCCGATAGTAATATCAAATTCTCTACAAGGTAAGGTTCTCTTATCGTAAGATTTTTTTATATTCATAAATTACTTCCCAAAATTAATTAAAGACATGGCTTCAGCACGTGATCTCGCATCTTTCTTAAAGATACCTCTCACAGCTGATGTAATCGTTTGACTACCCGGCTTCTTTACACCTCTCATGGTCATGCACATGTGCTCTGCTTCTACAACAACAAGTACACCTTGAGGGTCTAACTTATTAACAATAGCATCTGCAACAGCTGATGTCAACCTCTCTTGTAATTGAGGTCTTTTAGCCACTGTTTCTACAACTCTTGCAAGTTTTGATAAACCTGTCAACTTACCATTTCTAGGTATATATGCAACGTGCGCTTTGCCATAGAAAGGTACCAGATGATGTTCACACATAGAATAAAAAGGAATATCCTTGACCAAAACCAACTCCTCATGGTCACCTTCATTAAAAATTACATCTAAATGTTTACCTTCATCCTGAGTCATACCAGAGAATATCTCGCCATACATATTGGCAATACGTTTAGGTGTATCAATCAAACCTTCTCTATCCGGATCATCACCAATAGCAATTAATATTTCTCTTACAGCTTTTTCTATTCTTTTCTTATCCATAACGTCTCCTATTTAGAAATGTTATATGGCCCTTTCTCCCATGTCATCAAACGACCACCGAAAGGCTCTAAAATATAAGCCACCATTTCTGATAATAATTCAAACTGTCTTTTCGCAGTACATTCATAGACGAATGATTTGGCCAAATGACTTAACTTTTGGTCAACAACATCCAAATTTTCAAAGGTGTTCTTTGGATGCGGTTGCCATATTGCATTTAATGTATAATAATCTTCTAAAACTTGCATAAATAGGCGCTGCATTAAAAAGCTTGATAATACCACATCATGCATTCTGTTTTCTATATCAATTAATTTCTGAGATAAATTGAATCTGATGAACTTAAGCTCCTCAGCTTTTATTTGACCTGTACCATTGAGGTAGATATCCTTAACACGGTCAATAATACCAAATATCAACTCGTTTTCTGCATAGAATATCTTAGCCCCCATCATCATGTTTACCCATATAAGTGATCTATCTTCAACCTGTGTAATCATATCAAAAATAGAAATATAAGATATATCAAATGGTACGCCATCAATTTTTTCAATTTCTCTTTCAAATGAACGATTGTTTTCATATACTACCAATAAATCAATATCGTTCAAGTGATTAAATCTTTGTTTTTCAGCTCGTGCAGTTTTACCAATCAAAAGTATGGCTACGACAGAATCTTCATTCTTTAGTTCTTCTGTTTTCTCTAAAAAAGCTTTATAATAATCCACTATAACATCTCCTTGATCAATAGCTTAGTATATAGATCCTCCTTAAATGTCTGACCTTCTAACCTGCGCACCGGCATGATTTTAATCAGCGCATTGGTCATAAACACTTCATCAGCAGATTCTATGTCTTCTCTATTATAATAGCCTATTTTTATTGGAATGCCTAATTTTTTTAGTGTCTCAATGACTTTTTCTCTATATATACCTGGTAAAATTCCACAATCTACTGCAGGAGTATAAAAAATCCCAGATTTAACAAAGAAAACATTGGTATATATACCTTCTGTTAAATGCCCCTTTTCATTGAAATGAAGGGCTTCATCGTAGTCTTTAAGCGATTGTTTTTCTAAAAAGTAAGACAAATGACAAGTCGATTTTAGCTGAAACAGAGGTTGGCTTGAGTGTCTTTTAATGGATGAAAACTTGACATCATAAGACTCTTTTTGAATATGATTTCTAGTCTCGTAGGTAATGACTTGGTCTTTATCCTGATAGACACTGATTCTAATGGCATTATGACCAGATGGCTCTAAATGTAAAAGGGCATTCTTCAAAACCTCATCACAATCAACAGGTGACATATTCAGTTTTATTAAACTCTCGTTTAACCGTCTCATATGCCTGTCGAAATCTTCTAAGTGACCATTGTAGTAGATGGTTTCAAATAAACCATAACCAAATTTTAACCCCAGACTATAAGCCATAATTCAAAGCCTTTTTCAGTGCGAAAGCCTTATCAAGAGATTCTTGGTATTCACTAGCAGGATCTGAATCCCATACAATACCACCACCAGCTTGGAAATAAGCTTTGTCATTTTTGCATATAAAAGTACGAATCACAATGTTTAAATCTAAATTTTGATTCAAATCAATGTAACCGATAGAACCTGTATAAAGACCTCTTGCAGTCGGTTCTAGTTCATCGATGATTTCCATGGCTCTTTTCTTAGGTGCACCCGTAATAGACCCACCTGGGAATGTCGCTTTAAGACAATCGACTAGGTCGTACTGGTCGTCTACAGTCGCTTGAATAGTAGCCACTAAGTGATGAACCGTCGCATAAGATTCCAACTTGAAAAGCTCCCTTACTTCAACAGTCCCAGTTCTAGCAATTCTACTCAAGTCATTTCTTTCTAAATCTACAATCATCAATAATTCGGATTGATCTTTTTCACTATTTTCTAGAATCTCACGATTCTTCTGGTCAATGACAGGATCATTAGATCTTGGCATAGTCCCCTTTATGGGTCTGGTCTCTATGATTTTATCTGTAATCTTAATAAAGCGTTCTGGTGATGATGACAAAATATGACCATTCGAAAAGTCTATATAGGATGCAAATGGTGCTGCATTTAAAGACCTCAGTTTCTGATAGAGTTCAAAGGGCTCATCTCTTAAAGGCGCTTCAAATCTTTGAGTCATATTGGCCTGATAGATATCACCTGACCTGATATAATCTCTGACTCTTGAAATTGCCTTCTCGTAAGCAGGTCTTTCAAAGTTAGATTTGATAGAAGATGGACTCTCATGATGCTTTAAAGGCATGATCTTCTTTTCGGATTCAATGATCCCTACAAGCTTATCCATTCTAGTGTCAGCATGATCGTCTATACATGCATCTGTTAAATATACTTCATTCTTTTGATGGTCAATGACCACACCCCCGTCATAGAGTCCAAAGAACATATCTGGCATATCTATATCATCTTCAACCGTCACTTCAAGTTTTTCTACAAAGGCTTTTAAGTCATATGATAAATAGCCAACCCAACCACCAATAAAAGGTAGTGGTGAGTCATAGCTTTTTTCATACTTTTTTAAAAGACCTCTCAGTACTTCAAAGGGATCATCTACAATCAACTCATCGTTGATATAGACATTTGTACCTTTTGATTTAACTATAAGTCTCGGATTCGAAACAATAATTGAGTACTTACCCAGTGTTTCATGGTCTCTTCCAGAATCTAAAAACATAAGATTTTTTTCATCTTTAAACTGACAGAAAATCTCATTGCTACTTAGATTGGTTTGATACTTTCTTATTTTCATCTGTCACCTCTAATGAAATTATCTAATAGTTCATGGCCTTGTTCCGTTAGGATGGCTTCTGGGTGAAATTGTACCCCTGCCATTGGATATTTTTTATGTCTGATGCCCATGATAATGCCTTCTTTGGTATGAGAAGTAATCTCAAAACAGTCAGGCAAAGAATCTGGGTCTACCATTAGAGAATGGTATCTCGTTACCTTTAATGGATTGTTTAAGCCTTTAAATAAACCTCGGTTATTATGAATGATTGGAAAGACCTTACCATGAACTGGTTCTGGTGCTTTTACAATCTTGCCCCCAAATACCTGAGCCATTGCCTGAAAACCTAGACATATCCCTAGTATCTTGTATTCTTCCTTTAATTGATTTAAGATGTCCAAACAAACCCCTGATTCATTAGGTGTACATGGACCTGGTGATAAAACAATTAAAGAGGGATCCATCTGTCTTATTTGGTCTACAGTTATTTGATCATTACGATAAACAACGACTTCTTCGTGAAGGACACGAAGATACTGAACCAGATTATAAACAAAAGAATCGTAATTATCGATCATTAATATCATTAAAAACTCCTTCTTCCCTTTATGGCCTGATTAGGATAAACTGTTCATAGCACCATAAAGGAGATATTTATGAAAACACTCGGTTTTACATTTGATGAAAAAATACTAGCTAAAATGTCACTTGAAGCCTTTTTTTATGATTTACCACCATTTGATGCCATTGAGCTTGCACCTGATGAAAAACTCTTAGATCTAAAGACCTATAAAAAAATCGTAGATAGGGTCACCGAACATCATTTTCATGTTCCTTATTTTGTGACACCTGGTAAATACGATTTCTCATGTGAACATTACAAAAGTGATTATACCAAATTTTTTTCAATTATAGAATCACTACGTCAATATAGCGTAAAAACCCCGTCTATTATTGTTCACGGCTGTCAATTTGTCAGCGATAAAAATAAAGCTATAGAAAAAACCCGACAGGGGCTTGATCTACTCTTAAACTTTATTGAACAGAAAAGACTGGATTTTAACTTGCATTTAGAAACACAACAAAAGCATTTCCCTATTAGCAACAGACAAGATATACTGAAAATTGTCAATGATTTTGACCACCCTAGACTCAGCATATGCTTGGATATGAGCCATGACTGTAAAAACTACCAAACAGCACCCCATGAGCAATTTCTTGAAAAAGTTAGGTATGTTCACTTACATCATGAACATGACTCTTTTCAACATATACCTTTAACTTATATGAATGACATTGATTTAGAGTGTCATCATAACATCGAACTTCTAATGAGCCACTGTGATACTTACAGACAAACCTTAATCAGTGACATTCAGGCTTTTAATAGAGTATGGAAATAGGCAGCTAAGCTGCCTATATTAAATCTTCATGATTATTCTTGTCTCTTATTTTACCAATAAACCTACCAATAATCGGCCCAGTTAAGATAATGGCTAACATAAGGACCAAGTAATCAAAGAACCAAATCCCTGCTATTATACCGCCTAAAAGTCCCATTTGACTGTACTGGGTTTCATAATGGGACTTGGACTTTAGATTATGGACCTTTCTAAAATGGCTGATGATGGTCTTTATTCTAGTATTGTAAGCCCTTCGATGACTTTCCTTGATTTCCTCAGCCTTTTCAATGATATTTAAAGCATCCTGTAAATCTTCTTTTAGATAAGAACATTTTTCACAAGACCCAGATTCTCTCTCTAGCCTTTCAGCTACAGTTTTTAAATACTCCAGCTGCAGTCTTCTTACTTCTACATCATCTAGTTTATCAATCAGTCTATCAATTCTATTATTTATATCTACAAACATAAAATAAACCCTCCATACGCTTATTATAGCAAATGAAAGGTTTAAATCAAAACTATTCTACTTTTACAGCTGTACCATATACCAGAAGCTCAGCAGCTCCCTGCATGATTGCAGAGGTTGCAAAACGAATATTAACAATGGCGTCAGCTCCTTGATTTTCAGCATCCTTGATCATACGTCCTAAGGCAACTTGTCTAGCATTTTCAAGCATCTCAGTATATTCACTGATTTCTCCACCAACAATGGTCTTCAGGCCAGCCATAAAATCTTTACCAATATGCTTGGATTGAATGGTAGAACCTCTTACAAGACCAATCACTTCTTTAATCTCTTTTCCAGGAATTTCATTTGTATTAACCAATAACATATACCTCTCCTTTCAATTCTTATTTTTTCATCAAAAAGTTCATATATTTTCAAAAAAAGTGAGTTGTTCTTGTTCACGGTCTTCAAAGTTAGATACTGTCAGACCAATTAATCTCACTTTGGTTTCAAGTTGATATTCATCTAAAAGGTCATGTGCCACTTGCTCTATGTCCTTATATTTGTAGATAAAATAGGTCAGGGTTTTAGAACGTGTATGGAGCTGAAAATCATGTGTCTTTAGTTTTATGGTGACCGTCTTTACAGACACATGTTTTTTAGTCAAACTTTTTTCTATCTTTTCAGCAAAACCAGATAAGTAACCCTTGAGCTCTTTAACATCATCCGTATCTTCTCTCAAGGTATTTTCAGTTCCAATAGACTTTCTTTCTCCTGAGGACACATGAACCTCACGATCGTCTATACCGTGTATACGGTCATATATCTCAGCACCAAACTTACCCATAAAACTTTCATAGAAAGCCTTATCGTACTTAAGCATATCATCTATTGTAAATATACCTATCTTATTAAGCTTTTCAACAGATTTCTTTCCAAGGCCATGAACCTTTCTTATAGCTAGCGGTCTAAGAATATCAGGTATCATGGCTTCACTAATCTCCATAATACCATCAGGCTTGTTCCAGTCTGAAGCCAGTTTAGCCAGAAACTTGTTATAAGAAATGCCGACTGATAGGGTTAGACCAATCTCTTCCTTTACACGTTTTTTTATATATTTGGCAATGTAAGTTGGTGAATAAAACAAATCAGTGACATCCAGATAGGCTTCATCAATCGAAACCACCTGAACCTTATCACAAATAGAGTATAAGATATCAAAAATCTGTTTACTCACCTCAGAATATCTGCTGTGATTGCCAGAGACAAAAATAGCGTTTGGACAAAGCTTTTTTGCCATATAAGTCGGTTGTGCAGAATGAATCCCATATTTTCTAGCTTCATAAGAACATGTCGCCACAACCCCTCTGTCAGAAGAGCCTCCGACAATAACAGGTTTGCCTCTTAACTCAGGATGGTCAAGTTGTTCTACTGATGCAAAGAAGGCATCCATATCCACATGTAAGATTTTTCTCATTATTTCCTAATCCCATAACCACCATAAAGGGGTTTAGTATCCATGACTGTAATAACAGCATTTTCTTGCTTTTCTTTCACAATTTCCAATAAGTGTTTGACGCGTTTTCTCTTTACATACATAAAAAGAATATTTCTCTCTAGATTTCTACCCTCGCCATGAACCACTGTAACAGCATATTGCTCGTCTCTTAACTCCTTGGCTAGTAAGGGACCGTGTTCCTTTTTAACAATGATTTGCACCTGAGAAAGACCAATACCGATTTTTTCTTCAAGCACACTGCCCAGGTAGTTACCGATTGCAAAACCAAGGGCGTAAAATACAGCCTTAAAAGGATCTGCCATCAAATCATTCATAACAAAGGTCACAATAAATATCCAAAGGGTTACTTCTACAAAGGCTACTAGGGCCCCAATTTTTCTTTCCCCTCTGGTAATAAACACAATTCTTAAAGTCATCAAAGAAACTTCAATGATCTTTGCGAATAATATAAGTAAATAAAACAATATTCCCACTAGATTTCCTCCACATAAACATCGTAGGTGGTGCCGGCTACAGAGACCGAAAAATGTCTTCTATCATCTGCCAAACAAATTTCGTTTAAAGCTTTTAACCATTCTTTTTTTATTTTAACAGCCTCTTCTAAAGTGACTGCTTCAAAGCAAACTGTATCACCTGGCTTTTTTTGAGCCAATTTGTCTAAGTCGCATGAAATAACCGTCCCCACTCGTGTATAGCCACCAATGGTTTGTGCATCTCTTAACATGACCATAGGCTGACCACTCTTAGGTACTTGTATAGCCCCAGGAATGATAGGACTTGAAATGATATCTGCACCTTCTTTATGTTCTAAAGCCCCACCTTCTAACCTTATCCCCATACGGTCCAAGTCGTTGGTAACCTTGTATGTATGTTTAAATAGGTCTTGAGGTGATTTAAAGTCATCACATTCATAGCCTAGTAAAACTCTGATTTGATCTTTTCTATGAAGTTTTACCACTTTACCAAACTTAGGAAGCTCACAAGCTTTCACATGAATGTCGTCACCTGCTTCAAGCTTTCTTCCCTTATAACCGCCAGCAGCAATTTTAAGATAAGTTGATTGAGAAGCATAAACTTCTTCCAGTTCTAATATATCTGAAAAGGCTATGTAAGTTCTAAAACCGCTCATAAGACCTTTAAAGGACAATATATCCCCCGATTTAACATAAAGGGTTTGGTACATATTTAAGGCTCTATTGTTAAGTTGAGCTTGCATGTCTGCACCAGTTATCGCAATGGCCATCTCCTTCTTAAACTCTATACTGGACCCCATAAAGGTCATCTCCAATACAGGGCCGTGATCTTTGCCTACAAGCTTGTTGGCTAGAATCATCGCTTCTTGGTCCATAGCACCACAAATAGGCATGCCTTCACTCTGGTAGCCCAAACGGCCTTTATCTTGAAAAGTCGACAACAATCCAGCTTGTTTCACCGTGAATCCTAACATGATACCACCTCGATTTCATAAGCATCCATTTGAACAGCTTTTTCAATTCTATGGTATTCATCCTGACTAATCGGAACAAATCTAACATATTGCCCCATTTTCAAAAGGGTCTTTGAATGAGCTTGATCATACAGCTTTAAAGGTGTTTTGCCAATGATGTTCCAACCACCTGGTGTTGCAAGTGGGTATATGCCTGTCTGCTTGCCACCTATACCAACAGAACCCGCTTGAATTTTGGTTCTTGGTACTTCTAGTCTCGGTGTTGTCAGTCTTTCATCCATGCCACCTAGATAAGGAAAACCAGGGGTAAAACCGATCATGTAAATAAGATAGTCCCTAGATGAATGGCTTTCGATGACCTCTTCAAGAGATAAGCCAGTATGCTTCGACACACGTTCTAAATCAAGTCCTAAATCATAACATACAGGAATCCTCACAACAATCTTTTTATCATAATCTAAAGGGGAAGATTCAAAATCTAATACCCTTGCCTTTAGCGACTCATAGTCTGTCTTTAATAGATCATAATAAATCATGATCGAGTTATAAGATGGTACAACAGATAAAACACCTTCAAGCTCTAATATCTGCATATACATACTCTTAATTCTTAAGTGGATTTCTTCAGAAATATCATGAGAAAATCGAATTAAGATACTTTCTTCATTTACTGGGCTAATATTCATTTCACGGCTCCTACTTCAATATTATTATCTTTAAAAGAATCTAATAATGATTTTACCACTTCTAAGCCATGTTTGTTGTCGCCGTGAATACAAATACTGTCTCCAGACATAATTTTTTCTTTACCATCTATTGTTATAATTTTATTCTCTTTGATCATATGAAGACATTGGTTGACGCTGTCTTCAATTTTTTCAATCACAGCACCCTCAGTGCCTCTTGGAACCAATTTTAATTCTTCAGTATAGCGTCTGTCTGCAAATGTTTCCCTGCAGACCTTTATGCCTACTTCCTCGCCTGCTCTTATCATTTCAGAACCAGCAAGCCCCATAAAGACTAAGTTCTTGTCCACATCATAAATGGCTTTTGCCAGGGTGAGTGCTACATCATAATCTTTAGAAGCCAGATTGTAAAGTGCCCCATGTGGTTTTACATGAACAAGTTTACCGCCATACGTTTCCACAAAAGCCTTTAAGGCACCTATTTGATAGATCATCATACTTCTTAAAGCTTGATGACTCATTGTAATAGGTCTTCTGCCAAAACCTTGTAGGTCAGGATAACCGGGGTGTGCACCAATGGAAACCCCCTTCTTTATAGCCAACTTAACTGTTTTTTCCATAATCTCGGGATCACCAGCATGGAAGCCACAGGCTATGTTTACCGATGACACATAATTCATTATTTCCTCATCATTACCTATTGAGTAATGACCAAAACTCTCACCTAAATCACAATTTAAATCGATTTTCATAATGCCTCCACTAATCCACCATCACATCTATTGTTTTTTGACCAATAATCTCTATTACAAGCTTATGGGGTATGCAAATAATACTTTCGCCTGGTATGCTGATAGGCTGGTGTCTCACGCAAACTTGGTTAGGACAATTGGCTTCTTTCATCCACACTTCACCACCACTAATCTCAACGATATTGAAGTGGTCATTTTCTTCTAATACAAGGGTATTCATATAAGATTCATCAATTTTAAACTCATGTAAGACCGTTTGGTCCCTTGTGATTCTGACAATCTTATCATCATTTGATAAGCCCATAAAAAATGCATAACCATAAGACAGGACAACTCCTATCAGGATTATGATAATCACTTTTATATCTCCACGTTTCATACGCACCTCTTTCAAACCTATTTTAACATAAATAATTGTGTTATAATCAAAAATATCATCAAAGGAGAGAAAAATGAAAAATAAAATAATCTATGTATTATCATCCATTGTTATCATTGGATTTATCATTGTAAGTGTTCTATCATCACCTTCAGAGCCAGTTTCCAAAACTTATTATTATTTAGGTACAGTCATCGATATCACGCTTTACGAAGACAATGAACAAGTCTTTCAAGATATCTCTGATTTAATCTTAAAGTATGATAATCTCTTTAGCAGAAATATACCAACTTCTGATATCTCTAAGCTTAATGAATCAGGCAGATTAACTGTTGATGAAGAAACCTTTTCTCTGATACATTCATCCGTTCAATATAGCGAGCTTTCTGATGGTTATTTTGATATCACCATCAACCCCATTGTCGAACTTTGGGACATCGGTGGTGACAATCCAAATGTTCCGAGTGATGAAGCCATTCAAGATGCACTAAAAAATGTAAGCTACAAACACATTCTTTATCAAAACAATGAGGTACTTTTAAAGTCAGGTACATCCATAGATTTAGGCGGCATAGCAAAAGGTTATATCACAGATCAAATTGTAAACCTACTTAAAAACAACCAGATTGAAAAGGCCCTTATCAACTTAGGTGGCAATGTCTATGCATTAGGATCTAATCCTGAAGATGAAGATTGGCAAATTGGTATAAGACACCCTGAACTTGAAAGAGCAGATGCCATCCTTAAATTATCTTTACAAAACAAGTCCATCGTCACTTCTGGTGTTTACGAGAGATTCTTAGAAGATCAAGGTCAAATTTATCATCATATTTTTGATCCATTTACCGGTTATCCTATGGACAACAATCTGCTAAGTGTGACAATCATTTCAGATCAAAGTCTGGATGGTGATGCATTATCAACAGCTTGTTTTAACCTAGGTACTGAAAAGGCATTCGAACTTGCGGATTCTTTAGGCATTGATATCATTGTTATTACTAAGGATCATGAGGCCATTGTATCCAAAAACTTAAAAGACCATCTAGAACTTCTAGATGATCAATATACACTCACTTTTAATTAGAGCCTCGGCTCTTTTTTTCTTGAAAATAAGCCTGAATCTGACTTGAAAACATGGTATGATAAATGACTGCTGACATAACTGCAAAGGCGAGTAGATTTCTTATATATGCCGAAAATCCAAAACCAAAATACATATGCCCAATAAAGATATTTCTCAGGATGCAGGCCAAACAGATGGTTTCTCCTAAAGATAAGATCAATCTTGCAGTATGATTTTTTCTGATAAACTGATAGTTTAAATAAATGGCTCCTGCAACAAGTCCGACCAATAAGACCACTAGGCCCATCCCTTGCAAGATAAAACCAAATTGTGTTTTAAAAAAGTAAGTATCTGTTAAAAACCTAATGGAAAGGTAAAGGGTTAAAAGAACATTTGTCAGTCCTACCATTAATGCTGTTAATCTATCTAAATGCCAAGTGTATTGCTTCATAAATTCTCCTTAATTCTCCCCTACAATTCTAACACATCCAAGAAAAATGTAAATATGGTGACATGACTTTAAGATTAAATTGTTTACCATAAAATAAACAATTTATGCTTATCTGCCTTTTATTTGGGTATTTAGATAATGGAGGTGATTGTAATGAAAAACTACAAAATTGCAGTTCAAAGGGGACTAGACGAAGTAGAAGCAGCTTTAAAGCAAGAAGGTTTTGACGTTTACAAATATGGAACAGCAGGTTTAGATGCTGATGTAACCATCGTTACTGGTATCGATGAAGCTTACGAAGAAATACAACCAGCTCAATACCATGCAAATGGTAAAAAGAAAATGCTTGTTATCGATGGTACAAACTCAACAACTGAAGAAATCATGCAAAGAGTACATAGACACGTTAAAGGATAGTACAAAAAATAATGGATACAAAAGTATCCATTTTTAATGTCCTAATTAAGGAGTTCTGTGTAATTGTCATATGTTACAGGTTGACCAAATATAAGGTAACCGGGTTCTAAATACATCCTGTGATAAGATATGGAAAAATGTAAATGTGAACCTGTAGAAAAACCTGTTGTCCCCATTTTACCAATTAAGTCTCCTGACTTTACAAGGTCGCCCTCTTCACAATCAAGTTCACTTAAGTGTAAATAGGATGAAAAAATACCATTGCCATGACTGATAACAATTGTGTTGCCTGTCAAAATCAATTCCATAGATAGTACAACCTGTCCATCATAGGTCGCTAGAATTGGTGTGCCTTCTGTATTGGCTATATCTAGACCATTGTGTCTATAAGATGTCAGCTGCTCGTTGACATAACGTTTAATGCCAAACTCAGTTGTCAATCGGCCACTAGCAGGTAATGTAAAGCTTCTATCTTCTAAAAAACTTTCAGAAGCAGGATAAACATCCTTCTGTAAAGCCGGCTTATAGTATTCATTGTACTGGGCATATGCTTCATCATTTCTTGTAGCTGCTTCCGTAGACTTATTCACAGTCAGATACTGGAGTGAAAAGTCTCTTGAAACAACTTCTAAAGTCATCTCCACACTAAAGTCACCCACATTTATCTTCAAGGGATAAATCCCCGGTGAAGTATAGTAGGTAGATGGAATCAGACATTCATAGTAGTCACCATTTTCTACAAACTCAAGTCCTTCCATATAGTCTTGCTCAATAGACAAGTCCTCAATGTTTACAACGTTTTTTACTTGTATCAAACTTAATTCACCCTGTAAAATTAATGACTTTGTCATCAAAACCTCTGGCGGATACTGAACAACTAAGTTAAATGATGAAGTATCTCTACCATAAAAGAGCAAGTCTTTCCAAGTAGATTCTACACTGACAAGGTAGTTGCCATTTTTCTCAGGCACTGTAAAGCCATCCAGTGGACCAACATATACTAGACTCCCGTCCTTAGAAAGCTTTACTTCCACCTCACCATCACTTTCAAGGTCAAGTTCTAAAGAAGGCTCTGTTATTAAAATGGTTTCGAGGTTGCCAGTCTCGTCAGAAGAGTCATGCCAGACACCATCTGCTTTCACATAGTGGTAATCTATTTGACTGTGTTTGATCGTTTGACCATTAACATTTAACAAATGTTCTTTGGCCTTTGAATAAGTATATAAATCCTCCAGTGCCGGCTGCATATAAATCCACTCTACCAGTGAATCATCTATCAGATAAATCCTATCTGTTTCAATATCCCTTAAGGATAAAGTATTAAAATTATAATCGAGACCAATTTCATATTCAACAGAGTCACCAAACTTCATCTCTAAAACAACAGACTTAATGATGTCTCCTTGATGTTTATCAAGCAGTTCATATTGCTTTAAAGTCTGCATCCTCATAATAAAAGTATTGGAATCCTCGTCTAAAGTAATGACTTCTCCGTCAATGGTCATCGTTTCTACATTTCTTACTGTAAAAGCAGTTGCATAACTGTACAAGCTTGCAAACAAAACAACGATTAGAACAACAACTAATCCATATAAATATTTTTTCATTTCCGTCCCTCACTCATGGGCATTATATCATATGAATAAATCATTCCAGTCTTTGTAAGCATAACTTAATATTAGCCTTCAGAATTAATGAAAAAAAGACTAGAAAAATCTAATAAGCAGGACTATGTCCTACTTATTAATTGCCTTTATAAAAGCATTGACAACATTTGTATCAAACTGCACACCCTTGTATCTTTCAAGCTCGTTCATGGCGTATTCATGACCTAAACTCTTTCTGTAAGAACGATTAGAAATCATAGCATGGTAAGCATCAGCTACACAGATAATTCTGGCCATCAAAGGAATCTCATCCCCCTTGAGTCCATCTGGATAGCCTTTACCATCCACTCTTTCGTGATGGCTTCTAACACACTGTAAAACAAGTGGATCATCTACGATATGTTTGGCTATGTTATAACCGGCTTTAGGATGAGATATTATAATATCAAACTCTTCATCTGACAGTCGGGTGGTTTTATTGATGATGGTATCAGGTACAGACAGTTTACCAAAGTCATGTAACAAGCCACCCAGCCTTAAGGCAAACTTCTGGTGGTCATCTAATTGCATTTCCTCAGCTATAAGCATGGCAAATCTGGCGACTTCTTCTGAATGTTTACCTGTATAAGAATCCTTTAGATCGATAACGCTTGCCAATGTATAAATAAAGTCTATTAGAAGCTTATCCTTAATTTCTATCGCAGCATTACCAGACATTTCTGCTTCAATACTGTCATGATACATAACCACCTTGTTTCTACCTCTAAACTTTGCATAGGTCATGGCCTTCTCAGCCTTCATGATCAAGACTCTTGAAGACACCCCATCTCTAGGATAAGCAGATATGCCAATGGAGAGGGTCAGTGGTAAATAGCCAGACAGTTCATGGAGTTCTTTATCCTCAATAACAGATATTCTAATGTCCTCTGCAACAGCTTCTGGAGTTGGTTGACCGTAATACATGACGGCAAATTCTTCACCACCATACCGAAATACATGTCCTTTATCACCAATGATATCAAGTGTAATCCTTGAAATTTCTTTTAGAATGGCATCGCCAATGGTATGACCTCTGATTTCGTTGATGGGCCTAAACTTATCGATGTCCAACATGATCAGATAGACGTCTTCACCAGCATCTTCAATCAGCTTATCGAACAAATCGTGAAAATGTCTGTGATTGCTAAGCCCAGTCAACTCATCTGTAACCAATACTCTGTTGAGTCTTGTTTTTTCCAACTCCAGCATCTTAGATTCGGTAAACAAGTTCTTTTGACTTTCTATATAATCAACAATGGCAATTAAAAGCATGGCAATAGAATAAAAAAGTATGCCGTAGATAGACAGTCTCAAATGTTTACCGTCAAAGAAAAATAACATGAAAGTATCGTATACAGAAGGCACGATCAAGAGAAAGCCTGAGACAACAATCATATACTCTTGAGGTTTTTTAGATATCCTATAATACTTAAAGGCCATATAAATCCATGAAACAATAAGACTTAGTATCAAGAAGTTATAACCTTGATAAAATTTTGAAAATGCGATCATGTCACCAGTAAAAAGCATGCCTATAATAGAACCAGCTATTACTGCATAAGCATACTTTTTAATATGCTTGTAATTGTAAAGAGTCGCCAGCGCTATAGTCACCAGTACCGTGGATGTATGAAGGGCTAATATGGCCATTTTCTTGAAATTCAGCGCACTGAGAAAGGCATGTTCAATAACCACATAATCCAGTAAATACACACTGACCAGGACAATACTTATGGGAAATAACAAATAACGTTTGCTGTAGTTTTCAGTTAATAAGAAGAGGATCAACTCCATAATGGAAATTGCCATTAAAATACCGATGGCTACCAAGTAAAATTTAGAGTGCAACCATTCCAGTCTATTGAAAAGTTCACCAGTAATGCCTTGCTGACCAAAGATCATAGGCATATAGGCATAACCAATTTTATAGTCAGAATAAGTCTCAAACCTAAAGACGTTTTCTGTCTCAAATAAGTCTTTAGATATGGTGAACTTATGTACCGAGTTCCACAAATGAAACCTGTCATTGCCTTCAATACCTATAATGCCAATCAGATGATCATTAAAGTAAATTCTATGCCAAGAGCCTCTTAATCTAGGTACAACAAGCAAGGCATCACTTTGATAATTTTTTATAAGCTCATCACCTATAAAAGTTTCATAAGTATGAAGGCCCTCGTCACCCTTATCAATTTTTCTGACTTTCATGTCTGTCATTTCATTCTTATATATGAATTGGTCAAGAAAAACCAAGTCTTCTTTATTGTCTTCTATTAAAAGATCTATCCTAGAGTAAAATGAAATCATCCAAAAAGCTATTATAAAAACTAGCAGCAGATATATGGAGAAATACCTTTTTTTCATCATCATCACCTCAGGTTTTTTCTACCCTAAAACAACCTTTGCTTAACACAATAAGCTAATAAAAAAACAAGTAATTTCAGTAGGTGTGTGTCATATAACAAAAACTCTGCTAATAGTTAGCAGAGTTCCATCTTTTGTTTCTAGGTTTAGACTTTCTTTTTAGTTTTTCTATCTTGGATGCTTGGACTTTTTCCTGATGCTTACGTTTTCTTTCTTGTCTTGAAATCTCTTTTTCTAGAGTTATATAAGATCGGTATCTAGCCTTTTCAAGACGACCATCTTCTAGCGCTTTCTTAATGGCACAATCCGGTTCGCCAGCATGTGTACAATCGTCAAAACGACATGATTTTGAAAGATCTATGATATCTTGAAACTCATGTGTTAAACCCTCTTCACCTTGATAGGTTGAGAACTCACGCATACCTGGCGTATCAATCAAACAAGCACCTTGAGTAAAAATCATTTCTCGATGTGTGGTTGTATGATGGCCCTTGTCATCATTTCTAAGACCATCTGTTTTCATAACTTCTTTGTCTGCCAGGGTATTGATCAGAGTAGATTTTCCTACACCTGATGAGCCTACTAGCGCAATGGTTTTGCCAAGCTGATTGTACTTGTCCAATTCATCTATATTATAGCCAGTAACTGCACTGATAGGAATACATTTAATCCCAAATGTAATACTTTCAACATCTTGTATCTGTTCTGAATAGTCATCCATTAAGTCCGCTTTTGTGAGAATCACCACAGGTTCAGCTCCTGATTCCCAAGCGCCAATCATATAGCGTTCAAGACGTCTTATGTTAAAGTCTTCATTAAGAGACATGACTAAAAATAGATAGTCCATATTAGAAGCTATGACTTGCTCATCGCTTCTAGCACCAGCCACTTTTCTAGATAGACATGTTTGGCGGTTTAGAAGTTTGTTAATCACATTTAAGCTACCATCTTTTGTTGTCTCATAAACAACAAAATCACCAATGCGAGGTAACAAGGCTTCATATTGCATCTTACCAGTGATAATAGCACCAAGCATACCATCTTCTGTAGCAAGTGTATAATGGTTTTGAGCATACTTAGCTACACGTCCAACTTTCTCATTTTCCTTTACTTGAGATGAGAAAAACTCGTTCATTCCAATATTGTTTAAATTCATTCAGTGTCCTTTCTAATAATTACCAATTTATTTTTGGGCATAAAAATACCGTAGACCTAGACCTACGGTTAGTAGTTATTAGAAAGCTTCATTCCGTAGGCATGTTTTGTTTGTGTTATTCATCATTAATTTGCTCATAATACATACCTCCTTTGAATTCCTTGTTTACATCACTAACTAAAATATAGCATATCTTGTCATAAAATAAAAATGACAAAAATATTACACCTCTATCTTTCGTTACCATGTTTAAAGTGTCCTGTAGCCTTAGCCAGTAAGAGCTGGGTGTTAAACTCATCTGCTTGATCTAACTTTCTAACTAGCTTGCCAGCTTGCTTTTCAGATAAAATCATAATCTGGCGATTCTCATAATAAATCATTACTTTACCGGCTTTGGTTACCTTATAATCAAATGGTTGATCTTTAAGTCGATCTCTTTCATCTATTGGCATGCTCTCTCCAATCGTATTCTAAAACGACAGCGTAAATCACCTCTTAAGACCGACTCTAAAAGTTCAATCTTTAAAGGTCTATCTAATATAACTTCAAATGGGAACTTTGCAAAACCAGCACTGCAATAACACCACTCGGAATCAACTGGTTCATCACTTAAAATAGATTCTTTTGCATAGGGGCAATGACAGTAGTGATACCTTTTAAAAAGATCACATTCAGCATGTAAAACAGCCTCGGTCTTATAAGGAAACTTGGTAATATAAATATAACCATCTTTATAGACGCCAGATAAGATTTCTTGATTAGATGAGACATAATCAACAATCTCCTGACTGATGACCTGTTCAAACCAAACTTTACCTGAATCACAGTGGTCTTGAAGTTCCTGAACTTTTCTTTTATGCCTTTCATAAAGGTAGGCTTCCAATGAAATGGATGATTCGTAGAAAGTCTTTTCAGTCAAAATAGATTCTCGTGGAATCTGATGATGATTGTCTGCAAGAATTTCTCTATAGACGTCCTTATCCAATCTAGAAATTTCTTTAACCATTTGTCTTGTTGGTGGAAAAAGTTTAGAAGGTGTTAAACCAAGGTCTGGAACTTCCAGTTGAAGGTCTTGATTCATAGCCTTACTCTTACTGTTGATACTTGCAATAACACCAACACCACCAAGCACACCTGTCATAAAAATATAAAGAGAAGGATAATCATAATCATAAAAGTACCTTGCTATGGCTATGAGTCTCTCTAAACTATTCTGCTTAACTGAAATCAAGTGGTCCATATAGTTTTCAAGATCATCACTTGAACATGTTTCGAAGTTCTTGCCGGATTGATCTAGATAAATTTCTAGAGCTCTTAAATAATCTCTGACCTCATTAAGCTTGTCTTCACTGTATCGATCCTTTAATTTACCTACTTCCATAAAATCACCGCCTTTATTAAAGGCTACCACAGGCTAGGGATAAAAACATGATAATTTATGTTATGATGATTTACCTGATAGCTCGTCCATTTGAATTTTAATAATAGCAATTTTCTCCATGACCTTTTGGCCATAAGTGAATTGTCTGTCGCTAAACTGAGCCATTAGAATATCTAGGCCGTCTTTTATTTCTTCTAGACTTTCTAGTATTTCTGCATGACCGTAACCTATTACACTTGAGTACTTAGTTGTGTACTTACAAGCGATATCTCCTTCGACAATAGTATTTTCTCCTTCTATTTCTACACATACCAAAGGATTTTTTCTAATCATATCAAGCTTTCTACCTTCTCTAGCGCAATGAATATAAAAAGCATTATCTTTAAAACCATAGTTCAATGGCACCACATAGGGTTTATTGTCTACTGAAAGTCCTAGTCTTAGGACATTTTGTTTTTCTATTAAATTGATAACAGCTTGATCTGTCATCTTTCTTTCTTTTCTTCTCATAAAGCACCTCCCTATGTAAAAGTATACATGAAAAAGTCCGTCTAGGCGACTCTATGCTTTAAATATAAGGCAAGAAAAAACGCCTATATTCTAAGCGTTTTTTTCATATGACTTCTCTTTATCTTTTTTACTTATGTCCTTAGCGTAGGTGATACATGATTCACAGACAAAATGACTTTTGAAAGGCTGTAGTTCTTCATCCGATTCACAAATCAAACAACTTTTCTTAACATCCTTTTGCATAAACCCTCCTTAATCTACTGGTAGATTGAATATTGAAAATGTAGATCTCAAAAGATACCAACATTTACCATGTATCAATAGTTTAACTTCAATTTACATAAATTTCAAGTACTATCAGAATATTTAGAATAATCAGGTTAATTTTGTATATTTGTCATAATTGTTGTTTGAAACACCACATTATGTAGCATCATACATATCATTTAATTGTATATCAATCACAATTGACATAATATGGCTTTTATGCCCTAAGTTTAAGTTTTTCTACTGATTGAGTCAAAGCTCTTGCAGTTTTGACTTCAATGACGCATGAAGCACCACTGTTCTTTGCCTGACTTATATAACCATCTATATCTAAGTCACCTGTATAGAGTTCTAAGTGATTGTGACTTGTAGTTGCATCATGGATATGATAGTGACATATTTTATCCCTGCGTAAATCAAAATAAGCCTTATCCTTATAGCCGCTGGTGATGTCATGTCCAATATCATAAGTCAAAAAGATATTGTCTGCTTCAAGTAGGATATCTGTTGCAGTTTGAATAAAATCCAAATCATGAATACCTGTGTTTTCAATGCATAAGATAATATCTGAAGATTCAACTAGCGACTTAAATTCTTGAACATAAGTTAAGTATTCATGATGAAACTTCTTATTTAAGAGCAGTTTTCCATCTGGTAAAGTAAAGTAAATGCCTTTAGACATGTGCATGTTTAAAAGCTTTACACCTAAGTTCTTGGCAATCTCTAATGCTGAGTTAAAAGAATCAAGTGCTGCCTGACGATAGATGGGATCCAAAACAAAGGGATCAAAACTTTCAGATAAGTGAAGTGTCAACTTCAAGTCATAAAGCTTGAGGTATTTCTTAATCTCCTCTACATCTATTTTGTGACTGTACAAAGGTAGATTCATATTGATTTCTATAAAGTCTAAGCCGAGCTTATGACAAAGCTCGGCGTTTTCTTTAAATGAATCAAACTCTATGAGTGCTGGCATACCTATCATATAAACCTCCTATTCAAAGCTTACTCTCTTCTCAAACAAATAGCCAACCAGTGCAAAGATAAGACCTGTGTAGATGGTCAAAAGACCTGCCTGCAACCAGTCTTGAGATGTATTATCCAAACTTATAAAAGGAAATACATATCTTATGTGAAGATACATCAAAACGACATAAATAACAGCTGTAATCATACCGCCAAAACGTATCTGCGAGAAAAAAGTTCTTAAAATGGCAAAGGATAAATAAATGATTAACACAATTAGAAGATAAGCCACCAGCTGCATATAAAGTGATACAAGAACTTGGGAAAATGAATTAGAACCATCATTAAAGTAGTTCATCAACTGAAAACCAGTAAGGCTTTCTATGGCTTGAAAGCATGTCATAACAGCCACACCATAAGCAACTGTCATTTCAAGTGCTGCAATAATCACCTTTGAACCTATTTTCTTGTAAGCCGTCAGAGGTAGAGCAAAATACAAGTCTCTTGTCTTGTTCTTAACTTCTAATCTCATAGAATTAATTGCACCTATGAATGGTAATAAACAAAGCGCACCAGAGAGCAGAATAAAGAATAATACTCTAAGAGGCATCTCCTCAAAGCTCATCATGCCATCTGCCTTGAATTTGGTTAATGCCAAGAAATATGTTAGAAAGAAGGCAAACAAGACACTTAGCGATACTTTCCACTTCTTGATAACTTCATATTTAAGTAGTTTAATCATATCTGTAAATCTCCTTATACAAGTCATGTATTGACATGTTTCTTTCTTCTCTTAAGACATTGACATTGCCTTTTAGCTCCAGATGGCCATTTCTGATAAAGATGACTTCATCAATAATATTTTCAAACTCATGAACCAAATGACTGGATATAACAATACACTTGTCTTTACTACTTTGTTCTCTTAAGACATCTAATATCATATCTCTTGAAATGGGGTCGATACCATTTAAGGGTTCATCTATCAAGTAAAGCTCTGCCTTTCTAGAAATGGTCAGTGCCACCTTCAGCCGCCCCAACTGCCCAGTAGAAAGAGTTTTTACCTTGCTAGACAGCGGCAAGTCCAAAGAAGCTATAATACCATGAACCTTATCACGATCAAAGCCCTCATAGAAATCATCAAAGTAGTTGATGGTTTCTTTAATGGTTAAGTAATCAAACAAATGTGATTCTGTTGGCATATAGGCGACAGCCTTTTTTAAAGCAGTTCCTTTTAACTCATTTTCGAAAATAATTTCACCAGAAGTCTTTTGAAGCAAACCTGACAAGATCCGCATCAAAGTGGTTTTTCCAGAACCATTAGGTCCTAGCAACCCTATTATTTTTCCCTTGTCAAAGGACACTGAAAAGTCTTCAAGTGCTTTAACAAATATATATTTCTTATTAAGATTTTTTACTTCTACAGTTGACATAAAACCTCCAATTAATCCTTATTAATCATACATCCTCTCTTTAGAAAAACAAATAAAGAAAACCTTAAAATAAGGTTAAATCATTTGCCGATATGTATGACAACTATTTCTGGTTGGTTAAATATCCTAAAAGGAAAGAGGCTGTTACCTAGGCCACGACTGATAATAAGCTTCTTATCTTCTAAATCATGACAGCCACTGGTGTATTCAGGCATAAAGCCCTGACCAGGAGAAAACAAACCTTTACCAAAGAGTCTAATTTGACCGCCATGTGCATGCCCTGACAAGATTAAATCCGCCTCAAATTGATCAAAAGATTCAGGCCTATGGTAAAGAACAATCTTATAGCCATCAATGTCTAAAGGCTCGAAACTATTAAAAGCAGGGTCATCATAGCCAATTATCCTAAAGTTCCCAATGGATTCATAGTCATTTCTTAAAACATGTACGCCACGACTTATAAGCTGACTGGTGACTTCATCAGCATGACCCGACCAAGCCTCATGGTTGCCGGTGACGTAGTAAATGGGATAATCTAACCTATCAATCCATTCTAGACTGCTTTCTAAATCATAGAATCTCCGGTCTATAAAATCACCTGTTATGACAATGATATCAGGTGTCTTACTTTGAATCTTCTTAACAATAGAATCATTTATTTTCATATGATGAATGTCTGATAAATGGACAATGGTCAAGTCTTCATCATAAGGTATTTCATATGATGTGATGACAACATGCTTGTTCATATAATATAAAATACCTAAGATTACAAGTAGACTAATCATCCATAATCTGCGACTGCTCAATAATTTTTTTAGCTTCTTCATAATCTTCTTCATCCACATACAAGTCCAGTCCTTCATGCCCCTGTCCTAAATATATCTCCATTATATGAGGTCCATTCTTTTCTGAAATATACAAGCCAATACCTGCATCTTCAAGAATATCCTTGTACATCTCTGCGATGATATAATGGCTGACATTCATGAGTTTTTTTCTATCCATTGTAGACCCCCTCACTTCTTATATATAAGGTTCTTGTTCTTGGGCCGTCAAACTCACAAAAGTAGACAGATTGCCAAGTTCCTAAAATAGGTCTGCCCTCTTCTACTAAAACCGTTTGGTCAACCCCCATAAAAGATGACTTTAAATGAGCGTGAGAGTTGCCTTCAAAGTGTCTGTAATCTCCCTTGACTGGAAAAACCTTGTTTAAAGTCTTTATGATATCGAAAACAACATCAGGATCTGCATTTTCATTGATAGTAAGGCCAGCAGTGGTATGGGGACAAAAGAAAGTCAACCTACCTGACTTAAGTTTACTCTCTTTTATAACCTGGTTCATATAAGTGGTTACATCAATCATATCTTGTTCGGATGTTTTAATTTTAAATGTATAAGTTTTCATCATACCTCCCTAATGATTTCATGCATAAGCTTCATGACATAATGTTTCTCATCATCAGAAAAAACCTTCATAAGAGAATTTCCGACATGCATAAACATTTCAAGGCCTGCTTCAACTTGATCTTCAAGATTGGTTTGAACAATACCAAATGCTTGAGGTGCTAAATCTTTAATAGGGTTTTTATCATCTAGATGATTCATAACCACATCGTAAAAATCATTGTCACTTGAAGTATACAAGTGATTTTTTAATACCAATACCTGAAACATGCCATAGGTCAAACCATACAAGCCACAAAGCATTTTGCCATGATGATTATCCAGTAGGCCCTGTAAGGCCTTTTGAGCCTCTTCTATATAACCAATGTACTCATTTTTACTGGCATAGAGACTGTGTTCTTTATCCACACTGGTCGGTACATGAGACAAGCAATTATTCTTAAAAGCTTCCAAAACCTGTTCTGGATCATAAAGAATCTTCATTTCCTTAAAAGAAGAAACACCACGAATCATAAGTTTTACATCACACAGGTAATTATCAAGTCCTTCTTCAGTATAATATGTTAGGGTAAAGTACTTGTCTTTAAAAAGAATGATTTGAGATGATTTATCCTCTTCAACTAAAAAAACTAAGTCAATGTCACTCCAAATTTTTTCATGTCCACTGGCATAAGAACCTACCAGACCTATGCCTTTATATGATTTTACATCCAAGGTATTTATATATTCTAAAATAATTTCGTTCATGCGCCCTCCATTTTCCATCATTTTATCAGATAATCTTTTAATTTAAAATTCTTTTGTCATATAATAGTCCTAGGAGGACACTATGAAAGACTTAGGCAACATCCATCAATCTACTAAAAGATATTACATAGAAGCATCAATCGCCCATAGAGAAAATGAAGACATGAAAAAAGCCGTACGTTCCTTGGGTATTGTATTAATGTTCTTTGAAAACTCACTTGATAACGAGTTTATTATCAGAGACACAAGAAACTTCATATATGATTTAATGAAAGAACAAGAAAACAAAACAGGCAAGAAGCTCTTAAAAGGTTTGTTAAAGATCATCAAATAAGGAGGCAAAATGAAAGTTAAATTTATCGGTCATGCAACATTTTATTTTGAAACAAAGAATATGAAGGCCATTATCGATCCTTTTATCACGGGTAATCCAGTGGCTACCATAAGCAGTGAGGATATCACGGACTTGACTCATATTTTTGTAACACATGGTCATGGTGATCATTTGGGAGATACCGTAGAACTTGCTAAAAAACATGGGGCTATGGTCATCACAAACTTTGAAATTTGCAACTATTTATCAAATCAAGGCGTTCAGGCTCATCCAATGCATATTGGTGGTAGAAAGACCTTTGATGGATTTGATGTTAAAATGACGCCTGCCCTTCACGGTTCTGCTATACAAACAGAAAACGGCCCTGTAGACGGTGGCAATCCAGGTGGCTTTTTAATCACTGTAGAGGATAAAGTCCTTTATCATGCTGGTGATACAGGACTAACCATGGATATGAAACTTTTAGAAGATGAACATGTAGATTTGGCCCTCTTGCCAATTGGCGGTAACTTTACCATGGACATTAAAGACGCGGTAAGGGCCGTAGACTTTATCAAGCCAAAGAAAGTGGTGCCAATGCATTACAATACCTTCGGTCTTATTGAAGCAGATCCAAATGATTTTAAAGAAAAAATTAAAGACGCACAAGTCCTTATTCTATCACCAGGTGATACGATAGAAATCTAATCTCATTTTAATTTTATACTAAAGAAAGCTTAAAAAAGCTTTGACATAATAAAATCATATAAAGGAGGGCGTATGGAAAAGCAATTAAGAAAATCTCAAGATAAAATGTTACTCGGCGTCTGTGGTGGTTTGGCTGAATACTTCAATATAGATCCGAGTATAGTAAGAATCATATTAGCATTATTCACCTTATTAGGCGGCAGCGGTATACTCTTATACATTATTCTAGCAATTATTATGAAACCTGCAATTTAAATGGATGCTTAATCAGCATCCATTTCTAGTTCTTCATATTGTAAGGCATAGTTGATGGCATTTTCATCAAAAATGGTCACTTCGTAAAGCCACTTACCATCCTTATAAAGGATATCACTGACCTCTTTTTTAGAATCTTCAAATGAAATCAGTATTTCAGTCTGGCCTGTTAAAAGGTCGTATTTATTTAGGTTACCACCTCTGGTAATGGTTCCATAAGCATAACCATCTATAAACAAAATCGTATGGTCGTCATACCATTTGCACTTTTTAACAGTATTAGATGATTCATATGTTTTTTCGACCAAGATTTCAAGTTTTTCCTCAGTAAAATCATAGAGATATAAACTGCCTACATCTTCAAAGGCATAAGGTGATATAAATATCATTTTATGACTTGCTGATGAAAGCTCAGGATAAGCATCCATAGAATCCGTTAAGACTGAAGCCTCACCATCCTTTACAAGGACAATTGGATATTGATGTTTATAATACAGTATTGTATCTTTAACTACTAAATACGATTCGTAAACCATCCCTTTATAATGGACTTGATCATCAATGATATAGACCTTTTCATCCTTTAGATCTTCTAAGACCCAAGTGCTTGCCTTTTCAAAGTAAGACAATAAATCCAGTGAGTTCATGGATGCAGTCACAAGGTCTGGTAAATGATAGTGTTCTTCATGATAGACTTTAAAGAGCTTGGCATGATAGTCTAAAACAATTTGATCTGTAATATCAATCAAGTATTTGGAAACTGGCTCCTCTAAATAGCCATAGGCCTTGATTTTCTCTTTTATAAAGGGTTCTAATAAAGTCTTTATCAGATTATCACCATACTCAAGACTTAAGACATCAACTGCTTCACTGACTTCTAACTCAGGCATATAATACATAACCGTCTTATAATAGGAAATACTAGACTTATCAAGATCTTCATTTTCATAATAAGACAGCGATATCTTAAAATCATCTAGTGTAAAGCCTGCCTTATCCTGCCACTTTTCAGCTACACGCTGTGACAATAAAAACTCATTTAAGTAGTTGGCCCTATTGTAGAGTGTTTCTTGGATTTCTTGCCACTCAGTTTTATAAAAGCTTTCAAATCCTTCAACATAGTTTATAGCATTTTCTTGTATCAAGAGTGATAGAATCGGCATCAATGCCTTATTATTAAACTTTTCTTTAACATAACCTTCTACAGATGTGTTCTTTACATATACTTCTATGGCTGAATAATCCTCTTGATCAACGGCCTCTAGCCAATCTTCAAAGTAAACTTGCCACTTTTCTTTTGAATCAAAGTTGTAGTTCAAAGGAATATAGTAAAAAACAAGTGGCATTAGATAATCCACCTTATGGGTATATAGGGTTTCATAATCCGCTCGGTCTTGATAGGCCTGTCTTGTAAACTCTGTGTAATTGACACCCACTTCTATATCTGTATATAACTTGTTGTCCTTGTGTTTGACTTCTAATGTTTCTTGACTACATGATGTTAGAAGCAATACGATTATTATTAAGTACTTAATATATTTCAAAATCTACTTGTACTCCTTGTTGTAAAAACCATCAAAGGTCTTTAAATAAATACTTTCATGTATTTTCTTTTCCCTGTTTAAGCTGATGTTTCCAGACTCTATTAAAACATCATCATTTATAAAATCATAAGTAATGATTTGAGTGGCTTTGGTTTCTGGATTATAACGTTCATAGACAGAAGATAATAACCTGTAGTCAAACCTAGTATCAAAATAAAACTTATCTGACCAGTAGTAAGTGTCCTTTCCAGATATCCTGATGACCAAGATGTCTTCTTCAAAGCGAATATCGTCAATGGTCAAATCACTTAGATCTAAAAGAACTTGGACTTGATAATCAGAGCCTTTTTCTAGAACCATTAAAATCTTATGATCATTTTCAATTAAAAGGGCTTCCAAATGGTCATTTTCATCCTGCTGTATGATTTGATAATCAAAAGGCACCAAGTCATCTTTAGAACCTGAAAGTTCAGTCTTAAATCCATTTTCAAGTAGAGGCATAATCTGAACTTGTCCTCTCATATCTATAGGTGGTCCATCTAGGTCATTGGTTATAATTAGATGGTCACTTGCCCCTGTCAAGTCTTTATGGAGCCAGACATAAAGATGACGATCTTTTCTGATTCTAGCAAGGTTTGATATCTTCACTTCATGATCAGATAGACTTATATCATAAGCTATATTTACAAGCTCATCATAATAGTCACCCAAAAGAGCTTGAATGAGTCTAGCTTCCTCTTCATCTGATGCTATTTTTAAATCTCTCAAACTAGGAGAGCTTACCCGCTTTGTTTCACTGTAAACCTGGCTTTGACCATCATAGTCAATCACAAGTTCATACCTTTCATTTATCATTAGATAGGCATCGCTTAAGGGCAAATAATAAGCTGATTCGGTTTTTATACCAAGCTCATACTCTGAACTTTCCTTGCCATTTTCATAAAAAACCTTATTGATTAAAATCAAGTGTTCAAACAAGGGTTCAATGATCACTTTATGACCAACATAATAAGTATTGTCATATTGCTCATAAACACCCATCATAGCTAGCGTATCTTCTGTTATCTCTGGCTTTTTATTACCAACATAAATCGGTGTTAGATCCTCCACCCGAACCCCTAATAAAGTGTCATCCTCAATGTAAATAAGCAATTCATCTTCTTCAGCGCGAACTCTAAAAGCATTATGTTTGCCTTCACCTCTAAAAATGACTTGTCTATCAGCAAAATCAAACTTACCAAATATATCATCTCCTTGAATTTTATACTGACAAGTTATTTCTTCGTCTCCAAACTGACCTGTCAAAATATAATCTTCAGTGATTTCTACACTTTCTTTTTCATCATAAGTAACCATGGTTTGATTGTTACCACAGCCTATTAGAAGTATGAATATTATAAGTAACATGAGCTTTTTCATTCGATCACCTACTATTATTGTATCTTAGAGAATTCCCAGATACAATTGTTTAAAAAGAATTCATATTCCATTATAATAGATTCAAGGAGCTTCTTGCGATATAGTTAAATAAAGAAACCTCACAACTTAATAGGTTATAATGGTAGTGACTAAACTAACCAGAGCTTATTAAGAAGGAGGCTTCAAATGAATTATAACAAGAATGAGAAATTAAAACAAATTACTGATGAAA
>NZ_VANV01000211.1 GCF_022496765.1 Acidaminobacter sp. JC074 | reverse complement strand
TCAAGAGGAGGTGAATACAGGATCATAGGTCCAAACGAGAACAAATTCGGACAAATATTGAAGAAGTTATGGACTCGACAAGTTGAGGAATTTAAGCCTCGAATTGCTTGAAGAATCGCTCCAGAATCGGTTCCGGAAAAAATGGATTTTGACTTTCTAGCACTCAAGAGGAGGTGAATACAGGATCATAGGTCCAAACGAGAACAAATTCGGACAAATATTGAAGAAGTTATGGACTCGACAAGTTGAGGAATTTAAGCCTCGAATTGCTTGAAGAATCGCTCCAGAATCGGTTCCGGAAAAAATGGATT
>NZ_VANV01000209.1 GCF_022496765.1 Acidaminobacter sp. JC074 | reverse complement strand
AACCAGTTGATAACGAGAGTTATTATCTTAAATTTTATTTAAGAGTTTGATCCTGGCTCAGGATGAACGCTGGCGGCGTGCCTAACACATGCAAGTCGAGCGAGAAGGTTATGACAGATTCTTCGGATGATGGATTAACTGGAAAGCGGCGGACGGGTGAGTAACGCGTGGGTAACCTGYCCYATACACAGGGATAGCCATTGGAAACGATGATTAATACCTGATAACACATTTKARTCGCATGGYTKARATGTCAAAGATTTATCGGTATGGGATGGACCCGCGTCTGATTAGCTAGTTGGTAAGGTAAYGGCTTACCAAGGCGACG
>NZ_VANV01000208.1 GCF_022496765.1 Acidaminobacter sp. JC074 | reverse complement strand
CGACCGGCGTTGGCGTCCAATTGAATATCGACGGCGCTCCGTTATCCCTGAATACCAACTACCGGGTCTAKCCTTACAACAGAACAACGGTAACTAATCCCGGCGCGGATGCCAGCTATCTGATATTCACCGATCCCGATAACCCCGGCGGGGCGGCGGCATCCAATGCGTTGACGTTTACGACGAACTATTACAAAACCGGATCGAAAGTAACCCCAGGAAATGCAAATGCAAGTGGCACGATAACCTTTATTTATCAATAAAATATACCCCGGTCGCCAGGCCGGGGTACGAATGATAATTAATGCGCCTGACCCTTCTCAATACCGATACCGGTCTGCGAACGGATA
>NZ_VANV01000025.1 GCF_022496765.1 Acidaminobacter sp. JC074 | reverse complement strand
GCCACTTGGTTTGAATTTTTTACTTCATTCCTGAAGTTGTTTAATCTCTTTCGAAATCAAACGGAATTTTTGGGCCATTTCTTTCGAAATGGTATGCTTGTATTTTGCTCATACTGTTCAGTTTTCAATGTTCTACATCGCTTGCAGTTACTTAGCTCAGCGACTTTTTAATAATATCATTTCTCTTTCGAAATGTCAAGTAAATTATAAGTTATTTTTTTATAAATTTCTTATTTGTTTTTTCTTACACATTCCGTTAAATCAATGATGATTTCTTGTGCTGTTTCGTAACAGCTTTTATATAATAACAAGTTCAAAGCCGATTGTCAATAACTTTTTCAAATTATTTTCGGCAAGTAATTTGTTACCCAGAAATAACTGTTTCAAACTGTTTTCTTACTCAAACAGCTTCCTAATAATATCATCATATATTAGACAAGTCAACACACTTTTTAATAGTCGCAATATTTCTATTTGCCACAATAAAACAACTATAATCCATAAAAAATTACCTCTATATTATAAGAGGTAATTCTATAGTACCCTGTTTATTTGGGCTAAATCATTTTTCTTTATTTTTTTTGTTTTCTTTTTCAAGAAGCTTATTAATTTTAAATTGCCTTGTTTCTCCTTTATGGATCTTCTTGGCCTCTTCTTCTTTCTTCTGCTTTTCTAAAAGCTTGTTAATCTTTGACTGCCTTGTTTCTCCCTTATGGATCTTCTTGGCTTCTTCTTCTTTCTTTTGCTTCTCTAAAAGCTTGTTAATTTTAGATTGTCGAGTTTCTCCCTTATGAATCGTCTTTGCTTCTTCTTCTTTCTTTTGCTTTTCCAGAAGCTTGTTGATTCTCTTTTGGCGTTCTCTTCCCAACCTAACTGCCTCAGCCTCTTCTTCAGCTTTCTTTGCTTTCTTTTGTTCTTCTACTATTTTATTGATTCTGGCTTGAGTTTCCGCTTTAATTTTAGCAGCTTCAGATTTCTCCTCCTGCTTATTCTTTGCTTTCTTTAACTCATCCAGTTCTTTTTTTATTAGGCTGTCTATTTTATCTTGATATGCGCTCATTCTGCCACCTACATTACTAGTGGCCATATGTTTATCTAATCACTTGTCCTACTAGTTCCTTTATACTCTTAATATTATTCGACTCCATATATAAAGTCAAGTCGTTAAGAACCTTCTCACAGATTGTAGGATCGACAAAGTTTGCAGTACCTATTGAAATGGCATCTGCACCAGCAAGTAGAAACTCTACTGCATCTTCATATTTACTAATACCACCCATTCCTATAATAGGAATGTTCACAACACCAGCAGCTTCATAAACCATTCTTACTGCAACAGGTTTGACAGCTGGGCCAGATAAACCACCGATGCCTCTTGCTAAAATTGGTTTTCTACTATGAATATCTATCACCATACCTGTTAATGTGTTGATCATAGATAAACAATCCGCACCCGCTTCTTCAGCAGCGATGGCAATCTCTTTTATATCTTTAACATTGGGACTAAGTTTTACAATCAAATGTTTGTCACCAGACGCTTTTCTAACTGCCTTTGTAATCTTATGTACCATCTGAGGATCTGTACCAAAAGCAAGACCACCAGCCTTCACATTTGGACATGAAATATTCAGTTCCAAAGAATCAACATCTGCCTTAGATGTAATTTCAGCAATCTCACAGTATTCCTCTATGTTTGTACCATTAATGTTGGCAATGATTTTAGTATCATACTGGCGTAAAAATGGAATTTCATGTTCCATGAAATATTCAATACCTGGGTTTTGTAAACCAACACTGTTTAACATGCCCATTGGTGTTTCAGCTACTCTTGGTGATGGATTACCCATTCGTGGCTTTAGAGTCAACCCCTTAACCATGATACCACCAATCTTATTTAAATCTACATACTCCCCATATTCACGACCGAAGCCAAATGTACCTGAGGCAACTGTAATGGGATTGTTCATAACCAATCCATTTAAGTCTACTTTCAAATCTGGTTTAAACATCAAATACTACCTCACTTCCATAGAATACAGGACCGTCTTTACAAACACGCTTGTTCTTCATCTCACCTTCTTCTTTAATAGCACATGTACATACCAAACATGCACCGATGCCACACGCCATACGTTCTTCCATAAGAAGTTGTGTGATGACATTGTAACGCTCACAAAGTTCCTTTACAGCTTTTAGCATCATATGCGGACCACAAACCAATACCTGGTCAACTGAACCTGATTTTAATCTTTCTTCTAATATATAAGTAACATAACCCTTATGACCTTCAATACCTGATTCAGTTGCAATCTCAATTTCATCTGAAATAGAAGAGAAATCCTCCATATCGAAAGGTTTATCTCTAAATCCTAAAACCACTGGTAGTTTTAAACCCTTTTCTTCTTTTAAGTAGCGGGCAAGTTCCTTTACAGGTGAAATACCAATACCACCTCCGACAATTAAAGACTTATCTGTAATCTCATTTAAGAAGAAACCATTGCCTACTGGTCCTATAACCTCTATGAGATCATTAATTTCTTTATCTAATAGGAGTCTTGTTCCTTCTCCAACTACCTTAACTGTAAACTCAATAGACTTATCTAATACTTTACTAACACTGATTGGTCTCTTTAGCAAAGGATAGCCAGTTCGTGAAGCAGCTAATCCAAAGAATTGTCCCGGATAGATGGCTGGCATATCCTCTGGTTTATCTAACTCGAACTTAAAGATTTCATCATTTAAGACTTCTTTTTTTACTACTTTTAATTGATATGTTTTTTTCATAATCTCTCCTAGAAGTATTTTTTACCTGCAGCAACCAAGGCACTATTGATATCCTCTTTCATTTCTACAACTGCTTGACGAGCGGCAGCCTTATATGCCATATCCTTCTTTAGATATGCAAATATGATGCCTCTTGACGAGTTTACAATAGCACCTAAGCCATCTTCATTAAAGCAATTTACAATATCTTTTCCACTTGCACCTTGAGCACCATAACCAGGTACTAAAAAGTAAGACTTAGGCATAACTTTTCTAAGTAACTCTGCTTCCTGTGGGAAAGTTGCACCTACTACAGCACCAATAGGCGAATAACCACATGACTGAACCGTTTTTTCACTCCATGCATTTACTAGGTCACCTACTCTTTTATAGATCGTTTCATCATCAACAAGTAAGTTTTGAAGCTGTTCTGAACTCTTATTAGAAGTCTTAACCAGCACCCACATACCCTTATCATAAGTTTCAATGTTATCAACAAACTCCTTAAGGCAATCATCACCTAAGTAAGGATTTACCGTAACTGAATCTGAGAAAAATGCTGATACCTTTTCACCGTTAATATCTGTAAGACCAATATGTGCATCTGAGTACGCTTTAGACGTAGAACCGATGTCACCTCTTTTAATATCCGCTATAACATGTAGCCCCTTTTCTTTTGCATAATCACACGCATCTTTATAAGCGATTAAACCTTCAATACCATACTTCTCATAAAAGGCAATCTGTGGTTTAACTGCAGGAACCAAATCCTCAACAGCATCGATAATACCTCTATTAAATTCAATAAAAGAATGTTTGACTGCTTCTAGTGAATTACCGTACTTTTCAAAGTACTTGTTCTTTACTTCCTCAGGAATCTGTTCGATTCTTGGATCTAATCCAACAACAATTGGACTCTGCTTTTCTATAATGTTTTTTACCAGTTTATTAATTGACATGATTACCTCCTAAATACCACTTGTCCGTTTACCAATGTATAATCTACAACACCTTGAACATCAAATCCGTTAAAAGGTGTGTTTTTACCTTTTGAATAAAACTTACTTGAATCTATTGTGTAAGTATTATCTAAATCTATGATCGCTATATCTGCTGTTTTACCTGGAGAAATATCACCAATATCTTTTCTAATGATTTCAGCCGGCTGAACACTCATCAACTCTACCAGTCTCGATAATGAAATTCTACCTGTTTTGACAAGGTAGGTATAAGATAAGGCAAAAGATGTTTCTATACCACTAATACCAAATGCAGCCTTGTCATAAGCAACTTTTTTAGTTGCATCTTCATGAGGTGCATGATCAGTAACGATACAGTCTATATGACCTTCTTCTATGCACTTAAGCATATAGTCTCTATCTTTTCTTGCTCTAATAGGTGGGTTAACTTTAGAATAGGCATCGTCCTTATTAACGATATCATCTGTTAGAATAAAGTGATGCGGACAAATTTCTACGGTTACCTTTACACCAGCTTTTTTGCTCTCAATAATATAATCCATAGATTCCTGAGTACTTACATGACATATATGAAGTCTTGAATCTGCCTCTTTACAAAGTTCTATATCTCTTTTTACAATATTGGATTCAGCTTCATTTGGAATACCTATTAATCCTAAAGTTTTCGATCTCTCACCGTCGTTCATACAACCAAACTTTGCAAGTTCATCGTCTTCTGTGTGCGCCATTAAAACCAAATCTGGTTTTTTTATTTTATGAAAAGCTTCATTCATAAGCGACAAACTTGGTGTCGTTCTGCCATCATCTGAAACCGAAACAATACCAGCTTCTATCATATCGTCCATATCACTTAAGATGTTGCCTGATATGTCTTTTGTAATGGCGCCTGCAATTTCTACTTTTGCATAACCTGCTTTTTTAGCCTGGCTTTGAATCAATTCTACAACTTCTTTAGAATGAATTGCAGGCTTGGTATTTGGCATACATACAACCGTTGTAACGCCTCCAGCAACCGCAGCTTTGGTACCTGTTTCAACAGTTTCCTTATCTTCAAAACCCGGTTCTCTTAAATGTACATGTAAATCTACAAATCCTGGACAAACAATTTTTCCAGACGCATCAATGATTTCATAATCACCTTCAATGTTATCAGCTATGGATGTGACCTTTCCCTCTTCTATCAAAATATCTGTTATTTGATCTAAAGATGTTTTCGGATTGATGACACGTCCATTCTTAATTAGAATTCCCATAATACCTCCTAACAAAAAAACCTTCTTATGGGTATAAGAAGGCAGTGATTTTCTACAAATCATTAAATCTTACCTTCTAAGCATCTCGTACTTATTTAAAGGCTCCTATTGCTCAAACAATATCACAGGGATTTTTTTATGTCAAGTTTTTAATTTTGATTGACATCATTTTTTTCTTGTGTTAATATGGAGCCAATAAAATACATCCCTTTAACTTGACCCGAGAGGTCGAAAAGGTCTAACAATGATATCTTTAGGATAACTAGGTCTTTTCGTGCAGAAAAGACTTTTTTTATTGTAAAGGTAGTATCCATAGGAGGTAATTAATGAATCATCCAAGCTTAAGACATTTGATTGAGCCAGAAGATTTCACAATCGAGGAAATCAAGAAACTGGTATCTCTAGGAGAAGACATGTATAAGAACCCTAGCAAGTACAGCGATATTTGTAAGGGGCAAATCTTAGCATCACTATTCTATGAACCATCTACTAGAACAAAGTTTTCATTTGATTCTGCTATGTTAAGACTAGGCGGCAATCTAGTTGGCTTTGCAGATGCTAATACAAGTTCAGCAAAAAAAGGCGAAAGCATTGCTGATACCATTCGTGTTATGGGATACTATGCAGATATCATTGTCATGAGACATCCTAAAGAAGGCGCACCTAAGTTAGCTTCTATGTATTCAGAAGTACCTGTTATCAATGCAGGTGATGGTGGTCACCAACATCCTACACAAACATTAACAGATTTATTAACTATCCAAGTCTACAAGGGTCAATTAGAAGGTCACACTGTTGCTTTCTGCGGCGACTTAAAATACGGTCGTACTGTTCACTCATTAATCAGAACAATGGCTAGATTCAAAGCTAAGAAATTTATTCTGATTTCACCAGAAGAATTAGAATTACCTTCTTCACTTAAGAGACAACTTCAAGATCAATACGATATCGAAATTCAAGAAGCAAGATACATTGAAGAAGTTGTAGAACAAATAGACATCCTATATATGACAAGAATCCAAAAAGAACGTTTCTTTAATGAAGAAGACTACTTAAAGTTAAAGAACTCATACATTCTAACAAATGACAAATTAGAAAATGCAAAAGAAGATATGATCATCATGCATCCACTACCAAGAGTAAATGAGATTTCATACGAAGTTGACTCAAACAAGAGAGCAGTCTACTTTGAACAATCTAAATTAGGTGTATATGTCAGAATGGCATTGATTTCAAAATTATTGGAGGTGGGTCCATATGCTAGAGGTTAAAGGAATCTTAAACGGTGTGGTATTAGACCATATTAAGGCTGGCAAAGGTTTAGAAGTATTCCATATGCTTGGCTTAGATAAAATAGATGAGGCAGTTGTTCTCTTAATGAACGTTGATAGTAAAGATCTAGGTAAGAAAGATATCATTAAAATCGAAAACAGAGTAGATTTTGACTTCAACATCTTATCTTTAATTGATACACATATTACAGTAAACATCATCAAAGATGATAAGCGTGTACAGAAATTTAAAGTAGAAGTACCTGAAAACATCATTGGCCAAATCAATTGTAAGAACCCTAGATGTATCACAAACTTTGATGATTACATCAAACCTACATTCCACAAGTATGCTGAAAACGAAAAAGTATTAGAATATGTTTGTGAGTTCTGTGAAGAGATAACAAAGTTCAAAAAATAAAAAAATCCTTGGCATTCAGCCAAAGAAAGATATAAAACAAGGCTTCCAATTTGGAAGCCTTTATTTTTTATAGTTTTTTAGATATTGCAGCAAATAATGCGATAATACCAAGACCAATTAACATGATTGGACCTTTACCTGCTTCAAATCCATCTAAGATACCACCAATAGCAACGATTGCGATTACTACAGGAATAACGAATTTAACTAATCCGTACCATAACCCGAATATACCAAACTTAACTTCGCCATTGTTTGTGATTTCATTCTTAAGCTCTTCTTTGTTAAGTCTCCAACCAGCGAATACTGCAAGTAATGCACCACCTACTGCTAAGAAGATCTTATCAGTTAATAAGTCAAATACATCGAATGCACCTGTACCGAATAACATTGGTCCAACACCGCCAAGTGATAATGATGCTAGAACACATAATAGAGCCATAACACCTGAAGAAGCCAATACTGCATTTCTTCTTGTGAATTTTCTTTCATCAATTAAGTATGCAACAACAACCTCTAATAATGATACTGAAGATGTAAGTGCTGCAACTGTTAATGCTATAAAGAATAAACCTGCAAATAAGACACCAACACCACCCATTTCAGCAAATAAATGTGGCACTACAACAAATACTAAACCAGGGCCTGCTGTTGGCTCAATACCAAATGCAAACATTGCTGGGAACATTGCGATACCAGCTAATAAAGCAACACCTGTATCCATACCTGTTACGATAGCAGCATTTGAAACTAAGTTCTCAGATTTCTTTAAGTAAGAACCATATGTGATCATACAACCCATACCAAGCGATAATGAGAAGAAAGCTTGACCTAAAGCCGCTAATATTACTGACATATTAATTGCAGAGAAATCTGGTTTGAATAAGAATTCCATACCAGCTGCTGCGCCAGGTAATGTTAAACCTTTAATTGAGATGATAATTAAAATACCGAATAAGATAGGCATTAAGATTTTACCAGCCTGCTCGATACCAGTTGATACACCTCTAGCAACAATAACAACGTTCATTAATAAGAATGCAAGCATCCATAATAACGGTTGCCATGCGTTTGTGATAAAGCCACCAAAAACGTCACCAATAGCGTCTGGTGCACTTAATAAACCAGTGAAAGTTTTAAATACATAAGCTAGTGCCCATCCACCTACTACTGGATAGAAACCCATGATTAAGAATCCACTAAGTACACCGATAACACCAGCAAATGTCCATCTCTTGTCAACAGACTTGAATGCACCTACTGCTGCTAAATTTTTTCTTCGACCTACAGCAAATTCTGTAAGCATGATACTGAAGCCAATAAATACTACAAAGATTAAATAAATCAGTACAAATGCTCCACCACCATTAGAACCCGCTGTGTATGGGAATTTCCAAATGTTACCTAAACCTACAGCAGAACCTGCGGCAGCCATGATAAATCCGAGTCTGGATCCCCAACTGTCTCTTTTTTCCATAATAAGCCTCCCCTTAAAAATAAAATAATTGCTTTTTTGTAACAACTGCTTAATTATACACGACTTCTACCTATAAAAAAATACCCATTCCGGTTTTTATAAAAAAACTTTTCATGCATACTTTAATTTCGACCCCTCAAAATTATTATTGATAAAAGTTTATCAAACAGTTATTCCAACATTAGCGTAATTCGCTAAATTTTCTGACAATTCTTACATAACATAATATCATAAGTCAAAAAGAAATTCTACAAAAAATGTAGAATTTCAAAAAAAAATTTAAAAATGTGTATTTTTATGTATTTTGCTTCACATTCCGAATAATTATGCAACGTTTTTTGTAATGTCTATACATTTGCGACTATTTCTGCAATTCTAATACCGTCTATCGCAGACGAAACAATACCACCGGCATAACCAGCACCTTCTCCAACAGGATACAAACCCTTAAAGTTACTTTCCATAGATTCTCTGTTTCTAATCATCCTAATAGGGGCAGAAGATCTAGACTCTATGGCCGTTAAAACAGCTTGTCCATCATCAAAACCTTTTATCTTCTTTCCAAAATCCTTTATACCTTCTCTTAGAGCTTCTGTAACAAAAGTCGGCAAACACTTATCTATAGAAGTCATTAAAACCTTTGGTCTATAACTTGGCTGAATCGATGTTATGGCGTTTTGGCCCTGACTTAAAAAGGACCCTACAGTCTCTGAAGGCGCTGTGTAATCTTTTCCGCCTAAATCAAATGCTAAACGTTCATATTTTCTTTGGAATTCAACACCTGCTAATGGATGATCAGAACCAAAGTCCTCTGGCTTAACCTGAACCAATAGAGCACCATTGATATTCTTCTGATCTCTGGCATGTTCACTCATACCATTAACAACCAGTCCTCCCTCTTCAGAAGAAGAGGCAACAACCATACCACCAGGACAAACACAAAATGAATAAACACTTCTGCCATTAGATGCCTGATAAGTCAGCTTGTAGTCTGATGCACCTAAAAAGCGCCTATGTTTTAAATCACCATACTGATTCTCATCTATTGTTGTCTGGTGATGTTCAATCCTTACTCCCATAGCAAAAGGCTTTTGTTCAATGTCCAAACCCATTTCATAAAGTTTTTCATAAGTGTCTCTTGCTGAGTGGCCTACTGCCAAGATTACATGCTGGCAATTAAACTTACGACCATCGTCAAGCACAACACCTTTAATCTTATCATCCTCTATCATAAAGTCTTCAACTTTGGCATTGAAGTAAACTTGACCACCTTTTTCAAGAATATACTCTCTCATGCTTTTCACAACATCCTTTAATATGTCCGTCCCTACATGGGGTTTGTTCATATAAAGAATTTCTTCAGGTGCACCGTGTTTAACCAAAACCTCCATAACCTTCTTTGATCTAGGATCCTTTGAACGTGTTGTTAATTTACCATCAGAAAAAGTACCAGCCCCACCTTCACCAAATTGAACATTGGAGTTGGGATTCAATATGCCTTCTCTCCAAAAGTTCTGAACAGTGAGTGTTCTTTCATCGACTGCTTCACCTCTTTCAAGAACAATAGGCTTAAGTCCAAGTTCTGAAAGTATATATGCTGAGAAAAGTCCTGCTGGTCCCATGCCCACGACAATAGGTGAGGGCTTATCCTTGACTGCCGGATAAACATAGGCCATACTTTTTACTAAAGAAAGCTTCTTATTCTTCTTCAAGACCTGCTTTTCATTTCTCACATCTATTTCAACCGAGCAATTGTAAAAGACATTGGGTCTTTTTCTTGCATCTAAAGAGCGCTTAACCATTTTATAGCCCAGTAAATCATTTTCATGAATCCTAATCTTTTTACAGATTTCTTTTTTTAGAGTCTCATCATTATAATCAATGTTTAACCTTAATTGATCTAACCTAATCATTCTACCATCCTTGTTTCTACAAAAGTAAAAGCCCCTCGGGGCTTAAAACCAAATACTCAATTCTCTTTTAGCATCCTCTAAGTCTGCTGATCCATGTACAACATTTCGTTGTACACTTTCACCATATATATACCGTATTGTACACGGTCTTGCCTTAGAAGGATTTGTTGCCCCATTAATTTCTCGCACCAGAGAAACTGCCTTGTCTCCCTGAATTTCAACTACCACAACTTCATCTTCTAACATAAACTCAACCAACGAAGGATAAAAATCTCTATGAATATGTTCTTCGTAATGTTTTGCCAAAAGTTCCTTATTGAGATGCTTCTTATACAGGCGACAAATGCTTAATCCGTTTTCCTCATAAATGCTAAGTATTTTTCCAATCAAACCACGCTTAACAGCATCAGGTTTGATAAGTACCAATGTTTTTTCCATAATTATCCCTCCTTGTTCATCTTATGCCCAAAGAGTTGTTAATTATTCATCTTCTGAGTCTTTTTCTAAATAATATTCATTAATCGAAATCATGCCTAGTTCTCTGGCTCTTTCAATTATCTCAGCATCGCTAGGCTCTTTCATGCTATGGTCTTCAATGGTCATTTGTATAAGACCATAAAAGAACAAAGATAAGCCTATCACCAGCAAAACGCCATAACGATAAATTCTTTTCATATTGATGTACATTTACTCACTCTTTTCCAATGAATTCTCAAGTACCTGCCATATCGATTCTAGTTCATAACCTCTTCGCCATGCAGCGATGCCCTTTAGGCCATACTTATGAACCATCTCAACTTTATACTGTAAGCTTTCTGCATCCTCTATCCAAATCTTTTTAACAGCATTGTCTTTAGGATCAATAAAAGAGATATAATTCTGAGCTGCATTTTCATCCCATAAAATATTATAGTCTCCTGATGATAAGATACTTTCCATCTTATGCATGGTTATGGCATCTGATGTCACCTTCATTCTATTGACTTGGTCAGGATGTGGTCTTTCAAACCAAACTCTCATATAAAAGGGAATACCCATTATCAGCTTATCAGAATCAACCATCTGAGTCAAAGTAGCAAAGTTCTTATCCAGCCAATTGAGTGATGCCACAGACCCACTCACCGGCGATGAACCCCAGTGCTCGTCATAAGACATAACAACCATGTAATCCAGCCACTGACCTAACTCATAATGGTCATAACACTTAGACCAATTGTCTGAGCCACCAGGAAATGTCACATCCATGGAAACCAAGATACCTTTCTGATGAAAGGCTGCTGTCAGTTCGGCAATAAATTGACTGAGCTTGTCTTTATCCGCCTTATATATGTTTTCAAAATCTATGTTGATCCCTTCAAAACCGTTGTCTACATATAAGTTGAGAAGTTTGTCGATCAGTGTTTTTCTAAGAACAGAGTCATTCACTATGATACTGGTCATATCTGGATCAAAACTATTTGTGACAGCTGGCCAAAGTTCTAAGTTTTCACTTCTGGCCCATTCAATGTAATCATCTTGCTTTTTAGAGCTCAAACTCGCAGTCTCATCTGTCACCTCATACCAAACTGGTGATATGACATCTAATCCCTGCATGCTGTACAAAGAAGAAACATCTGTTTTTCTGCTGTAAACAGCTTCCCATGTCATAGTAATTTTTTCAGGTAAAGCATTTCTTTTTTCATCGATTATTTCTTTTATAAGGTATGTTTTAGAACCATCAGAGTTAAAGTCTAAGGTCAACTGATACAGAGGATCTTTCATAATAAAATATTCCACTTGAAACTGCTTTACAAGCTCTTCGATTGAAATGTATAAACCATCTAACTTCTTTATAATAAAAGTATTTGCCTCAGCTTGACCATCATTGATGGTCATGGTATCCGCATTAAAGTCCACTCTTATAATTTGATCTTCATATACCAGTACAAACTTATTGTTATCCTCATCATAGTCGTAGATCAATCTGTTAACATCATCTAAATAAGATAAAAGAATCAGTTTGTCTTCTTCTATATATGTCACTTCTTCTTCAGACAGTTCAAGTGTTTGATTAGAAGATAAACTCTTGATATATAATTCAGGTTTAGGTTCAATGACTTCTATCACTTCTCTAGGCTCCTCCACAGTTTCAATGTCATTTTCTGCTGGTTTATTAAACAAAAAAAATACACCTAAGCTTAGAAGGACAACCAGTAGTACTATTATTATCCACAATCTTTTCATATAAATTCTCCCTAAAGTCATTATATTATAGATGCCTCTTAAAGTCATATATATGACGTAATTTAATTATGATTTAATCTATTAGGAATTGATTAGAAAAACACATTTTAAGAAAATAAATCTAAAGGTCTGTGTTATAATAAAGTCAAGAAAGGAGTCTATGCTGGCATGACAGTATAAATACATTTTATGAACTATTTAGATTATATGATTATATGCGTCATTGTAATTTATGGACTTTGGGGATTTGCCAAAGGACTGAAAAAATTAGTATTTGACTTTATTGGCTATGCCCTGGCATTTGCAGCAGCAAAATACTTAAGTCCTTACCTGACGGATTTTATCAGTGAGACAGCTTTTTATAATAACATACAAAATGGTATATATGATACCTTCTCCAGAATCAGTCCAACCATTACTCATTCTTTGGACACACTTAAAATACCATCAAATATAAATGATATTTTTGTAAGTGAACCTGGCCTTAGAGATGTGTTCTCTACTTTTCCAGGTCTTAAAGAAACACTAAACAACAATATTATTGCTCTCAGCGGCAAACCTTTTTTAGATACAATGACCCTATACCTTATAGGTATATTAAGCATTCTCTTGATTTTTATTGTTGTAAAGGTAGTCTTCTCAGTCATCATTTCTGTTACTGTTTTACAGTACGATCCTTATCCTTTGGCTCTAACCAATAGGATTTTAGGTTTCACAATCGGCATATTCACTTCAATATGCATCATAGCTTTAACTTTACAACTGTTAGAAGCATATTCTATTACCATATCTCCAGTAATTGCAGAAACAATCACCGATTCCAAATATGGTCATATTTTTACTTCTATACCAATCCTTCAATGGATTGAAAATATCATTCCAAAATAAAAAATTTGGCTAGGTCCAACTTTTTCACATTTTTTGTGGATAACTTTTCATCATCTCTTAAATTATAAACACCTGTTATGCAACTATTCATAACACTTTTCAACATTTTCATAGCTTATCCACATCTCAAACTGCATATGTGTATAAGTTTTTAGCCTTTCATCGACAACTTATGCACTGTAAAGAAAAAGTTATACACAGTTTTATGCACTTATACACATAGAGTTCACAGTTAATAGTATCTAACAACTTCAAAGCGTTCTAGTTCATAAGCTTCGCTTTCACTAATTGATCCTTTTTGCATGGCGATACGCACCTGCTCATCAACTGTATCAATACCTTCAAGGTTTGGTAGTAGTAAACCTCTCTTATAACCTGAAGTAACGATAACACCATACTTAGTAACATCAAGTTCATCCTTGCTAGTAATCTTCTCTGGTTCCAAAAGAACATCCACAGATATATCAATATCCTCAAGCTCTTCCTTTTCCAAGCTAGGAAATCTCGGATCTTCAAAGGCAGCCTTTACTGCATTTGAAACAATTTCAAGTGCAACATTGTCTTGTGTTGGCCCTATAGTACCAATACAACCTCTTAAGGCACCATGCTTCTTTAAAGAAACAAAAGTCCCAGCTTTCGCCTCAAACATTTCTGCTGGCAGACTGTCAAACATGATATCATCTCTGAGACCTAAAAACTGCTCGATGGCTCTTCTTGCCAGTTTAACAAAATGGCTTTCTTTTGAAAGTTTAGCAGACTGGTGTGACTGATAGGCGTCCATAATCTTATCACTGAACAAACGTATTTGATCTTCATGTAAGTTCTCAAATCCCATAGCCAAATAGCCAACACCAAAAGGCCCATCATAGCCATAAACTTTGGCATCATAATCATAGCCGTCCAAAGCACCCAACATAATATCAATTGACCTCTTACCACATTCTCCTGCTTCCTTCTGCAGTTTCTCATCAAAAAACATAGCAGATAGAATATCCTTATCCTCTAGTATCTGACGGATTTTCTGGTCAAAGATTGGTCCAGATGGATGATAGTTATAAGGACCTTCTTCTTTAAGGCAATGAGACATATCACCACTGGCGATCACTACAGTCGATCTGCCGCTAGCACGGATGACATTTTGAATACAGCGTCCAAACTCATAAAGCTTATGACTTGAGAATAAGCCATAAGTAATATGAACCAGTTTGTAGCTTCTATAATACTTATCTACGAAATGAAGCGGCACCAAAACACCATGGTCTAATTTTTTTGAAATATTAAAGTATGAAGCATTTTCATCGTTTAACTTGAGACATGGAATATCAATTTTGCCACTTTCAAATATAATCTGATCAACCATCTCTAGATCATTCTTCTTCTTACAGTCTATAGAGCCATAACCGAACTTGGATAGGTCCCCCTTTAAAATCTCATCATAACCAATGGCAATACCATCACTAAAAACAGGTCCATGTGGTGTAATAACCAAGATGGTATCTGGTTGGAGCTCTTTGATCTGTTGACCAATTTGATCCAAGCCATCAATCAATCCCTGACAGTCTTTTTCTGCACCTTTACCAATCTCCGGAATGATGATCGGTGGATGCGGCATTAAAAACGTACCTTTTATCATAATTTCACCCTCTTAATTTATTCAACTTCCTTACCCTTATCTTATCACTTTTTGCATCAAAAAGAAAAAAATCCTCGAAACAAATGTTCCAAGGATTTGATAAGCATATTATCTCTTTGAGAATTGAGGTGATCTTCTTGCTTTCTTAAGACCGTATTTCTTTCTTTCCTTCATTCTTGGGTCTCTAGTTAAGAAACCAGCAGCTTTTAAAGTTGCTCTGTGAGCATCTGAATCAGCTTCTAATAAAGCTCTAGAAATACCATGTCTAACAGCACCAGCTTGACCTGTGTAACCGCCACCTTCAACTTTAATGATAACGTCGAATTTACCTTCAGTCTTAGTCATCATTAATGGTCTTCTAACTTCTCTTCTTAAAGTTTCATAGTCAAAGTATTGATCTAAAGTTTGACCATTAACAGTAATTGTACCTGAACCAGGAATTAATCTTACTCTGGCAACAGCTTTTTTTCTTCTACCTGTACCACGGTATTGTACTAAACTCATTTAATTTCCTCCTTAAAATTCAAGCACTTCTGGCTTTTGAGCAGCATGGTTGTGCTCTGGACCAGCGTAAACTTTTAATTTCGTGTACATTTGTCTACCAAGAGAGTTCTTTGGTAACATACCCTTTACAGCCTTCTCGATGATTCTTTCAGGGTGCTTAGCAAGCATTTCCTTGTAAGATCTCTCTCTTAAACCACCCATGTAACCTGTGTGGTGTCTGTAAACCTTTTGGTTCTCTTTGTTTCCAGTTAACTTGATTTTCTCAGCGTTAACTACAATAATGTAATCGCCACAGTCAACATGTGGTGTGTAGATTGGCTTGTGCTTGCCTCTTAATCTTGAAGCAATCTCAGTTGATAATCTACCCAATGTTTTATCTGTCGCATCTACTACATACCATTTTCTTTCAATTTCTAATGGCTTCGCTACGTAAGACTTCATAACATTTTCCTCCTGATTATTTAGTAAAAAATTTTTATTTAAAATCCCTTAGGGACTTTTAATCGCAAATAACATATATATTATAATGGTATCACTAGTTAAAGTCAAGGATTATTTCCTTTAATTATAATAAACTTCCTTTAGGTACAAACCCGCTGCTGGAGCGACTTTGGAAGTATAGGCCCTAGTCGGATTTTCTAACAGTTCCTCAGTCTTGTCTAGGGGAATCCTAGATTGACCAACTTCTAATAAATAAGCCGCCAATAACCGGACCATTTTGTATAAGAAACCATCACCTGTGAAAGTAAACTCCAGCATATTGCCGCTTCTTTTCAGGTCAATTGCATGTATGGTCCTGACTGGATTTTGCGCAGAAGATCCAGAAGCCATAAAACTCGAAAAATCATGTTTACCAATCAGCTTCTCCATTGCTCTTCTGATTAAATCATCATCTAGGTCATAAGGATAATGGTATGAATAATTGGCTAAAAAAACGTCTCTTTCTTTTGAGTTCTTAATCTTATAGACATAGGTCTTACCAATTGCAGAGTATCTGGCATGAAAATCTGCATCAGCAAAGTCTAAATCAACAATTCGAACATCACTTGGCAAGAAATTGTTCATGGCTCTTTTTAAGCTTTCTAGCGGCATAGGCAAATCACAGCCAAAAGTCGCGACTTGACCATAAGCATGAACACCTGCATCCGTCCTGCCTGCGCCATCAATTTCAATATCTTTCTTTAATATTTTAGAAAGTACCCTTTCTATGACGCCCTGTATACTTCTAGACTTGGTCTGTCTTTGCCAGCCATAAAAATGTGTACCATCATATTCTATGATCATCTTTATAATATCCAAATCACACCTACATAAATACAATGACAGATACAAAATACAAACCTGATACCAAGATGGCAAAAAAGTCATTGGTCTTGTATTTTAAAACATTGAGTCTTGTTCTACCTTCACCGCCACGGTAACATCTTGCTTCCATGGCCATGGCCAGTTCATCAGCCCTTCTAAAAGCTGATATAAAAAGTGGTACCAGAAGTGGAATCATATTCTTTGCTCTTGTAAAAATATTGCCACTTTCAAAGTCTGCCCCTCTGGCCATTTGTGCCTTCATGATTTTATCTGCTTCTGTGATTAAAGTTGGAATAAATCTGAGTGCAATTGTCATCATCATTGCCAGCTCGTGCGCTGGAAACTTAATCTTCTTCAATGGATCTAGAAGTCTTTCAATACCATCTGTTAAAGCCATAGGTGATGTCGTTAAAGTCACCATGGACGATGTGATGATCAAGAAGGTGAATCTAAAGAAGGTCATAATAGCTCGATTCAGCCCTTCATAGGTTATCTTTAAAAAGAAGTCTGGAAAAACCAGTTCTCCCGGCGTTAAAAATATATTGATGGAAACAGCTATGATGATAAAAAGCATTATCGGTCTTAAACCTTTTAAAATGAACTTAAGTGGTACTTTTGACATAAATATAACAAATGTTAAGAATGCAAAAGCGACTAAGTAACCCCATAAGGGTGTAATCAAAAATAAGGCAATAATCATAAAAAGCGATCCAATAAGCTTGGTACGAGGATCCAGTTTATGAATGACAGATTCAGTTGGATAATGCTGACCTATTGTTATGTCTCGTAGCATTTACTTCTCCCTTAACTGCTGTAAAATAGCATTTTTTATTTCTTCAAATGTAATCAAAGAATCATCAATAGAGAATCCTTTTTCATTTAGCTTGTAAACAAGCTTTGTTAACTCCGGTACATCTAACCCTATAGATTGAAGATGTTCAGAATGTTTAAAGACTTGTCTAGGCACATCGTCATAAACAATTTTACTCTTATGCATGACGACCAGTCTATCTGCAAGTCGTGCCACATCTTCCATACTGTGGGTTACAAATATAATGGTCATATTCTCTTTCTGATGTAGTTCATGAATATGACATAAAAGTTCGTCTCTAGATTTTGGATCCAGTCCTGCTGTCGGTTCGTCCAGTATCAAAACCTTTGGCTTCATGGCTAAAACACCTGCAATGGCAACCTTTCTCTTTTGGCCACCCGAAAGTTCAAATGGTGCTTTTTCTCCAATTTCTTCGACATCGAGACCTACACTTTTCAAAGACTCACTCACCAGTTCATCGATTTCACTTGCAGGAATACCTATATTACCAGGTCCAAAGGCAACGTCTTTTTTAACGGTCTCTTCAAAGAGTTGATACTCGGGATATTGAAAAACCAAGCCTACTTTTTTTCTTAAGTCTCTTAGGTTTTGCTTTTCCTTGGTAATGGTAATGCCTTCTATTTCAATGCTGCCACTCGAGGGTTTTAACAAACCATTCAAGTGCTGCATCAATGTAGATTTACCCGATCCTGTATGGCCGATAAGACCAATGATTTCACCATCATTTATGTTTAAATTGATATCTTCAAGCGCCATCAATTCATAAGGTGTGCCTGGATCATATACATGTCTTAAATCTTTTATTTTAATTGACATAAACTGTCCACCATTTCATCAATACTAATAATATCTTTTTTGATATTAATGCCTTCTTTTTCAAGTGCCACAGCCAAAGAGGTCACTTGTGGTACATCAAGACCAATTTCCTTCATCTTGTCTACATTTGAAAAAACCTCTCTTGGTGTACCTGATAATTCAATTTTACCATTGTCAATAACAACAATTTTATCAGCATCAATGGCTTCATTCATAAAGTGGGTAATTAAAACCACGGTCATTTTTTCTTCTTTATTTAAACGTTTGATGATTTTTAGAACTTCTGCTCTTCCAGAAGGATCAAGCATAGCTGTTGGTTCATCTAATATGATACACTTAGGTTTCATGGCCAAAACACCAGCAATGGCAATTCTTTGCTTTTGTCCACCAGATAACATATGAGGTGGTCTTTTATGATAGTCATCCATATCAACAATCTTTAAAACATCGTCAACACGCTTTCTAATCTCATCACTTTTAACACCTAAGTTTTCAGGTCCAAAAGCCACATCTTCTTCAACAATGGTGGCAACAATCTGATTGTCAGGATTCTGAAAAATAAGACCGGCATACTCTCTTATATCCCAAATATTTTTTTCTTCTTTGGTATTGAGATTGTTGATTAATAAGTCCCCTGATTTAGGTTGCAAGATCGCATTTGCCAGTTTGGCAAAGGTCGATTTACCTGACCCATTATGGCCCATAATCACAACAAATTCTCCATCTTTTACATGGATATTAAAATCTTCTAATACTGACGTAATACTGTCTTGTCGTATATATTCAAAACTTAAATGATTAGCTTTTATCATATTTTCACCTACTTTTAGTCATCATTTTATTATACATTTTTTTATCTGCTTTAACAACTTGGAATGAAAACTTTAAAGATTGTTAATACATAAAAACTCCATCGATGATGGAGTTAATCTTTCTTCAATGAAAATGTGTATTCAGCTGTCATTAGATACTTCTTATCCTTGCTTTTTCTAGCACAGAATCTTGCGTAATACCCGTCTAGTCTAGGCACAATTGGTGTGTAAAATAGACCAGTATCACCACTTTCAAAGTAATCCTTATAAGGTGGATATATTTCAAAGAGATTCAGACCCACGCTGGCTTCTTCGGTTGCAATGATGACCTCACCTTTAGAGTTGAGTATTTGGAACTCATCTATATTGTATGCATTCTTATATTTAATAGCACTTTCTAAATCTTTGATCTCATCAAAAGACTGGTTCAAGTCTTCTAAATTTTTCTTTAATATTTTATCAGTTGTATTATGGGCAATGTAGTTATAAAACTCATCCGATACCTTAAGCAGCTTATCAGCTGCACTTGAAACAACTTCTAAGCTGTTTTCAACTGAGGACATTTCACCTACTGATCTTTTTGAAACATCGAGTGTCTCAGATGCATCTCTATAAATCAGCTCTGTGTCTTTTACAACTTCAATCATATTGCTTTCAAGAGCACTTAACTCATCATAGGCTTTAGAAACCTCTAAATCAGTAGACTCAGAGTTTTTCTTAATATCACCAAACATCTCTCTAGAGACTTTGGCCTTATCAAGCGAAAGTTCACTGTAGGATTTAGACTTGTCTATTTCTACTTTGCTATTTTCTACTAGCAACAAAATTTCATCCACTATATCATGGATATCCTTTAAGGCTTCTTCAGTGCCTACAGACAGTTTTCTGATTTCTTCTGCTACAACGGCAAAGCCTCTACCGGCTTCACCTGCTCTTGCACTTTCAATGGATGCATTTAATGCAAGTAAATTGGTTTGACTGGCAATACTTTCAATAACCTGGGTAATCTGGTCAATGGCTTGAGACTTTTCACCTAAGTTTTCTACCAGAGAAGCCATTTCATCCACAGACATTTTTACACTTGTAAATGCATTAACCGCTTCACCAACAACACCCCTAGCCTGGTCTGAAACGTTTTTAGATGAATCCGAGGATTCATTGGCAATCTTAACACGGTCCTCAACATTTTTTACAAAGGCATTGGCTGATTTTATTTTGCTGTTAGAAGCACTGATTAAGTGGGTTAAGCTTGTGTTCTTTTCAAGCACATGAGACAAGTCTAATGAAATACCTTTCATTTTTTCATGATTTTCTTCTATAAAACGTTTGAGTTCGTCAATCAAGTCGTTTGTGTTAATAGATGTAATGATCATTTGCTCAAACATTTTGGCCTGGTTATCTGCTAGTCCAAGTAATAAGTCATTTTGGACTGCATAGGTCTTGATCATTGACTGATCAGGTTTTATCTTAAACTGACCTTCTATCATATCCCTAAGATGGTCATTTATCTTCTTCTGTGGTCTTAACACTGTAAGGTATAAAGTAATAAAACCACTCATAAAGAAAATCAGCCCCACAATTAAGGTCCATAAGACTTGATTTTCAAAAGGCATCAGCAGACTTATGACCACCAACAAACCTGTAACTATAATAAAGCATAATGAATATATGCTGCTAATTGAAACTTTCTTACTCATAAAAATCTCCCTTCAAACACAATCATATCATGTTCAAAGGGAAATATATTACATTTTTATTCACACATATGAAATTTTATAAAGTATTTACAAGCTTTCATCATAATCGGCAGGAAAATAAATGTTAAATTCAGTATATTCCCCCAGTTGACTGGTACAGAAAATTCTTCCTTTTAGTTTCTGTGTCACAAGATTATAAACAATGTGCATGCCTAGTCCACTACCACCGTCATCCCTTCTAGTAGTATAGAAGGGTTCAAATATATTCTGTAGTGTTTCTCTTTCCATACCATGGCCGTTGTCTCTATAGCTTATATGAATCCCATTGTTGTCATAATAGGTCTTGTCTTTGTCTACAATGATTTCAATTTTCCCTGTTTCCTTGTCATGAAAGCCATGTGTAATTGAATTCATAATGAGGTTAAGTAGAATTTGATAAAAAGCACCTGAGTGACCCATGATGGTAAAGGAGGTCTTGCAATTTACCTTAACATCAATGTTCTTATGTTTTAACTCAGATGTTAAACTATGAACAATTTCATTCATGTAAGCACATAATTCAACTTTCCTTTTCTGGTCATAAGTTTGGTCAACAGCCACTTGTTTAAAGCTTTGAATCAGCTCTGAAGCGCGAATCATGGTCTTGCCCATCAACTCAGAACTGGTATTCATATCATCCAGATAGGAAGATAACTTGGACTTACTCAGCTTAGATTCCTCGAATGAAGCCATCACTTTGTCTGTTTGAGCATTCATATAAGAAGACAGGGAAACACCTATACCAATAGGTGTGTTGACTTCATGGGCGATACCTGCAACCAAGCGGCCTAAAGAAGCCATTTTTTCGGATTCCATCAAATGCTTTTGAGTAGTCGAGATTTTCTTAGTTTGCTTGCGTATTTGTCTTCTAAGTAGGTAGACATAAACAATCAGTAACAAAACAACAACTAAAAAGATATTGATGACCTCTTGATGCTTCTGATAGAAGCTCACAGGCTTATTGATGATGATATAGTCTTCTGGCAAGTTATCTATGTCATAACCATATTCTCTAAGGACATTATAATCAAAATAATACCTGTTAAAAGATTCATCGATGATATATCGTTCACCTAAAACCTGACCTTCTTCTAGAAAAGAAACTACCATTTCAGCCACTCGACTGCCTTGTGTATAACCTTCAACAAACTTTCCACCAACAGTCCCTTGTCCAAAACCAAAGGAGAAAATACCATAAACAGGTGCTGATGAAAATTCAACCAGTTTCGCTGCTGTATATTCCAAGGGATAAGTTGAGCCATCGCTGTCGACAACATAAAAAGACTGTATAACAATACTTTCTGCAGGATTTAACTGACTGACTTCATTTAGAATCTCGTCAAAACTCAAGTCATCATAGATATGAAAATTAACTTTACTTTCAAGTGCAATCATATCACTTCTTGCGTCCCTTTTAGTGGCCCTTCCAGTAATAGAGTCATCTACGACAAGATAGACATCTTTAAGCTGAGGATTTAAGTTAAGAGCCACTTGAACAGTCTGTTTGATGGAATGTTTTTCAACCACCCCATAAAAATCATAAGCCTGGCTTAAGTCATGGGTAGTCAGTGTATTAACACCTGAGAAAAATACAGGTGTATCACCAAATATTTCTTCTTTATATAGAAGTAAAAACTTGAGGGCGTTGTCATCTGCGCAAATAATGATGTCAAACTCATTTGGATCAAACTTGTACTTATATAGATTCACAAGCTCTTCAAAATAGATATCAGATGAAATGTTCTTTGTATCCATATGTTCAATCCGCATATGGTATTCAAAATCAGACTGATCAAAGATATCTTTAACACCCTGTTTGGTATCATTTGACCATTGATAGCCATCATGATAAGAGTTAAGTAATAAAACATCAATTAACTCTGTGCTGCTGTAAGAAGCATCGTATATATTCAAAAGAAAAATTATGATTATCCCCAATAAAAGTACTTTTTTCATGTCTACTTCCTTTAAACTTCTCTGCATTAATATTTACCCGAATTATTAAAAGACTATCAAGAAACGAAAAAAAGACCAGATTAACTGGTCTTTTGTTGTCCTTAGATTAATTCAAGAATTACCATTGGTGCAGCATCGCCTCTACGAGGTCCTAGCTTATACATTCTAGTATAACCACCATTTCTATCTTGATACTTAGGAGCAATTTCTTCAAAAACATTTTTAACTACTTCTTTTTCAGTTACGTAAGCTAAAACTTGTCTTCTTGCATGTAAGTCACCTCTTTTAGCAAGTGTGATCATTTTTTCTGCAATTTTCTTACATTCTTTAGCTCTCGCTTCAGTAGTCTCAATTCGTCCATGCTTTAGTAAACTAGTTACTAAATTTCTAAGCATCATATTTCTATGAGCAGAAGGACGGCCTAACTTTCTGTAAATAGCCATGTGTTTCTTTCCTCCTTGCTTATTCTTCCTCAGTTCTTAGACCAAGTTCTAGTTCAATAAGCTTTTTCTTAACTTCTTCTAGTGATTTCTTACCAAGGTTTCTAACTTTCATCATATCTTCTTCAGACTTGTTAGCCAACTCTTCAACCGTGTTGATACCAGCACGCTTTAAGCAGTTGTAAGATCTCACAGATAAGTCAAGTTCTTCTATCGTCATCTCTAAAACTTTTTCTTTTTGATCTTCTTCTTTTTCAACCATGATTTCAACATTTTCCATGTTCTCAGACATATCAACGAACAAGTTTAAGTGCTCGCTCATAATCTTCGCAGCCAAAGAAAGTGATTCATCTGGTTTAATAGAACCGTCTGTAGTCAACTCTAATACTAATTTATCTAAACCTGATTCTTCACCAAGTCTAGTTTGCTCAGTATAATAGTTTACCTTTTTAACAGGCGTGAAGATAGAATCCACTAATATAACACCAATTGGTAAATTAGTTTCACCATGATCTTCAGCAGCTACATAACCTCTACCCTTAGCAATTCCGATCTCCATAATTAATGTAGCATCATCTTCTAAAGTAGCAATATGCAAATCTGTATTCAACACTTCTACGTCCGAATCGACAATCAAGTCTCCTGCAGTAACAGGGCCTGGTTGATTCGCTTCTATTCTAACGATTTTAATCTCATCATCAGAATGTACTTTTGTGATCAAAGACTTTAGGTTAAGAATGATGTTTACTACATCTTCCTTAACACCTTGTACTGTTGAAAACTCATGTAACACGTTTTCAATCTTAACCCATTTTACTGCACTACCTGGGAGTGAAGAAAGAAGTAATCTTCTCATGCTATTGCCTAATGTTGTGCCATAACCCTTTTGTAAAGGCTCTATGACAAACTTACCATAGGTAAAATCTTCACTCATTTCGATACATTCAACATTCGGTTTTTCTATAGCTATCACTAAAATTTCCCTCCTCTACTTTATAACTTTAATTTGAGGGCAACCTACGCGCTATTACTTAGAGTAAAGCTCGATGATAAGATGCTCTTCGATTGGTAAATCAATATCTTCTCTTACTGGAAGAGCAATTAACTTACCTTCTAATTTTTCAGCATTGCCTTCTAACCACTTTGGAGTAGTTGCAGCTTTTTCAGCTAACTCTTTGAACTTCGCTGAAGAATTGCTTTTTTCTTTAACAGTAATTACATCACCAACATTTAATCTGATTGATGGAATGTTTACTTTTTTACCGTTTACTAAGAAGTGACCATGTGAAACTAATTGTCTCGCTTCTTTTCTTGAAGCACCATAGCCTAATCTGTAAACAACGTTATCTAATCTTCTTTCTAATAAAGAAAGTAAGTTTTCACCAGTGATACCAGTCATTTTTTCAGCTTTATCATAAGTATCTCTGAATTGCTTCTCTAATAAACCGTAGTATCTCTTAACTTTTTGCTTCTCTCTTAATTGTAAGCCGTAGTTCGAAACTTTAGTTCTTCTGTTACCAGCTGCTCCTGGTACACTTTCTCTTCTAGAAAGCGCACATTTGTCAGAATAACAACGGTCACCTTTTAAGAATAACTTTTCGCCTTCTCTACGACATAATCTACAAGATGGACCTGTATATCTTGCCATTATAGCACCTCCTACAAATTATACTCTTCTACGCTTTGGTGGTCTACAACCATTGTGTGGAATTGGCGTTACATCTTGGATAGATGTAATTTCAAGACCAGCTGCTTGTAGTGATCTAATTGCTGATTCTCTACCTGAACCTGGACCCTTAACGAATACAGCTACAGTTTTTAAACCATGTTCCATTGCAGCTTTAGCAGCAGTTTCGCCAACTAATTGAGCAGCAAATGGAGTTGCTTTTCTTGATCCTTTAAATCCTAAGCTTCCTGAAGATGACCAAGCGATAGTATTACCTTGAACATCTGTTAGAGTAACAATTGTATTGTTAAAAGTCGATTGGATATGCGCTTGTCCACGTTCTATATTCTTGCGATCTTTTCTCTTCTTACGAACAGTTCTTGCTTTCTTAGCAACCATCTAATCAACCTCCTTATTTCTTTTTACGTGAAACAGTACGTTTTGGACCTTTTACTGTTCTCGCATTTGTTTTTGTCTTTTGGCCTCTTAAAGGTAATCTCTTTCTATGACGGATACCTCTGTATGAACCAATGTCTTGAAGTCTCTTGATATTCATAGCGACTTCTCTTCTAAGATCACCCTCAATTAAGTATTCTTCCTCAAGGATATTTCTTAATTTACTTACTTCGTCTTCAGTTAAGTCTTTAACTCTAGTGTTAACATCGATGTTAACCTTTTCTAGAATTTCAGCAGAAGTTGGTCTTCCAATACCATAAAGATAAGTTAATCCGATAAGAACTCTTTTATCTCTAGGTAAGTCAATACCTGCTATTCTTGCCATAAAAATGACACCTCCTAATATTCAAACAATCCTTAGCCTTGCTTTTGCTTATGCTTTGGATTCTCGCAAATTACCATTACTCGACCTTTTCTTTTAATGATTTTGCACTTTTCGCAAATCGGCTTTACTGATGGTCTAACTTTCATCGTTATACCTCCCTTTTACTTGTCTCTCCAAGTAATTCTGCCCTTTGTTAAGTCGTACGGAGACAACTCCAAAGTTACATTATCACCAGGTAAGATTCGTATATAGTTCATTCTTAATTTTCCTGATATTGTAGCGTGAACGCGATGACCGTTTTCCAATTTTACGATGAACTTCGCATTTGGCAAAGCTTCTTCTACAATACCTTTTACTTCTATTTCACTTTTTGCCATGGTTAAAAACCTCCTAAATTGTTTAGATTCACATCGAACTTTTCGATTTCTTTACGAATCATAAGATTAGTTAGTTTCTTATCATCGGTTTTCTTCTCACGTACAACATCACTTATTTGTCTATATTCATACAAGTGTTTGATTTTTTTCTTTTTAGGCTTTTCAATTCTACGACTGTCACCATCAACCAATAAAACATATTCATGATCAATAATTTCTAGAACAAGAAAAATGTGATTCTTGTCTCGTCCAGCCTTAGAACGTACATATTGCCCGATTTGAATACCACTAACTATTTTCATTTTTCACCTCTTAATCTATGCTCGTGAGTAGCACAGGTTCGTCATCGGTTATTGCAACAGAGTGCTCATAATGTGCAGAATTGCTGCCATCAACTGTTACGACTGTCCATTCATCTGAAAGTGTCTTAACATAATGGTCGCCTGCGTTTACCATGGGCTCAATTGCCAAAACCATACCTTTGACCAGCCGCAAGCCTCGACCCGGTGGACCGTAATTCGGTACCTGGGGATCCTCATGGAGTGCAGTTCCAATACCATGACCAACATAATCTCTTACAATTGAAAATCCATTCTCTTCTACATAAGTCTGGATTGCATGAGAGATATCAGATAATCTATATCCCTCTTTGCAGTACTTTAAACCTTCATAGAAAGAGTTTTTTGTAATATCCATTAACTTTTGTGCTTTTTCTGACACAACTCCTACACCGTGCGTTCTAGCCGCATCACCATAAAAGTTATCTTTATAAGCACCAATATCTATACTAATAATGTCTCCTTCTTTCAAAGCATACTCACCAGGTATACCATGCACCACCTGTTCGTTGATTGAGGTACAGATCGATGCGGGGAACCCACCATATCCTTTGAAAGCTGGAATAGCATTATACTTACGTATTTCATTTTCAGCGATTATATCCAATTCCTTAGTTGTAATCCCTGGCTTAACATGAGCCTTTAAAACTTCATGTGTATATGCCACAATCTTACCGACTTCACGCATACGCACAATCTGTGATTCAGACTTAATTTTTACAGCCATTTTATACCTCTAAAGCCTTTTCAATATCTGCGAAAACTTTGTCAATATCTTGTAAACCATCAATAGTAACTAGCTTACCTGACTTCTTGTAGTAATCAACTAAAGGTGCAGTTTCATTTGTGTAAACAGCAATTCTATTTGATACTGTTTCTTCATTATCATCACTTCTCTGATACAATTCACCAGAACATAGATCACAAACACCATCTTCTTTCGAAGGGTTGAATTTCACATGATAAGTTGCACCACAGTCTCTACAGATTCTTCTACCAACAGCTCTTTCAACAAGTACTGCTGGATCTACAACGATGTTTACAACATAGCTTAGTGTAGAACCCATATTTTCTAAGACTGAGTCTAAAGCTTCAGCTTGTGGTAAAGTTCTTGGGAAACCATCCAACATGAAACCAACTTTAGTGTCGTCTTGTTGAAGTCTATCTTCAACAAGCTCAACTACTAAACTGTCCGGTACCAATTCACCTTTATCCATAAATGCCTTAGCTCTGTTACCTAAATCTGTACCTTGCTTGATGTTAGCTCTAAAGATGTCTCCAGTAGAGATGTGAGGTAACTGATATTTTTTAACTATATTTGCTGCTTGAGTCCCTTTACCAGCGCCCGGAGGGCCTAATAATATTAGTCTCATAATACCTCCTACTTCAAGAAGCCGTTGTAGTGTCTCATAACTAACTGAGCTTCTAATTGCTTCGCGATTTCAATAGATACACCTACTGCAATTAAAAGTGACGTACCACCGAATCTGAATGGGATATTAAGTGCAACGATTAACACGTTAGGAACAGTTGCGATAAACGCTAAGAATATACCGCCTACCCATGTCAATCTGTTTAATGTTTTCATTAAGTATTCACTTGTTGGTTTACCTGGTCTGATACCTGGGATATAACCACCGTTTTTCTTCATGTTGTTTGCAACGTCAACTGGGTTGAATGTTACAGCAGTATAGAAGAATGTGAATGCAACGATTACTATCGCTGAAAGAATCATGTATACAGGTGATGTGTAGATAAAGTATTTTTCTACAAACACTCTGAAACCATTTGCAGGTCCTAAGAACTGTGCAATCGTCTGTGGGATCATGATGATTGACATCGCGAAGATTACAGGGATAACACCAGTTTGGTTAACCTTTAATGGAATGTGTGAAGATTGTCCACCATACATTTTTCTACCTACAACACGCTTAGCGTATTGTACAGGGATTTTTCTCGTACCTTGTGTTACATAGATAACACCGACAATGATTAAAATTGCTATGATAATGAATGCGATGAAAGTAAAGATGTTTACCGTGTTATCGCCTTTATCTAACATACTTGAAATCATTGAACCAATGTCACTTGGCATTCTTGCAATAATACCAGCAAAGATAAATACTGAGATACCATTACCAATACCATGCTCATTGATCTTCTCACCTAAATACATCAATAATGCAGTACCAGCTGTTAAAACTAAAACTACTAAAGATGCATCCAAGAAACTTGGAGCGCCACCAACAAAGTAACCTCTGAATAAAGTGTTTACTAGAGCGATTGACTGAACTAATGCAAGAATTACAGTACCGAATCTTGTATAAGTTGCCATCTTTCTTTTACCAGCTTCACCCTCTTTAGCTAAATTCTCAAAATAAGGAATCGCCATAGTTAATAAGTTAATGATGATCGAAGCGGTAATATATGGTGATATACCGAGTGCAAACACAGCAAGTCTTTGGAATGCGCCACCAGTCATAAGACTAACCATCGCAGTAAGACCTTCCATGCTGTTGAATTGATCAATATTGGCTTGTAATGCGTTAATATTTAGACCAGGAACAACTAATGTTGAACCCAATCTATAAATCACGATCATTGCTAATGTAAATAATATTTTTTTTCTTAAATCAGGTATTTTCCAAGCATTTCTTAGGGTAGAGAACATTAAATCACCTCTGCCTTTCCTCCAGCAGCTTCAATCTTCTTGATAGCTGATTGAGTAAACTTATTAGCTTTAATTGTAAGCTTTCTTTCTAATTCACCGTTACCAAGAATTTTTAAACCATACTCGAACTTCTTAACGATACCAGTTTCAATTAATAACTCTGGAGTTACCTCAGTACCATCTTCGAATCTGTTTAATGTTTCTACATTAACGATTGTCCAGTGTTTCTTGAATTTAGCGTTAGAGAAACCTCTCTTAGGAAGTCTTCTGAAAAGTGGTAACTGACCACCCTCAAAACCTATTCTAACTCCACCACCAGATCTAGAGTTCTGACCATTCATACCACGACCAGCAGTAGTACCAGCACCTGAACCAGTACCTCTACCAACTCTTTTCTTCTTCTTAGTAGAACCCGGTGCCGGCTTTAAATCATGTAATCTCATGGCGCACCTCCTATATTTCTTCTACTTCTAATAAGTAGCCAACTTGTTGAATCATGCCTCTCATTTGAGCGTTATCTTCTTTTTCAACTACTTGGTTTAATTTTCTTAAACCTAGTGCTTGAATAGTTGCTCTATGCTTAGGCTTTCTACCAATTGTAGACTTTACTAATTTAATCTTTAATTTAGCCATTAGTTACCTCCTAACCTAAGATCTCTTCAGGTGATAACCCTCTAGCCTTAGCAACTTCTTCTACAGTCTTTAATGCTAAAAGACCATTGATTGTTGCAGCAACCATGTTATTTGGGTTATTAGAACCTAAAGACTTAGCTCTTACGTCTTGGATACCAGCTAACTCTAATACCGCACGAACTGGACCACCTGCAATTACACCTGTACCAGGCTTAGCTGGCATAATTAATACTTTACCAGCACCAAATCTTTCTTTGATAGGATGTGGTACAGTAGTTCCAACTCTAGGAACAAAGATAAGATTTCTCTTAGCTTTTTCGATAGCTTTTCTGATTGCTTCTGGAACTTCTTGAGCTTTACCAGTACCAACGCCTACATGGCCATTGTGGTCACCAACTACAACAAGTGCACTGAATCTGAAATTTCTACCACCCTTAACAACTTTCGTTACACGATTTATGTTAATTACCTGCTCCTTGAGGTCTAATTTACTTGCATCAATGATTTGACGACTCATGTTATACCTCCCTTAAAACTTAAGTCCTGCTTCTCTAGCAGCTTCACTCAATTCTTTTACTCTTCCGTGATAAATGTAACCTGCTCTATCAAACACTACATTTTCAACACCAGCTTTTAAAGCTCTTTCAGCGATAGCCTTACCAACTAATTTAGCAGCTTCTTTGTTACCACCGTTAGTTAGTTCAAATTCTTTTTCAAGAGTTGAAGCTGAAGCTAAAGTCTTACCATTAACATCGTCAATGATTTGAGCATAGATGTTCTTGTTTGATCTGTATACATTTAATCTAGGACGCTCAGGAGTTCCAGTAATCTTCTTACGAACTCTAGTTTGACGTACTTGACGCTTAGCGTTCTTACTATTCTTAGTAATCATCCGAGTCACCCTTTCTTATTATTTACCTGATTTACCTTCTTTACGTCTTACGTATTCACCAACATAACGAACACCTTTGCCCTTGTAAGGCTCTGGCTTTCTCCAGTTTCTGATTTTCGCAGCGTAATTACCAACAAGTGCCTTGTTGATACCTTTTACAATAATAGAAGTGTTGTTTGGAACCTCAACAGTGATTCCTTCTGGATCTTCCATCTCGATTGGATGAGAATGACCAAGTTGTAAGTCAAGTACTTTACCTTTCTTACTAGCTCTATAACCAACACCTTGAATTTCTAATGCTTTTTCATAACCTTTTGTAACACCGATAACCATGTTATGGATTAAAGTTCTACTTAAACCATGAAGTGATCTATGCAACTTATTGTTCGTTGGTCTTTCAACTAACAGTTGGTTACCGTCGATTGTTATTTTCATATCCTTGCTGATCTGTTCTTCTAATTGACCTAATGGACCTTTAACAGTTACAAGGTTTGCATCGCTTACCTTGATTTCAACACCTGAAGGTATTTCAATCGGCGCTCTACCTATTCTAGACACACGCGCACCTCCTAATTCTTATCTTACCAAACGTAGCAGATTACTTCTCCGCCTACTTGTAATTTACGAGCTTCTTTGTCTGTTACAATGCCATTTGAAGTTGAAATAATAGCAACTCCTAAACCACCTAAAACTTTTGGTAATTCATTTTTCTTAGCATATACTTTTAATCCTGGCTTAGAGATTCTCTTAATGCCAGTTATAACTCTTGATTTATCCGCACCATATTTTAATGCAACTCTGATTGACTCATGGTTATCAACTGTTACTGTTTCGTAACCTTGGATGAAACCTTCTTTAGCCAAGATCTCCACGATCGCTTTCTTAGTCTTAGAAGCCGGGATATCTACTGTTGCATGTCTAACCATATTAGCATTTCTAATACGCGTTAGTAAATCTGCAATAGGATCTGTCATCATGATAAATTCCTCCTTTACCAGCTTGCTTTTCTAACACCTGGAATTTGTCCTTTGTAAGCTAATTCTCTGAAGCATACACGGCAAATACCAAATTTTCTTAATACAGAGTGTGGTCTACCACAAATACTGCATCTTGTATATTCTCTAGTTGAAAACTTTTGTTTTCTAGCTTGTTTAACTTTAAGCGCTTTTCTAGCCACAGTACTCCTCCTTATTATTTACTGTAAGGCATGCCTAAAAGTCTTAATAACTCTTTAGCTTCCTCATCAGTTTTAGCAGTAGTAACGAAAGTAATATCCATACCTCTTACTGCATCTACCTTATCATACTCGATTTCAGGGAAAATTAACTGCTCTTTAATACCTAAAGTATAGTTACCTCTACCATCGAATGCGTTAGGGTTAGTACCTCTGAAGTCACGTACACGAGGTAAAGCGATTGTAAATAATCTGTCACAGAATTCATACATCATCTTATCTCTTAAAGTAACTTTAGCACCTACATTCATACCTTCACGTACTTTGAAGTTCGCTACTGATTTCTTAGCTTTAGTAATTACAGGCTTTTGACCAGTAATTGTACCAAGCTCTTCTACAGCTGCCTTGATAACTTTAGGGTTTTCTTTAGCAGAACCTAAACCCATGTTAATTACTATTTTTTCAAGCTTAGGAATTTCCATTACTGAATCGTAATTGAACTTTTCCATTAACGCTTTCTTTAATTCATTGTTAAATGTTTCTTTTAATCTAGCCATCTAGCGTTATACCTCCCTTCGGGATTAATCTAATACTTCACCAGTTCTCACTGAAACACGTACTTTTTTACCATCTTCTAAGAACTTATGACCGATACGAGTACCTTTCTTAGTCTTAGCTTCGTAGTACATTACATTTGATACATGAATTGGTGATTCTTGATGAATGATACCACCTTGTTGAACTTTAGCATTTGGTTTTTGGTGCTTTGTTACCATGTTAACACCTTCAACAATTACTCTGTTCGTCTTAGGGATGGCATATAATACTTTACCTGTTTTACCTTTATCTTTACCAGCTGTTACGATTACCGTATCGCCTTTCTTGATATGCATTCAGTCCACCTCCTATAAAACTTCTGGAGCTAGTGAAACAATTTTCATAAACTTCTTGTCTCTTAACTCTCTAGCAACAGGACCAAAGATTCTTGTACCTGTTGGTGTTTTATCTTCTTTAATAATAACTGCAGCGTTATCGTCAAACTTGATGTATGAACCGTCAGGTCTTCTTGTTGCCTTTACTGTTCTTACAACTACAGCTTTAACTACATCACCCTTCTTAACAACTCCACCTGGCGTTGCTTTTTTAACCGTACAAACTATAATATCGCCAATACCAGCATATCTTCTTTTAGAACCGCCTAGTACTTTGATAGTTAATAGCTCTTTAGCACCTGAATTATCAGCTACTTTCAGTCTCGTTTCTTGTTGGATCATAGCTATAACCTCCTTACAAAGCTATTTAGCTTTCTCAATCACTTCAACAAGTCTAAAGAACTTATCTTTACTTAACTTTCTTGTCTCCATAATCTTAACTCTATCACCGATGTTACACACATTGTTTTCATCATGTGCCTTGTATCTTACCGTCTTCTTAACACGCTTGTTGTATAATGGGTGACGAACGAAAGTTGCAATTTCAACTGTGATTGTCTTATCCATTTTATCACTAACAACGTATCCCTGACGTACTTTTCTTCTACCTCTCTCCACGACGTATCCTCCTTCGCTTAAGCTTGTAGATCTCTCTCACGTAAAATTAAATTTACTCGAGCGATGTCTTTTTTAACGCCTTTTAACTTTAAAGGGTTCTCTAACTGACCTGTCGCCAATTGGAATCTTAAATTGAAAAGTTCGTTTTTCAACTCGTTAAGCTGTACATCTAATTCTTTTGACGTCATGTCGCGATATTTTACCATTTTATCTCTACGCTTCATGAGTTTCACCACCCTTTTCTTGATCAGCTTTAACAACAAACTTACACTTGATTGGTAATTTGTTCGCTGCTAATCTCATAGCTTCTCTTGCTGTATCTTCATCTACACCAGCTAATTCAAACATAACTCTGCCTGGCTTAACAACAGCTACCCAGTACTCTGGAGAACCTTTACCAGCACCCATACGTGTTTCAGCAGGCTTTCTTGTAACCGGCTTGTGTGGGAAAATTTTAATAGTTGTCTTCCCGCCTCTTTTAATGTATCTATTGATTGCGATTCTGGCAGCTTCTATTTGATTAGAAGTGATCCACGCTCTATCCATTGCAACTAGACCATACTCACCGTAAGTAACAGTGTTTCCTTTAGTTGCAATTCCTTTCATTCTGCCTCTGTGTTGCTTTCTTCTTTTAACTCTTTTAGGCATCAGCATGACAAATTGCCTCCTTCCTTAACCATCCCTGTGATGGCTAGCTATTACTTTTCAGTCTTTTTGTTGTTTCTGTTGTTTCTGTTGTTTCTGTTGTTTGGCTTTCTTCTGTTATCGTTCTTAGGTCTAGCTTTTCTAGCTTCTTTTCTCTTAAGAACTCTACCACCTGGTGTAGGTAAAACTTCACCTTTGTAGATCCAAACTTTAACACCAATCTTACCATAAGTCGTATCTGCTTCACCGAAACCGTAGTCGATGTCAGCTCTTAAAGTAGATAGTGGCACATTACCTTCTGAGTAATGCTCAGTTCTAGCCATCTCAGCACCACCAAGTCTACCAGAACAAGATACCTTAATACCTTTAGCTCCTGATCTCATAGCTCTTTGCATTACTTGCTTCATAGCTCTTCTGAATGAAACTCTTCTCTCTAATGAGAAAGCAACGTTCTCTGAAACTAATTGAGCGTCAGTATCTACATTTTGTACTTCTGAAATGTCTAACTGGATAAATTTATCTGTAATCTTTGCTAAACCATCTTTAAGTTTTGCAATGTTTTCGCCGCCTCTACCAACAATCATTCCTGGCTTAGCAGTGAAAATATTAATTCTTACTTTGTCTTCTGTTCTATCAATATAAACTCTTGAGATACCAGCTGTGTAAAGAGTCTTCTTGATATAAGTTCTGATCTCATGGTCTTCTTTTAATAATGCACCGAAGTCTTTCTTGCTAGCATACCATTTAGAATCCCAGTCATTGATAACACCAACTCTAAGTCCGTGTGGGCTTACCTTTTGACCCATACTTGTCCCTCCTTACTATTTCTCTTTAACTACTACGCCAATGTGGCTTGTTCTGTGAAGTATTGGGTTAGCTCTACCCATAGAACCAGCTTTGAATCTCTTCATAGATGGACCTTGGTTAGCATATACTTCAGAAACGAATAGCTCATCAGCATTCATATCAAAGTTATTTTCAGCGTTTGCTACAGCAGATTCTAAAACTTTTAATAAAGCCTTCGCACCTTTTCTAGGTGTGAACTTTAGAATAGCTTTTGCTTCATCTACGCTCTTTCCTCTAACTAAGTCAGCAATTGGCTTAACTTTTCTAGGCGAGATTCTAATGTATTTCGCTAAAGCTTTTGCTTCCATTATATTACCTCCTATAAAACAAGATATTATCTCTTAGAAGTCTTATCTCCTGCGTGACCTCTGAAAGTTCTTGTTGGTGAAAATTCTCCTAATTTATGACCGATCATGTCCTCAGTAATGTATACTGGTACATGTTTTCTTCCGTCATGAACCGCAATTGTGTGTCCTACCATTTGTGGGAAAATAGTTGATGCTCTTGACCAAGTCTTAACTACTTGCTTGTCGTTAGCTTCGTTCATAGCTTCTATTTTCTTTAAAAGTCCTTTGTGTACGAAAGGCCCTTTTTTCAATGATCTACCCATGGTTCATTGCCTCCTTTCAACGAGTGAAATTTATTTACAATGTATTACTTTCTCTTCTCATGTCTAGTACGTACAATGTACTTATTAGAATGTTTGTTTTTCTTTCTTGTCTTGTAACCAAGTGCTGGTTGACCCCAAGGTGTCACTGGATTAGCTCTACCGATAGGCGTTCTACCTTCACCACCACCGTGAGGGTGATCGTTAGGGTTCATTACAGATCCACGAACTGTAGGTCTGATGCCCATGTGTCTCTTTCTACCAGCTTTACCAACCTTGATATTCTCATGATCAGTGTTACCAACTTGGCCGATTGTAGCTCTACAGTTTAATCTGATCTTTCTTACTTCACCAGATACTAATCTGATTGTAGCAAATTCGCCTTCCTTCGCCATTAACTGAGCAGAAGTACCAGCAGATCTGATTAACTGACCACCTTTACCAGGCTTCATTTCAATGTTGTGAATGATTGTACCTGTTGGCATGTCGCCTAATTCCATACAGTTACCAACTTTGATGTCGCCGCCCTTACCGTTGTAAAGAACGTCGCCTACAGTGATACCAGCTGGAGCAAGGATATATCTCTTCTCACCATCAGCATAAGTTAATAATGCGATGTTAGCTGTTCTGTTTGGATCGTACTCAATAGCACTTACAGTAGCAGGGATACCATCTTTATTTCTTTTGAAATCGATGATTCTGTACTTTCTCTTAGCGCCGCCACCTCTATGTCTAACAGTGATTACACCTCTGTTGTTTCTACCAGCAGTCTTCTTTAATGATACTACTAGAGATTTTTCAGGCTGCTTCTTTGTAATTTCTTCAAATGTAGAAACAGTCATATGTCTAATAGCAGGTGAAGTGGGCTTAAATCCTCTAATACCCATGTCGTGCCTCCTTTATTACATACCTTCGAATAATTCGATAGCTTTAGAATCTGCAGTTAAAGTTACAATAGCTTTCTTCCAGTCAGCTCTCTTACCAACGAATCTTCCTTGTCTTTTAACCTTACCTTTAACATTCATTGTGTTGATCTTAGCAACCTTAACACCGAATGCTTCTTCGATAGCTAACTTGATTTCAGTTTTGTTAGCATCTTTTAATACTTTGAAAGTATATCTGTTATCTTCCATACCCATCATTGATTTTTCAGTGATGATTGGCTTAATAATAATATCATAAGGTGATCTCATTACGCGTAAACCTCCTCAATTCTTTCAAGAGCTTTCTTTGTGATAACAAAGTTGTCATGGTTTAAGATGTCATAAACATTTAATGAACCAACAAACGTTGTCTCAACGCCTTGAATATTGTTTGATGATCTTACAACGTTCTCGCTTACGTCTTGTAATACGATTAATGATTTTTTCTCAGCTTTGATGTTTGAAAGAATCTTAACCATATCTTTAGTCTTAGGAGCATCCATTGCTAACTCATCTAATACGATCATTTCACCAGCAGCTACCTTAGCAGATAATGCTGAGAATAATGCTAATCTCTTAACTCTCTTTGGTAATTTGTAAGAGTAATCTCTTGGCTTTGGAGCAAATGCTACACCACCACCTACATAATGAGGTGCTCTAGTTGTACCTTGTCTTGCTCTACCAGTACCCTTTTGTCTAAATGGCTTCTTACCACCGCCACGAACTTCAGCACGAGTCTTAGCAGATTGAGTACCTTGTCTCTGGTTTGCTAAGTAGTTTTTAACTACATCGTGTAAAACATATTCGTTTACTTCAATTCCGAAAATACCTGGATGTAAATCGATATCACCGATCTTTTCACCTGATACGTTTAATACGTCTAATTTAGGCATGTCCAGTCCTCCTTCCTTCAGTTATATTACTTCGTAGCCTTTACAGACTCTTTTACAGTTACTACGCCTTTTTTCGGTCCAGGAATAGCACCTTTAATTAATAGTAAGTTTCTTTCAACGTCTACAGAAACAATTTCTAAGTTTTGAACTGTAGAAGTTGTGTTACCGTATTGACCTGACATTGTCATACCCTTGATAACTCTACCTGGGTAAGACGCGTTACCGATTGAACCTGGTCTTCTTCTGTGCTTAGAACCGTGGCTCATAGGACCTCTGTGAGAGTTCCATCTCTTAATTACACCAGAGTGACCTTTACCCTTTGAAGTACCAGTTACATCTACTGCTTGGCCAGCTTCAAATAAGTCAACTTTGATTTCTTGTCCAATAGAATAAGCTGAAGGATCTTCTACTCTAAATTCTTGAACATACTTCATAACCTCTAAACCTGCTTTGTCAAAGTGACCTTTCTCAGGCTTGATGATATGGTTTTTCTTCTTGTTTTCAAAAGCAACCTGAACTGCGTTATAACCGTCAGTTTCAACTGTTTTGATTTGTGTTACAAAGATTGGACCAGCTTCAACAACTGTTACTGGTACAACTGCACCTTTTTCTGTGAACACTTGAGTCATCCCGATTTTTCTTCCGATGATCCCTTTCATTCATACACCTCCTAAATTTCTTACAGCGGATTATGACAATTCATAAACCATAATCATACTAAAAAGTTTAGTTGTGTTCTTATATTTATAAAAACAACAAATTCTTAGTATTCTTTATTATAATTTGATTTCGATATCCACACCAGCTGGTAAATCGATCTTCATTAAAGCATCAACTGTCTTTTGAGTTGGGCTTAAGATGTCTACCAATCTCTTGTGAGTTCTCATCTCAAATTGCTCTCTTGAGTCCTTGTACTTATGTACCGCTCTTAAGATTGTTACAACTTCCTTCTTTGTTGGTAAAGGAATTGGACCTGATACTTCAGCACCAGTTCTCTTAGCTGCTTCAACGATTTTTACTGCAGAAGCATCTAATAATTTGTGATCATAAGACTTAAGTCTGATTCTGATTTTTTGACCTGCGTTAGCCATTTTTTTTCCTCCTTGTAAGTAGTTTTTTTAATCTGTTTTTCTTGCACACTCAGCCTAGCGTATCGTAAGCTTTTTGACAAAAAAACAACGAGTCGCTCGCCTCTCAGGGCAAACTCTTCTCCACGGAAGTTCTCCAGTGGCTCTGGTAACCTCCCGCTTCATCGCGTTTTACGTACCAAACAAGTATAACCCACTTTTTCAGATAATGCAAGACCTTTTTTAAAGTTTTTTTAAAAAAGAAGAAAAAAATTAGACTGACAAAGTCAGTCTAATAATTTATGTTTTGATTAGTCTTCTAAGATCTTGATAACTGAACCAGAACCTACTGTTCTACCACCCTCACGGATAGAGAACTTTAATTGCTCTTCGATAGCGATAGGAGCGATAAGTTCGATAGTCATTTCAACGTTATCACCAGGCATACACATTTCTACGCCTTCTTTAAGTTGAATGTTACCAGTTACGTCAGTAGTTCTGAAGAAGAACTGTGGTCTGTAACCAGAGAAGAATGGCTTATGACGTCCACCTTCTTCTTTCTTAAGAACGTAAACTTGAGCTTCGAACTTAGTATGTGGGTTGATAGTACCAGGAGCAGCAAGAACTTGACCTCTTTCGATTTCTGTTCTTTGAACACCTCTTAATAAACAACCAATGTTGTCGCCTGCGAAACCTTCATCTAAAAGCTTCTTGAACATCTCAACACCAGTACAAACTACTTTTCTCTTCTCTTCTTTGATACCAACGATTTCGATTTCGTCAGAAACTCTTAAGATACCTCTTTCGATTCTACCTGTTGCAACTGTACCTCTACCTGTGATAGAGAAAACGTCCTCAACTGGCATTAAGAAAGGCTTATCAGTGTCTCTTTCTGGCTCTGGAACATACTCGTCAACGATTTCGAATAATTCAACGATTTTGTCAGCCCACTCTGAAGAAGAATCTTCAAGAGCTAATAAAGCAGAACCTCTGATGATTGGAGTGTCATCACCTGGGAAATCATATTCGTCAAGTAATTCTCTAACTTCCATTTCAACTAATTCTAATAATTCTTCGTCATCAACCATATCACACTTGTTTAAGAAAACAACGATGTATGGAACGCCTACCTGACGAGATAATAAGATATGCTCTCTTGTTTGTGGCATAGGACCATCTGCTGCAGATACAACTAAGATAGAACCGTCCATTTGAGCAGCACCAGTGATCATGTTCTTAACGTAGTCGGCATGGCCTGGACAGTCAACGTGAGCGTAGTGTCTGTTAGGAGTTTCATACTCAACGTGTGCTGTAGAGATAGTGATACCTCTTTCTCTCTCTTCTGGAGCTTTATCGATATTCTCGAAGTCTACCTTCTCACCAAGACCATACTTGTCATATAATACTTTAGTGATTGCAGCTGTTAAAGTTGTTTTACCGTGGTCAACGTGACCAATAGTACCAACGTTAACGTGTGGCTTATTTCTTTCAAATTTTTGCTTTGCCATTTTTGAAATTCCTCCCTTTATAAAAATTTATTTTTTGTCACCCATGATCTTCTCACCAATTGAGTTTGGAACTTGATCATAATGACTGAATAGCATAGTGTAGTTACCTCTACCTTGAGACTTAGATCTTAAGTCAGTAGCATAACCAAACATCTCTGATAATGGTACATGTGCTCTGATTACTTGAGCACCATCTTGTGCTTCCATACCTTCTAATTGACCTCTACGAGAGTTAATATCACCCATAACGTCACCTAGGTATTCTTCTGGAACCACAACTTCAACTTTCATCATTGGCTCAAGAAGTACAGCAGCACCTTTTCTCATAGCCTCTTTGAATGCCATAGAAGCAGCTAATTTAAACGCCATCTCAGAAGAGTCGACTTCATGATAAGAACCATCATATAATTCAGCTTCAATATCTACAACTTCATATCCAGCTAGGATACCATTTTGAAGTGCACCTTGGATACCTTGGTTAACTGGCTCGATGTATTCTCTAGGAACAGCACCACCAGTAACAGAGTTGATGAAGTTATAACCGTCACCTGCAGTTTGAGGTCTGAAGTGCATTTTAACATGACCGTATTGACCCTTACCACCAGATTGCTTAGAGTATTTGTGCTCAATAGTAACTTCTTTAGTGATAGTTTCTTTGTAAGCAACTTGAGGAGCACCAATGTTCGCCTCTACTTTAAACTCTCTTAATAATCTATCAACGATGATTTCAAGGTGAAGCTCACCCATACCAGCGATAATAACCTGACCAGTTTCTTCATCAGTGTATGTCTTGAACGTTGGATCCTCTTCAGCAAGCTTTGATAGACCAATACCCATCTTTTCTTGAGAAGCTCTTGTCTTAGGCTCAATAGCAACCTTGATTACTGGCTCAGGGAATTCCATCGACTCAAGTACAACCATGTTATCTTGTGAACATAAAGTATCACCAGTTGTTGTAAACTTAAGACCGATAGCTGCAGCGATATCACCAGAGTAAACCGTTTTGATTTCTTCTCTCTTGTTCGCATGCATTTGTAGGATTCTACCAACTCTCTCTTTTTTATTCTTAGTAGAGTTGTGAACGTAAGACCCTGAATCTAATGTACCAGAGTAAACTCTGAAGAACGATAACTTACCTACATATGGATCAGTCATGATCTTGAACGCTAATGCAGCAAAAGGACCTTTGTCATCAGCTGGTCTTGCAACTTCTTCGTCAGTCTCAGGATCAATACCTTTGATAGCAACAACGTCAGTTGGAGCTGGCATGTAATCGATGATAGCGTCAAGAAGAATCTGAACACCTTTGTTCTTGTAAGCAGTACCACATAATACTGGTACAATTACGTTATCAATTGTAGCTGTTCTTAATGCTTTAACTAAATCGTCATGCTCTAGCTCTTCACCTTCAAGGTAAGCCATCATTAACTCTTCATTAGTTTCAGCAATTGCTTCGATCATTTCACCTCTTTTTTCCTCAGCTAAATCTACTAAGTCAGCAGGGATGTCAGTGATCTCAATGTTTTCACCTAGGTCGTCCTTATAAACATGAGCTTTCATTGTTAATAAGTTTACGATACCTTGGAATTGGTCTTCAGCACCAATTGGTACTTGAATTGGAATAGCATTTGCAGATAATCTGTCCTTCATCATTTGAACAACTCTGAAGAAGTCTGCACCTGTAATATCCATTTTATTTACGAAAGCCATTCTTGGAACTCTGTATTTAACCGCTTGTCTCCAAACTGTTTCAGACTGAGGCTCAACGCCACCTTTCGCACAGAATACAGCAACTGTACCATCTAATACTTTTAAAGATCTCTCAACTTCTACTGTAAAGTCAACGTGACCTGGTGTATCGATGATGTTGATTCTGTTATTTTTCCATGAGCATGTTGTAGCAGCAGAAGTAATTGTGATACCTCTCTCTTGCTCTTGCTCCATCCAGTCCATTGTAGCTGCACCGTCATGAACCTCACCAATCTTGTGAGAAACACCAGTGTAGTACAGGATTCTTTCTGTCGTTGTAGTCTTACCAGCATCGATGTGAGCCATGATACCGATATTTCTAGTTCTCTCTAATGGGAACTGTCTTGACACGATGGTTCCTCCTTTCAAGATACCTACGCAATATTAGAATCTGTAGTGTGCAAATGCTCTGTTAGCTTCTGCCATCTTATGCGTATCTTCTTTCTTCTTAACTGATGCACCAGTGTTATTAGCAGCATCCATAATTTCTTTAGCTAGTCTTTCAGACATAGTTCTTTCGCCACGCTTTCTTGTGTAAAGCGTTAACCATCTTAAACCTAAAGTTTGTCTTCTTACTGGACGAACTTCGATTGGTACCTGATAGTTTGAACCACCAACTCTTCTTGACTTAACTTCTAATACTGGCATGATGTTTTCCATAGCAGTTTCAAAAACTTCTAAAGCTTCTTTACCAGTCTTTTCAGCGATCATTTCGAATGCATCGTAAACGATTCTTTGTGCTGTACCTTTTTTACCATCTAACATGATTGAGTTGATTAGCTTAGCTACTACAACCGAACCATGTACTGGATCAGGTAACACTTTTCTCTTTGGAACATTTCCTTTTCTAGGCACTGTACTTCCCTCCTTAATTATAACTTTTCTTCATCGGTACTCGACAATTTTAACAACTGTCGTTGTGCATATGACTATATGAAGCCTTTACCGAAGTAAAGGCTGATTTAAATTACTTCTTCTTCTTAGGTCTCTTAGCACCATACTTAGATCTAGCTTGATTTCTATCAGAAACACCTGATGTATCAAGTACACCTCTAACGATATGGTATCTACAACCTGGTAAGTCTTTTACTCTACCACCACGAATCAAAACAACACTATGCTCTTGAAGATTGTGGCCTTCACCTGGAATATAAGCTGTAACTTCTAAACCATTTGAAAGTCTAACTCTCGCAACTTTTCTAAGGGCCGAGTTAGGCTTTTTAGGTGTAACAGTTTTAACTGACGTACATACACCTCTCTTTTGTGGAGATTTAGCTTTAGTAGCTTGTCTCTTTAAAGAGTTGAAACTTCTGTTTAACGCAGGAGCAGTTGATTTTGTCTCACTTGCTTTTCTCCCTTGTCTTACTAATTGGTTAATAGTAGGCATCCATGCACCTCCTTTCGAATTTTAATATAAATATAGTCACTTTTATTTTACAATCACTGCCGTCGCAGCACCAACGTCAATATTACACGCTTTACCCAAGATCAACATACTTTCAACATAAATTATTGGAATTTGTTTTTCTTCAGCAAGCTTAACAATGCTTCTGACTACATATTGCTCAGCGTCTTTAGCCACAAATAGGGCCTCGGCTTCATCACGTTTTATAATCTTCAGCGATTGCTTGATACCGATTTTTTTACATTGAGCTGTTTCTAAGTTTGTTAAATCCATAGAACACCCCTTTGTTACTTGTTTTTACAAGCGTTTTATCATGAACAGAATATATTCAAGATAACATACTCAAATATTGTAACACCCCGAAAGCAGTATTGTCAATAAAAATAACAAAATACTTTCGGGTCTTACAACTTATAAGAATACATCTTGCATGTCTAATTCATTTTTCTTTTCGTATGCTACATTCTTGTACTTTCTTAGTCCTGTACCAGCTGGTATTAACTTACCAATGATAACATTTTCTTTAAGACCAAGAAGCTTATCTTCTTTACCTCTTACTGCAGCATCTGTAAGAACTCTTGTTGTTTCCTGGAACGATGCAGCTGATAAGAATGAATCTGTAGCAAGTGAAGCTTTTGTGATACCGTAAAGTGCTCTAGTACCTTCCATTACTTCTTTGCCTTCAGCAACTAATTTTTTATTAACATCTTTAAACTCTTTATAAGAAATGACTCTACCTGGTAAGTTATCAGAATCACCTGGTTCATCAATTTTAATCTTAGAAAGCATTTGTCTAACGATAACTTCAATGTGCTTATCATCGATGTCAACACCCTGAAGACGATATACAACCTGGATTTCCTTAACGATGTACTCTTGTACGCCATTAACACCAACAACTCTTAAGATGTCATGTGGGTTAATCGAACCTTCCGTGATCTTTTCACCAGCTTTTACGTAGTCACCTTCTTGAACTCTTAAACGAGAACCAAAGACAATTTGAGAAGCATGTGATTCACCAGAATCATTTGTAATAACAACTTCTAATTTTCTTCTTGTCTCTTGGAAGCTTATGCGACCTTCGATTTCAGCGATAACTGCCATACCTTTTGGCTTACGACCTTCGAAAAGCTCCTCAACTCTAGGAAGACCTTGAGTGATATCGGCACCGGCAACACCACCTGTATGGAATGTTCTCATTGTTAACTGTGTACCCGGCTCACCGATTGATTGAGCTGCGATTGTACCAACAGCCTCACCAATATTCATTGGCTTACCAGTTGCAAGGTTTTTACCGTAACACTTACAGCAAACACCGTACTCTGCTTCACAGTTAAGAACTGAACGAATCTCTACTTCAGTGATACCTGCATCTACAATTGCCTTAGCAACTTTCTTGTTGATCATTACTTCAGATGAAGCAACTACTTGACCTGTTTCAGGATGAAGAACATCTTGAACTGGGTAACGACCTTCAACTCTTTCAGCCAAACCTTCAATGACTTGACCATTTTCTACGATATCTCTAACAACAATACCTGTTTCAGAGCCACAGTCAACTTCACGAACGATAACGTCCTGAGCAACATCAACAAGTCTTCTTGTTAAGTAACCTGAATCGGCTGTTCTAAGTGCGGTATCGGCAAGACCCTTTCTCGCACCAGTTGTTGAGATAAAGTACTCAAGAACCGACAGACCTTCACGGAAGTTAGAAAGGATTGGAATCTCTACCGTCTTACCAGTTGCATTGGCCATAAGACCACGCATCGCACCTAACTGTCTGATCTGGTTTCTCGAACCACGGGCACCAGAGTGGGCCATGATATTAATATTATTTAAACGAGGCATTGTATCCATCAGCTCGTTTGTTACATCTTCAGTTGTTTGCGTCCAAGTTTGAATGATACCTTCGTATCTTTCTTCTTCAGTTAAGAAACCTCTCTTAAATGCAGCTTGGTACTTTTCAACTTTCTTTCTAGACTCTTCAACGATTTCCCATTTGTTTCCTGGAATAACCATGTCAACTACGGCAACTGTGATTGCAGATTGAGTTGAGTATCTAAAACCTAGATTCTTAATCTCATCCATAATTCTAGCAGTAACTGTGTTACCAGTACGCTCATAACAGCTTGCAATAATTGTTTCTAAGTCTTTTTTAGTACATAAGTAGTCAATTTCTAATCCATATGGATCTTCATCTCTATCAACAAAACCTAAAGTTTGAGGTAATTCAGCATTGAAGATGAATCTACCTACTGTAGAGTGAACAATTTGACCTAAATCTTCATCATGTAATTTAACTCTTACACCAACTTTAGCATGAAGATGAACTGTGCCAGCTCTGTAAGCCATGTACATCTCATCAAAATCTTTAAAGATCTTACCTTCACCTAGAACGCCTTCTTGATGAAGTGTTAGGTAGTAAGCACCAAGTACCATATCCTGTGTAGGAGTAGTAATTGGAAGACCATCTTTCGGTGCTAAAATATTGTTAACAGAAAGCATTAAGTATCTTGCTTCTGCTTGTGCTTCTACAGATAAAGGAACGTGAACCGCCATCTGGTCACCGTCAAAATCGGCGTTGTAAGCAGTACACACAAGTGGGTGAAGTCTAATCGCTTTACCATCAACTAGTACCGGTTCAAATGCTTGGATACCAAGTCTATGAAGTGTCGGTGCTCTGTTAAGCAGTACTGGATGATTCTTAATAACATCCTCAACGATTGGCCATACCTCAGGCTTACCTCTTTCCACCATTCTCTTAGCTGATTTAATGTTATGAACAATTTCTTCTTGAACAAGACGCTTCATAACAAATGGCTTAAATAGCTCAAGTGCCATTTTCTTAGGTAAACCACACTGGTAGAACTTAAGTGATGGACCAACTACGATAACCGAACGGCCAGAGTAGTCAACACGCTTACCTAATAAGTTTTGTCTGAATCGACCCTGCTTACCTTTTAACATGTCTGATAAAGATCTAAGTGGTCTGTTACCAGGACCTGTTACAGGACGGCCTCTTCTACCATTGTCAATTAATGAATCCACAGCTTCTTGAAGCATACGCTTTTCATTTCTTACGATGATATCAGGAGCACCTAATTCTAAAAGTCTCTTAAGACGGTTGTTTCTATTAATAACTCTTCTATATAAGTCATTTAAGTCAGATGTTGCAAAACGACCACCATCTAATTGAACCATAGGTCTTAAATCAGGTGGGATAACTGGTACAACGTCCATGATCATCCAATCAGGGCTGTTGCCAGATTCTCTAAAGTTGTCTACAACTTCTAATCTTCTAATTAATTTAACTTTCTTTTGACCAGTTGCTTCTTGATATTGAGCTTTTAACTCTTCTCTTAAAGAATCTAGGTCAAGTTGTTGTAAGATTTTTCTTACAGACTCTGCACCCATACCAGCTTTGAATCTACCGCCGTATTGCTCTCTGGCATCAGCATATTCTTTTTCTGATAATACTTGCTTGTAAGAAAGTGCTGTATCACCAGCATCTGTTACAATGTAAGCTGCAAAGTATAAAATTTTCTCTAATGATCTAGGTGACATATCAAGTAAGATACCCATCTTAGATGGAATCCCTCTGAAGTACCAGATATGAGATACAGGTGCCGCTAATTCAATATGGCCCATTCTCTCACGACGTACTTTAGCTCTTGTTACTTCAACACCACAACGATCACAGATTACGCCTTTATAACGTACTCTTTTGTATTTACCACAATGACATTCCCAGTCCTTTGTAGGTCCAAATATTTTTTCACAGAACAAACCTTCTTTTTCAGGCTTTAAAGTTCTGTAGTTGATAGTTTCCGGCTTTTTAACTTCTCCTCGAGACCAGCTTCTGATCTTTTCAGGAGAGGCTAATCGAATTTTTATGGAATCAAAATTATCAAACTCTAGCAAGATTTTCGCTCCCTTCATAAGTAATCGCTTCACTTATGGAGCAGCCGTAGCTGCTACCATTAGTCTTCAAAATCTAAATCAAGATCATCTACTGGGATGATGTCATCATCTGAGAAAGCCGCTTCTTCACTGAATTCTTCTTCAATGATTTCGCCTTCTTCATCTTCGATTAAAACACCTTCGCCTTGCTCAGCGTCATTAACGATTAAATCATCTAAATCAGAAGGATCATCTGCAATATCATCGATACCCTCTTTCATTTCGACTTCGCCAGCGCCTGCTTTGATCACACTTACATCAAGTGCAAGTGATTGGAATTCTTTAATCAATACCTTGAATGATTCAGGGATTCCTGGCTCAGGAATATTTTCACCCTTAACAATTGCCTCGTAAGCCTTAACACGACCTACTACGTCATCCGACTTAACTGTTAAGATTTCCTGTAATGTGTATGCTGCACCATATGCCTCAAGTGCCCATACCTCCATCTCACCAAATCTCTGACCACCAAACTGTGCTTTACCACCAAGTGGCTGTTGCGTTACCAATGAATATGGACCAGTTGAACGAGCATGGATCTTATCGTCTACCAAGTGATGCAGTTTTAACATGTACATGTAACCAACTGTTACTGGGTTGTCGAAGTATTCCCCTGTTCTACCGTCACGAAGCTTAAGCTTACCAGTACCTGGATAACCTGCTTCTTCAAGAAGTTCAGCAATTTGTCCCTCTTTTGCACCATCAAAGGCCATAGTTGCTACATTCCAGCCTAGCTTCTTAGCAGCTAAACCTAAGTGAATCTCAAGCACCTGACCGATATTCATACGAGATGGTACCCCTAGTGGGTTAAGGATAATTTGAACTGGTGTACCGTCTTCAGCAAATGGCATATCTTCAATAGGTAATATCTTAGAAATAACACCCTTGTTACCATGTCGACCGGCCATCTTATCACCAACGTTGATCTTACGTTTCTTAGCAATGTATACTCTTACTAGTAAGTTAACACCTGGAGATAATTCATCACCATTTTCTCTTACAAATACTTTTACATCTACGATGATACCAGCTTCACCATGAGGTACTTTTAATGAAGTATCTCTTACTTCTCTAGCCTTCTCACCGAAGATTGCTCTTAATAATCTTTCCTCAGCTGTTAATTCAGTTTCACCCTTAGGTGTTACCTTACCAACTAAGATGTCTCCAGGACCAACTTCAGCACCAATTCTAATGATACCTCTTTCATCAAGATCCTTCAGTGCATCCTCACCAACGTTTGGAATATCACGAGTAATCTCTTCAGGTCCTAATTTTGTATCTCTAGCTTCACACTCGTACTCTTCAATATGAATAGAAGTCAAAGCATCTTTTCTTACTAACTCTTCACTAAGAAGAATCGCATCCTCATAGTTGTAACCATTCCATGTCATGAATGCAACTTGAAGGTTTGTACCCAGTGCCATCTCACCATTGTGAGTTGAAGGACCATCAGAAATGATGTGACCTGCTTTTAACTTTTGGCCTTTTGATACAAGTGGTGTTTGGTTCACGCAAGTACCCTGGTTTGAACGCTTGAACTTAAGCAGTTCGAACTCATCTCTCTTTTGTGAATCATCACGCTTTAATACAATCTTTGTAGCAGATACATACTCTACAGTCGAATCCGCCGGTGCAATATTAACCGCACCAGAGTCTCTTGCTGAGAAGTACTCCATACCTGTACCAATGATTGGTGATTGAGCAACTAATAAAGGTACTGCCTGCTTCTGCATGTTAGCACCCATTAGGGCTCTATTGGCATCATCGTTCTCTAAGAACGGAATAAGAGATGTTGCAACTGAAATCAACTGCTGTGGTGATACTTCCATTAACGAAACTTCTTCACGAGCAAATTCCTTGATGTCACCCTTACGACGACCAACAACGTTTTTATTTTTAATGTAACCATTTTCATCTAGCTCAGTAGAAGCTGGAATCATTACGGCATCTTTTTCTTCATCTGCACTCATGTAACGGATTTCGCCAGTTACACGACCTGTACCTTTCTCTACAATGTTGTATGGTGCCTCTACGAAACCATACTCATTGATTTGAGCAAAGATTGATAAGTTACCGATCAAACCGATGTTTGGACCCTCAGGCGTTTCAATCGGACACATTCTACCGTAGTGAGAATAGTGAACGTCACGAACCTCGAAGCCCGCTCTCTCTCTTGAAAGACCACCTGGTCCAAGAGCTGAAAGTCTTCTTAAGTTTGTTAACTCGGCAAGTGGGTTGTTCTGGTCCATGAACTGAGATAACTGCGAAGAACCAAAGAATTCTTTAATAGCAGCAGTTACAGGACGAATGTTAATTAAGGCTTGAGGCGTGATCGCTTCCATATCCTGAATTGTCATTCTTTCACGAACAACTCTTTCCATTCTAGATAAACCGATTCTAAATTGGTTTTGCAGAAGCTCACCAACAGAACGGATTCTTCTGTTACCTAAATGGTCAATATCATCTGTAAGACCCACGTTTTGTGCTAGGTTCAGAATATATGAGAATGATGCAATAATATCATCTACAATAATATTCTTAGGAATAAGTTTGTCATTCACCTCGTCACGCTTACGGTCTTTTTTAGCGTTCATGTTGATTTGATCAACAATTTCTTCTTCATCTGTGTAGTTTTCTAGAATGCTCATTAATGTAGGGTAATGTACCTTACCTTGAACATTAATACCTTCATAGTCTACATACTGACTTAAGTCAACAAAGTGATTACCTACAACTTTAACAGGTTCGCCATCGGCGTTGATCACGTTTACAACTTTAACACCAGCATTTTCTACTTCAAATGCTTCTGCTTCCGTAAATTTATGACCTTCTTCAAATAAGATTTCACCAGTTCTAGGGTCAACGATGTTCTCAGCCGCAATATTAGTCATAATACGGTCAGCAACACCTAACTTCTTGTTGTACTTATAACGACCAACCTTTGCAAGGTCATATCTCTTATCATCGAATAATAAAGAGAATAATAATGACTTGGCATTGTCCACGTTTGGTGGCTCACCTGGTCTTAACTTCTTATAGATCTCTACAAGAGCTTCATCTTGAGAAGACGTTGAGTCTTTCTCTAATGTTCTTAATAGTCTTTCTGACTCACCAAAAATACTAATAATTTCATGATCTGATTCAAATCCAAGCGCTCTAACAAGAACCGTTGCTGGTAACTTTCTAGTACGGTCAATTCTAACAGAAATAATATCGTTAGAATCTGTTTCATACTCTAACCACGCACCACGATTTGGGATAACAGTTGTAGAAAATAATTTCGAACCAACTTTATCAAACTTCATATCATAGTATGGACCTGGTGAACGTACTAATTGCGATACAATTACACGCTCAGCACCGTTAATCACAAAAGTTCCTTTTGGTGTCATCATAGGGAAGTCACCCATGAAAACTTTTTGCTCTTTAACTTCGCCAGTCTCTTTGTTGATGAATCTTACCTGAACCTTTAACGGAACGGCATAAGTTACATCTCTATCTTTACATTCTTCAATATCATACTTTGCCTTGTCTTCTAATTCGTAATCAACGAATTCCAAAACTAAGTTTTCCGTATAGTCTTTAATCGGTGAGATATCATTAAAAGCTTCCATTAATCCAGTTTCTAAGAACCATCTGAATGATTTCTTTTGAACTTCAACTAGATTTGGCTTTTCAATTACGTCTTTCACCTTCGAAAAACTCATTCTTTCAGCATTTCCGAGTTGTATAGGTTGCGGCATCAACTGTTCACCCCTTAAGCATAAATTTGTTGTTATTTTAAGAGAAATTACTTCTCTATACGTTAAAAAACCACGGCATAAATAGGATTCATAGCATATATTTTTGCACGCGCAAAAAGACATATCGCTACTTATGCCATTTTAAAACTATAACATATATCATGTTGTTAGTCAACGATTTTTTCGTAAATATTATACCTCTTTATTAATACTTGAAACACAGTTTCACATAATGATAATCTCCTTTTAAAAGCAGGAGATTACAGTATCAATAAAAAGGTCTTTTAAAGAAAAAAATGGATTCCATTACTGAAATCCATTTATAAAATTTAAGTATTGATTACTTAAGTTCTACAGCAGCACCAGCTTCTTCTAACTTAGCTTTCATTGCTTCTGCTTCTTCTTTAGCTACGCCTTCTTTGATTGCATTTGGAGCGCCATCAACTAATGCTTTAGCTTCTTTAAGACCTAAACCAGTGATTTCTCTAACTACCTTGATAACACCGATCTTCTTAGCACCAGCGTTAGCTAATACTACGTCAAATTCAGTTTGCTCAGCAGCACCACCAGCAGCATCTCCACCACCTGCAGCCATAACTACAGGAGCAGCAGCTGATACGCCAAACTCTTCTTCACAAGCTTTAACTAATTCGTTAAGCTCTAATACAGTCATTTCCTTAATTGCTTCAATAATTTGCTCTTTGTTCATAATACACCTCCGAAATTATTATGCTTCTTCTGCAGGAGCAGCTTCAGCTTGTTCTACGTTTTCCTCAGCTGGAGCTTCTGCAGGAGCAGCTTCTTCAACTGGAGCCTCTTCGCCTTCTTCAACTCTCTTATCTACAATATTCTTTACTAAGTAAGCAAAGTTTGAGATAGGAGCTTGGAATGAACCAACAAGTCTAGAAAGTAATACTTCTCTAGATGGAATGTCAGCGATTTCAATAATTTTAGCATTGTCATAGTACTCGCCTTCAACAACACCAGCTTTTAATTCTAAATTTTCATGGTCTTTCGCAAAGTCTTTAACGATCTTTGCAGGTGTAACAGGATCTTCGTAACCAAATGCTACTGCACTTGGACCAGCTAAGTCTGCTGTTAAACCTTCAAACGAACTATCCTTAATAGCTAATTTCATTAAGTTGTTCTTGTAAACTTTATACTCAACGCCAGCTTCTCTAAACTTCGTTCTTAAATCAGTAGCTTCTGATACTGTAAGACCTCTGTAATCAACAAGAATTGCCGACTTGGCATTTGAAAACTTTTCGCGAATTTCTTCTACTTTAACTTTTTTGTTTTCAAAGTTCTGAGACATTCGTCCACCTCCTCGTTTAGATTTATGGATTCACCGATATCAATAAAAAACCCCTCTGCAAAGACAAAGGGGTATCATAAAAATCTATTTATACCTCGGTAGGATAATTAAGCCGAAGCCCCTACTGTCTTTGGTGAATACTCGTATTTAATTTCTTTATGAAGTTTAACACTTAAGTGAAACAATGTCAACTCAATTTTTAAACTTTATAATTTTGCAGCGTTTAATTTGATACCAGGACTCATAGTTGAAGTAATAACTACAGATCTTAAGTAAGTACCTTTTGCTGCAGCAGGTCTAGCTTTGTTGATAGCTTCAGTAAGAGCGTTTAAGTTTTCAACTAACTTATCGTTCTCGAAAGAAATCTTACCAACTGAACAGTGGATAATATTAGTTTTATCTAATCTGTACTCAACTTTACCAGCTTTGATTTCGTTAACAGCTTTAGTAAGATCGAATGTTACTGTACCAGACTTAGGGTTTGGCATTAAACCTTTAGGACCTAACACTCTACCTAAACGACCGATAAGACCCATCATATCAGGAGTCGCAACGATTACATCGTAATCGAACCAGTTTTCCTTTTGAATCTTTTCTACCATATCTTCAGCACCAACGAAGTCAGCGCCAGCTGCTTTAGCTTCTTCAGCTTTTTCGCCTTTAGCGATTACTAGTACCTTCTTTGAGTTACCAGTACCGTGAGGTAATACAATTGCACCTCTAATTTGTTGATCAGCATGTCTACCATCAACACCCATTTTGTAATGAACTTCTACAGTTTCATCAAATTTAGCTTTAGCTATGTCTTTTAATAAAGCTACCGCTTCGTCTACATCGTATAATTTAGACTTATCGATTTTTTTCATAGCATCAGCATATTTCTTGCTTAATTTTGCCATTTAGTCCTCCTCGTGGTTCTATCGACTAACGTCTCCCACTTGACTTATACTTGTAATTAACCTTCTACTACGATACCCATTGATCTAGCAGTACCCATGATCATGCTAGTAGCAGTCTCGATGTTTGCAGCGTTTAAGTCTTCTTTCTTAATCTCTGCGATTTCTTGACATTGTGCTTTAGTAATAGTAGCAACCTTCACCTTATGAGGCTCACCAGAAGCCTTGTCAATCTTAGCAGCTTTCTTTAATAATACTGCAGCAGGTGGAGTCTTAGTGATAAATGTGTATGATCTATCTTGATATACACTGATTACAACTGGAATAATCATTCCTGGTTGATCTGCAGTCTTTGCGTTGAACTCTTTACAGAATTGCATGATGTTAAGACCGTGTGGACCTAACGCAGAACCAACTGGTGGTGCTGGAGTCGCCTTACCTGCAGGAATTTGTAATTTAACCAAACTTACCAATTTCTTAGCCATTTTGATTTCACCTCCTCAAAATAAATTTGATATTATAATTTTTCAACTTGAATAAAGTCAAGTTCTACAGGTGTTTCTCTTCCGAACATCGAAATCGAAACATGTAAAATTTGCTTTTCCATGTTTACTTCTTTAACAATACCTTCAAATCCTTCAAAAGGACCTGAAACAACCTTAATGCTGTCACCTTCAACAACATCAATTTCAACAATGTGCTTTTCAATACCCATCTTCTGAATTTCTTCTTCAGTCAGTGGTATTGGCTTAGATTCCGGTCCAACAAAGCCTGTTACACCTCTTGTATTTCTAACAATGTACCATGACTCATCTGTCATAACCATTTTAACTAGACAATAACCTGGGAATATCTTTCTTTGCTTGACTTTCTTCTTACCGTTTTTAATTTCAACTATATCTTCGGTAGGCACAGCAACTTCTAAGATAAGGTCATTCTTTCCTCTGTTCTCTACGATTTTCTCGATATTAGCTTTTACTTTGTTCTCATGACCCGAGTACGTATGAACAACATACCATTTAGCTTCTTTTGACATACTGAATAGTGCTACTACTGTAACACTCTGCCCCCTTTCTTCATAATGTAGTTGTAATTAACCAACGATTGCTCTGAATAAAAAACCAAATACAGCGTCACATGCAGCAATAAGTACGCCTACAGCAACACACATACCAAATACAACCGCCGTGTATTGACCAACTTCTTTCCTATTTGGCCAACTTACTTTCTTTAGTTCCATCCTAATAGATTTGAACCAGCTTGTTTTTTTCTTAGTTTGTACAGCCATTTTCTCACATCCTTAAACTATTTAGTTTCTTTATGGTTTGTATGAGTCTTACAGAATCTACAATACTTTTTAAGTTCTAATCTATCCGGATTATTTTTCTTGTTTTTTGTAGTGTTATAGTTTCTTTGCTTACACTCTTGACAAGCTAAAGTAATTTTTACTCTCATGTCAGACACCTCCTACCCTTTTAGATATTTATATACACGTATCCAAAATACCGTTACCTTATTAAGTTAACACACTAATTTCAAATTGTCAACATAGGTACCTTGTATTTTAAATGACTTAATTAAAATCGAAATCAACTTCCAAATACTTCTCAATTTTCTTCTTAACCCTTTGGAGTGCATTGTCAATCGACTTAAGCGGTTTCTCCAAATCATTAGCAATTTCTTGGTATGAATGACCTTCCAAGTAATAGGTCAGCACTTTCCATTCGAACTTACTAAGTATTTTTCCTATTTTGTCTTTAATAGAAGTGATTTCTTCTCTTGTGATGTAGAGCGTTTCTGGATTCATCGAATGTCTTCCCTTAAGAACATCTAAAAGTGTTCTCTCCGACTCATCATCAAATATGGGCTTACTTAATGACACATAAGAATTAAGCGGAATGTGTTTTTGGCGAGTAGCAGATTTTATGGCTGTAATGATCTGTCTCTTGATACACAACTCAGCAAAGGCTTTAAAATTATCGTTTTTATCAACATTATAATCTCTAATGGCCTTAAACAAACCAATCATACCTTCCTGAATGATATCTTCCGGATCTGCACCAATCAGAAAATAGGATCTGGCTTTTGCTCTTACAATATTCTTATATTTTCTAATTAGATAGTCAAGTGCAAAAGTATCACCTTCATTGGCCCATACAACCACCAGCTCGTCTGGCATGGTTTCATAGTCCTCATTTTTGATGTATTTTGCAGAAGCACCAGAACTCATTATAATCACTCCTCGCTAATAAGTAAATACCCAATTTAATTATTTTTTCTGATTTCCAGTAATTTATCTAGATTTCTTAAAGATTGGTGGCCCGACGGCTCCTTAGAAGCCGCTTCTTCAGCCATTCTGTGTCGATGTTCAATCTTCCTTCTTATTCTAGCACATTTATCTTTTAATTCCCAAGGCGTTAAACGAATGCCACCAGAGCCAAGAATTTGTCTTTGCTGAACCCAATCAGAAGTTGCTACCTTAATCATGATTCTTACATCTTCAGACAAGAGTTTCACTTGTCTTTCTATATAAGAATCTGCTGTCTGGTTTTCTTTTGTGTAGACCACATGCAAATGACCATAGCTTTCTACATGTGCCTTCTTAGCATTTGTTAAATAAGCATCATAAACCACATAAACTTCCTCGCCATAATATGACGCGTATTCATGCATGTAGTCATTGAGTTTTTCTCTAGCCCCCTCAAAGTCATCCTCTAGAATAAGCTTAAGTTCAGGCCATGCATTTAAGACATTGTAACCATCTACAAATAAAATGGTTTTTCTATTGTTCATTAGCTTGCCTTTGCTTGAAGATTTCATACATAATGACAGATGCCGCTACTGAAGCATTTAATGAAGAAACCTTACCAATCATAGGAATGTTGACTAAGAAGTCACACTTTTCTTTTACCAAACGACTGAGTCCCTTACCTTCATTCCCCATAACAAGAGCAATGCCACCAGTAAAGTTGGCTTGAAAATGCGTTTGTTCACCAGCCATATCAGCACCAGCAACCCAAATATTATGCTCTTTTAACTCGTCAATGGCTCTTGCCAGGTTTGTAACTCTTGCAACGGGCACATATTCAATAGCTCCTGCAGATGTTTTTGCTACAACCGGCGTTAAGCCTACTGCACGTCTTTTAGGAATCACAATGCCATGAGCACCAACAGCATCTGCTGTTCTCATAATAGAACCCAAGTTATGAGGATCATTGATTTCATCCAATACTATAATAAAGGGTACTTCGCCCTTTTCTTTAATACTTGCAATCATCTGGTCAAGTGGCATGTAGTCATAAGCTGCTACAAAAGCAATGACACCTTGATGGTTGTCTGATTGACTAAGAGAATTGATCTTATGTCTGTCTACATAAGAAATGACAATGCCCTTTTCTTTAGCCTGAGCTATAATTTTTTTAATAGAACCTTCCTTATTACCACTTGCAATCATAAGCTTGTTAATGTCTCTGCCAGATTGAATGGCTTCTAAAACTGGATTTCTACCTTCTATCATATAATCATTCATTTAATCTTCCTTCAAATAATATGTTTTCTTTTCAGCTGCCTTACCACAAGTCATAAAACCTTCTGGACAAGTAGAGCCTACACAGGACGGTCCTGCATATTTAAAGAGGTTAGGAGAAACCGACTTAACCAAGTCTAACATCTGATCAGCAAGTTCTCTGATTTCCCATTGGGCTCTTTCACAACATCTATGCTTAAAAAACTGCATCAATGTTCTAGCATTCATCGTAAATATAATTTTTGTCTCACAGGCATTTGGAAAAACAAATCTGGCATCCTCTATGGCTTTTTTCTCCGCCATTTGCTTAGATTTCTTGTCACTGTAGCCTTCTGATAGGTATTCTTCTATATAAGATTTTTCTAAAGTCTCTACCAGGCTGTTGTAATGCATCTGGTCTTCTTGCATGGCTTTTTCAAATATTGCATAAGCTTTCGGATTCTTTTTTATCATCGGTGGCACAACATACTCAAACTGTTCTAGTTTGACATAACGCTGTGATTGCTGAGAATACGATGCTATTCTATGTCTTACAAGCTGATGTGTCAAGACCCTGCTGACACCTTCTACAGCAAATGTATAAGAAACATGCTCTATAGGTGATTCGTGACCAAGACTGGCAAGCTTTTCAATAAAGGATTCCACCTTGTCATCAGTCAAGCCTTCTAATATGGACTGGGTACCCGTTTTCGAGTAACACAGCTTAGCCGCTGCAGATACAACTTTTTCTGCTTCCGGCGTATGGGTAATCAAATCAACTTTCATCTTCTACACCTTCTAAAATACTTTCTTCTGCATAAGGTAAGATACCCAGAATATACTTTCTGATTTTAGCCTTGTAGGTACCTTGTGTCACCTGGACATTGCCATCTAAGTCTTTGTAGGACTTTTCTCTTTCACTCATCTCAGTGATGTTTACAACCTTTATCTGAACCAAGGTCCCATAAAGACCACCACTGTATCTTTCATCTACAAGCTTTTCCACATAAGTCAGAAATGCCTCTTCAGCTTCATTCTCCACTTGATAAGGATCTAAAACAAGTGACTTCACAAGCAGTAGAATCACCAGACCGATCATGACAAGAATCATGATTTTATCTCTTTTACTCATCGTCTGCCTCCGGATCAATATGCTTGATGCCATGAATGATCAAGTCTTCTAATCTTTCTTTTTCACCCTTAAGATAAAGCTGGCCGATAAGGGCTTCAAAGCCCGTTGCCATTTTATAGTCCTTGATATCGGCATTTTTAGAAGCTGTGGTAACCTTATGATTTCTACCACGCATAACCACTGCCCACTCACTTTCAGACAAATATGGTTTTAAATACTCAACAATTCTAGCCTGAGCACCCGCCTTAACAAAGCTGACTGCCTTTCTATTTAGGTTGTTGACATTGGCCCTGTAATTGTTCATCACATAAGTCCTGATGTAAACCTCATAAACGGCATCACCAATATAAGCAAGTTTCATGGCGTTCATCATTTTTACTTCATCGTCTGTTAAAGTTCTTCTATCAATTTTGTCTAAAAATTGTTTCAATGAGGACTCCTATCTTTTGTATGACCACTTAACGCCTGTTGGTGTGTCTTCAAGTACAATACCTTTTTCCAATAGTAAATCTCTGATTTCGTCTGAACGCTCAAAGTTTTTAGCCTTTCTAGCTTCTTGTCTTTCATCGATAAGCGCTTTTAAATCATCAGCAAGCACATCATTTTCTTTAACTAAAATACCAAGTACGCCTGTCAATTCTTTTAACAAATCTAAAGTGCCTAAGATAAGTTCTCTAGAAGATAATTCTGTCATATCCTTGTTCATATCTCTAACAAGTTCAAATATGGCAGCAATACCGTCAGCTGTATTAAAGTCATCATCAAGTGATTCAATAAACTTGATCTTATGTTTTTGATAACCATCTAAGATGACCTGATCTGAATCACTCAGACCTGTAGGTGCTGTCTTTAGTAGATGCATCATGTTGTCTCTAGCTGTATAAATTCTATCCAGTCCATTGGCTGCTGATTCAACCAGTTCTCTAGAGAAGTTAACAGGATGTCTGTATTGAACTGAAAGCAAGAAGAAACGAATGACTTCCGCATCGTATTTTTCTAGAATTTCTCTAACTGTAAAGAAGTTACCTTCAGACTTTGACATCTTCTTATTATCAATATTGATATAACCATTGTGCATCCAGTAGTTAGACAGTGTCTTACCCGTATAAGCTTCACTTTGGGCTACTTCATTTTCATGGTGTGGAAAAACCAAGTCCTTGCCACCTGCATGAATATCAATGGTTTCACCTAAGTGTTTATTGATCATTGCAGAACATTCGATGTGCCAACCTGGACGACCTTCACCCCAAGGAGACTTCCATGCAATTTCACCTTCTTTTTTCTTCTTCCATAAGGCAAAATCCATTGGGTTTTTCTTAACTTCAGATACATCGATTCTAGCACCGGCTTCTAACTCATCTATGATTTGACCTGATAATTTACCATAGTCTTTGAAGGCTTTCATGTCAAAGTATACATCACCGTCAACATTGTATGCATAGCCATTTTTCTCAAGTGTTTTAACAATTTTTATAATACCACCAATGTTTTCTGATACTTTTGGATGAAAATCAGCTCTCTTGATACCAAGGGCATCTGCATCTTTAAAGTATTCATCAATGTACTTTTGAGAAACGGTCATTGGATCAATATTCTCTTCTATAGCACGGTTGATGATTTTATCATCTACATCCGTAAAGTTCTGAACATAAGTGACGTCATAACCTCTATACTCCAGGTATCTTCTGAAAGCATCAAAGATTAAAAAAGGTCTTGCATTACCAATGTGGAAGTAGTTATAAACTGTTGGTCCACACACGTACATCTTTACTTTTCCCTCTTCAAGAGGTTTAAACTCTTCTTTTTCACGAGTTATCGTATTATATAGTCTCATAAGCACTCCTTTATCTTATCTATTATATCACTATTCCTATGAATTAGGTATTAGCCAACCTTCTTTTCTAGTTCAAGCAATTTTTTTCTTAACTTGTCAAACTCAGCTTCAACGGGATTTGGTAAATGAACTTGGTCCATATCACAGAGTTTTTCCTCATCCACCTTTTTATAGTTTTGCTTAACAATCCTTCCTGGTACACCAACAACTGTACAATGGTCCGGTACTTCCTTTAAAACAACAGATCCCGCACCGATTTTTGAGTGATCACCAATCTTAAAAGGCCCAAGTATTTTAGCTCCAGAGGCGATCATAACATCGTTGCCAATGGTCGGATGACGCTTGCCTTGGTCTTTACCTGTACCACCTAAAGTCACGCCCTGATACAAGGTCACGTCGTCTCCAATAATGGCAGTTTCACCAATAACCACACCCATGCCGTGGTCTATCAAAAGTCTTCTGCCTATAACAGCACCTGGGTGGATTTCAATGCCAGTCAGTACTCTCATGATTTGAGAACCCATTCTAGCCAAGACCCTTAAACCCATATTATGGAGCAAATGATTGACACGGTGTGCTATAACAGCATGTACACCAGGGTAACAGACTAGTACTTCCAATCTATTCTTAGCAGCTGGGTCTCTTCTTACAATAGAAGCTAATAGTCCTTCTTGTCTCATCGCTTACTCCTTTCTAAAAATAAGCACTCAGCACATCGAGTGCTTCGTTACTTATTAAACTGGTTTTCATACCAAACAAAAAAATCACCCTCATAATAAAGGCGATTTAACTCACGGTTCCACTTTAATTAGGCCTAAGCCTATCTCATATAATAGATAACGGTATTAACCGGCCAACCCTACTCAATTTCAAGCGGCGACTCATAGGTGCACTTCAACCATCTGCCATCTAGGTTCATTTCACCAACCAGAACCCTCTCTAAAGACTTTCAATAATTTACTCTCCTAATCATGGTCTTTGAATTAGTGTGATAATAACAAAAAAAAATCGCTTTTGCAAGCGATTTTAACAATTAACAATAATTTTCTTTAACTGATGTCATTCTCTTAACAACATTATCCTTGCCTAGAATCGCAATAGTTTCCATTAAATCAGAACCATGTTCTTGACCTGTTACGGCAATTCTAGTGCACATGAATAAGTTCTTACCCTTGATACCAGTTTCCTTTTGAACTTCTTTAAATAACTTCTTAACAGAAGGTGCATCAAAGGCTTCAGCAGATTCAAACTTTCCTACTAGAGCATCAATCAATGTTGGTACATGGTCTAGCTTGATCATTTCCATAGCAGAATCATCTGTGATTTCTACCACGTCACCAATAAATAACGGCACATAGTCAGTAATTTGAGCCATGTACTCAAGCTTTTCTTTAACCAAAGAAACAATCTTCTTAACCCAATCAAAGTGACCTTCAAGACCATCTTCATTAATGATACCTGATTCAACTAAGTAAGGCATAGCCAAGTCTGTTAAACGGTCATCATCAGCATTTTTAATGTATTGGTTGTTCATCCAGTTAAGCTTTTGAACATCAAATACACCACCTGATTTTGATACTCTCTCAAATGAGAACTGCTTGGTCATTTCTTCAAGTGTCATGATCTCTTCTTCACCTTCTGGACTCCAGCCAACAAGTGCTAAGAAGTTGATTAGAGCCTCTGGTAAATAACCTTTTTTCTTAAAGTCTTCTACAGCTACTGAATCATGACGCTTTGAAAGCTTCTTTTTCTCAGTATTTAAGATGTTAGGAAGATGTGCATACTTAGGTTGTGGCCAGCCAAGTGCTTCATATAAAATAATTTGCTTAGGTGTAGATGGTAACCACTCCTCACCTCTGATCATATGTGTGATGCCCATTAAATGATCATCTACAACAACTGCCATATGGTATGTCGGGAAGCCATCTGCCTTTAAAAGAACCTGGTCGTCAGAATCTGCTGTGTTCATCTTTACAGTACCTCTAACCATATCTTCAAATACAAGCTCACGGTCTTCTGGCATCTTAAGTCTTACAACATATGATTCACCAGCAGCAACACGTTTTTTTGCTTCTTCTAAAGAACCGTCTCTACAATGGCCATCATAACCTGAAATAATACCCTTTTCCTTGTTCTTTGCTCTTACTTCATCCAATCTTTCTTTAGAACAGAAACAGTAATACGCATGACCTGATTCTAACAACTGGTCCACATAAGGTCTATATGTATCTAATCTTTCAGATTGAATATAAGAACCATAGTCACCTCTTTGAACCATCTTGCCTTCTTCAAAGAAAGGTCCTTCATCATGCATGATACCTGCCCATTCAAAGGCATTGATTAAATTTTCAATAGCATCATCCACAAGTCTTGTTCTATCTGTGTCTTCAATTCTTAGTACGTACTTACCATCATGTTTTCTAGCAAACATATAGTCATATAGGGCCGTTCTTAAAGAACCAACATGTACATATCCTGTTGGAGACGGCGCAAATCTTACGCGATTACTCATTTCGTTTCCTCCTGTAATTCCTTTTATCTTGTATGTTTCACCATTTATTATCTAGTTACCTATATAATATAATGGACAAACATAGAATTAGCAATACTTACCTTAATAGGCTTTAGCTAAATATACCATTTTATCAGCTTTTTTTCCACAAACTAAACAAGTATCTGATAATTTTTCTTGCTTAAACGGCATACATCTGATGGTTGCCCCGGTATCTTCCTTGATTTTACCTTCACAGTCTTCATGAGCACACCACATGGCTTTTTGAAGTTCTCATGATTAAAATCACGAGATTCCTTAGGAGATTAGCAAACTGCCCTTATCCTAAATGGCGCCTCCAAGACGCTTCTGTTCCATTCGCCTTTCGCATTTGGAAATACTTTTCTTATGATATTAAATGCTGCATTAACATCCGCATTGATGATTGTGCCTGTTTTCGTCCTATACAAGCCTCTTTCAATACGCTTACCTGAAAACTTATAGGTCTTCTTATTACTCTCATTATAGACTGGTAATTCATCGCCATCTAAGAATGACGCTTTCGATGTATAACTTTCTTCAGTAACGATTAGTTTGATGCCTGCATCACTTGCTTTGTAGTCAAGTACATCTATGAATTTTTTGAATGGAATTGTTGTAAAGTTTTGATTGTTTTTCTTTCCCATATTACAGGCTTGATTAAATCCTTTGTTATAACCGATTACAATCGTATCTATACCATGCTCTAGAGCATAATCTATAATATAACGACTGGATTTATGTAAAAAATCTTTTACCTTTGCATTTCTTTTTTCGTCTAATCGATTCAACTGCTTTGAATGATAGTGACCTTCATCTTTCTGTTTTCCGTTTCTCAAGATACTCATTAAACCTGCGCGTTTTTTATTATAGTATTGATTGATGCTTTTAAGTCCTTTGCCATTTACAATAACTGATCGCTGACCAACATTGTTTACAATAGTTGCCAAGTTGTTTACACCGATATCAATTCCTAATATACGCTTACTATCATGTGACAGTTCTTCAGATTCACCAAGATCCAGTACAATCTCAAGTGTATAGAAACTTGAACCTGGTACAATACGCACTTCTTTTAATTTAAATTTTTCATAGTCCATGCATTTTGTGATATTGAATTGATAGTTTGTCTTTGGAAATCTCAAATATTTATCGTTTTTATAAGGATCCTCATCGTCTTTTATCACACATACCTGATTGGACAAAACCACAACATATCTGCCATTTTTCTTTTTATATTTTGGTATTTTAGGTTCATCTTCTAACTCACCTTTTCTGTAGAGATCCATTAACTTAAAATAGCTCTTCCATGCCCTAATAACCTGTTTGATTGTATTCTGATTTGTATGAGCTGGTAGAGATCTATAATCTACTTGATCGATGTATTTGAAGTAAGCATCCAATAGATTGTAAGTAACAATCTTATTGTCTTTTGATAGCAAGTCAAACTGCACTGGACCCTTTGCTTTTTTACCTTTCTTATTTTTCTTTTTATAACTTTCTCGAAGTTTCTTGTTAATCAAAGGGATTTTCTCATTAATGTCATTGATGACTTCATCTTCATTTTTATGACGCTTACTCTTACCGATTCCTGAGAAAACTTGTCTGAAATGATAATTTGTTGTGTTAAAAAGATTTTTTGAGTTAAAACACATTTCATCACAATAATTATACATATCATGGCCTGATTTTACTCTGATTTGAATTGTTCTATAAGTACTGCTTTTACTCATTTTTTATCACCTCCTCTCTTCCTCTTATTATACCATGTTTTAGAAGTGTAGAACAAGTGTTCGTATTCGTTTTTAGCAGTTTTTGTTTCCAATTTTTCGTTCTGGAGCAAAGTTTTTTATACTAACATTTAAATCCGATTCATCTCATGTTTAAGACACGAATGTTTTCGGATTATTATAAAAGGCCCCCATCTCTAAAGAGACGGGGGTCCGCGGTACCACTCTAATTAGCCAAAGGCTCACTTTCTGGAATATATCGTTTCCACACGGGATAGGTTAGTATCCATCTCAAAGGTAGGTTCAACTTCAGTTTCTTATGAAGCTTTCACCAGCGCCTCACTCTCTACAAAGTCTTTAAGTCTAATAATCCTTGTCATCGATTTTCTTACTATAATATGACATAATAATTCGTATGTCAAATCAAACTTTCATAAGTAGGGCAATCGCTTCACAAGCGATACCTTCACCACGACCTGCAAAACCTAATTTTTCAGTAGTCGTTGCCTTTACGCTGACTTGATCTACAGAAACATCTAAGACGTCAGCTATATTTTGTCTCATTTTAGGGATATAATCTTTTAGTTTCGGTCTTTGACAAATCACAACAGAATCAAGATTACCTAGTTCGTAACCAGCGTCATCTAACGAGGTCTTAACATGTTCTAAAAGTTTCATACTTGATATGCCCTTGTAGGCAGGATCTGTATCTGGAAAGTGCTTGCCAATATCACCTAAACCTGCTGCTCCTAAAAGGGCGTCCATAATGGCATGGACAAGAACATCTGCATCGGAATGTCCTAAAAGGCCTAATTCATAAGGGATTTCCTGGCCCCCTAAAATAAGTTTTCTATCTTCAACCAATTTATGTACATCATAGCCTATACCTATTCTCATTATTCATCTTCCTTTCTTTACTTTATACTACACTTTATTGAGGCTTTTGAAAATAAAATCGAATATTTTTTCACAAATCGGGTATATATGTAAGATGAAAGGAGACAAAAATGAATACATTCAGGAAACAAGATGGCTCAATACTGGTTATCGTCGTTTTTGTTATGATCATACTTTTAGGTGTCATGGCACTTGTCATTGATATTGGTAGAGTTGTTGTTGAAAAGCAAAAACTCCAAGTTGCCATAGATGCAACACTCCTAGCAGCAGCACCAGAACTGCCAGACACCACCAAGGCAAAAAATGTAGCCAATCAATACATCGTTTTAAACGGATATACCAGTGATGATATCAGTGTAACTTTCGAAGAAAATGACTCCATCATTAGGATTGTTGGTCAAAGAAATGTCGACCTAGTATTTGCTCCAATTATCGGTTTTGATAATCAAATCGTGTCTACACAGGGAGCAGCCCAAAGCGGAGGCGATTTTTATGAAGCCTTTTTATATACTATTTTCTCAGGATCTACAGAAAAAGAACTCATACTCAATAGTGAGGACATCATGATTGAAGGCGATGCACACACAAACGAAAAACTTAAACTCAATGGCAAACGTATCACCATTGATGGTCGTGCAGAAGCGGTTAAGCAAATAGAGTTAGATGGAGAAAGTCTTTCTATAACAGAACAAGTACCTAATCACCACTTCATAGAAATGCCTGACTTCTCTGAGGAAATCAAACAACAGGCAAAGGCAGCAGGGACTTACTACAACGGAGATGTTACTTTCAACTCTAGCGATATCAACCTTGATTCCAACATATACGTTAAAGGCAAAGTGACCATTAACGGCAACAACTTTGTCGGTTCTGGTTGTATCATAGCTACGGATGAAATCATCATCAACGGTGACAGCACACATATCAACTCAGACGATTTCATTTGCTTGTATTCAAAGAACAAAGACATCATCGTCAATGAACCGGGCACCGTTATAGATGGTATCCTTTATGCACCTAATGGCAAGGTCAAACTCAATGGTGAAAATCAAACCATTAACGGTAGGCTTATAGGTAATGAGGTAGAAATGAACGGTAAAAACCAAAATGTATATGGCGGTGGTACAGAAGTACTTAGATCTGTCACTGAAATTACAACAAAGCTTATAGAATAATAGAAAACCAACTCATTTTGAGTTGGTTTTTATCATGTATTCACCAATTGCCAAATCTTCAGGCGTGGTTATTTTTATATTCTCATAACGACCATTTACAATTTTCACAGTCTTTCCGTAAGCTTCATAAACAGAAGCATCGTCCGTTACACTCAGCGCTTTCTTATAGGCATAATCATAAGCCTTAAGAAGAGACTTGGTCTCAAATGACTGGGGTGTTTGAACATTGTAAAGTAAAGACCTGTCTAAAGTCTCTTCAACCATACCATCTCTAACAAGCTTTATGGTGTCTTTGGATGGGACAGCCGATATAAAGCCACAGTCTTTATGGTCTTTTTCTATATGGTCCAAAATCATTTTTTTAGATACAAAAGGTCTTGCACCGTCATGGATTAAAACTGTATCACCAGATACTTTTTTTAGACCATTGTATATGGAATCCTGGCGTCTAGGACCGCCAGCAATAACCGCTTTTACCTTCTTGATACCAAAGTCCTTGACCATAGCTTCAATAAGGCTTATATCTTCTTTGCCTGTTACTACAATGACTTCATCAATTTCATCTAATTCAAAGGCTCTTAGTGTCCTAACAATAATAGGCACACCTGAAAGCTCAATAAACTGCTTCTTTTTTTCATGGTTCATTCTAGAACCGGTCCCTGCAGCCGCCACAATCACCGATATCATGAGATGACCTTCTTAGGCTTCACAAAGATCATTTTACCTGCAGCCGTCTGTAGGGCAGTTGTTACTTCAACTGAAATGGTTTTACCAATTAAGTCCTTACCATTTTCAATAACAATCATGGTGCCATCATCTAAATAAGCAAGACCTTGGTTGTTTTCCTTACCTTCTTTTACCACGTTTACAATCATTTCTTCGCCCGGTAAAACAATCGGCTTAACAGCATTGGCAAGTTCATTGATATTTAAAACATCCACACCATGAAGTACAGCAACCTTGTTTAAGTTATAATCATGGGTTGCAACCATACCATTTAGTTTTTCTGCTAACTTTAAAAGCTTGATATCTACTTCACCTACATCTTTAAAGTCAGTAGAATCAATAATAACTTCATTATCAATTTCATTTTGCAGCTTGTTTAAAACATCTAAACCTCTTCTACCACGTTTTCTCTTTAAGGCATCAGAAGAATCTGCAATATGACGCAGTTCCTTTAAAACAAACTCTGGTACAATCAACTTACCTTCAATAAACTTGGTTTTACAAATGTCTAAAATTCTACCATCAATAATCACACTGGTATCCAAAACTTTGGGTTTAGCCCCATCGTTTCTACCAGATAAGGTAAGCTTAGAAAAGCTCTCGATAATTCTAGTAAAATCCAGCTTTGAACCAAGAGCCACCCTTACACCCAAGTAGCCTAAGAATAAATACAAGACCACACTGACTGCATTATTGATGATCTCCATAGGTATTAAGTTTTGAGTCAAACCACTGATAATAAAGGCAACCAAGAAACCTGATATCAAACCTAGAAATCCTACAATCACCTGTTCTGCTGGAAGTTTTGTAATCTCCCTCTCAATGTACTTAGCAAGTCTTTCTCCCTGGCGAATCAAAAACGGTGATAAAATAAAAATAATTAATCCTAGAATAAGTCCGCATAACACAATAAAAATAAATTCCGTTATCATTTCACCAAAGGGTAATTTTATAAACCTTGTTAAGTCAAATCCTTCTGCGCCTACCATACTATTCGCTATGGCTGCTCCAGTGGACATGGCCGCTAAAGTCAACAGTAAGCGAATGAGTTTTTTAAACATATCATCACTCCTTTCTTTAATTATCTTATATTACCATATAAGCCCCATTCTACCTTGTTTTTTAGAGTTATTTAATAAACTAGTCATAATTATAGAGATATCCCCTAAAAGAGAAATAAATCCTATGAAATGTGCATAAAAGAAAATCAAGATTGCTCTTGATTAAAAGTATGTCTTGATTAACTTTTCCACTTCATCTTTTTCTTTACCAGTCGATAAAGTTACTTCTGAGATAAATAAGTGTTTGGAATCATTGAGCATTTTTCTTTCGCCCGTTGATAAACCTCTTTTGGAATCTCTTTGCATCAAATCATTGATCACATTTGCAAGTTCATAAATATCGCCACTTTTTACTTTTTCCAAATTCATTTTATAACGCTTGTTCCAATTCAAGCCTCTATCAACATAATCCTTGGTGAAGACATCAAATACATCAGGAATCATTTTGGAATCAATGATCTCACGTAAGTGAAGTGCATCACTTCTATCAACAGGAATCATCACTTTCATATTTTTTGTCGGTAAATTTACAATATAGTACTTATGGTTTTCGCCTAAAACATTTTTTTCTTCAATAGTCTCAACGACACCTGCGCCGTGCATAGGGTACAGGATTTTATCGCCACACTTAAACATATAACCTCCCTACTTCTTTATAAATGCATAGAGCTCTCTGATTCTTCTTAGGCCTTCTATAATGTTTCTTGCTCTAACAGCACCTACACCTTCAACTTCGTCCAATTGTTCCATATCAGCATTTAGAATAGAATGAAAATCTTCAAAATAATCAATCAAATTATCAATCACATAGTCTGGTACACGTTTGATTCTAGACAATAGTCGATAACCCTTGGTAAATACAGGGGCATCCAATACATCTACTTCTGAATAATAACCCAATCGTCTTGAAATCTCTGTTAAATCCATAAAATAATCTTCATCGAATGTTTCTGGTGCATTCGGATAAGAATAGTCTTTAACAATGTTTTTAAGCTCATCATCTAAATCACCAATCAGTTGTTCAAGGTGGGTATTGATGATATCGCCTTCTGTACCTAACTCATTGATATAACGTTTGACTTCGCGACCCATCTTGGCAAGCATTTCGCCATGTTGGATTACAATACAAACATCATTTAAGGATACCAAATCCTCTAGTTCCAAGCCGTTGAGCATCTCAACACTCTCTTCGAATGACTTACGATACTTTTCAACCGTTTGAATACCTTGATTTGCTTTACTGATAAGTTGTTCTACATCAGGTAAAACATACTTACCACCGTCCTTGTACAATGTAATCAAATCTCTTCTTTGTGATATGGAGATAACCAAGAGGCCTGTTTGCTTGGCCACTCTTTCAGCTGTACGGTGTCTGATACCTGTTTCACTGGTCTCTATACTTGAGTCTGGATTTAAGTGTGTATTTGCATAAACGATGCGTCTACCATTTTCACTTAAAATGATAGCACCATCCATTTTTGCAAGTTCATAAAGTTTTGCAGGAAGAAAATCTTCGTTGATAAAAAAACCACCATCTGACATGCTTTTAATGTCATCCGTATCGCCAAAGACAATTAAAGCACCCGTTTGAGCTGCCAGTACATTTTCAAGGCCCTCTCTTAAAGCCGTACCAGGTGATAGCTCATTTAAAATATGACCAAAATTGTCGTAATCGCGATTCTGCATGTAAATCATGGTGGACTCCTAAAATAAATAGTTCAACATCTCTTCAACATTTTCTACTGTTATAAGTTCAATACCAGATACCGTTTGTTCTAGATTTCCCTTTGGAAGAATACATTTCTTAAAACCAAGTTTGATGGCTTCATGAATTCTTTGCTCCACATGGGAAACCGATCTGACCTCACCTGTGAGGCCCACTTCACCAAATATAACAACACCTTCTTCTAAAACCTTATCCTTAAAGGAAGAAATCACTGCTGCCACAATGGCTAAATCTGTTGCTGGTTCCGACAATTGCATGCCACCAACAACGTTTAAATACGCATCACATCCACCTATTTGGATGCCTAAACGCTTTTCTAATATGGCCATCATCATAACCATCTTGTTATGATCCACACCAACAGCCATTCTTCTTGGCGTACCAAAACTCGAATTTGAAATCAAAGCCTGTATTTCAACGAGCACGGGACGCGTGCCTTCCATGCCTGCAACCACGACTGAACCTGGTGCTGATTCAGGACGATTGCTTAAAAATATTTCCGAAGGATTTAAGACCTCTTTGAGCCCCTTAAAGGTCATTTCAAAGATACCAATTTCATTGGTAGAACCAAAACGATTCTTCACACCTCTAAGAATCCTAAATGTATGATTCTTGTCTCCTTCAAAGTAAAGTACAGTGTCTACCATGTGCTCAAGTACCTTTGGGCCAGCAATGGAACCCGACTTGGTCACATGTCCTACGATAAAAGTTGCCACAGCATCTACCTTGGAAATCTTCATCAAGGTGGCAGTTGCCTCTCTAACCTGAGAAACAGAGCCAGGAGACGACTGAACGGCCGGATTGTAAACGGTTTGAATAGAGTCCACAATCAGAATATCAGGCGACAGTTCTTCTACATACTTGACGATATAATCTAAGTTATTCTCAGAAACCATGTAGATTTGATCACATTTGATACTTAAGCGGTCTGCACGTAACTTGGTCTGTTTTAAAGATTCCTCACCAGATACATACAGGACCTTTTGACCGCTCATACCCACAGTATTGGCAACCTGCAATAAAAGCGTTGATTTTCCGATACCTGGATCACCACCTACTAGGACCAAGGATCCTTTTACAATACCACCACCCAACACATTATCGAGTTCCTTCATATGCGTCTTATAACGCACTTCATCATCAATAACGACTTGACTTAAAGGCACTGGTTTCTTATTGTTGCTGATACCAACACTTTTTGTGACAACCGGTTTATCAATAAATTCCTCTACAAAAGTATTCCATTCTCCACAAGTTGGACACTTTCCTAGCCATTTATTACTTTCAGCACCGCATTCTTGGCACACATACCTTGTTTTTATTTTACCCATTTTTTTCCCTTTCTAACACTTTTGAAGAATCTTGATGCCCTCTTCATCAAGGCATGCCTCAATGACAGCACCCTTTTCATGTTGATAAGTTAACAGAAATTCTGCTAATGGGTTTTCTAATAACTTAACAATTGTTCTTTTCAAACTTCTTACACCATAAACTTCTGAATAACCTTTGTCATAAATCATTTCCTTGACCCTATCACATATCTCAAACTCATAGCCAAGGGATGAAACCCTTGAAACCAGCTTATCTAAGAGCATATCAATAATTTTTAAGACCGCTTCTTTTTCAAGCTTGTTAAAGACGATGATCTCATCGATTCTATTGATAAACTCTGTCTTTAAAGATTTCTTCAGGTCCTCTATAAGGGACGCTTCAAACTCAATTGGATCACTTGAAAAACCGATGGTTTTTTTGTTGATTTTATCTGTTCCAATATTGGAAGTAAAAATAAGAACCGTGTTCTTAAAAGAGACACTTCTGCCTTGACCATCTGTTAGAATCCCCTCATCTAGCATTTGAAGCAGGAGGTTTAAAACATCTGGATGGGCTTTTTCTAGTTCGTCAAACAAGACAACAGAAAATGGTTTGGTCCGTATTTTTTCTGTCAGCTGGCCACCTTCCTCATAGGCAACATAACCAGGAGGAGCACCAATCAACTTGGATACAGCATGTTTTTCCATGTACTCAGACATATCAATCCGTATCAAGTCCTTTTCACTGCCGAACAAGGCTTCTGCAAGGGCTTTTGCAAGCTCAGTTTTTCCTACACCTGTTGTGCCTAAAAAGATGTAGGTTCCGAGTGGTCTTGATTGATCACTTAAACCGACTCGACTTCTTATAATGGATTTAGAAACACCCCTTACGGCCTCATCTTGACCAATCACACGAGAGGATAAGGTATCTTCTAACTTTTTCAGTTCTGTCATAGACTCAGTCGTCAAACGGCCTACAGGAATACCTGTCCATAAGGCGACAATTTCATAAATATAATCAGCCGTTAAGGTTTCTACCTTATTGAGACGACATCTTGAAGCACCTTCATCCAATATATCTAAGGCCTTATCTGGTAAGAACCTATCATGTATGTATTGATTAGATAGCTTTACAGACGCTGTAAGTGCTTGATCTTCAATGGCAATGCCATGATAAGACTCATAAACTGACTTGAGTCCCTTCAGCATGTCTATACAGACTTCTTCACTCGGTTCATGAATGAGTATAGGCTGTAAACGTCTTTCAAGTGCCTGGTCTTTTTCTATATGTTTTCTGTATTCAGAAATAGTTGTTGCACCAATCAGTCTGATATCATCTCTTGATAAAAAAGGTTTTAAAACATTTGAAGCGTCCATGGCCCCTTGGGTAGCGCCTGCTCCAACAAGGGTATGGATCTCATCTATAAATAAAATGATCTTCTTATCTTGTCTGACCTCCTTAATCAATTGGGTCAAACGGTCTTCAAACTCTCCTCTAAACTTAGAGCCAGCAAGAAGCGAGGCTAAATTAATAGACACAATCTTCTTATCTAATAGATAATCCGGCACATTTCCTGAAACAATGGCTCTTGAAATACCTTCAGCAATGGCTGTTTTACCAACACCAGGCTGGCCAATTAAACAAGGGTTGTTTTTGGTTCTTCTGCCTAGTATCTGAATGGCTCTTTTAACTTCTTCATCACGACCAATAAGTGGGTCGTATTTGTTTTCTTTGGCCATATCGGTCATGCATATGCCATAAGAGTCTATTAAAGAGGCTTGAATCTTTTCTTTTTTGGCTTTCTTAGCTTTTTTCTCAATTAAATCTAACTCTCTGATGATGTCTGTCTTTAAATCAAAAGCAGAAAATCCAATCTTTTCTAATACCTTTACAGCCGTCGCCTCATTTTGGTCCAACAAGGCAAGCATCATATGCTCAGGTTCAACTTTAAGAGATTTTAAAGCATTGGCCTCGTGTGAAGCCAGCCTTAGTATCTCTGATGCCCGTCTTGAATAACCCTGTATTTCTCTTTCTACAAGGCCAATGCCCACATATCTTAGACACTCTTTTTTGACATCTTTATAAGTCAGCTGATTGTACCTCTTAATGGTATCCACAATGTCTGATTTCACTTTTAGAAGACTAAGTAGCAAGTGCTCTGAGCCTACATAATTCATATTCATCGATCTTACTTCTGTAAAAGCCTGATCAAGTATCATTTTTGCCTTATCTGAATAATTATCGTATAATTCCATGTCTTTCTCCTATACATCTATTATAGCAAGAAATCAACCGCTTATACCAGTTGATGGCAAGAAAAAAAGCCGCTTTCGCGGCTTAATATTACTCTTCTTCAGTTACAGTTTGAATGATTTTATCTACCAGGTTAGAAGGTACTTCTTCATATCTTGTAAACTCCATATCAAACCATCCACGAGCATGTGTCATTGACTTAAGTTCAGTCGCATACTTAAACATCTCTGCTAGAGGTGCTTCAGCAACAACCTTTTGAAAACCTTTAACAACAGCAGCTTCCATACCAAGTACACGACCTCTTCTACGGTTCATATCACCCATGATATCACCCATGTAAGACTCTGGGATAAAGATATTTACAGCATAGATAGGCTCTAATAAAATCGGCTTCGCTTCTTGGATACCTTTTTTGAATGCAACACTTGCAGCCATCTTAAATGCCATCTCAGACGAGTCAACGGCATGGTAAGAACCATCTAGTAATGTCGCCTTGATATTCACAACAGGGAATCCAGCCAATACACCTTTTTCTATACAGTCATGTAAACCTTTTTCAACTGCAGGAATATAGTTTCTAGGTACAGAGCCACCAAAGATTTTCTCTTCAAATACAAACTCTTCTTCACAAGGTTCAAATTGAATGTGTACATCACCATATTGTCCAGAACCACCAGATTGTTTCTTATATTTACCTTGAACAGTTGCAGTACCTTTAATAGTTTCTCTATAAGCAATCTTTTGGTCTACAAGATCCACTTCAACGCTGAAGATATTCTTAAGTTTATTGGTAACAACGCCTAGTTGCATTGTACCTTGACCACCAATTAACAACTGCTTGGTTTCTTTATTTCTTTGAACAATGAAAGTTGGATCTTCTTCAACTAACTTATGAAGTGCTTGACCAATTTTTTCTTCATCACCTTTTGATTTAGGCTCAACTGCCATAAAGATACATGGTTTCGGATAGTTGATACCCTTGTATCTGATTGGGCTTGATTTATCACATAATGTATCACCTGTTTCAGTATGCTGTAATTTAGATGTCGCACCTATATCACCAGCTAATACTGCATCAACTTCTAATTGTTCTTTACCTCTTAATAGGAATACTGTACCGATTTTCTCTGTTTCATCCTTGGTTGCGTTAAGTACTTCCATATCCTTCTTAAATTTACCTGAGTAAACCTTAAACATAGAAATCTTACCAACAAACGGGTCAACCACTGTCTTGAAAACAAGTGCTGATAATGGTGCATTTTCATCCACTTCTCTAGAAACAGTCTCTTCAGATTCCGGATCAACACCTTCATAAATACCTTCATGCATATCATGCGGTGTAGGCATATAATCAAATACCATATCTAATAATGTATGTAGACCAACACGCTCTGTAGCAGAACCTACTAGTACAGGCACGATTTCATTAGAGATAACACCTTTTCTTAAACCTTCATGGATTTCTTCTGTTGTAAACTCTTCACCTTCAAAGTACTTTTCCATCAACTCTTCATCAGATTCAGCAACCGCTTCAATCAACAAGTCTCTGATAGGATTTACTCTAGCCATTAATTCTTCAGGTACTGCAGTTTCAACACAATCATCACCCTTGAACTCTTTAGCTACTAGATCAACAACGTTTACAAAACCTTTGAAATCAGGACCAATACCCCAAGGTACTGCAAAAGGCGCAACTTTCTTACCAAACTTTTCTTTTAGTTCACGAATGACCTTAACGTAATCGATATTTTCTTTATCCATTTTGTTGATAAAAAGCAATCTTGGCATTTTTCTATCTTCACAATATCTCCAAGCTTTCTCAGTACCAACCTCTATACCAGAAGAAGCATCTACCATTATCACTGCAGAACCTGCTACTCTTAACGATGAAAACGTTTCGCCAACAAAGTCAAAGTATCCCGGTGTGTCAATGATATTGTACTTAGAATTATTCCACTCTACTGGTATTACTGAAGTTCCAATTGAAAATCCTCTTTCCATCTCAGATTTATCATAATCAGAAACAGTTGTTCCATCTTCAACTCTACCCATACGCTTTGTTTGCTTTAAAGTGTATAAAATGGCCTCTGTTAGAGTTGTCTTTCCTGAACTACCATGTCCTAAAAGTGCTATGTTTCTTACATTGTCATATTTATAATTCTTCATGCTTCTTCCTCCTTGTGATTTTATTTATCGCACTTAGAGTTAATTCTTCATAAAGATAGAAAACTCCTTTTTATTTTGCGATATTTTTTCAATATTCTAAAAATTTAATAAATTTGCAGAGTCAATATGTAATTCGTACAAAAAAACTCGACAAAAAGTCGAGTTTATCTTATAAAATTCCTGACATCTTAGTCACTTCTAAGCCTTCTTTTTTCCACGCGTCAATAATAACGTTCAAGCCAATAGAATCGCTAGCCATATGGCCAGCAACGATGACATTGCCAATATTTTGCTCCTGTACTGCTTTTTTAACATCTTCAGGAATATGCATGCACACAATTGTACCTACGCCAGCTTCAAAGTAAGCCTTAAGAACATCTGCACCACCATTGGTGCCACCCGCCATTAAGACAGCAACTTCTCCAGCATAGTCCGTTTTTGCGCCCACACGAATAACAGGACCTGCGAGAGCATCCTTATATATAGGCATCTCATTAAGCGCATCAAGAACATCACCTAGCGTGCGCTTAGGTTGATCCTTAAGTGCTGTGTCCAAATGTTTCTGGACGATTTTTTCAGTTATTATATCTGCAGGTAAATGAATGTTTAAGTAAGGCATCTCTAATAGTCTTGCTGCCGATGCATGTCTATCATAGTTAGACACATGACCTGCAAGTTCTACTGACGCCTGCTTCTTTCGAAGCATCTTCTGCGCTTTATTAATCGGTACACCATAAGACACCATTTTATCAATTTGTACATCCATAACTTTCGAGAATTCCACTCTAGCGCCATCAGCCTTTGGATGGTGGCTGACTACACAGTCATACTCTAACTCTTTTGCAAGCAAAAGCTCAGGTGTTTCCATATCCACACCTATTAGAATCTTCATGAGATCTTCTCCAGGTACTTGAATGCCTGAATCAAAAGGTATTTTATCGAGTCCGGCTAACTCTAACGCGATGTCCATTAACTGTTTTGTATTCATTCATACCTCCACATCTGATTCTATTTTAACATGAAATGATTGGTTTGAGATAAAAAAAAAGAAAGTTTTAATAACTTTCTTTTCCTAACCTTACGGCATTGTGATTTTAACTGAGTTTCCAGGAACTTTCATATCATTGTAAACAGCCGTCACAGAAACATAATAAGTTTCTCCAGATTTAAACTGACCATCCATGTCACCACCACTATAGGATTGACCTGGTGCAATCACTTGTCTATGGCTTGTTAAATCAGTAATCCAATAAGCGTATCCATCACCTGGATAGATCGGTGCTGGATTGGATTTAGAAGCAACAATCTTATAACCTTGCAGGTTTAAAGTGCTCACTTGACCCCATTCAATAACCAGCTTGCCGTCGTTTACAACCGCTTCTACCTTAGGAGTTTTTTCAGCTATAGTAACTTCTTCTTCCTCTTGAGGTTCACCTGGCATAATAAACTTAACCGTATTACCAGCAATTTTACCTGAGTTATAAACCGCTGTTACACTGAAGTAATAAGTTTCGCCTGGTTTGAACTTACCAGACAAATCACCACCATGATAAGAGGTACCCGGTTCAATGTAATACGTTAAAGTATTTAAGTTAGTAATCCATGTAGCATAGCCATTTTCAGGATAGACTGGCGTCTCATCACTCATAGATGCAACAACCTTGTAGCCTTGAAGACCAACCGTGTCTATGGCCTGCCATTCAACAACTACACCATCACCGGCTTGCGATACTTTTACTTGAGGAATTTTACCTTCTACACTAATTGCAGCTGGCATTGTCTTCTTGACTACGTTACTCGTTACATAAGTATCACCCACTAAAGCAGTGATTGAGAAGTAGTAGGACTCACCTGATTTAAAGTTTGCAAAGTCACCACCATTGTAGCCATCTTTACTGTAAACAGTTGCAGAGTTCCCTTGAACATACTTGGCATTGCCGTTCTCAGGATAAGCAGGTGTTTCATCACTTAATGAAGCCACAACCTTATAACCCTTTGGCTCAGAAGCACCTGTATAGTCCCAGTATAATTTCAGACCACCCTCAACTTCTTTGATTTGAAGAGTCACATCTGTATCTTCAAAAACAACTTTTTCTTCATCGTCGTTAAATACTATTTTTTCTTCATTAATAACAGACATCAATAAGGCTGCCGCTTCAGCTCTTGTTAATGTGCCTTGTGGTTTTAAGTATTTCATTTCATTTTCAACTGAACCAGAGATCAGACCATGTTTGACTGCTGAAGCCATATAAGGTCTTAGGTTAGCAGATATACCGCCATCCCCTTTAACTACAGATGCAAAACCATCTTCATAATCATCTAATAATGGTAGCATAGTATCGTCTGCCGGTTTAGATAAGGCATTAACAAGAGCTACTGCCATGTCTTCTCTTACTGCATATTCCGTTGGCTTAAATACATAATCACCATTCTTTGTCCAGCCTGTCATATAAGGTTTAGCTGTTTCAATCCAGTCTGATGCCCAATAATCATCTGATACGTCTACAAATGATGATTTACTTTCTACAACCTCTAGTTTCAAGGCTTTAACCATCATGGTTGCAAACTCTTCACGTTTAACAGGATTCTGAGGTTTAAAGGTCCCATCAGGATACCCGCTAATAATATCATACTGACTCATCGTCATAACCGCATCATAAAACCAATCGTCTTCATTGACATCAGAAAAACCTGTCTCAGTTTTATCAACTGTCAAAGTTTCATCTGCAAATACTGAAAAACTAAAGAGCATTGTTAGTATCAGTATAAGCACCATACCTTTTCTAAACATGTTACCTCCTTCTTTCTATTGTAAAAAATTATAATCTCTTTAATCATTCTTATTATAACAACCTTCATAAGCTATATACCGTTCTCACCCGCTATTTAATCTTCCTTTAAAATAATGTCATATGCTTGTAATCTATGTCATAGACAGTATAATAAAAATTGGAGGTAGCTATGAAAATTGTAATAATGGAATCTTTAGGAATCAGTCAAGAGGACTTAAACAAACTGATTCAAAACACAAATCATGAATTTACTGTATACAATGAAAAAACATTTGATGATGAAGAACAGTTAGAGCGTGCAAAGGATGCAGACGCCTTAATCATTGCTAACACACCACTTTCGGCTTATGTCATCAACAAGTGTCCTAATCTTAAAATGATTTCGGTGGCTTTTGTCGGCGTTGACCATGTAGCCACCAAAGCTTGTAACGAAAGAAATATCTTGGTGTCAAATGCTGCTGAATACTGTACCTATGCCGTAGCTGAGCTGGCCATAGGACTGACGCTTTCTGTTTTAAGAAACATCCCAAGATGTGACCTGCGCACAAGAAAGAATCAAACAAAAGACGGCTTAATCGGTCACGAGCTTTACAAGAAAACATTTGGTATCATCGGTGCTGGTGCTATTGGTGCGGCCACAGCAAGAATTGCCAAAGCCTTTGGTTGTGACGTCATCTACCATAGCCGTACAAAAAAACCATCCCTAGAAGAGATGGGGATAAAATATGTTTCTTTTGAGGAAATATTAAAAACATCCGATATATTATCATTACATACACCTCTCACATCAAATACCAAGGGTATGATTGATAAAAAAGCCATTGATATGATGAAGACAAGTGCTGTCTTAATCAATACAGCTAGAGGCCCAATTGTTGATAATGCTTATTTAGCTGAAGCACTCAAAGCTGGTCGTTTAGCTGGCGCTGGTATCGATGTGTTCGACATCGAACCACCACTAGATAAGGATCCACTGTCAGAAATCGAAACAGCTGTACTGACACCTCATGTAGCTTATGCTACTAAGGAATCCATCTTCAGAAGGGCGCAAATTGTCTTTGATAACATAGAATCATGGTGTCAAGACAAGCCACAAAATGTTATGAATTAGAGCTTCGGCTCTTTTTTTATACAAAGAATGAAAGTACAGCACCTAAAACCAAGTAAGGTCCAAAGGCAATCATATCCTTTTTATTCACTTTCTTTAATGCAAGCAAAATCAAACTTACAACCCCACCAATCATAAATCCGAGTAAGAGTGCATTAAAGCCCTGTCTCAAACCGACAATCAATCCTATATTGAATATATACTTGACATCACCCATGCCAAAACCTTTGGTAGCTGCTGCCAAAATCAACATCAAACCACCCAAAAGTATCAAACCTAGTAGATGACTAAAGACATTTTCATAATCCAAAATGGTCACTAGGATACCAAATAGGAAAAGGATAATATTGATTTTATTAGGGATAATATGCTCCTTAAAATCAATATAAGAAATATAAATGCCTGTTATAACTATCACTAGTAATTGTATGGTTGCCATATGCCTCCTTCCATTTTCTGTATTTTAGCATATTTTCAACCGATCGCCAACTTCTACAAGATCAAAGACATTTTTTTGAGCCTCTACCGTATAAACAGCATCTTTAATCGGCTTGATGACTTTGTTTTTTTCTAAACCAATATACTTATCTATAACGGTCATACTTTCATCAAGAAACAAGACATCGATATCAAATTTCATAAAAAAAGTATGAATGCTGTTACAAGGCGATAAAACAATCCCCTCATAATGAGGTTTCTCATGAAACATATAGCCTCTTAAACGCTTGATAAAAGTGTCGGCTATATGAATATCCTTAACGAGTAAAACTTGATTCTTATACAAATCCATTAAAATACCTCAACAATCTTAATAATGGCTGGTCCTAATACAACCATAAAAATAGTTGGGAAAATGAATAAAATCAAAGGAAACAGAATCTTAACCGGTGCCTTCATAGCTTTTTCCCTTGCTGCTTGTTTACGCTTTTCACGTAGTTGTGCACCTTCAATACGAAGTATCTTACCTAAACTTACCCCTAGTTCATCTGCTTGTACAATACTGGACAAGATCATTGATAAGTCTTTATTTCCAACCCGTTCTCCCATATTTTTAAGAGCTTCTTTCTTTTCTATACCCATTCTCATCTCTTTTAAAGTCTGACCAAACTCATCTGATAAAGGACCAGAAATTGCACTTACAATCCTACCAATCGCACCATCTAAGGAAAGCCCCGCTTCTACTGAAACAGTAATCAAATCAAGTGTATATGGGATGGCTCTGACAATCTCCGTTGTTCTTCTAGTAATTCTTCTTGAAAGATAAAACCTGTAACTGACATGAACAATCAGTGCAGCCAATAATGCCATGACTAATGAAACAACAATATTTTCTGCTAGAATCATTGATCCAAGACCAACAAAGAAGGCAACCAAAAATGTAGTGACTGCTTTTCTTGCCACCCATCTTTCAGACGTAACATGCTTTAATACGCCAGCCTTTTCAAGCGTATCTCTGGTACGCTTGGACTTATAACCTGGAGATAGCTTTAAAAGGAAGCTACCTAAAGACTTAAAGATTAAAGCACCCACGGATTCACCATAATCTTCATCCAACTCCGTCCATCCTCTATCCAAGGATTCCATGGCACTTATTCTCTCGGTCATTTCAATTTTATTCTTGTTAAATGAAATCAAAACAAAGTATGCAAACAACATCATTGAGATAAAAAAGACTGATATAGTTACATATAACATACCCTCACCATCCTACACATCTATCTTGATAATTTTTCGTATAAACATGACACCAATAACTTCATTCATTAAGGCGCCTCCAAGAATCATCATACCAACCCTAGTCTGGAATAAAAGCATGATGTATTCTCTGTTTAAGAGATAAATCATACCACCTAAGAAAAAAGGAATCAGCATTACAATCATACCTGACATCTTTCCTTGTGCTGTTAAAGTCTTCATCTCATTAATAATTTTCTGTCGTTCTCTAATAGTTTCCGAAATATTTTCAAGTATTTCAGCCAAGTTACCACCAATATCTTTTTGAATCATAATCGCATTAACAACAAGTTTCATATCAGGAGAATTGACACGTCTTAGTAAATTGTTAAAGCCTACATCCATAGGGATACCAAAATTCAACTCCTTGAGAAGTATCTTTAGTTCTTCAGAAAAAACACCCTGAGTTTCACGTGCTGCAATCGATACAGCCTGCATAAAGGAATGACCTGCTTTTAAGGCATTTGCAATCAATATCAAGCCACCATTTAACTGGTCATTAAAATCATTGACACGATTCTTTATTCTTCTATTAATAAAGAATTTTGGTATATTCCAAATAAAAACAACGACGCCTGCTGTCACAACAAGATCCTGTCTTACAACCTGAGCTAAAAACCCCAAGGCAATCGAAAATAAGAGCCTGTAAATAAACAGTTCTTCTGCAGTTATAATCAGATTAGCACTGACAAGTTTATCTGCCATTTTATTGTTTTTACCTTTAGGAACCAAGCGCGAAAGGCCCCTCATAGGTGATTTTTTCTTTTTTTGTACAGTTTTCTTTTCTTCTATGACTCGTCTGGTAACATCTAAATCTTTGATCCTGTCGATATAACGTTCCTTTACAAACAGGCTCTCAAACAACCAGAAAATGAAAATTAAAATGAAGAAGAAGACAACTATAATTGCACCGAGTAACATAATAGCCTCCTTACTGGAAGATACTCTGTGGTAACTCTATACCATGATTCCTCAAATTCTTTAAAAATCTTGGTATAATACCTGTGAATTCAAAATCTCCAACAACTCGTCCTTTTGAATCTATTCCCTTTTGAACAAACTTGAAGATATCTTGAAGTATAATCACATCACCTTCCATACCAAGCACTTCAGTAATGTAGGTAATTCTTCTTGAACCATCTTGTAGACGCGACTGCTGAACAATCAAATCTACTGCTGATGAAACCTGGTCTCTTACTGCTCTAATCGGTAAGTTCATACCTGACATTAAAACCATGGTTTCCAATCTTGACAACATATCTCTTGGCGAGTTGGCATGGGCAGTTGTCAAAGAACCATCATGACCTGTGTTCATGGCCTGAAGCATATCAAGGGCTTCACCCGAACGCACCTCACCAACAACAATTCTATCAGGCCTCATACGCAAAGAGTTTTTAACAAGATCACGAATTGTAATCTCTCCCTTGCCTTCAATATTAGGCGGTCTCGTTTCTAACCTAACAATATGTGTCTGCAAGAGTTGCAACTCTGCCGCATCCTCAATGGTTACGATACGTTCATCTTCTGGTATAAAGGAAGATAAAACATTCAGTGTCGTTGTTTTACCTGAACCAGTACCACCGGATACAATAATATTTAAACGACCTTCTACACAAGCCCTCAAAAGTTCAGCCATCTTAGATGTTAATGTACCAAAACCGATAAGGTCATCCACCATAAATGGGTCTTCAGCAAACTTTCTAATGGTTAACGATGGTCCATCAATGGCCAAAGGCGGAATAATGGCATTTACACGGGAACCGTTTTTAAGTCTGGCATCTACCATTGGTGATGATTCATCAATACGTCTACCAATAGCTCCTACAATTTTTTTAATAACATGTAGTATATGATTGTTGTCCTTAAAAATGGCACTCTCTAGTGTCAACTTACCATCTCTTTCAACAAATATCTGCTTAGGTCCATTGACCATAATCTCTGTAACAGCTGAATCATTTAGAAAAGCTGTAATAGGTCCAAAACCGATAATTTCATTCAAGAGTTCTTCAGCAACTTTTCTTTTTTGCGCAGAAGTTAAGTTCAAAGATTCTTTTTCAATGTTTTTGGCAATAATCATTTGGATCTCTTGTTTAAGTTCGTCATTGTCTTCGGAGATCTCTGTAAAATCTATATCCAATTCACTGATTACTTTGTTTTGTATTTTCCCTTTCAATTCTGAAAATGGATCTTTACTATGATCAGATGTTTTTGCTGATTTACCACTTGTATTCACTTGTTCTAATCTCTGTTTTAATGACATCTATATCACCCCAACTGTTTACATAACTTTAATAACGATTTATAAAACTTCGTTCCCTTACCTTTAGAATCAAGTGCCAAAGCATGGCCTCTGTTAACAGACAGCCTGAGAGGCTTGACCTCTTCTTGAAGATAAAGGAGAATTTCTCTATTGAATACCTTCTCAATATCTTTCTTAGAGATACCAAATTTTTCACTGGCCTGGTTGACAATGATGTTAACCTTATCATCTTCATAATTCAAGGATTTCATTACACCTAAACCAAGTTTTGAATTCTTAATAGATGTCATCTCCATAGATGATACAAAGAATATTTTATCTGACACATCTAATGCATATAAAGTATGCTCATGGAAGTTAACCCCCGTATCCATGATGATGATGTCATAATGTTCTTTTGCCTTTCCAATAATCTTGCCTATTATATCTTTTGAAATATAATCTGCACCTTCTGGGCTAAGTGGTGCATATAAAATATCTAAATCACTGCAGTATTCATAAAAATATCCCGACATAGCTTCAAAGCTATCTACCATGCCATCGTCAACCATATCCAATACATTCTTTTCAGTATGTTTGTTGGTCATCAACGAAATATCACCAAAGTGTAAATCAAGATCAATCAAAAGAACTTTTTTCTTTAACTTACTAGCAAATATCACAGAAGTGTTTAAAGCCATTAAAGACTTACCTACACCACCCTTAAAGGAATAAAAGGTATAAATTTCTGCATCTTTAACGTCTTCTTTAGGAAGCGTTCTAGCTCTCTTTTGACCTCTCTCATGAGTTTTCTTAATCAGTTCAGTAACTTCCTCATGATTAATGGGTTTTAAGATATAACCTTTTGCACCAGCTTCCATAGCAGTTCTCAAATACTCAGTATCATTTTGAACGGACATGATAATAACATTGGCATCTGGATTAGCTGCCATAATTTCTTCTGTTGCCTCAAGGCCATTTTTCTTAGGCATATTGATGTCCATCAGGATAATGTCCGGTTGAAGTTTTTTGACCATCTTAAGAACTTCTTCGCCATCACCTGCTTCTCCTACCACCTCAAAAGTTTCATCCTCGAGCATGATAACCTGTTTCAATAAGTTCCTTGTCTCCTCAATATCATCTGCAATCAAAATTCTAATACTCATATCATTCACCTCTATTTTCGAGGACAGGCACCCGAATACCCATACCAGCACTTATTATGTTTTCATCTTTAATGTTATTAACTTGCTGTAGTAAAATATAGTTTTCTTCCGTTCCGTAGAATAACAGGCTGATTTCTCTAAGAGTATCACCGTACTCAACCGTATAATAAACATATTTATCATACTTAACTTCATTTGGATCTATAATAACTTCACCAACTGAGTTTACCTCATAGTTAGGGAACATATCTTTCAATCTATCAAAATCATCTAGTAGTAATTCTTGCCAAATCACACCTTCAGTTGTATAAGCAAAATCACCTTCTAATGGTCTTAATACTAGATCTATAAGACCTACATCTTTAGCCAAAACCAGCTTTTCAACTTCAAATACAGGGACTGCAAGAGTTGCAATATAATATTGAGTTGAAGCAGTGTCTACAGCTACCTCTTCTAACTCGGATTCGACTTCTTGGGTCAAATCTTGATCAACTGCCAGCACTTCGACATTCTGTAAAATTATTTTTGCTATATCTGGTCTAACAACCACCTGTTGCTCCGTTAACTTCGGCAGATAAACCACAACATCTACATAGTCACCTGGTTTTACCAAATTGGCTATACCAGAATTACCACTGATACCTAAGGAAACAGCCCTCATATTACCAGATATCTTTAAACTTAAGTCTGATTCTAAAGTCACATCAATGCTATCTTTATGGAATCTAGACTCTGCATATATTTTAGTCAGTACATATTTACCGATTATATCTTCTTTCCTATTATAGAAACTCTCTGTTTCTGGATTGTAAGTAACCTCAATTTCTTTAATCATGGTTTCATCAATCTTCAATCTTGCTGGAATATCCTGAGTTGCCACAAGAACTACAAAAGTTTCCTCTTCTTCAACATCTACACTTGTATCTAAACTCTCTAAGTACATATAAACTCCAGCAGAAGCTAAAAGAGCAAATATAATAGCTAGAATAAACAATCGTCTTCTTAATTTCTTCATCAGCTCACCTCAATTATCATTTGTTCATTTCCAATTAACCTTTAGTAATCGGCTTTCAACCTATCAACCTAAGGCGATTTATTCTACTCGCATTACAGTTTGTGCTTCTAAATCAATTAAAGGACTCAAAAAAGAGGACATAATTGGTGTGATAATCTCATAATCATACTCGATTGTTACATTGATCATATCGCCACTATTTCTATTGCCCGGGGAAATTGAAATACTGATTCTGTCCGCATCCAAGTTAGGAGCAGCCTCTAAAACTCTTTGAGAGATTTCTGCATTGGTTGCCCCAACACTACCTAGTCTGGCACCCTCTCTCGAAGCATTGCTTACTGTAATATATGTATTAAACATAAAACCAAATTCAATAATCGCCATGAGTATCAAGATTAGAATAGGAATCAGTAAAGCGAATTCCACCAATGATTGACCTTTTTCATTTTTCCACATGATGTACTCCTTTCTGATCCTAAAAGTAAAAATACTCTAACCATCCTAATGATTAGAGTATTAGCATGTCATGCAATTGTAATTCTTAAGCACCTGTTAAACTATCAACGATTTCTTGGAACTGATCAGCGATTGCTGGTCCTAATAATACCAATACTGCGATAACTGCGATTACTACTAAACCAATGATTAAAGCATACTCAACCATACCTTGACCATCTTCCTTCTTAAAGCTTAATAAAAAATTATACATCATCATTAACATAATATTTCCTCCTTATATGTATATCCCAAAACTTAATGTTCCTTGTTATGTACTAATCATATCTTAATAAATTGTAAAGTAATAGGTCACATTGTCCCTACTTTTTGCCCCAAAGTACCTTTCTACAGGTACCACGGTACCGATTTCGACTATTATTTTCCATTTGTACATAAAAATAAAAGCCCGAAGGCTTTTTAGATGTATTGATCAATATGATGGGTCACCCCATATATAGCAGCATGAACACGGTCCTTGAAGTCCATTTTCTTTAGAATACGAGATACATTATTCTTAACGGTACTTTCAGATATAAATAGCTCATCTGCTATTTCTTTGTTATTAAGTCCCTTTGAAACATAAAAAAGGATTTGAAGTTCACGTTTAGACAGGTCTTTAAAGACCGATTGATCTTTTGGATCCTTGTACTTATTAAACATCATCTCCATCAGAGATTTGTCTAAATACTTTTTACCTTCATGTACGCTGTGGATGGCTTCTACAATTTCTGCTGTCGTCGACTCCTTGACAACATAACCATCAGCACCAGACTCAATGGCCTGGTTAATGATATCCGCACCTCTTTCAATGGTCAGCATAATAATCTTTATATCACTGCCCTTCTTTCTTAAAGCACGTAATATTTCTAAACCACTGTGGCCCGGCATACTCATATCTAGTAAAAGAACATCAGGTTTTAAGAAGTCCACTTTGTTGATTACATCATTGCCATCAATGGATTCAGCAACTATACTAATATCCTCTTCATAGCTTAAGACACGTTTGATGCCTTCCCTGATGATTTCATAATCATCAGCGATCATAACTCTAATTACATTATCACTCATCTAAAATCACCTCTCGGTTGATCGGTAACTTAATGTTAAATATAGTGCCTAACTCTGACGACTCCACATTAAACTCCCCTTGCAGTTGATCTACTCTTTCCATTATACCAATCAGACCATATGATTTTTTCTGTGCACGCACCCGTCTAAGGGTATCATCCACATCAAAACCGATACCATCATCACTGATTGTTAATCTCATATATTTTGTGCCATACTCCGTTTTAATCATTATATTTCTAGCTTTTGCATGCTTTTTAATGTTATTTAGAATCTCTTGGGTGATTCTAAAAATGGCTACTTGAATAATTTTTTCTACTTTAGAAGGCAACTTGGCAAGTTGATACTCTACACGAATGTCTTCCTTATCTAAAGTTGTTGTTACATTCATCTCTATGGTCTTATTCAGGCCTAAATCATCTAAAGCCATCGGACGTAAATTGTAAATGATTTCTCTTACCTCTCTTAAAGCTTCACGACTGGCTTCACGAAGCTCAGAAAGAGATGCTAGGCCATCTTGAATATTCTTTCTGGCAATCTTTTCACACAAATCTGCCTTCATCACAATATTAGCGACGCGCTGGGCAGGACCATCATGAATATCTCTTGATATTCTTTGACGCTCATTCTCCTGGGCTTCAAGTATTCTAACGCCAAGCATCATGTCAGAACCAAAGTTTGCCTCTTCTAAAGCTTCAAGGATTTCACCTTTCAGATAAGAAGATGCAACAGAAACTTGATGAACTACTTGTTCAGCATTATGAATGTTACTAAGAGCAGCTTTGATGTCTAACTCAATCTGAGTCCTTTGTTCCTTTAGAGCCTTTTCTTTGGACTGAGCAACTTTTAAATCAATACGAATTTCAGTTGCCTTTTCATAAGCCTGCTTGATATCTGCTTCAGTATTGGATCTGAAGTTCTTTGACACGGTTGCCAAGTTCTTTCTGGCAAGTTTGTCTTTTATTTCTAGAGTATCAACCATTTGAATGGCTTCCTCAGTTTCCGCCTTTAGATTTTCTAAACGCAGCACAAGCTTTTCGTAATTTAATCTGGCTTCAGTCACCAAATCCAATATTTTATTTCGACTATGATCAATGCTCTCAATAACATTGTCAAAAATCTCATTTACATTTTTTATATTAATTTCTTTTCCCATAACATCACCTTTAATAATGTATACCCCAAAACTGAAGTCCTATACCACAAAATAAAGTCTAGATTCCCATAAATTTATCTTCACTTCTTATTATATGTTCAATAGTATCATACATAACAATCAAACTTAACTAAAATTATCAAAGTCAACTTTATAGAATTACACCAAATCTACTTGATCCCCTTGCCTGAATCAGTCACATCTAGTATCTCTCTAGGGTAGGGGTTAAAGATGACTTGGTCTTTTAGATAGGTCTCATCAAAACGGATGACCCATACATAGATCAAAGAAAGCGGAACACTAAAAGGTACTTTCATATCCTTGTACTGGTCAAGCATCTCTAAAAAAAAGGCTTTTTCTTGACTCGAAAGTTCTTTTTTAAAGTAACCAAAAAGATGCATGAGCATGTTAATGTTAGTACCTCTTTTAAGGGGGTGTATCAGGGCCTTTTTTAGAAGGCCCTCATATGTCTTGATGACATCGGAAATCGGACAATGTGCTTGGTTGGCAACTATTTTACCAAGGTCCTTTTGATACTTTTGGTGATAAGCCATCAAAAGATACTTATGATTACGATGAAAATCAATCAAATCTTTCATGGTTTCTTTTTCTTTAACATCATCATACCTAGACAAGGTAAAGATGCTGGTTAGAAAATGATCTCTTATAGAGTAATTGCTTAAACGCCCCTCATCTTCTATCGGCATATAAACATACTTGTTAGAAACATGTCTAGAAAAGAAACCACTTGTTTTCTCGTCAATGGACATGGACTTACCAAAAGACTTATAGACTTTTACATCTTTAATCCCACAAGTCGGCGACTTGTTTTTCAGTATAAAACCATGCCAGTTTTGGTCGTCTAACTTCTGAACAAACTCTCTTGAAAAGTCATTCATCCTTTCAGTCACATCACCACCAGACAGGGAATGAACCAGTCTATAATCAGCGTCCGACTTGATGACTCTTATGGCCTCTCGTGGTACACCTAGGCCAATCTCAACTTCTGGACACACAGTCACAATATCAACATACTCTTTGATCCTTTTTATAAAAGGACTGGCAATCTGACCACCGTCATATCGGCAGTGACCGTGTTCTAAACATTTACTAATCAATATTCTAGGTTTCTTATTCATAAAAGCCTCCACCTTAATTTTACCCTATTATGCTTCATTCATTCACACAATCATTCAGCCTGAGTCTTATGTTATACTTAGATAGAAAGAAGGTGTTTATCTTGAAGAAGATTACTATCAAGGATAAGATGCAAGAAGGGCATTACTATCTTACAGAGCCTATGGGACAAAACTTCCATGAAGAATTTAAGCCAGAATTAACACCAAAAGAAATGTTGAAGTTAGGCGTTTTCGGCGGTAAGTACCTAACAGACTGCCAAGATGAGTTTCCTAGTGATTGGTTTGACCATGCCAAACTGTCTCCTAATAAGAAAGATGTTACATTAAATTATTATCAAGTAGATGCTTCTTTGCCCCTAAGCCATTGGCAAATGAAAGGCTGGCTACATCCAGACGATCCTCGTGGTTGGTTTCAATGGTACTGCAGGTATTATTACGGTAGGAGATTGCCTGTTGAAGATTTAAGGCAAATCAAAAGATGGAAGGCCATGAAAAGACACATTGGTGCCATTAAAAAGAATTGTTTTCCATTGGATCTTTCCTGTCGTACAAAACAAAGACAAGCCCTTTTACACTGGGCTTACGATTCAAGAAATATGTAAAAAAAAGCGCAATAGCCATAACTATTGCGCTTTCATATTATTATCTAACTGGACAAGCTCCAGATTCACAGCCTTCTGAACCGATATCAAATACGATTTCTTCCTTTTCGTACTTGCTGATCAATGAAGGTCTGAAAGTCTTCATGCTCTCAAGTCTCTTAGTGTATTCATCTTCATCAATTGATTCATATGGTAATAACTCATAGAAAGAATCGTCAAGTGATAAGAAAGATACAGCCATCACTTCATCCCAGTGTTGCCATACCCACTCTTCTACAGCATCCCATTCGTCGTTACGAACATGAACTGTAATTGAGCAGTTATGATCTACGTAGTTTTCCATAAACATCTTGTAGTTTTCAAGCTGTTCAATGGCAGAAACATCATACTTAGTTCTTCCTTCTGGTGCCTTAACAGGGAACTCCACAACTTTCGTTGAACACGTCTCCCATTCCTGACCTACCTCAGGGAATACTGGATAACCTAATTCCTCACATACTTTTACAAGTGGATCGTCAGCATTGATTCTAACTCTTCTTATGTAATAAGGTGAATGTGAATAGTGTACACCACTTGAAACTGTTGGTAACTGAGATAAAGTACCTTCAGGTTTAACAGTTGTTACAAGAAGTGGTACATTCTTACCAAGCTCTAAAGCATACATTTCTGCTTCTTTGTTGGCAACTTCACGTAGTTTCTTTAATAAGACAGCCTGCTCTGTTCTAGTTAACTTTGTTGCATTAACCATGTCTTGCCATCCAGTTAAAGAACAACCAATAAGCTTGTCATTTTGCTGAACTGCATCCCAAAGTGGTAACTCTAATTCAACGCAAGTCATTCTGTAACCTGCTCTAGCAGACAATCTTTGTGCTCTTAACAAACCTTTTTCATCAAGTGTGCCATCGTCATTAACGAAGGCAAATACGTTGATGGTAGTCAGGTTACATAACCCCTTGTTATCAAGTAAGATTTCACCACATGGGTTAACACCATTAAAGTTTGGTCTTCTCTTGTTACCAGCTTCCGCATTAACCCAAGCAGGTTCACCCGAATAACGCATACGCTCAATTTGCCAGTGTAATCTCTCGCGAGATGGCTTCTCTAAATAGTAAATAGAGTTGTTAGACATTTGTCTATGGATAATTTCTTTATCCACAACCCATTGACCATCCACTTGCTTGTAAAGGCCAGACTTAGCTTCAATAGCTTCGTTGTCATCAGCATCTAATAAGATGATTTCAGCAGTTCTTCTTACACCACCAACAACCACATTCTCACCGATGATATTAGCAATATCTAAACAGTCGATTGGACGTAATTTGATTTTCTTACCAGGATTTAAAAGACTCGCTTTTTTGATAGTCTTGTAAATCTTTTCAAACATATCTTTTAAACTCTTATGACCTGAAGCTGTACCACCAAATGTCTTAAGTTTTTCACCCTTTGGTCTTACATGGTCATAGTCGATGATGATTGATGTAATGTTTCTATATTCATTGCTTGAAATCAACTTCATGAACGAGTCTAAAGATTGTACCCAACCCTCTTTAGAGTCACCAATTGTGATTTTAGCAGTATGATTGTAGAAGAACTCTAAACTTGTATTGTCTTCTCTCTCATCTGGATGCATTGCAGAATAATCTTTATGTATAACCTCGAAGTCCGTTCTGATTTTAGGAATCTTTTTAACGTCTTCTTTAAGAATTCTAATACCAACACCTGAACCAATCATCAATAGGTAGAAGACATCTCTAAATGATGCTATGCTATCAACGATTTGGAATGAACAGTTGTAGTTTGCCATTGGATAGTATTTAGCAACATCTGTGTTACCTACCCAGAAAGTTCTTCCTGATAAGAACTGACGAAGGTGGAAGATGTTATCAAATAATTCTTCTGCTTCACTTCTAGTCGCATTCACAAGTGAACAGTTGTACTCGACAGCTCTTCTAACAGTTTCCCACCAATGCTCACGACGTTTTTCTTCTGGCAACCAACGAGAGTATGTACGGTAGTAAACAAAGTTACCCAATTGTCTCATTGGAGAAGGTAAATGCTTGTACTTACTGATAAAAGCATCTGTTAGTAAACGATCGTCTTTCTTTCTCACTTCACGTGTCTTATCACGCTCACTTCTGTAGATGATGTATCTCTTCGCAGCATCTTTTCTCGAAGATCTCATCAATTCGATTTCAACAATGTCCTGAATTTCATCAACCGTTAAATCATGTGGACTGTCCTGAATCTGCTGATCAACACTTGCACCAATGCTTGTGCATATCTCTTCATCCACGCCTCTTTCAGTTTCGTACATTGCATTACGAATCGCAGTCAAGATTTTAGCATTGTTGTACTCTACAATCTTGCCGTTTCTTTTTATAACCCTTGCCATTTTAAAAAGCCCCCTATTATTGATATACTACAAAGCACATGTTGTGCTTTTATTTATTTGTTCTATAGACTTTCTTACTATATATAGTGCTATCATCTCTTCAACACACTATATATTGTATCACCAAATGTTCAGTCCGACAATGCAAATCACCAAGAATTTTCGACCTTATGGTCTCTCTATAAAGAGAAAATCCATCAAGGCATGTAATAGCAAGGGGACCCAGTAAAAAATTAAAATAAAAAAAATTAGAGACATGGTCTCTAAGCTAACTTTTGATATTCAGTTACCAAACCAGTTAAAGATACCGGTCTGAAATTTTTCCTTTTAATAGCTTCAATAAAATCATTTTCATTAGAAATAATCCCATCAAACTCTGTGGCATAATTACCAACTTCACCAAGAGAATGGGCATCACTGCCACCAGTGACTGGCATCCCCTTTAAACGCGCAACTTCTAAGGCCTTCTGATTAGAATAAGTATCTGTTCTACCATTAAAAGCTTCTATGGCATCTAAATCTAAAGTCATGATTAAATCTTTCAAACCACGATTATTGTGCCTATATGGATGTGCTGCTATACAAACGCCACCTCTTTTATGAACATAGTCTATGGTTTCTTTTGCACTCATACGTATTTCAGGCATTTCATCTATGCCAAAGCATAGTAAATCGCCGTCTAGGGTATAGATTTCTACACCAACGATAACCGGCATGTCATACTTTCTAGATAAGTCCTCTGCGTGAGCTCTCAGTCCTAAATCATCATGATCTGTGATACATATGCCGTCTAAGCCAACTGCTTTGGCATCTCTGATGACTTCTTCCATATTTATTTTACTATCGGCTGAATGCGCCTCTTGATGTATGTGTAAGTCAAAAATCATAAGCTCTCCTTACACACTATGGTACAAGGCGAGCCTGCAAAAGTACAATTGTTTTTATCGATAGAATCCATTCTTAGTATCAAGAAAATCTATAGAAGTCTTTTTTCATCATTTACAATATAGTTTTTCTTAGACGATCCCTGCTTTAAATGATACAAACAGCCTCGGTCCGTTGCATTGATAACGTAATTCATCAAATCACTGTTTTTAAGTCTAATCGACCCCTGACTGCACGAGACTTCATCAAATGACCTTACATGGTCTATACGGATGTAGTCACCACTTGCCATAAAAGCAACGGACTCACCTGAGTGAATGTTGCTACCAGCGCATGGCGTAGAGTGATCCGAAGTTACAACCAAAAGACCTTCAAAGTCCACAAGCTTCTGGATTTTTCCATCAAGGTCCTCTAGGACCTGAACCTTTAGTTCAGGACTTTTCTTATGTGAAGCTGTATCTGGATCTTTGGTATGCAAATGAACATAATCGTAATCACACTCTAAAGCGTATTCTAAACCTTCTTCAAAGGATTCATAGTGGAAATAATCCATACCTATATAAGATGCCAATCCTCTTAAAAGCTTTGAATTACCTATTAGTAAAGCTGTCATACCATTTCTTTTCTTAAAAGGTTCTACTCTTTTGTAGATACCAGCCCATTTTGTCAGGATCATATTTCCCGGGACATGTCTTGATATATTGACCCTATGTTTGGATAAAACGTCATAGCTATATTTTAAATACGTATTGATTGCATCAGAAAGTTTCTTACTGGCGTCTGAATCATCTTCAAAGGGCTCAACCGCCATGGCATACTTACCTGGTCTGAAAGGATCGCTGTCAGAAACGTGATCTGTCAAGTCACTTCCCCTAACGACAATAAAGCCATGACTGTCATAGGAATGGACAAAGTCAAAATCATAACCATCTATACTTGTCTTTAAAACGGGGCTTAAGTCTTCAATCTCCTCATCTGACAGCTGAGGTGTAAAGCGGTGCAAAAGCTTATAACCCTCATCGTATTCTACTGTAGCTATAGAACACCTTAAGTAGAGTGCTTCTTTATCTATAGTAAGTTCTTCGCCTACAGCATCAATAATAGACCTGCTTGGATACTCGGAAACTTTGTAATTAAACATTAAAAAATGAGCTAAATCCGTCCCAAGGGCAATACCTTCACTTAAAGGTGTCATCAAACCACACTGGCCCTTAGATGCAATTTTATCTAGATTAGGCAGATTGGCATATTGAAGTGGGGTTTGACCTTCAAGTTCCTTATAGCTTCTATCTGAAGCACCATCTAAGAGTAAATTGATACATTTCATAGGATTTCCTTTATGCTAGCTTCTAATGATTTGATTGAGATATTACCTAAAACATATTCACCTGCTAATAAGCCTACTTTTTCTATATAATGACTTAAAAAATCATCTAATTGGTCTTTTTTATAAAGCGCTTTACCTTCTGTGTTTCTATAGTTACCACTTAGGACGCATTTAGGATGTGCTTTTCCTTCATCCCACTCCCAGCCGATCAGTCTTTCTACTTCATCGCCTTCAGCCATATTTTCTATTGGCATGATTAAGTCATAACCTAAACCTGCCATCACTTTTCTATAAGCACTCAGTACTTCAGGCAACTGATTAACTTTAACACGACCATCATGCGAAGCACGTTCACCTGATATAATTCTCTTAGAAAACATGTCAGCAAACTTTAACTTCGTTAAATGAAAGTACAGGTGACAACCTATACAAGGATTATAAAAGCCAAATCTATTCACAAGTTCTGTTGCGAAACGACCATTTAACAAATGCCAGAACTTTTGGTCACTGTATTCAACAAGATCATAAACAATTTTGTCATAACCATATCTTAAACGTACTTGTTCCTTTAACATTAGATAATTTTCATATAAGACATCAAAATCACCATACTCAGTTCCTGCAAAAGTGGCAATGGGTAATATGTAATTAACATCATCTGATTCAAATGCTTTCATTATAGCTGCTACGCTGTCTCTACCAGAGAATTCTCCAATCACTGTATCTGACGAATATATTTTTTCATCTATTTCATTTATTGCTTTGGTAATCATAATAACCTCCTGTTTATATTATTATATCCAAAAAACAAAAAAATAAAAAAGATAGTTTTAAAAACTATCTTTGAAACAAGCGACGTCTTACTTTCCCAGGTCGTCTCCAACCAAGTATCATCAGCTCTATGAAACTTAACTTCTGTGTTCGGGATGGGAACAGGTGTAGCCTTCATGATATTGTCACTTGATAAAATGGCTGGGGATACAGGATTCGAACCTGTGCATAGTGGAGTCAAAGTCCAGTGCCTTACCGCTTGGCGAATCCCCAATAAAAAACCAGCGACGTCTTACTTTCCCAGGTCGTCTCCAACCAAGTATCATCAGCTCTACGAAACTTAACTTCTGTGTTCGGGATGGGAACAGGTGTAGCCTTCGCGATATTGTCACTGGATATTTAATACTTTAATATAGTATCAAATTCATCAAATGCTGTCAAGCATTTTTTAAGAGATATTCTCTGAAGATTGCATATATGAATTTCAAGCTTTACAATTCTCTTTCGCTAATCACTTGCGTGATATCGCTCATACGACTTCGCTTACGCTACGCCGTTATTTGGTCAAGTCCTCGACCTATTAGTATCTATCACCTAAACA
>NZ_VANV01000024.1 GCF_022496765.1 Acidaminobacter sp. JC074 | reverse complement strand
TTTCATCAGTAATTTGTTTTAATTTCTCATTCTTGTTATAATTCATTTGAAGCCTCCTTCTTAATAAGCTCTGGTTAGTTTAGTCACTACCATTATAACCTATTAAGTTGTGAGGTTTCTTTATTTAACTATATCGCAAGAAGCTCCTAAATTGTTCCTTTGTAAGCTTGACCGTATTTAGAGAACGATAGCTTGTAAATGTGATTTTCTGAAAGTGCTCTGGCAAGCCATATTGGCATGGCCGAAGAACATTTTATTTCCAAAAGACATTGATTGTCATCCAAGAGCTTATTGCCATATATCTCACTGCTTAAGTTAACATCATAATCTCGCCATGTGATATTGTCATCAAAAGTAATTCGAAGTGTGGCATCTTCTTTGCCGGAGAAGGCATGACGATTGTAAGCGATTAGCATACTGGGATATAATTCGCCATAGTATTCTAGAAAGTAATCAATTTCGTTTTCAATTTGTCCAGTTCTACTGGAGCTGCCTAATAAATAAGCCTTTGACTCACCATATGGCATACTGATCCTTCTTTTGTATACAATGCCTTTGTATTTCTTTTTTAATTCAATAAATACATGTTCGTCACTATTGACTCTTCCATAAGATCGTATTCTAATCTTTTCCTTATATAGGGGTTTTAAGATGCTATAGCCGATCAATCTTTTATCAATAGTATCTAAATAGACATTAGAAATCATGTATTTTTCATATTTATCAGGAACTATACAGTCTGATATTGCTTTTAATAGAAGAGACTTTTGTTCTTTCGTAATGACATACTTGAGTTCTTTTCTTTTAAATGTTGATCCCTTATTCACTTTATCTCCTTTTATAGTTGAGTTTATATTATGAGTATATTTCATGAACTTAAAATGAACCTTAAGTCTTGAAATTTATAAAATGGATAAAAATTTTGACGATGATTTAGAAAAATAATTTTCTTTAACTTCACTTAAGGTTCGTAGATTAATCTATAAATACAAAGACGTAACTCAGTTCGAGTTTGAGGAGGCAATATGTTAAAAAAAATATTTATAATAGGTCTAGCAATTATGCTGGCTTTGGTAACCGTTTCATGTGATGACTCTACGGCCACTAATAATTTAACCAACAATAATATACTAGTTAGTGATGATGAGCTAGAATCAGGAGAACAAATAAGTTCAGTAGGCGAACTCGCTACTGATGAACAATCAAGTAAAGATACACAAGCTGATTATGATAGGGTCTTTAATCAAGACAAGGTTAATGAGATTATCATTACAATTGATCCGGAACAATGGGCTCTTATGCAAGAGGATTTAAGTGAGAATATACAATCAACCAGACAAAATGGTCCAAGTGCCATAGATTCTACCAGTGACTATACACCCGTTTGGGCAGAAGCAAGTATTTCTTTTGATGATGTGATATGGGAACATGTAGGCATCAGTTACAAGGGGAATTCAAGTTTATCTTCTACATATAGCAATCAAATTGGAAAGTTGTCATTTAAACTTGATTTCGATGAGTTTGAAGATTTATATCCAGAAATAGAGGATCAAAGGTTTTATGGTTTCAAACAGCTAAATTTAAACAATAATTTTTCAGATACTTCTTTAATGAGAGAAAAGGTTGCAGCTGATTTATTTAGAGAATTTGGTGTGACTGCCGCTATGACATCATTCTATGCAGTTTATGTGGATTATGGTGAAGGACAACAATATTTTGGCTTGTACACACTTGTTGAGGAAATGGATGACACTGGAATAGAAGGACAATTTGCAGATGATTCTGGCAATCTATACAAGCCTGATGGTGAAGCAGCAAGCTTTGCAAGCAACACTTATGATGAAGCGGAGATGGAAGCTAAAACAGAATCTGATTATTCCGATATGAATAGATTATACAATGTGGTGAATAGTGAACTCAGAATGACTGACTATGATGTTTGGAAGTCTGAACTTGAATCGGTATTTGATGTAGATGCCTTCTTAAAGTATTTAGCTGTCAATAACACAATTCAAAACTGGGATACCTATGGGAATATGACTCATAATTATTATCTATATAATAATCCCGAAACGAATTTATTGACCTGGATTCCTTGGGACAATAATGAAGCTTTTACGAATGGTAAAGGTAAGATGAGTGCTCTTAGTTTCTCAATGTCAGAAGTAAGAGATGATTGGCCGCTAATATCGTATTTGATGGAAGATGAGACTTATATTGAAAAGTATCAACAGTACTTAATTGAATTTACTGACCAAGTATTCAATACTGAAAAAATGACGCAAGTATATGAAAAACATTATGAGCTTATAAAGGCATACGCATATGACGAAGAAAGTGGTTACACATTTATAGATACCGATCAAAGCTTTGATAAAGCTGTGGAATATCTGATTCAACATGTTGAAGATAGAAAGGAAACATTAGATAGTTACTTGAACCAATAATGGTCAAAGTCTATTGGGGCTAAAGACATGACGATCTATTGAAGTTAAATTTGGAGAAGGTTTAAATGAAAAATAATATAAAACTTAGAATGATAATTGGATTTACTGTGTTTTTCTTCGCGGTATTAGCTGTCATGGTTGGATATACTTCGTTTAATTTCAGAGAAATCATGTTGCACAAGGACTTAAAGGATTTTAATGATGCTCTCGCAGAAGTAAAAGATGGCTACGATTACAACTCACCTAGATTTTTAAAAGAAGCAAGCGAGATGTTTGGTGGTATGGTTGTTATCATTGATGAAAGCAGTTTTAGGGATTTTAGAGAACTTAATCAAGATGTTGTTAATGAGATTAAAGAAGCATTAACTATGTCGGATTCATATCCAATGACTGCTGAAAGAGAAAGAATTTATGCTGGTAGATTAAATGAATCACAAATTCTAGTGAATATAAAACTACAAAGTATTTTCAATGATATGTCTTCTATGTTAAGTCGGTATTTAAGTTTAGCTTCTCTTATCATTTTTACAATATTATTGTTTGCCGCATACTTCTATATATCCTATTTTGAAAGGAAAATGACCTTTCAAGCTCAAAAGGAAATTCTATACTCATTAGGCAAAACAGCTGATGCACATTTCGGTGAAAACGGTGCTCACATAGAAAGAGTTAGTGAAATGATGTATAGATTTGCAAGAGTTTTAGGTCATAGCAAGAAAGAATGTGAAATGCTCAAGATAGCCAGTATGATGCATGATATTGGAAAAATCGCTATACCCGATAGCATTCTAAAGAAGCCTGGAAGGCTTACTGAAGAAGAGATGGCCAAGATGAAAACACATACGATTGAGGGGCAGAAAATTCTAGGTGACTCTAGCTTGCCAATTATTATGAATGCTAGAAAAATTGCACAATTTCACCATGAAAGAATAGATGGGAAAGGTTATCCACAAGGATTGAAAGGTAAGCAAATACCAAAGTATGCGAGGATGATGGCAATCGTTGACGTATTCGATGCACTTACAAATGATAGGGTTTATAAGAAAGCCTTTAGTTATACAGATGCATTAGAACTAATGCTTAAAGAAAGCGGAAAGCAATTTGATAAATCGCTACTTCGAGTATTTGTCAGTAATCTAAACTATATTACTGGCCAAGAGATAGATTTTAAACTTGAATTAACTGAAACAGATAATGGTGAAGGCTGTTATATTGTTTAGCAATCAGTAAATGACATAAAACAAGGAAAGAATGGGGAAATCATATGAAATCAATAAAAAATAGGATTGTATTACAATTCACACTGTTAATAATACTGATTATTTTTGGAGTCAGTACTGCCAGTTTGCTTGTCGCATCAGAAGCATTGTTGGATGAAAATGAATCTGCAATGAGTACTTTTTCTGTTGAAATTGCCAAGAGTATTGAAAATGAAATTGGAACAGTCATTAGTGAACTAAGTTTCTTATCAAATCACCCCTTATTGAGTAGTGAGGATACATCTGATGAGGATATCCTAATGATCTTTTCTGAAGAAGTTGAATTACGTGGTGTTAATGGATTTATCCAAGTAGATGTAAATGGTATGGGTATTATGTATGATGCTGAAAATAACAATCTTATTGATGTAGATGTAAGTGGAGAAGATTTTCTAGATCAAGGTCTGACAGGTAATACTTTTACTACGCTTTATAAGCCTTCAATTGAAGATAGTGAGCAGATGTTGTTTGTAATGCCTAGAACCAATAGAGATTCTGGGGAAATAGAGGGTTTATTTATGGCTTGGAAACCCTTGTCCAATATGTCAGAAGTCATTGAAGATATCGCCTATGGTGAATCGGGATTTGTCTTTTTAGTAACCGATAATGGTGAGACTATAAACGGTAGTGATACATATAAGTTTGTTGAGACCATGGCAGAGGAAGACACTGTTGAAAAAATTCTAAATCAAGAAGTTACAAATATGATTTACTCTCAAGGAGAACAAGCTTATATTGCCGCAACAAGCAAAGTGAGTGATACACCATTTACAATTGTCGTATCTGTAACTGAGGATTTTATAAATAGTGATATAAAAAACATGCTAGTCACTTTACTGATCACGGCAATTATTGCAATATTATTCAGTACTCTTATCGTTTATTTTGTTGTAAGTTCGATTGTTAAGCCTATTATTAAAGTTACAAAGAAAAGTCAGGAATTATCGGATTTGGTTATTAATTTGGGTGATGACGATGACAAAATGACAAAAGATGAAATTGGGAAGTTAAAAGCGTCGTTTAGAAAAATATCTGATAGCTTAAGTGAAATTGTAGGCGAAATAAGTGGGGCATCGAAAATGGTCGAAGAGCGTACCTTAAGCCTAAATCATATTAGTGAAGAAATTAATGAAAAATCAAATATGATTTTGATGTCTGTTGAAGAAATTAGTAAAGGAGCAACTGAGCAAGCGGAAGATATAAGTAGAATGATGGAAGATATCAATGTATTAAGTGATAATATTGAAGATGAACAAAATCTATTGGTTGATTTTGGTGTTATGGCTAAGACCATGACCGAGTTAAAAAATTCAGGTCTTGAAAAAATTAAATCACTTATGGACAAGACAGAAGACAACAAAAATATGGTTAGTCATATTAGCAACGTTATAGGTAGTACAAACACAGATGCAATAAAAATATCAGATGCAGTAAACATGATTGAGACTATTGCAGATCAAACCAATCTATTGGCGTTAAATGCTAATATTGAAGCTGCACGAGCAGGTGAACACGGTAGAGGATTTGCTGTTGTAGCAGAAGAGGTAAGAAAGTTAGCTGAAGAATCAGAACTTTTTGCAGGTGAAATTAAGAAGATCATTAATCAACTTACAGATAAGACAAAAGATTCAGTTGGCATTATGGATGAGATGATTAAGTTTCAAGAGGTACAGGATGTAACTGTCAATGAAACTGTAAATAACTTTAATGGTATCGCTGACCAGATTACAGTTATTCAACAAGGTTTAAGCATGTTGATGGATTCAGGTGAGAAAATGCGTCTGAAAAAAGTTAATATAGTAGATTCTGTTGGCAACCTTTCGGCAATTTCTGAAGAGAATGCAGCCACGTCCCAAAACATCTTAGCAATTGTAAATGAACAAACAGAAACAATTAGTAAAATATCAGTGGAAGCAGAATCGTTGACAAGATTAGTAGATGATTTAAGTTTAGTTGTCAGCAAGTTTAAAATCATTGAAAACTAGAAACGAGAATGTTTCTTCTAGTAGTTATCAAAAGATAAGTAAAAAGAAATACTTGATGTTTAATCAAATCTAAATGTATAAATTACAAAGAAAAACCCACACGATTTCTCGTGTGGTTTTTTGGTGCGAAAACTCGATACAGGCTAACTCACTCTGAATCTTCTAATGAATCAAAATAACCATTTTTCAGCAATAAGATTATTGTTAAATGTTTTGTTAAAACTACAGATTTCTTTACATTTAATCATTTTTTTACATATGTTTTTTTGCTGTGGTTTATACTTGGTATAAATGTTTCATACTTATTAGTCTATAAAACTAAAAAGTAGGGGGATATTTAAGCTTAAGAGCTATTTATTGCCTGCTTTTGACATAGCAAATCATGCTATACATTCCTAATTGTTATATATTTGAAGAGGTTAAAATCACAGCTAATTATGTTAAGAAACTAAATAAATGATGATTTGATAGAAACATTACTAAACAGACATAATAAATGCAGATTGGATTAGCAGATGTATTAGATAAAGTATTTCCAAAAAATGAAAAGTAAATGGTGAAATTTGAGCTTTTTATGATAAAATCTTACATAGGAGGATGTTGAAATGGCAAACAATGTAAGTGATAACAGAAGATTTTTAGCAAATGCTATAGGAAAAACTCAATACATAAGAACAGATGAAATCAGAGAAATATTAAAGAATTTAGAATTCGATTTAAAGAATAAAAGTGCTGCGGAGTTGAGAGGTGATTTATCGAGTGCAGTAAGAAATAATAATTTAGAAGCAATCAAGCTTGTTCTTGAATGTGAACATGATAAATATTATAAATATCAAGTACACTTTGAATATGATTATGAAGAGTTAATAGAAAAAATTGAAGAGTTAATTGATGAAGGTAATGTTCTCGAAGAAGGTGAAGAAGAATATTATCATCAACTGATAATGAACCCAATAGTATACTATTACTATGATGATGATGATATAACTGCAGTAGATTTGAAATTCTCTAATACTGTAGGGACAAGAGCAGATACAGCAGATACGATTAAGTTTCCTATAATAGTTTCTTTTTACATTGACGAGGGTATAATGCTAATAAAGCATGGTGCGTTACCAGAAGACTACGTTAGAAAAGGTGTATACATTAGTAAAATAAATCAAGTTAGGTCGTGGATTAGTAGATTTATCACTCCAGGTTATTCAGAAATTAATTGTTTTGAAATATTTGAAAGAATTAATCAAGATATTGAAAATGAACCTGAACTTATAGATGATAGAGTAACCAAGTATTCTGTGAAAATGGATGATGCTTTTGGAGGGAGAATCAATTTACGTGCTACTGATGAAGATTGTCTGCCTATACTTAGTCAACTGATTGAGTTAGCAGAAGCATTTAATAATGAAGATGATAAAAATAGCTTGATTGAGTTTGTTGAGAACATAGAAGAAGATGCATTCATTATTCAAAGAGGATTGAAATGGCATGTACCTAATGGTTCATTGAAACCAATAGAGTACATAGATGTTATTAGAAGAGTCTATGATGTTGATGGTGAAGGAAATTTGCTACCATTATTTATTCAACATCATATTCATTCAGAGGCTATTAATAGAGAAAGGACTGATCATGTTATCAGGTTTATTGCTCAATATCTATAATAATGTAAAAGAAAAGATTGAAATTGATGAGAAGACTATTTATGAAATTGATGTATACTTAAAAAAGAAAAAAGGAAGATATATATATTTTGAGAGTTTTCAAAAATTATTCCACTTTAATGATAAGGAAACAAGTATAATTTTTGGAGAATTTGTAAAAGCATCTATTATGGAAATGAAGTTTCAACAGTTTTGTCCTTCATGTAATACTATCTTACATGGAACGTATGATAGTGTGTTTGATTTACTTGGAAAGGAAGTTTGTGACGATTGTGGGGAAACATTGTTTGATGATAAGGAGCCTTTCAAGTATATAACAGTAAAGTTTAAGGTGAAAAAATAATGGGAATGACATTACAAGAATTACATCATTATAACCCAACACTAGCTAAATTAGCTACGAAAACGGAGTTAACTTACGATGAGCAAATTGAGTTAAAAAGACTCCTAGCATTAGTAGAAAATGAAGAAAAAGAAAAAATATCGACATTTGAAAAAGGCAAACGGTTAGAAGACTTAGTAAAATATATGTTTGAAATTACAGAAGTATTTAGTTATATCAGCAATGGGAACACTTCATCGAATGAAATCGATTTAACACTCATTATGAATCAAAGTGGTCGATTGCTGAGAAATTTTGTAATTCCAAAGTGTATGCCTGAAAGAATAATAGTTGAATGTAAGAATTATAAGACAGAGGTAGAAACAAAATATGCTAACTTGTTTGCAAATTTAGTTGTTCAATCAAATGCAGATATGGGATTGTTTGTTTCTACTCATGGATTGTCTGGTCATGGAAAGAGGTTTTGGAAAGATGGAGTAGCTGCAATTCACAAATTTAACTTATTACATCGAAATACAGATTGTGAACGAATTATACTAGATGTAACTCTCGATGATATCGAGCTTGCAATTAATAATGGGAAAACAGTTTATGATATGATTATGCAATTAGTGGTTAAAATGGAAGGCGACGTTACAAAAGAAGTTACTTATCAAAGTCATGAAAAATCAGGAATGATAAAATGGGAATAGTATAATTAGCAAAAATTAGCAATATAACAAATAAAAAAGGCGACTTCCGAGAAAATCCTTGGAGGTCGCTGTTTTACTGGTGCCGTAAGTTCGTAACAGGTTACCCCTCGCTCCAATACTGCATTCTTTGATATGAGGGTAACGCCTCTTTATACAGTGACAAATAATAAAATAAACAGAAAATGTATGAATGTTCCGAATTATATTATATAATACAATTAATGGAATATTGATTAGGAGGCTAATATGAGTTTACCAGATTTTATGAATGAATCATTAGTTAAATTAAAGAGAGTTAATGATTCTTATACACGGCTAGAGAAAGCTACTAAGTTGAATATGTATTTGATAAGATATCTTGCTATAATATCTTATTGCTCATTAAAATCACTAAAAATAAGAACGACTAAAGCTGATGAGGTAATATTAAATTCTTTTCATCGTCCTACTGATGGGATATGGATGAACTTATTAAGAGAGAGCTTAAGCATTAGAAATCAAAATGAAGTTTTAGTTGAATGTATGAAAAAAAAGTTGTCAAAAGAGCAATCAGAAAGATTCTTTAGTATGTTTTCATTACTAATACAAAATAAGGATTATAATAGTAAAGAACTGAGTTACCTTGATACACTCTCCTATATATTAAAAGTTAAAAACCTTAAAGTTTCCCATGGAGCTTTTGCAATGGATAGTGTAGATATTATATCGAAAACGATTTTAGAAACAACGGAAGAGATTATTGTTGGGCTTGAGGAGAACTTCAATTTCCCGATGGTGCAGGTAGATTTTGATAAATATGATGAAGTATATACATCTGATATTCATGGAAATACTGAGAAAGAGAGATTTAAAGATTTCACAGAAGATGATGGTCTATATGTATTGATGAATAACTCTCTGTTACCAATAAATCCGTTTATGATTTGCAGGGATGGTGAAGTGGTTTTTTATGATAGTTTCGAGAAAAGAAGTGGCAGAGTTAATTACTCAAATAATAGTGGTGTATGCAAGTATATTAAAAGAGAGACTCAGAAGATAAGTGAGTTGTTTGAGATAGATGTTGATACACTAAACTTACAGCCGTTGTATCTAAATTTGCAGGAAAGTGTAAATGGAACAATACACAATTTACCATCTAAAGGCTATAATAAGTTTATTGGAAGATTATCTGAATTAGACAATTTGAAATTGAAAGTGGCACACAAACGAAATTTTATTACAGCGCTAGATGGAATAGGCGGGGTTGGGAAATCAGCAATTGCATTGGAGTTTTGTGATGAACTAATCAATAATTATGAAAAAACTGTTGATTATGTATTTTGGGTTTCAGCAAAAACTACAATCCTTAAAAATGGAAAAATTGAAAGCATAAAACAATCGTTTGTACACTTAGAGCAGTTGCTGGATTTAATTCTTGAAATGACAGGATTCTCTGAATATAAAACTTATGAGATTGACGAAAAAAGAATTGCAGTTACAGAAATTCTTGAGTTGATTAATTCTTTGATAGTTCTAGATAATCTTGAGACAATATCTGAAAATAATTTGAAAGATATTTGGGAATTCATCAATGACATACCAAGCCCTAACAAAGTTTTACTTACGAGTAGAGAAATGCATTACAATGCTCATCAGGAGTTAAGGGTTACGAATTTAAGTAAAAAAGATTCTATAGAGTTCTTAAATGAACATTGTAAAGTTTTAAATATTGAGGAATCTTTATATAAGAATTTTGAATCAGAAATATCTGACTTAAGTTCAGGGTTACCAATCGCAATTAAGAGTATTATAGGGCAAATTGTTTTAGGTCGTAATTTTAAAGGTATTAAGAAGTCAATATTGAATAATACTGACAATCTTGCAGAATTTTGTTTTAAAGAGCAATTGAAGTTACTAGATAAGGATCACTATAAACTTTTATTGTATGTGTGTTACTCAATTGAACCCCTAGATTTTGATGCAATAGAGTATCTTGTTGATGAATTAAATAGCATTCAACTAGCGGGTTTGTTAGATACATTGATTTCACTGTCAATTATTCATATTGAAGAAATTGGTGAAAGAAGAGTTTATTCAACACTACCATTAATTAAGAAGTATATAGTACATACAATAAGAAATCTAGATTTAATCGAGACTGTTAAAAATTCTCTTAATGATTTCTATAATTTAACTGATGTTGAATCATTCAGTTTATATCCTGTTGAAGAACGTAATATTAAGCCGGCTGATTTTATTCCAAAAAAAATAATTGATAAAGCGATGAAACATGCACAGAATGATGATTATGAAGAGGCTGAAATCTGGTTTAAAAAGGCATTAAACTCACATGAAGAAGATGAGTATGTTCTATATACTTATTCTGAGTACTTGTCAAAATATAGGAATAACATTCAGGATAGTATAAACTATCTTAAAAAAGCAAATTCAATAGGTCCAAACTATTTTTATCTTAAAAAGATAGGTGATCATCATTCTAAGTTGCGCAATTATGACGCTGCAATAAAATATTACTCCAGTGCTCAATCTGAAGCTGATAGCCAAAAAGATAAAGATGAAATGATATACAATATTGCAGTTACTACATTTAGGAAAGTTAAACGATTTCGAAAGGATTACACAAAACGCAGTATGCCAAATTATTTTGAGATAAGAAATGATCACTATAGGAATATCACTTCATGTTTAGAAGAATATTTGGATGTTCAACCAAGAATATATCCTGGGAAAAAAGTTAATGTTCATAGGATGCTGGCTGAAGCCTATTTCGGACTCAAGGATTACGAGAACGCACTAAATAATATTAATATAGCAATTTCATTATCAGAAGGAGATAACTCTCATGAGGAATATAAAAAAATAATATGTGAAAGAGCAGGGAATAGTTAAAATAGTCATTATGTAGTTAATCAGGTCATAGGAGTAATAAAATGAGAATATAACAAGTAATTTACGTACTATGATTATCCCTATCAATGAAAGATGTAAACCTGATTATCATTGATATTCAGGTTACTTTTTAGAGTTTGATATAAAAATGTTATATATGATGATATGATGGAGGTATTTTGAGTAAATTTTCTGAAAGACAAGGTTTAGTACAAGCTCAATTTATTCAGTATGATGAAATGAATCAACATTTAAGGATAAGAATTTTGAATTATATAAATAAACAACTAAATTATTTTTATGATGTTGAATTTGAGAATTATAAGACTGTTTGTGACAAAATCGTTGCTGATTATTTTATTGCTGAAGTAAATGATGATTATGATCAAGCTAAAAATTATATAAGACTGGAATGTTACAATGGTGATTGGTATCAAGTATATGATTTGCTTGAATATGTTTTTAATCTTTTTAATGACCATTTTATGAGTATGTTAGTTGAAATTCCAGATGTTATGCCACCACAGATGGTGTATTCATATCAAGATTTAGTTGATAATGATAATGACCATTATTTAGAGAAAATAAAAGAGTTGAAAGATGAGATAGAGTATCTCTTAGAGATTGAAAACTCTGCATATAGAATGATTTCAAGTCAGCTTGTCCCAATATCAAATCAAGATGAAATCTCTACGATTGTAGATGCATCACATACTAAATACAAGTCAGTTAATATGCATTTGGAAAAAGCGATATCTTTTTACTCTGATAGAGTGAATCCTGATTATAAGAACTCAATTAAAGAATCCATCTCTGCCGTGGAAGCTATTTGTAAGATTATAACCAATAAAGACAACAAAACATTAGCTCCTGCTCTTGATATTATGGAGCAGCAAGGTATAAAAATACATAAAGGATTAAAAGAGGGTTTCAAAAACATATACGGTTTCACATCTGATAAGGATGGTATTAGGCATGCCAAAATCAATTTTACTGAATGTCCTGAAGAAGATGCAAGATTTATGTTAGTATCATGTAGTGCTTTCATAAATTATCTAAATGTGAAGAATAGTAAATCAAAGTTAGATACAATAAGTTAGTGAAATCAGGGTTTAACCCTAGCATCAGAATGCAGACAGTTTGTTAAAAACATACTGTCTTTTTATATTGTAATCAGTGAGTTCTATGGTTCGAAAAACTATATAAATAAAAAAACCTCACTTAAAAAGCGAGGGTTTTGTGGTGCCGAAAGAGGGACTTGAACCCTCACGCCCCGAAGGGCTTCGGATTTTGAGTCCGACGCGTCTGCCAGTTCCACCATTTCGGCATATAGTTTATGTCTTAAAGACAAGAATTATAATACCATAGAATAGTTTGATTTACAATAAGTAAATGACATTAAATTGCAAAAGTGATAGAATGTTTTATGGAGGATTTTATGATTTATAAATTAAGTAATGAACATATAGAGCTAGCTGTTAATTCTTTAGGTGCTGAGTTATGTAGCTTAAAGCCTAGTGGTATAGATAGAGAGTATATGTGGCAGAAAGAATCACCTTATTGGCAGCGTCAGTCGCCTGTTTTATTTCCTTCTATAGGCAAGTCTCGTGGGGATGTTTATAGGTACTTAGGTTCATCTTATACCATGCCTAAACATGGCTTTGTGCGTGATGTAGACTTTGCATGTGAGTCTTCTTCTGATCGCTTGATTTTTTCTTATAAATATAATGATTCTACGCTTTCAGACTATCCTTTTAAGTTTGAGTTGGTGATTAAATATATTTTATCAGATGTTTTAACTGTAAGCTTTTCTGTGATCAACCATTCGGATTGTGACATGCCTTTTTCTTTAGGTGGTCATCCTGCTTTTAACTGGGATATGTCTTCTGAAGCTAGACTATCATTTGATGTATCATCTAGTCAGTTTTACCTTGTTTTATCTGATGGTATGGGTCTTGGGGATCAGGTGACTATGTCTGACTTATTACTAGCGCCATCTGTCTTTGCAAATGATGCCCTTGTTTATTCTGGTATTGGATCTGTTATATATACAAATGGTGATTATAGATTGGAGCTATCATGTTCTTCTTTTAAGTACCTAGGCATATGGTCACAAGTGGGTGCACCTTTTGTTTGTTTAGAGCCTTGGACCACTTTACCGGATATGGTAGACCACGATGGTGAAATTTTAAATAAGAAGGATATTGTTGTAATAGGGCCACATTCAAAATATGATTTGTCTTATAGCCTAAAAATTTCATAATTAAGCGTCAGCTTATGTGAAGTGGGTATAGGATAAATGGAGGCGATCTTATGAGAACCAAGTATAAATTAAATAACGCATTTAAGAATGCTAAAAGAATTCCAATAGATGAAAATACAAAAATAATTATGTTCTCTGATGTACACCGTGGTGACAACAGTTTAAGTGATGAGTTTGCCCATAACCAAACCCTTTATCATTATGCCCTGGAGTATTATTACCGAAGAGGTTATACCTACATTGAACTGGGAGATGGGGATGAAATGTGGGAACATAAGCACTTTAGACATATCAGGTATGCCCATTCTGATATCTTTATGCTTTTAAAGAAGTTTTATGACGACCACCGATTTGAAATGATCTACGGTAATCACAATATGGAGTTTAAATACAGGGCCAGTGTGAAAAGAAATCTTTATCAGTACAAAGATGAGTTTACCGATAAGATAGAGCCCTTGTTTCCAGGTATAAAGGTTTTAGAGTCGATTGTCTTAGAACATGAATCAAAAGATATATTTTTACTACATGGTCATCAAGGTGACTTTACCAATGACCAGTTATGGTTGATGAACCGTTTCTTTTTACGTTACTTCTGGCGTTTTATGCACATTGTAGGCTTTAGAAATCCAGCCTCTCCTGCAAAGAACATTCATCATAGACATACACTTGAGAAAAGATATTCTAAGTGGATCAGAGAAAAGAATCAGATGCTTATCATGGGGCATACCCATAGACCTAAGTTTTCTGAAAAGGGTGATCTGCCTTATTTTAATACAGGTACCATTGTACATCCAAGAAATATCACAGGTATTGAGATCGTTGATAATCAAATCCAATTGGTGGCTTGGAAAGTCGGTATTCAAGATGATGGTATTTTACAAGTACAAAGAAGGGTCATTAGAGGACCTAGAAAGATTTCTGATATTTAAGTAGATTTTGAATCTACTTATTTTTTTGTGATATAATAAACTAAATGTAAAGGTGGGGCGAATGAATTCTAGATTCTTTAAATCAATGGGAAAACCTGTGATAGGTATTCTTGTTTTAACAATAGTAGCAATAATCTTTTTAACGATTGGTTCCTTTAATGAAGCCATGTCTTTTCATGTCATGAGAGCAGAAGATTTCAGGGATGTTGTCATGAGTGACATTGAAATAAACATTGACCATTCACATGAACATATTAATGATACAAAATCTTTATTACCACTTGAACGTATCATTTTTGACCTAGAACTTAATGAGGTTGAAAACCCGGTATTTAGTCAGACCGTTAAGGATATGATGACAGCTGATATTGAGTTTGAAAATGTTGTTTTGATGCATAATGAAAAGCTCGTTATGACTGAAGGTAGTCTTGTCTTAGATGATGAACTGAACTATCTTTACTACGACTATGAATGGCATAAAAATGTACATGGTGACTTTAGATACCATGTCATCACTAAAGGGGACATGTCTTATCTGCTGATTGAAACGCCTGCATCTGAAAAGTACATCGATTATCAAGTTGGTTTTGTAGTTGAGTTTGATGAGATTTTGCCAAGCCATTTAACCAAGCAAAACTTTACGGTACATATATTAACGCGTGAAGGTAAGCCGGTCTTATTAGGACCCAATTCAAATATTGTAACAGAACTTCAAAATGCTTATAATCCGAATATATTTAATCCGACTATGTCTTTAACACGTGAATCAACGACAGTGTCTATCAATGATTTTCATTTCTATAATGACTTTATCTTTGTATCTGATAACTTCTACGGTCTCATATTCGTTATCGCAAAGCCTTATGACAAGTATCAGTCCTTTAATGACTATCAAGGCTTGATCTCACAGATTATGGTCTTTGGTATTTTAATGGTAGCAGTGGTGGCAACCATCATCTACTCAAGTCAAAAAACCAAGAAATGGATTGATATCGATAAGCAGTTTTTAAATGACATCATAGAAATGGATAAGCTTCAGATTTCAGAACTTAAGAAGGAGCTGAAGTTTTACAAAGACTATTTCTTAGAGTCAAAGCTGCCTATTATGTTTGTAGACAAAGAGACCTATAGGATTGTCAATGCCAATAGGGCTGCCATATCTTATTATGATTATTCAGAAGATGAAATCAACAATCTTTATCTGACAGATATTTGTCAGTGGGAAAAGTCTGAGCCAACTGACATCATAAGGATGGAGCACATCAAGAGAAATGGTAAGAGAGAAATTAAGCCTGTTAGACTACAAGACGGCTTCTTTAATGACGCAGAACTTCTTATACTGATGGTTATGTCAGACCAGCGAGTGGATACAGAAGCGGATAGGATGCGTTTAGAGATCTTCCATGAAATCAGGTCGCCACTTCAAGGGGCGGTTGGTGCCGTTGAAATGATTGAAAGTGCAACCTCTAACTTTACAGAGTACACCAACCTTATCAAGCGTTCCTTAAACAATGTTTTGATGATGACAAACAATGTACTGGCATCTGGCAAGTTTGGTATGGGTGATGCACCTGTTTCTAAGTCTGACTTTGAACTGGTGACACTTTTAGATGAAGTTGTTGCGACAACGGTTTATCAAGACAAACATTACAACTTGATAGCTGGTCAGGTTCAAGAAAACAACAATGACTTATTAACGACACTGGATGCTTATACCATCCATTCAGATATGATCAAGTTAAGACAGATACTTTTAAACTTGATGTCTAATGCTTCTAAATACACCATAGACGGCCTTGTCAATATCACCATAGATATTACCAGAGGGGTTATGAAAGATATTGTGGTCTTTAGGGTAACAGATACTGGTGAAGGTCTGTCTAAAGAAGAAATTGACCATCTATTTGATGACTTTTCTACGTTTTCAAACAATACTGATGTGACCTCTACAGGTATCGGTATGGGCATTACCAAGAAGTATCTGGAGATGCTTGGAGCTGAACTTCATATCTCCAGTGAAAAAGGTGTGGGGACAACATTCTCTTTCTCATTAGAAAGCAAGGGTACTTTAGAAGATCAAGTGGAAGAAAGAGGCGAGTGTTCAGTACTTATTGTCGATGATGATGATATATCGTGTGAATACTTAAAACACCTACTGTCTAAGGAAATGAATGCCTATGTTAAATCCCTTACAAATGAAACACAGGTCTTAACAGAGCTGAACCAAAATCACTATGATTGTTTACTGATTGATCAGAACTTAAATCACTTTAATGGCCTAGATTTGATCAGACTGATTAGGTCTTCTATCAACAACCGTTTTTCAGACTTGCCGATTGTTTTGATCACGGCATCATTAGACGACTTCTCGCATGAATCTATCAATGAAGTCATTCATAAGCCTTTTGACAATGAACATGTTGTAAGAGCGATTCGGTCGGTTTTAGAAACAAATGAGGACCATAAACACCATGCTTGTGATTTGGTAGATGAAGATATCTTGAACAAGGAGATCATCTGTGATACCTTTGAAGCGGTTGGAAGAGAAGTTTTTATTGAGCTGATTCAAAAGTTCCAGGTCAACTCCTATGATGAGATAGAAACCATTAAGTCTCATATAGTCAGAGGAGACTATTCCAAGGTTGCGGCTATCATCCATAGACTAAAGGGTTCCATGTCTTACTTCGCACCTATTAAGTGTATGAAGTATATAGGCGACATCGAAGCTGAAATGAAAAATGAAACACCTAATATATCAACACTCATGATACAGCTTGAAGAAGCTCATAAGGAGCTTGTGTATCAACTCAATATCTTATTAAATGAAGTATAGCTCAGGAAAATCCTGAGCTATTTTTCTAATTCGTATTCTTTTGAAATGATGTCTATGCATCTCTCAACATCTGACTTTAAAATGGTATAAGATATAGAGATTTCTGAAGTAGTAACTTGGTAGTAGTGGATGTTTTCTTCTGCAAAGAGTCTAAAGATATTTGCAGCAACACCTGAATGACTGACCATACCAATACCCACAACCGATAGCTTTACTATTTCATTGTTGGTTGTTATTTCTATGGTATTATGGGCTTTCTTCATGTTCTGAATGACTTCTTCTAAGTCTTTGGCATCGTCTTTTTCTGCTGTAAAAGACACGGTTACATGGTCGTTGTATGGTGCTGCAATAGAAATCATATCGATGTTTAATTGTCTATTGGCTAGGTTCATAAAAAGTTCTGCTATATTTTCTTGTGAAAAAGGTAAATGCTTAACAGATGCCATCAAGCAATCTGTATCGATAGAAATACCTGTAATTACTGTAGATTCCATTTCTTTTGTCCTTTCGATGATTGATGTACCCTTTGTCTTTGAAAGCGTTTTAGCCACATAAAGTGGTACCTTAAACTTGTGGGCCATCTCTATGGCTCTTGTCTCTAACACACCAGCCCCTAACGATGCCATTTCAAGCATTTCTTGATAGGAGATTTCCGTGAGTTTTCTCGCATTTTTATTGTATCTAGGATCAACGGTGTAAATCCCTTCTACATCTGTGTATATTTCACATGTGCCACCCAGTGCCACTGCAAGGGCTACTGCTGTTGTATCGGAACCACCTCTACCTAGTGTTGTGATATCACCAGTTGCAGAGATACCTTGAAAACCTGCAACAACAACCACTGTGCCTGCTTCTAAGTGCTTTTGGATCAAATCACAGTTGATAGATTCAATCCTTGCCTTAGAGTGGTGGTCAGATGTTTGTATACCAGCCTGGGCACCTGTCAGTGAAATGGCGTTGACCTTTTCTTCTCTAAGAGCCGTTGATAAAAGAGGGATGGTGATTTGTTCACCCGTTGCCAGAAGCATATCTAACTCTCTTTTAGAAGGTGTTTCAGAGATTTCTTTGATCATCTTAACCAGTCTGTCGGTTGTTTTGCCCATTGCCGAAACAACCACGACCAGCTGTTCATCTTCATGACGTTCTTTAATAAACTTAGCGATTTTCTTTATTTGATCAATGGTGGCTACAGAGGTGCCACCAAATTTTAAGATTCTTGGCATAATGTCTCCTATAGGTCGTATTGAATTAAGTCTTGGTATGTTTCTCTTTTAATGGCTACTTTTGGCTGACCGTTTTCAATCATAATTACTGCAGGCTTTGGCAGTCTGTTGTAGTGACTGGCCATAGAATAACCATAAGCACCTGTTGAAGCGATCACAAGATAGTCTTCTTGGTCTGCTTGAGGCAGTAAAATATCTTTAATCAAGATATCACCTGACTCACAGCATTTGCCTGCTATGGTATAAAGCTTATCATTATCTAAATCGGCCTTGTTGCCGATACAGGCTTCATATTCTGCCTGATAAAGGGCCGGTCGGATATTGTCCGTCATACCGCCATCTACGAAAACATAGTTTTTACCAGATGCCGTTGTTTTGGTAAAACCCACCTGATATATGGTTGAGCCAGCATTGGCAACCAGTAGTCTGCCTGGTTCAATCATCATCTTCTTAATCTTTAGGTTTTGCTTAGAGATATAAGCAGAGCACTGGTTAAGAAGGTCTGTTAAAAAGCCATAGTCTGTAATAGGCTGATCCTTTGAATAGTAAACACCAAAGCCGCCACCTAGGTTAAGTTCTGTGATATTTAGACTGTACTTATGTTCTAAAAGTTTGATTTGGTCCAACATAACAGAAGCAGTTTTTTCAAATGACGATGCTTCATGAATTTGAGACCCTATATGACAGTGGAAACCATGTAAAGTGACAGTATCTGAACTCTGACATATATCAATGGCTGAACTTAAGTCGTATGAATCAAATGAGATACCAAACTTAGAATCGTCATTAGCCGTTTGGATGTACTCATGTGTATGTGCTTCAATACCTGGATTGATCCTGATAAGAATATCAACAGGTCTGTTTAGACTTTGCAGGTATTCTAACTCCATAAGATTGTCAACAATGATTCTATGAACGCCTGAATCTAAGGCCATTTGGATTTCTGCAAAGGACTTGTTGTTGCCATGCATGTAAACGCGATCCATTGGAAAGTTAGAAGCCTTTGCTGTATAGAGTTCACCACCTGAAACCACATCTAAAGATAAACCCAGTTCATTCACCAGTTCATACATAGCCTTTGATGAAAAGGCCTTAGATGCATAAAGAATTTCTGTTTCAAGCGAAGGATGTTTAAAGTGCTGTTTCAGTTCATTACATTTGGTTTTTATATAATCTGTATCCAGTACATAAAGTGGTGTTCCGTAAGACTCAGCTAAGTCTTTAACAGAATGACCATTCAGATGCAGCATGTGATTTTCAATTGACATGTTGTTAAAAAATTTCATTTTTGCCTCCTATAACATCTTCGATGTTAAATCCTGTTTGTTCTGTAATGACAAAAAACAGGCATGCGTAAAAACATGCCTGTCCAGAAAACAGTTTGATTTTACCCAGCGTGAAATAGCACCCCTATCATTCAACGGGTATTGAATGATAGACAGTATTATGCATATTATACATAATCCCAGCATGCAAAAGCATACTTCGGCGATTAACCCTTTCCTAACGTACTCATTTTAATCGCGACCTCTGATGACACACAGTGTATTTAGTTAATAATTAATGACCAGTATAAAGGAAACTTTTGTGATTGTAAACAAAAACTTTTTATAGTCTGTAAAAAATGTGTTATGACATGATAATTTAACCCTAAAATTGATTATTCTTTAACGAATAGGATATATATAACTAAGCGTAGGAGGTTAGATATGAAACGAGTATTAATTGTAGATGATGCCATGTTCATGAGATCCACTTTGAAGATGATGTTAAGAAAAGGTGATTATGATGTTGTTGGCGAAGCACAAAATGGTGTTGAGGCCATACAAGCCTATAAAAAATTGAATCCAGATATCGTTACATTAGACATACATATGCCTGAAATGGGAGGGGTTGATGCACTTGAAGGCATCATGAAATTTGACCCTCATGCAACGGTCGTTATGATTTCTGCAGCAGGAGATCAGAAACATGTTTTAGATGCTATGAAAATAGGGGCTAAGAACTTTATAGTCAAGCCTTTTTCAGAAGATAAAGTATTTCAAGTATTAAACAAATTATAGGAGGTTAACATGGTACACGATCCAATGATGGAGATGTATTTGTTTGAAACTGGACAGCTGGTTAACAGGCTGGAACAACTGGTTATGGCTTCAGAGTCCAAACAAGATATTAGCGATGAAATCGATGAAATATTTAGAATCATGCATACTGTCAAAGGCAACTCTATGATGATGTTACTAGAAGACATCGGTAAGGTTGGCCATCGGATAGAAGACTTGTTTGATTACCTTAAGGAAGTGACCTTGTCAGAAGAAGACCTTCTTAAGGTACTTGATTTTAATTTTGATGCTATAGATTTCTTTAAGGTGGAACTGGACAAGCTTGAAAATGGCTTAAGTGCTGATGGGTCTTCTGAAGCACTTGTTAAGGAAATTGAAGGCTTTTTAGAAGAACTTAAGGGTGGCAAGGTGACCTTTGAAGAAAATGAAGATCAAAAGTACTTTATCAGTCCATCACAGGCTGCACCTGTAGCTGAAGGAGACCAGTTCTTTTCAGCAAGGCTTTTCTTTGAAGCAGATGCCCAGATGGAAAACGTAAGAGCCTTTTCCATTGCCCATAACTTAAAGGACATCACAGAGGAACTAATCATCATTCCTGAAGATATTGTTGAGAATGAAGGGACTTGTAAAACCATACAAGAAGAAGGATTTTTACTGGTAGGTAAATCTTCAGAAACTCAAAATGTTGTTGACGATTTTTTTAAGGAACTCCCTTATATAGATCATGTGGAACTAGACTATCTAGAAGAAGAAGCTTACATAGAGACAATCAAGTCATTGACTGGCCTTGAAGAAGAAGTTGTTATTGAAGAAGAAGTAGAAAAGCCAGTTGTTATAAGAGAAGAAGTTCAGCAGGTCAAGCAAAACTTCATCAGTGTGGATGTACAAAAGGTAGACCTCTTAATGGACTTAGTTGGTGAGCTGGTTGTAGCCGAATCTATGGTTATAAACAACCAAGACCTACAGGACCTTCAACTGAGTAATTTTGACAAGGCTTCAAGGCAGCTTAGATTAGTCATCAATGAGATGCAAGATGTGGTCATGTCTGTACGGATGGTACCACTGACCATGACCTTCCAAAAGATGAGTCGTATCGTCAGAGATATGAAGAAGAAAATCGGTAAAGACGTTCGTTTGATTTTAGAAGGTGAAACCACTGAAGTTGATAAGAATGTCATCGAAAAAATCGGTGATCCTTTGATGCATATCATTAGAAATGCCATGGATCATGGTATAGAAGATGAGAAGAAGCGTCTGAGTATTGGAAAAGATAGAAACGGGACCATTGAACTGTCTGCTAGACATGTAGGTGGTAATGTTGTTATAAAAGTCAAAGACGATGGCCGAGGACTGGACAAGGAACAGATCTACGAAAAGGCATTTGAAAAAGGTCTCTTAGAAGAACCTATAGAAGCTTATACGGACCAAGAGATTTATGCCATGATTATGAATGCAGGCTTTTCTACTAAGACAGAGGTGTCAGAATTTTCTGGTAGAGGTGTTGGTATGGATGTTGTGAATAAGAACATCGATGCCTTAGGTGGTTCTATTGTCATAGAAAGTGAACAGGGCAAAGGGACTGAGATATCTATTTTGATTCCACTGACCTTAGCCATTGTAGACGGTATGATGATGCGAGTCGGTAAATCCATCTTCACTTTACCGATTATGTCTATCAAAGAATCTTTTATAGCAGACCAGCATGACATCATCAAGGACCCTGAAGGGCAAGAGATGATTATGGTCAGAGGTGTCTGTCATCCGCTCATTCGTTTGACGGAGTATTATGAAATAGAAGGTGATCAACACAACAACCAAGGCATTTTTGTTATGATCGAACACGACGGTCAGCAGGTCCTTCTTTTAGCAGATGAACTGGTAGGAGAGCAGCAGGTTGTTGTAAAGAGTTTATCTAAATACATCAAGCGTATCTCAGGTGTATCAGGATTTGCTTTATTAGGTGATGGCAGTATCAGTATGATACTAGACCCATCTGGTTTTATGATGGTAAGAGGTTAATATGGAAGACAATAAAATGCTTGAACTAGATGAAAATAAATATTTAACATTTGCCATAGGTGAAGATGCATACGGGATTGCCATAGATGTTGTGGATGATATCATCGGCATCCAGGACGTCACTTATGTACCTTCACAACCGGCATACTTAAAAGGCGTTATCAACTTAAGAGGGCAAATTATTCCGGTAATTGATATACGTTTGAGATTTTATCAAGAAGCCATTGATTACGATGACAGAACTTGTATTGTTGTAATAAAGATGGAAGACATGCCTGTTGGCGTTGTTGTGGATAGGGTTTTAGAGGTGGTGAATATCGCTGAAGTAACCGTGCCGTCGACCTTCGAAGACAAGGAAGAAAATTTCTTAACAGGTATAGGAAAACATGGTGATCAAATCGTCCTCTTAGTGGATTGTCAGTCACTGTTAATGGATCTAATAGTATAGGTGATTTATGGATAAGAATATACTTAGGCAAAATAAGATTCTTGATCATGCTAAAGATGGTGTTATCATTTATGATTTGTCTTATAAAGTCACCTATATGAACCAGAGTGCTTATGACCTTTTAGGGTCAGAAGAAACCCTGGTAGGTGAATCTGTTTTCGACATTTTTAGGATTCATGACTACTATACAAAAGAAGTCTATGACCAAATCCTAAGAGATGTCCTTGAAGACAGACTTTCGAGTGGTCTAAAAAAGGAGACCTGTATCAAGACCTTTCATTCAAAATGTATTTTTGTATCAGCTTCTATATCACCCATTATAGAGGAGGAATTGGTTGGTGCAGTTATCTTCTTTAAGAACATCGACAGGTTAAAACACATAGAACATGATCTTGAAAAGTTTAAAAAGGCCTTTGAAAACAGCATAGATTCCGTGATTATAACAGACCATGAGTGGATGGTTGAATATATGAACGACAAGGCCAAAGAAAACTATGACACTGTTTTAAAGTCCTGTAACTTCTGGAAGGAATGCGGCTACTCAATCAGTCATGATGACAAGGACAGGATAGTCAGTGTCCTTAATAAGAAGGACTACTGGGTTGGTGAGTTAAGGTCTAAATACAATGACCGGTGGTACCATGTTTCCATTGTTTCATTAAGAGACGTGGTAGGCAACGTGATTAATCATGTGGTTTCTGAAAAGGACATCACCTTTGAGAAAAACTCCAGACAGATGCTTATTGATGAAAGAAAGAAACTTTCTACCATCATCAATACCATCCCAGTCGGTATCGTCACGGTATCAGATAACTTTAGGGTCTTGCAGGTCAATGATGAATGTAAAAACATCTTAAGGATTCCTTTAAAGCGTTCTATGGATTTAACCAATCTGGCAGATCAGCCACAGATTGCAACGACCATTCAGCTGGTGCAAAGAGTCCTTGATGAAAAGGAGAGAATCCAAGACTTTGAGTTTTCATTTGCTGTGTCAAAAAACAAAGATTCTAAGAGGTGGTTAAAGGTTCATGCTGAGCTTATGACCCTTTCTAGAAAGAAGTTTGTTGTTCTGGCTTTTGAAGATGTGACCATCAAACGTGAAATGGCCAAAACCATTGTTAGAAATGAAAAGCAGCTTAGGTTCGTTACAGACCACCTGCATGACACCATTACTCAGATCAATCCTAAAGGAGGCCTTGAATATTACAGTCCATCTTACAAGACCCTGCTGGGTTATGATTTAGAAGGCTTTTCTGACAAAACCATCTATGATTTGATTCATAGGCAGGACAAAGAAATCATGTCACGTATGATGGAAAAGTGTATAGAGTCAAGAGATGACTTAAAGTTTGAAATCAGGTTTTTAGACCATGAAGGCCATGCTATTTGGTTAGAAGTCATCATGAAATACATATTAAATGACGATGAAGTCTCACTTCTTTTATTTGGACATGATGTGACCCAAAGACGTGTGACGGAACAGGAAATGATCAAGTCAAGAGAACTTGCCATCGCTGCCAATAATGCCAAGAGTGAATTTTTAGCAAATATGAGTCATGAAATAAGAACGCCTCTTAACGGTATCATCGGCATGGCCAATGTATCTCTGATGTTAGAACCTAATAAAAAGCAAAAAGACAACATAGAGATGATCAAGCACAGTGCTGAGAACCTCCTAAAAATCATAAACGGTGTTTTAGATTTTTCTAAGATAGAGGCGGGTAAGATGCCTCTTGAAAATCAACGCTTCAACACCAAGGAGATCTTTAGAAAAATTGCACTGCCGTTTAAAGTTGAAGCCAATGAAAAAGAAGTTCAGTTTAACTACTTGGTTTCAGATGACATAGAGGGTTGCTTAATAGGTGACCATGTCAGGATCACTCAAGTCATTAACAATGTACTGGGCAATGCCATTAAGTTTACAGAGTTTGGTTCTGTGACTTGCCATATAGATGTAAAATCAGAAACGGACAAGGAACAATGGCTGTCTATTAAAATCAAAGATACCGGCATAGGAATCAAGGAAAAACACCAGTCAAAGATCTTTTCATCTTTCTCTCAAGGAGATGGGTCTATTACTAGAAAGTTCGGTGGTACAGGTTTAGGACTGAACATCACAAAACGTTTGGTTGAAATGATGAACGGCGCCATTGAATTTGAATCAGTTTACGGTAAAGGGACCACCTTTACAATAGAACTTCCACTCGGAAAGTGTTCTGGAGATATCTCTAGTCAGACCAAGGAAAAAATCATTGATGCAGATACCAAGGGTGTTGGCTTTAACATCTTAGTAGTAGAAGATGATGCCATCAACCAAAAGCTTGCCCAGAGACTATTAAAGAGAAAGGGCTATGGCATCACACTTGTTGCCAACGGCCAGGAGGCTGTTGATACCTTTGAGTCAGGCAGGTTTGATCTGATCCTAATGGATATTCAAATGCCGATAATGGATGGTATAACAGCGACTGAGCTTATTAGGAAAAAAGACAAGGAAAACATTCCTATTATCGCCCTTACGGCTTATGCCATCAAGGGAGACAAGGAAAAGTTTATCTCAAAGGGCATGAATGACTATATTTCAAAGCCAATAGATCTAGATGAGTTTTATCAAACTTTGGATAGGCATCTAAAGACCAAGAAGTCTCATGACAAGGCCATATCAGATATCCTGTCTAAGCTTAAATCTAGTGATAATTCAGGTGATGAAAGAAAAATACTGATAGACAACTTTGATAAAATCAACATGCAGCTTAAGTATATTGCTCTTTCAATATCAAGAAGCCAGTATGAAAAACTAGAAGAACGATCTTATGCATTTAAGAATTTCGTCACATCTATTGGACTCAAGTCTCTTAGAAAGCTGATTTTTAACCTGGAGATGAATATCAGAAAAGAAGATGATGAAAAAATAAATGTCAGTTATAATAAAATCATTGAGTATATCAATGAAAACAGCAATCAAACGTTGAAAGGAGTCGAAATAAAATGAGAATTTTAATCGCAGAAGATGACTATGTAAGCCGCAAGTTCTTATATAAATTTTTATCGACCTTTGGAGAATGTGATGTAACCGTTGATGGAATGGAAGCGATTGAGGTATTCCTTTCAGCATTAGAGTCAGGACAGTATTATGATTTGGTATGTCTAGATATTATGATGCCAGAAGTAGATGGTGTAAAAGCATTAAAAACCATCCGTCTTTTGGAGGAAGAAAGAAACATATCTAAGAAGGATAGAACCAAGATCATCATGACCACTGCCCTCAATGATCCAGAAGGTATATTTAAGACGTATGAACTGGGTTCTGAGGCTTATGCAGTTAAGCCGATAGACACAGTGAAACTTGTTGAAGTCATGACAAAATTAGGCTTGATAGACCAGTAGACAAAAGGCGTTTTATCTGATAGTATTAACTTTTGTAGAAGACAAATTTTAAAGGAGAAAATATAATGGAAAATAAAGTATTAGCCTTAGTTGGTGACAGAGAAATTCGTCAGTCTGATTTTGATACATTGTTACAACAAATTGGTCCACAAAGAGCAATGCAATTTCAATCTGAAGAGGGTCAAAAACAATTATTAGACGAGCTTATTCACCAAGAATTATTCTTAATCGATGGTAAAGAAAACAAGCTTGATGAAACTGAAGAATTTGTACAAGAGCTTGAGTTTGTTAAAGAGAACATGATCAAGCAATTTGCTATCAGAACACTTTTAGATTCTGTTAAAGTAGAAGACAAGGAAATCGAAGATTTCTATGGTCAAAATGCTGCAATGTTCAGTAACCCTGAGTCTGTAACAGCTAGCCACATCTTAGTAGATACTGAAGAAAAAGCTAACGTAATTCTTGAAGAATTAAAAGGCGACAAGTCATTTGAAGATGCTGCTAAGGAATACTCTTCTTGTCCATCATCTCAAAATGGTGGTGACTTAGGTAACTTCACTAGAGGTCGTATGGTACCTGAATTTGAAAATGCTGCATTTGCTATGGATGTAAATGAAGTAAGTGGTGTTGTACCAACTCAATTTGGTTTCCACATCATCAAGGTAACTGACAAGCAAGAAGCTTCTCAAAAGACTTTAGAAGAAGCTAAAGAAGAAATTGCTAACACTGTATTGTTACAAAAGCAACAACAAGTTTACTTAGCTAAAGTAGATGAAATTAAGAAAAACGTAACTGTAGAAGTTAAGTAATAAAAAAGCCTAGGGCAATTGCCCTAGGCTTTTAAAATTCAATTGATCTTATTTCCTTATCAACTATAAATGTCTTGTAGTTGCCGCCAAACCTTTCTCTGATTAAGTTTTCAGTCTCCTCAATAGCCTTTTCTAGATTCGCATCAAAACCTACCATTTGAAAAAATACTTGGTTGGTATCTAAAGTCATTTTTCCAAGTTCAGATTGTCGCCATAACCAGTAACGTGTTTGAACTTCATTACCAGATGTAAAAATCATTTCACCTTGAGGCATGGCTTCAAACTCAGTTTGACCAAAAGGTAAGAAAATATCATCAGAGCTTGATCTTCTTACACTTAAATCTGCATGGATATCCTTTAAGTCATGACCACCCAGTGAAATCTGATACTTAAGGGCAATGGCATTTAAACGGTCTACCAGGGCATTGATTCTAGGTAAGCTTCCACCTTTTAAAACTCGCTTTGACATGGCTTCAATAGAGTTCATGTACTTGTTTGGGTTGATATCAAATGCCTTTAGGGCCTGTCTGTAATTAAGATAGTTGCCGTGGGTCTTGAGATTTTCAACCGCTACTAGGCTTCTTAAATTTACTTCCGCTTCCTTTAATAGGTCACTGTCTTCTTGACTTGTTGGCGAATTTTTTATATCACTTCCAACAATAATACCAAATCGAATAGATGGTACTTGATCGAATACATAATTAGCAACAGAATATTTCATATAGTTCACCTTCCTTTTTAACACTATAAACCTTACACTAGGTGTCAAGTCAAGAAAAAAAGCAATCACATGATTGCTAGCGGATATAGTGTATGATCTTTTCTGCCAAGACTTCTCTATGATACTTCTTGATGATATAGCCTTTGGCACCGACCAGAAAGGCCCTTTCAATGTCTTCATCATTTTCAGAACCCGAGTAGATGACAACAGGTATCTTCTTATAGTCTTCCATATCTTTGAGGGATTTGCAAAGATCGATACCTGACATGCCGGGCATGTCAATATCACTTAAAATCAAATCTGGTTTTAAGTCCTTTAGAATCTGTAGTGCTTCAACGCCAGAGTAAACACTGACGACAGAAATATTGTGTGGCTTAAGGGTGTCTTTTATTACGACATGCATAAATTTATTGTCAGATACATACAGTACTGTTCGCTTTGTTGTTTCCATTAGATAGCCTCCTAACACAATGATACCCGACAAATGGGAAAATAATCAAAAGAAGTGTGTGATAATTATATTAAAATTTAAGGTTCAACCTTTGGGAAAGCAAGGATTTATAGTATAATGTGAAAAGTTAGAAAAATAGAAGGAGAAATTATATGAAACTAATAAAAGCTGTTGTTGCCATTATGCTCGCAATAATATTTGCATTTATTACTAGATACTATATGTCATCCATTAATATGCAAGCTGTTACAGAGTTCACACCATTTCCACATTTCTTTCCTACAACAGAGATGTCTTATAAGGTCAGCTTATTTATTTTCTTTGCTGTTTACCTGGGTGTCTTTTCAGCTTTGGTTATGAAAAAGTTCTTTTTATTTGGTTTTTCTGCAGTCGGTATTGTGATGTCGCTGATCAAATACAGGGCAGTGACAACAGAATTTTTACCAGTAGATATGGTATTCGTACCGGCCTTATTGGAACTTGGAAAAACACTTTCAATATTTATTGGAATAGGTATCGTTTTACAGTTGATTGTTGATGGTGCTTTAGGTGCAATAAGATTGGTTAATAAGAACAAGAAATAATGGAGTAGAACATGTTAGAAAAGAAAATTGCTGAATTTGAAGTTGGAGAAGAGATTCAAGGCTACTTTATCATCAAGGCCTTGAATGTAAAGACTTCTAGTAACAATAAAAAATACTTGGATTTTACCCTGGCTGATAAGACAGGGGAAGTCAATTCTAAGTTATGGGATGTAAAAGACGGTTATGAGGATATGTACCAAACAGGTATCCTTGTAAAGGTCAGAGGTAATGTGACCTCATGGCAAAATGTGATGCAGCTTAAGGTGACACGCATCCGTTTAGTCGGTGAAGAAGATCAAATCGACATCACAGACTATGTGCCTTCAGCACCATTTAAGGCTGAAGACATGATGAATGAGTTAATGGAAACTATAGATGCTTTTAAAAACGATCAGTTAAAGATTCTTTTAAAGGCCATTGTAGAAGACTACAGCGAAAAGCTTTTAACAGCACCTGCTGCTAAGTCTAACCACCATGCCATCAGATCAGGTCTTTTATATCATTTAAAGCGTATGATCGAAACGGGTAAGGCCTTATGTAAAGTTTATACACATGTGGATGAGGACCTTTTGATTTCAGGTATCATCTTACATGATATGGAGAAAATCAATGAAATGGTATCAGATGATTTAGGTATTGTTTCTGAGTATTCAAGAGAAGGTCAACTACTGGGCCATATCATCATGGGTGTTAAAAAGATTGATGAAATGTCTAAAAAGCTTGGCATAGATGAAGAGTTATCACTTGTTCTTCAGCACCTGGTACTTTCACATCACTACGAGCCTGAGTTCGGATCACCTAAAAAGCCTATGTTGCCTGAAGGTGAACTACTTCACTATATCGATATGATTGATGCTAGAATGTACGATATGGAACTGGCTTATAGAGATACCAATCCTGGTGAATTTACAGGTCCTATCTGGGTTTTAGATAAGAGAAGATTATACAATTACAAGAAGGAGAAATAATGAGAACTCTTATTTGGTTTATTCATTTCTGGTTGTATCAAATTGCTGTACTACCAAGATACTTTATCTTTAAGTCTAAAGACAAAAAGGGTGAAAACATCCAAGATCAAATGCAGCCTTTGGTTCAGAAATGGGCACAGTCTATGGTTAAGATGTCTGGTTCAAGTGTAAAGGTTGTTGGTGAAGAAAATATTCCTGATGAAGGACCCATTGTATTTGTAGCCAATCATCAATCCAACTTTGATATTCCAATCATGCTTGGCTATTTAAAAAGACCAAAAGGTTTCATTGCTAAAAAAGAAACTGAAAACTTTCCTATTGTTGGTGGCTGGATGAGGTTTTTAAAGTGTATCTTTATGGACAGAACAAGTCCAAGAGCAGCGCTTAAGGCTATCAAGGAAGGCATCAATGTGGTTAAAGAGGGTTATGCACTGGTTATTTTTCCTGAAGGTACAAGAAGTCTTGATGGTAAGATGGGCGAGTTTAAGCCTGGTTCATTTAAGCTAGCGACCAAGGCAGAAGCTAGAATTATTCCAGTTACCATTTCTGGTTCATACGATATTATGAAAAAAGGATCCATGAAGATCAAGCCTGCTGAAGTTACTGTAACAGTATCAGAACCGGTTTCTTCAACACAGTATGAATCTGCAGATTCATACCTACTGAGAGAAGAAGTCTTTAAAATAATTGAATCAAAGTTATAAGTCAATCTTAGATTGGCTTTTTTTTATAAAAATAAGCTATCCCGCTGGGATAGCTTAAATCTTATGCTTCTTTATTTAAGCAACATTTCTTATATTTTTTACCTGAACCACATGGACAAGGATCGTTTCTACCGATCTTATCGCCTTTAACAACTGTGTGGTCTTTGTTGTATTGCTTTCTGATAGCTTTTCTTTCTTCCTCTGTGAAGATACCATCCCAAGCAGGAATACCATATAACCAGTCAGCCTTAGCCACTAACATGTTGTAGTATAACTTATCCCATACAATTGTCGCATCGATTTCAGATGCTTCTTCTAAAGCTTCTAAATCTAATTCAGTTTCTAAAGATGTGTTGATACCATCTAAGAAACCTGCAAACTCAGAAGTTGTCATTGAGAACTTCTCAGCTAACTCTGCGATTGGTCCTTTAAGAGCTGTTTCTTTTGCTTCAATGATCATTTCGTAGTTCTTTTGCTCTTTTACGAAATAGTCTTGCCAGAACTTATTGTAAGCTTCTTGGCTTGTTTGTTGGTCTGATAAATCAGTCCACGCCTTATAAATTGACATACTTTCACCTCGAATTCTAATTTTAGCTTTTACAAGTATATCACAGTCTTTCATAATACTCAATCCCAAAAATTATGTGTTATAATGAGTCTTGAATGGGCATTAATTAAGATGGAGGTATATTATGAATTTACAAGAGAAAATTGCAGAATTTAAAGCATTAAAAGAAACACTTGCTGCCTATGGTGTTGCTGGTGCCATGCTCAACTGGGATATGTCAACTGGCGGTTCTAAAAAAGGCATGGGCTACAGGGCCAAAATGATCGGTATCTATACCATGAAGTCTTTTGAAATCCAAACAGGTCAGGAGATGAAAGATTTACTGGATATCCTTCTAGACCATATGGATGAATTAGATGAAGTGACCAGACGTATGGTTGTACTTAGCAAGAAGACTTACGACAACAATACAAAGATTCCTAAAGACGAGGCCAGAGCTTATGCAGAGCTTCAAGCCAAGTCACAGATTATTTGGGAAGATGCCAAAGAAGCCCAAGACTATTCAATGTTTAAAGATGTCTTAGGTGAAATCATCGATTATCAAAAGAAGTTTGTAGACTACAGAGGTTATAAAGACCATCCTTACAACCCGCTTTTAGATGATTACGAAGAAGGCATGACCGTAGAGATCTTAGATGAGTACTTTGATAACTTAAAGGCGTCAATCGTGCCATTAGTTAAAGCCATTAATGAAACAGAGCTTGCTTATAATACAGAATTTTTAACAAGATCATTTCCTATAGAAGATCAAAAGGCATTTTGTATTCAGTTGATGGACGATCTCGGTTTTGATTACGATGCCGGTGAAGTTAAAGAATCGGTTCACCCATTTACAAATGGCATGAATGTAAATGATGTTAGATTAACAGTTAGATACTTTGAAAACTTAATGACATCAGCTGTCTTTTCTGCTGCCCATGAAGGTGGTCATGCTATTTATGAGCAAAACATCAATGAAGATTTACAGTTTACTGGCTTAGATACGGGGGTATCTTCAGGGATACATGAATCTCAGTCAAGAATGTATGAAAATATCATTTGTAGATCAAAGGCCTTTTGGGAACACTACTATCCTAAGTTAAAAGCATTCTTCCCTGAGCAATTAAAAGATGTCACATTAGAGGATTTCTACGCAGGTATCAACAAGGTTGAAAACTCATTTATCAGAGTTGAAGCAGATGAGCTTACCTATTCACTTCATATTATAATAAGATATGAAATAGAAAAGGCCATTATGACAGGTCAAGTTAGTGTAGATGAGTTGCCAGCATTATGGAACAAGAAATATAAGGACTACCTAGGTTTGGATGTACCAAATGATGAACTTGGTGTTTTACAAGATGTTCACTGGTCATTTGGTTTATTTGGCTATTTCCCGACTTATTCTATCGGTTCAGCTTATGCTTCTCAGTTTGCCTACTACCTACAAGAGGCAGTGGATTTCGAAGGCGACCTACAAAAAGGTGATTACAAAAATGTTAATGAATGGCTCCATAAACATATTCATGTGCATGGTTCATTAAAAACGCCAGAGGAAATAATTGAGCTTGCAACAGGAAAACGTTTCGACAGTAAATATTACGTAGAATATTTGACAAACAAGTACAAATCTTTATATAATCTATAGTGGGTACAGAAAACGCTATAGGGACGATATGCGTCCCTCTAATGTTGATCAAAATTAAAATTATATACATTGGAGGATTCTTATGGAACTAAGAGGTAAAGTATTGGTCGCTCAAGGTGGCGGTCCAACTGCTGTAATCAACCAATCGATGGTTGGTGCTGTTTTAGAAGCGAGAAAGTTTCCACAAGTTACTGCTGTTTATGGTGCAGTAAATGGTGTGGAAGGTATTATGAATGAAGAGTTTGTTGACTTAACAAGAGAAACAACTCACAACTTAGAGTTAGTAGCTCAAACACCTTCATCAGGTTTATTATCAACAAGAGTTAAGCCAGACGAAGCTTACTGTAGAAAATTATTTGATGTGATGAAAGCACACGATATCAGATACTTCTTCTATGTAGGTGGTAACGATTCATCTGACACAGTAAGAATTGTAAATGATGAAGCAAAAAAAGCTAACTACGAATTCAGAGCAATTCATATTCCTAAGACAATTGATAACGACTTAGTTGAAAATGACCATACACCAGGTTTCGGTTCTGCTGCTAGATTCGTTGCACAAGCTTTTGCTGGTGTTAACTTAGATAACAGAGCTTTACCAGGCGTATACATTGGTGTTGTTATGGGTAGACATGCTGGTTTCTTAACTGCTGCTTCTATCTTAGGTAAGAAATATCCAGACGATGGTCCACATCTAATCTACTTACCAGAAGTAAATTTTGAAATGGACAAGTTCCTTAAAGACGTTAAAGATACTTATGAGAAGTTCGGTCGTTGTATCGTAGCTGTTTCAGAAGGTATTCAAGATGCTGATGGTACTGCAATCATCACTAAGTTAATGGATAACATTGAGAAAGATGCTCATGGTAATGTTCAGTTATCAGGTACAGGCGCATTAGGTGACTTACTTGTTAAAGAAGTTAAGAACAACTTAGGTATCAGCCGTGTTCGTTCAGATACTTTCGGTTACTTACAAAGATCATTCTTAGGTTGTGTTTCTGACGTTGACCAAAGAGAAGCAAGAGAAGTTGGTGAAAAAGCTGCTCAATTTGCTATCTGGGACAATGTGGATGGTTCAATTGTTATCAAGAGAATCGGTGACTATGCTGTAGATTACAAATTAGTACCACTTGAAATGATTGCTGCTAAGACTAAGCACATGCCAGATGAGTTCATTAACGAAGAAAGAAACGGTGTTACTCAAGCATTCGTTAACTACGTTAGACCACTTGCTGGTTCAGATCTACCTGAAGCTCACAGAATCAGAGCGCCAAGAGTAGAGAAGATTATAAAGAAATAATATATTAAGGATGGCTAAGCCATCCTTTTTTTTACTTGCAATTTAGGCTATAATAAGTAGTAGTAGATTGGAGTAATAGATGAAAGAAATTGATGAAAGTCTATTTGAGTATGCCGAGGAAGACCTTAAAAGTGAGCTGAATACATTTTTAAATGACGAGCCGCAGAAAGTCTTTGACCAAGGTGACCATTGTTTGACTTATTATGATGTCGGTGATTCAGACACAGTCATTATGATTTTGCCTTCAAGTAATGGTTATGCAATAACATTTTATCGATATATGCTTAGCTTAAGTGAAAACTTTCGTGTGATTGTACCAGATTATCAAGCTGGTGTGAACTTAGAAACTCAGAGTAAAGGGTTTTTAGAATTAGCAAGAAGCATATCACCGGAAAAACTGTATATCTTCGGTTATTCCTTTGGTGGCATAGTGGCTCAAATAATGACAAGGATGGCACCTGATTTGGTAGCTGGTATAGCCATGCTTGACAGTGAAACAAAAACATCAGAGATCAATCCTAAGCTGGTAAAGAAGTTTGTAAAATCTTATAAGAGACTGGATAAAACCTTTAGGTTTTTCTCAGAAAAGAGCATGCATCAATCTTTATCAAGGCGGATTGCAGAAGATGTAAAACTAGGATTAGATGAAAACAGACATTTCTGGGAAGCCCTTTATAAACAGGCCCTTCTAGAAACCTCTCAAGAACGCATGCGGATGATTTATGACAATGTTCGTGAGTTCTGGATGTCTTATGAGCTAAATCCATCTGATTTTGAAAGTTATAAGGGTAAAATTCTGGTATTAGAAATTGGGGATGCCAGTGATAGAATAGAAGTAAGAGAACTAAAGAATTTATTTAAAGATGCTAAGAGAAAGGTTTATGAAACTGGCTTTAGGATGTCTTTGGTAAATTGTTATGAACAAGTTGTAGAAGACTTGAGATTATGGATTAAGGAGTAGGAGGAAGTATGAGCAGAAAGACAGCAAGAATTATTGCACTCACATTGGCTGTGGCTATGGCAGCTATGCCTATTATGTCATTTATAATTTCATTCTTTTAAGGAGTTATTTTGAGAAAACTGTTGGTATTCATTGTCTTTATCGCCTTCGCTTTTGGGGTTTATTACTTCACCAGTGATAAGGAAGCGGAATTGCCGTCTTTTTATTTAAAAGATGACTTTGACGACTTGGATAGAGATTTCTGGTATGTCGGTGAATGGAAAACTTATTTTTCATCCTATGACAAGGCAAAATTGAATAACGGTATCTTAAGATTAGAGGTGGATGACGTAGATCAAGGTCCCATTCTTTTATCTGCGCCTATAGAGCTTCAGGCAGGGAATGTTTTGACGGTTAAGAGAAGGACTAAAATGACTTATGCCAATGACCACTTTACAGGTGGTATGGCCCTATTAGAAACTAAAGATGAAGGTTTGATTCCATCAGCACTTAACAATGACCAAACCACTTTGGGTAATGGGCTTGTACTGATTGAGTATGTGCATTCCTTTGAAGAATCATCTAGACCAGGCAACAATGTTTTTAGGATACTGCCTAGAACTTGGGAGTATAACAACAACTATGAACTGGCAGAGCCTATCTTTGATGAATGGTTTGAAGAAGAGCTTATTTATGATACTGTTACAAATAAAATAACTTATAAACTGAATGACAAAGTTTATTCAGTAGAAACAACAGCCCTAACAGATAACCGCGTCCGTTTGTATATGCACGGCTATGGTTACAATACGGGTCATATTCTTGACATGGATTGGATAGAAATATCTGTAGAATAAAACCTAGAGGCCAGGCCTCTAGGTTATTTTCATGATTATTTTTGAGTTTAAGCAGATGTCTGTTGAAAAGACCTTGGTAGAATCTTTGAACTCAATCATGATTCTGTCGTTGTCGATATCTACCAGTGTACCTACACCAAAAGAGGTGTGCAGGAGTTCATCGCCGATTTCAAAACCGTCTAAGCTCATGCGTCTTTCAAGCTTGTAGTGCTCTGTCTTGAGTGACTGACCTGCAGCTTTGGTGTATTCCTTTACAAATCTAGAGGCCTTGTTGTAGCCACCGTTTCTAAACTTGGTCTGTACAAGGGTCAGCTTAGTCTTGGCTCTCGATAGGGCCACATAGAAGAGGCGTCTTTCTTCTTCGAATAGGCTTTTATCACCACGGTCATATAAGTCCACTGCATACTTAGATGGGAAGATATGATCGTCCATATCCACGATATAGACATGGTCAAATTCCAGTCCCTTAGAACCATGCATGGTAAAGAGCTTAAGGGCATGGGGGTTTTTATTGGTTGAAGCCGTATATAGGATTTTCTTTAAATCATCTAGCCTGTTTAAAAAGCCAACCAAACTGTCTGTGTCTGAAGCCAGTACCTTTAAAATATCCAAGATCTTGTTCTGGGCTTCTATAGACAGGTTGTTCTTTTTACAATGGTCATTCAGATACTGTTTGTAATTGAGTTCATCTTCTATAAAATCAATGGCGATATCAGGCTTCAATGAAGATAAGTATTCAAAGTTGGCCTTGATCTTTCTGATGTTTTGAAGTTTAAACTTCTCCATACCAGGCATTTGACATAAGATATCAAAAACATTGATGCCGTTGTAATGGTCCTTGATGTACTGAACCTGGGCTTTGGATATATAAGCATTCATCTTGTAGTAGATCTTTTCAAAGGCTTCTAAATCATTTGGTACCATGGCCAATTTCATAAAAGACAGGATATCAAAGGTACACCAGTTGTTAAAGAAGTGGTGTTTGTTGTCTTTGATGACAAAATCAATGTCTTCTTTATTTAACTTATCCGCAAGTGGAATAAGTGAGATGTTGTTTCTAAAGAGGATGGCTTCAGAACCATCTGCTTTTTTATGTTCGTCCACAATAAACTGGACTTGTTCTTCTGTGGTATCGGTATAAACCAATCTCATATGACTGTCATGGGTCTTAAAAGGACTGAAGACCTTGTCATGACGGACTGAGTTGCTTGATATGACCTTATCACATAATGAAACAATGTCTTTAGCTGAACGGTAGTTGGTCCCTAAAAGATAACGTTCTGTGTTTGGATAATGGTCGTCGATCTTGATGATGGCCTGAGGAAAAGCACCTCTAAAGCCATAGATAGACTGGTCATCATCAGCTACCATGTAAACATTGTGGTGTTTACTTGCAAGCTGTTTGATGATGGCATGTTGGACCTTGGATGTGTCCTGGCACTCATCAACCTGAATGTAGTCAAACTTACTTTGATAGTATTCAAGAATTTGAGGCTTCTTATCAAATAAGGTGTGACACATGGTCAGCATATCATCAAAGTCCATTAGCAGGTGTTCTTTCTTATAATCTTCATAAGCGGTAAAGATCTTGTCGAAATTCTCGATATGCGTTTCATGATCTTCAGGTGCAATCATCATATTTTTGATATAGCCAATGGCAGAAGAAAGGTCTTCAAAAGTTTCTTCATTCATATAGGCATGATTGACATTATAAAAAATCTCTTTTAAGAGTTGTTGTTTCTTAATTGGCGATTCTTTTGATTCTAATAGGGTATACATTCTACCGACCCTTTTAAAGTAATCTAAAAGCACTGAATAACAAAAACGGTGAATGGTTGAGAATGCGATTTTATAATTGAAGTTAGGAAATAAACTTAAATAACGTTCATGCATGTCAATGGCTGCTGCCTTTGAAAAAGTCAGAGACAGGATACGCCTTGGATCAATATGCATGTCGTGTATCAAATGAAGGGTACGACAAATCAAAATGGTTGTTTTACCTGAACCGGGTACAGCCAGTACCAGGGCAGGGCCATCTTTATGCATAACAGCTTTTGCCTGTGCGTCATTGAGTTGAAATCCTAAGTTTTCTGTAATTAGTGACATAAAACTTCCTTTACTAAAATAAGTTACCTATTGATTATAACACAATATCTAGAGTGTCGGTAGAAATGATAATTTGGCTAAAAATGTCTTTTGCCTATCTTTTATTTTTACCATGTAATATGATAGATATAGATAGAAATTCCTACTTGTTTTCTAGGATTTGAGGATTTGAGTGTTTTCAAGCCTTTATGTGATAAAAAAAACGTAAAATCTATTTACATACGAGCCTATTTGAGATAGTATATATGGGTAATTAAAATTGATATAACTATGTCTTGAATTGTACGGCAATTCTTGAGGCGTTTATATACATTAACTAAATTCTAGGAGGATCATAAACAATGAATTATGAATTACTAAAAAAGGAAAATAATAAGGTTACAATAAGCATGAAGGCTAGTGTTGAAGATTTTAACGCTGCAGTGAAGAGTGCTTACACAAAGGAAAGAAAAAGATTCAACATTCCTGGCTTCAGAAAAGGTAAAGCTCCAAAGAGCATCATCGAGAAGCAATACGGCGAAGGCGTATTTTATGAAGAAGCTATCAACATCTTATTAAACGAGCACTACCCAAAGGCTATCGACGAGTTAAAATTAGACGTTGTTGACAGACCAGATGTTGATATCAAAGAAATCAATATGGAAACAGGTGTAGAGTTAGAGGCTATCGTAGAAGTGAAGCCTGAATTCGAACTTGATAACTATAAAGGCATTGAAGTAGAAAAAGTTGAGAACCCAGTAACGGATGAGCAATTAGAAGAAGAACTTAAGAGAGTTCAAGATCAAAATGGTCGTGTGATTACTATTGAAGAAGGTAAAGTTGAAAACGGCGATACTGCTAACATCAACTATGCTGGTTTCTTAGGTGAAGAGCAATTTGAAGGTGGTACCGCAGAAGGTCATGACTTAACAATCGGTTCAGGTCAATTTATTCCTGGTTTTGAAGAGGAGTTAGTTGGTGCTGAGGTTGGTGCTGATGTTGACGTTAATGTAACTTTCCCAGAAGACTACCAAGCTGAAAACTTAGCTGGTCAACCAGTAGTTTTCAAAGTAAAAGTTAATTCTATTTCAAGAAAAGAATTACCAGAATTAGATGATGAGTTTGCTAAAGACGTATCTGAGTTTGATACTTTAGATGAGTACAAGGCTGACTTAAAGAGAATTATGGTAGAGCAAGCTGAAAATGCTGATAAAGCAGCTCAAAGAGACAAAGTTATTGAGGCTGTTTCTGGATTAGTAGATATTGAAATTCCTCAAGGTATGATCGATATGGAAACTGATCATATGTTAAGAGATTTCCAAATGCAATTACAATACTCAGGTCTACAATTAGACAAGTACTTTGAATTAACTGGTACTACTGTAGAGCAATTAAGAGCTCAAATGGCTGATGATGCTTTAACTAGAGTTAAGACTAACTTAGTAATTGAAAAAGTTAAAGAATTAGAGAACATTGAAGCGACTGAAGAAGATTTAAATGCTGAAATGGAAAAGTACGCTGAAGCACAAAAACAAGACATTGAGCAAATCAAGAAAATGTTTGAAGCTGATAATTTTGAGTATATAAAGAATACAATCGCTATTAGAAAAACAGTAGACTTCTTAGTAGATAATGCAAAGTTAAAGTAGACAAAACCGTATAAAAGGAGGTTTAAGCTATGGCAACAATACCTTATGTAGTAGAACAAACAAATCGTGGCGAAAGAACGTATGACATTTATTCAAGACTTTTAAAAGATAGAATCATCTTTTTAGGTGATGAAGTCAATGATCACACAGCGAGTGTGGTTGTGGCTCAGCTTCTATTCTTAGAAGCTGATGATCCTGATAAAGACATTCATCTTTACATCAACAGTCCGGGTGGATCGATTACTGCCGGTATGGCAATCTACGATACCATGCAATATATTAAACCAGATGTATCAACAATTTGTGTTGGTATGGCAGCTAGTATGGGAGCCTTCCTTTTAACTGCAGGTGCTAAAGGTAAGCGTTACTGTTTACCTAACTCAGAGGTGATGATTCATCAACCTTTAGGTGGCACAAGGGGTCAAGCAACAGATATTATGATTCATGCTGAAAGAATTGTTCAGATGAAAGAAAAGTTAAATCGTATAATGGCAGAAAGATCAGGTCAAGAATATGAGAAGGTTTGTCAAGATACGGAAAGAGATAATTTCCTTAGTGCTGAAGAAGCCAAAGAATATGGCTTAATCGATAAGGTGATTACTTCAAGATAAGAGGTGACAATATGTCAAAATATGAAGATAAGAAGCACTTGAGATGCTCGTTTTGTGGTAAGTCTCAAGATCAGGTAAAAAGATTGATCGCTGGTCCAAATGTTTACATTTGTGATGAGTGTATCGAACTTTGCCAGGAAATCATCTCAGAAGAAGTCGAGGAAATGTATGATTTCGATATAGATAACCTACCTAAGCCGGCTGAGATCAACACAACACTTAATGATTATGTTATTGGTCAAGACCGTGCTAAGAAAGCCTTATCTGTAGCGGTTTACAATCATTACAAGAGAATCAATCATAAGATGGATGATGACATTGAACTTCAAAAGTCTAATATTTTATTAATGGGACCAACTGGTTCTGGTAAAACACTTCTAGCACAAACACTTGCTAAGATCTTAAATGTACCATTTGCTATTGCAGATGCTACCTCTTTAACTGAAGCAGGTTATGTTGGTGAAGATGTTGAAAATATTCTTTTGAAGCTTATTCAAGCAGCAGATTATGATGTAGAAGCCGCTCAACGTGGTATTATCTATATTGATGAGATTGATAAGATTACTAGAAAATCAGAAAATCCTTCTATCACACGTGATGTAAGTGGTGAAGGTGTGCAACAGGCGCTTCTTAAGATGATTGAGGGCACTGTAGCAAATGTTCCACCTCAAGGTGGCAGGAAACATCCACATCAAGAATTTATCCAATTGGATACAACCAACATTCTATTTATCTGTGGTGGTGCGTTTGATGGTATTGGAAAAATCATTGAAAAGCGTACTGGTCAGAAAGCTCTAGGTTTTGGTGCTGAAATTAGAAGTAAAAAAGACTTTGAAATTGGTGCATTACTTGAAAAGCTTGAGACACAGGATTTACTGAAGTTTGGTTTGATTCCTGAGTTTGTGGGTCGTTTACCAGTTGTGGTCTCACTTCATGAGTTGACAGAAGAAGTTCTTGTTAGAATTTTAAGTGAGCCTAAAAATGCTTTAGCAAAACAATACCATAAATTATTTGAATTAGATGGAGTTGAGTTAGAGTTTAATGAAGATGCTTTAGCAGCTATTGCCAAACTGGCTATCGAAAGAAAAACTGGTGCGCGTGGTTTAAGAAGTATCATTGAAAAAGTCATGATGGATATCATGTACGATATCCCTTCAAGAAGTGATGTTAAAAAATGTGTAATAACAAAAGAAACGATTGAAAACAATCAGCAACCAACACTTCTATTAGATAACAACAATGAAAATGCATCTTAATTAGAAACGAGTCTTCGGACTCGTTTTTAAGCAAGTAATGAGGAGACAGTTATGGAAAATAATTTAAGAGAAATAGCAGTTATTCCCCTACGTGGATTAACCATCTTTCCATACATGGTAATTCATTTTGATGTTGGTAGAGAAAAATCAATCAAGGCTTTAGAAGAAGCAATGATCCAAAATCAGAAGATTTTCTTAACAACACAAAAGAGTATAGAAACAGATGATCCAACTATTGATGAAATTCATGAAATTGGTACCCTATGTAAGGTTAAGCAAATGCTTAAACTGCCTGGTGATACCATCCGTGTATTGGTAGAGGGAATTTCAAGAGCAAAGATTAAAGACGTCCTTCAAGAAGAACCTTATTTAAAGGTTATGATTGAAGAGTACCCAGATACAGACTTTGAAATTGATAAGGAATGTGAAGCCTTAAAACGTTCAGTTTTACAAACATTTGAGCAGTATGTGGACTTAAATCCAAAGATTACACCAGATGTTTTATTAACAGTAAGAGCCATTGACAATTGTGGTCGTTTGGCGGATGTTATAGCGTCTAATATTTCATTGAAGATGGACCAAAAGCAGGTCCTAATTGAAGCGATTACACCAAAGCTTCGTTTAGAAGTTTTGTATCAATATATCTTAACAGAAATTGATATCATTCAAGTAGAGAAAAAGATCAATGATAAGGTAAAAAGCCAGATCAACAAGATGCAAAAAGAGTACTACTTGAAAGAACAGATCAAGGCCATCCGTGAGGAACTTGGAGAAGATTATTCAAAAGATGAGGAAGTCGAAGAGTTAAAGGCCAAGATCAAAAAACTGAAGGCACCTAAATCAGTAAAAGAGAAGTTAGAAGCTGAAGTGAAAAGACTTCAACTTATGGCACCTAACTCTGCTGAGTCCAATGTCATCAGAACATATGTGAATAACATACTTGATTTACCATGGGGTAAGATGACAAAAGATTCTTTAGATTTATCTAAGTCTAGAAAGATCTTAGATGAAGATCACTATGGTTTAAAAGAGGTAAAAGAAAGAGTACTAGAATATCTTGCAGTGAAGCAATTGACCAAGTCTATGAAGGGACCAATCATTTGTTTAGTAGGCCCTCCAGGGGTTGGTAAGACATCTATTGCTAAGTCTATTGCCAGATCACTTAACCGTAAGTTTATCAGAATGTCATTAGGTGGTGTTCGAGATGAAGCTGAAATTCGTGGTCATAGAAGAACTTACATCGGTGCTATTCCTGGTCGTATTATGAATGCCATCAAGGAAGCGGGTTATAAGAATCCAGTTTTACTATTTGATGAGATTGATAAACTTTCTTCTGACTTTAGGGGTGACCCAGCGTCAGCCTTATTAGAGGTTCTAGATCCAGAACAAAACAAGGAGTTTACAGACCACTACTTAGAAGTTGCTTTTGACTTATCAAAGGTTATGTTTGTAACGACTGCCAACAGCTTATCAACCATTCCAAGACCACTTTTAGACCGTATGGAAGTCATCCAGGTATCGGGTTATACAGAGCGTGAAAAGCTTGAAATTGCCAAGAGATACCTTGTGTCTAAGCAAAGAGATGTTCACGGTTTAGTAGATGAGCAGTTTGATCTACACGATGATGCTATAAGAAAGATCATCACCAACTACACAAGAGAGTCTGGTGTAAGAGAGCTTGAGAGAAAAATTGCCAAGCTGATGAGAAAACTTGCTGTTGAAATCGTTGAAAACAAAACAGAATTTATCGATGTTGTGCCTGAGGAAGTCAAAACTTTCTTAGATGAACCGATTTATCAATACGACGAAATCGAAGACAAGAGTCAAGTGGGCGTGGTTATGGGTCTTGCTTGGACGGCTGTAGGTGGTACAACTTTAAACATTGAAGTGGCTAAGCTTAGCGGTAAAGGCAAACTTGTTTTAACAGGCCAACTTGGTGATGTTATGAAAGAATCTGCTAGAGCAGGTATGTCATACATCCGATCGATTTCAAACAAGTACAATTTAGAATCAGATTTCCATGAAAAAATGGACATTCATATTCATATACCAGAAGGGGCAACACCTAAAGATGGTCCTTCTGCAGGTATTACCATGGCAACAGCAGTCTTATCTGCAATTACAGATATTCCTGTAAGAAATGATGTTGCTATGACTGGTGAAATCACCTTACGTGGTAGAGTTTTACCAATTGGTGGTTTAAAGGAAAAGACATTAGCTGCTGAAAGAGCAGGTATCAAGAAAGTTCTGTTCCCACATGAGAACATCAAGGACTTAAAGGATATCCCTGAATCAGTAAGAGAAAATGTAGAAATGGTTCCAGTTAAAACAATGGATGAAGTTTTAGAACATGCTTTAGTAAAAGAGGCTTAAAATGAAGATTAAAAAGAGTCAATTTGTAACCAGTGCGGTTAAGAGAGAACAATATCCTGAAAGTGACCTACCTGAAATTGCAGTAGTAGGTAGATCAAACGTGGGTAAATCTTCACTGATTAACATGCTTCTTAACAGAAAGAACCTTGCAAGAACGTCTTCAACACCGGGTAAAACTCAGTTGATCAACTTCTTTGACATAGATGGTAAGTTTACACTTGTTGACTTACCAGGCTATGGTTATGCAAGGGTTTCAAAAGAGCAGAAAAAAACTTGGGGTACAATAATTGAGACCTATCTAAAAACAAGAAAGAACCTATTAGAAGTGATCCTTCTAGTAGACTTACGTCATAAGCCGACGGCAGAGGACGTTGAAATGTACAAGTGGATCAAGACTTATGGTTTCAACGGTATTGTAGTTGGTACAAAATATGATAAAATCAAGAAGAGCCAACTTCAGAAGCATGTGAAAATCATCAGAGATACTTTGGAGATGGAGGAACATGCAGTGCTGGCTATGACGTCTACAATGGACCGTTATGGTAAGTATGAAGTATGGGATATATTTAATGAGTTATTTGAAGTGAATGGCTATGATGTTCACTTTGAAAGACAACAGTCTTAAGGAGGCAAAATGAATCCAATAGTTACAGTTACAATGAATACAGGTAAGGTGTTTAAAGCAGAGTTATATCCTGAAATCGCACCAAATACAGTAAATAACTTTATTTCATTAATCAAAAAAGGCTTTTATGATGGCTTAGTTTTCCACAGAGTTATCAGAGGCTTTATGATTCAAGGTGGTTGCCCAGAAGGTTCTGGTATGGGTGGTCCTGGCTATGGTATTAAGGGTGAGTTCTCAATGAACGGCTTTGACAACCAATTAAAGCACACTGCTGGTGTTTTATCAATGGCTAGATCTCAAATGCCTAACTCAGCTGGTTCTCAATTCTTTGTTATGCACAAAGATTCACCTCATTTAGATGGCTCATACGCTGCTTTCGGTAAAGTAATCGAAGGTATGGACGTTGTAAATGAGATTGCAGAAACTCAAACTGCTGCTATGGACAGACCAGTTGTTGAGCAAAAAATTGAATCAGTTACAGTGGACACAGGTGATACTGAGTACCCTGAACCAGAAACAAGATAATCAAGCGCAGGCCTAGCCTGCGCTTTTTTTTTAACATAAAGTGACTTGAAGGATACTATTTTATGGTTGATAATGAATACAATAATAGTATACTTAGGAGGTTTTTATGAATAAAGTGAAATGGTCTACATTTCTTAAAGATGTTTTTATATGTTCTTTAGGTGCCTATGGTGGACCGTCTGCTCATTATGGTGTTTATACAGACCAGCTTGTCATAAAAAAGGCATATCTTTCAGAAGAAGAACTGGTTGAGTTAATAGCCCTGTGTTCGATTTTACCAGGACCAACATCAACTCAGACCATTGTATCTGTAGGTTACAAGATGGGTGGTCCTGTACTGGCCTTTTTAACCATGTTGGTATGGGCTTTGCCGGTACTGAGCATGATGACGATTTTATCTTTTCTATATACCATACTCGCTTCTTATAATATTTCAGATGACAGTCTTAGGTTTATAGGACCTATGGCAGTGGGGTTTATCGTTGTAGCAGCCTACAGGATTGGTAAGAAAGTACTAACCAACAAGATGACTGTCATTTTGATGGTCTTAAGTGGGGGCATCACCTATTTTATCAGGGCACCGTGGATCTTTCCTTTGGTCTTGATTATAGGGGGGCTAGTCAGTATAGTGGTCTCTAAGGAAGACAACTTGTGGCAGCGGGTCAAACTGAATCCGCCATGGATATACTTAATTGTCTTTACCGTGTTTGCCCTATCGGCGGTATTACTCAAGTTGACTTTAAATAATCACCTGGTTAACTTGTTTGAAAGTTTTTACAGGTATGGCTACTTGGTCTTTGGTGGCGGTCAGGTTGTGATACCTGTTATGCATGCAGAATTGGTCGAAATCAATGAATTTATGACCAATCAAGAGTTCCTGACTGGATATGGCCTTGTACAGGGACTACCTGGTCCTATGTTCTCATTTTCTGCCTATGCGGGAGGTATGGCCTCTAGAGGTCTTTCAAGTCTGTATCAGGTGGCTGGTGCCGTTTTAAGTGGGATAGGTATTTTTCTTCCTGGACTGCTTCTTATCTATTTTGTTTATCCAGTCTGGGAAAACTTAAAGAAAATAAAAGGTGTGAAAATATCTCTTATGGGCATCAATGCTGTAGCGGGTGGTTTAATTTCAGTATCAGCTATTATCATGATGCAAAAATCTGGTTTTACGCCAGAAAACATGATGGTGACCCTTGTAACAGTTATCCTACTCTTATCGAAAAAAATACCATCACCTTTAATTGTTCTAGTCAGCATTGGCTTAGGTGTAATTTTGTAAAAAAAAAGCAACAGTTCATTTTGAACTGTCGTTATTTTAATTACTTAGTGTTAGAACCAAATACGTTGATCATCTTGTGAGCAACAACTCTCTTGATCTCATCTCTAGCAGGACCTAAGTATTTTCTTGGGTCGAAGTTTGCAGGATTGTCATTGAAAGCTTTTCTAACTTGACCAGTGAATGCGATTCTTAAGTCAGTATCAACGTTGATCTTACAAACACCTAATCTGTTAGCTTCTCTTAACATCTCATCTGGAACACCGCAAGCGCCTTTTAATTCGCCACCGTTGTCGTTACATAATTGTACAGCTTCAGGATAAACAGAAGAAGCACCATGTAATACTAATGGGAAGTTAGGAAGTAATTCCATGATTTCTTTTAAGATACCAAACTCTAATTTTGGCTCTCCTGAGAATTTGTTAGCACCGTGGCTAGTACCGATAGCGATTGCTAATGAATCAACACCAGTTTTTTCAACGAACTCTTTAGCTTGTTGTGGATCTGTGTAAGAAGAATCTTCAGCAGATACGTTTACTTCGTCTTCAACACCAGCAAGTCTACCTAATTCAGCTTCTACAACAACACCCTTAGAGTGTGCGTACTCAACAACTTCTTTAGTAACAGCGATGTTACCTTCGAAATCGTGGTGAGAACCGTCGATCATAACTGAAGTGAAACCTAAATCTACAGCTGTCTTACAAGCTTCGAAATCTGCACCATGGTCTAAGTGTAAAGCGATATCGATAGTTGAATCTTCTACAGCAGCTTCTACTAACTTCTTTAAGTAAGTAGGTCTAGCGTACTTTAACGCTGAAGATGATACTTGAACGATAACGTTAGAACCTGTTTCTTCAGCAGCATCTACGATACCTTGAAGGATTTCCATGTTATTAATGTTGAAAGCACCGATAGCGTATCCGCCTTCATAAGCTTTTTTGAACATTTCTTTAGTCGTAACTAATGCCATAATTGACCTCCTAAATTATATTTTCTAATGCCTATTGGCATATTCACCTTATTCATACCAAAAAAAGTTTGGATTAAACGATTTTTGTGTATCATTATTTATTGTATAATAGGATAGCAAATCCTTATATATAATACCATATAAATTTTCTAAAGAGAAAAGTTTTCAGGAAAAAACATGAGGAAAACGCTTGCTATTTGCATTTTAGCCTATTAGAGCAGGAGAGTGTATGAAATTACCAGTTAAATTTATAGAGCAAATGAAAGAACAACTAAAAGATGGTTATGAAGATTTTTTAGCCACTTATGATCATAAAACCCATCGTGGGATTCGTGTAAACACCTTAAAGATATCTGTAGAGGACTTTTTAAAGATCACACCATTTGACTTAAAGGCCATACCATGGACGGATGATGGTTTTTACATTGAAGAAGAAAGACCGGCAAAACATCCCCATTATTTTGCAGGCCTCTATTATATACAAGAACCTTCTGCCATGTTGCCGGCTGTTCTTTTAGAGCCTGATGAAAATGATACAGCCCTAGACCTTTGCGCAGCCCCTGGTGGTAAGACCATGCAGATGGCTGCCATGATGAAGGATTCGGGTGTTTTGATTGCCAATGACATCAACAACCACAGACTTAAGGCTTTGATTCGTAATGCAGAACTCATGGGTCTTAGAAACCTGGTGGTTCTCAATGACAAACAAGAAAACATAAGAAGGGTCTTAAATCATAAGGTAGACAAGCTTTTAATAGATGCCCCGTGTTCTGGAGAGGGCATGTTTAAAAAACATGATGATGCCATCAGTGCTTATGAGGATTATGATGTAGAGGCATGTGTTTCTATGCAAAAGTCCATCCTAGATGATGTTTTAGAAGTCCTGAATGGCCAGGGGCAAGTGGTTTATTCAACTTGTACCTTTAATACTTACGAAAATGAAGACATGATCCGTTATGCCATGAATAAAAAATCTCTGTCTTTGGTAGACATGAAAAAAGAACATGGCTTTGAACCTGGCATTGATATGAAAGAAGTTATCAGACTCTATCCTCATTTATTAGATGGAGAAGGTCATTTTGCTGCCAAGCTGACTTATGAAGATGATTATGAAGAAATTAGATTAGATGAATCAGCTAATCAGCCGCCAGAACTGTTACAAGCTTTTATGGACGAAAACCTTACAGAGCCTTTAGAGGGCATGTTTAGAGTCGTGAAGGACAAGGTCTTTTTAATGCCTTCTAAACGACTAGACTTATCGGGTCTAAAGGTTGTCAAAAATGGTTGGTTTTTAGGTGTCTTAAAAAAGAACCGTTTTGAGCCTTCTCACGCTATGGCGCTTTCATTAAAGAAAGATCAGGTTAAAAGAACGATCAACTTCTCAGGTGATGCTATAGAAGTCATCAAGTATTTAAAATGTGAAACCATCTCCTGTGATGGTGAAAAAGGCTATAATCTAGTTTGTGTGGACGGTCATCCTATTGGCTGGGGCAAGTATGCTTCAGGTAAACTGAAAAATCTTTACCCGTCACAGTGGAGGTTATCATGAGACTGGATAAGTTTTTATCAAACATGGGTAAGGGGTCTAGAACAGATGTTAAAAAGATGATCACTAAGGGCCTTGTATCTGTCGATGGTGACATAATTAGAAAAGTCGGTTTCAATGTGGACCCGGACAAAAATGAAATTTGTGTAAATGGTGAATTGATCAGTTTCGAAAAGCATGTTTATCTGATTATGAATAAACCGAAAGATGTTATATCAGCAAGACAAGATAAAGTCCATAAGACTGTGATTGATTTGCTTAATGGGTATGGCAATCGAAAGCTCTTTCCTGTCGGAAGGCTAGATATCGATACAGAAGGCATGCTCTTGATTACAGATGATGGCCAGTGGAACCATGATTTGATGAATCCTAAAAAGCATGTTTCTAAAATCTATTATGCCCACATAGAGGGAAGGGTGGATGAAGAGGATGTGAAAGCTTTTTCAGAAGGCCTAATTTTAAAAGATGATTCTCTTTGTAAACCGGCAGATTTAAAGATACTGTCATCTGGTGAAATCTCAAAGATAGAGTTGACCATATCTGAAGGCAAGTACCATCAAGTCAAGCGTATGTTTGCCTCGAGAGGTAAAAGAGTCCTTTATCTAAAACGGATTCAAATTGGTGGTTTAAGATTAGATGATAGCCTTGAACTAGGAGAATTTAGAGACTTAACAAGTGAAGAAATGAAAAAAATAAAACTTGAAGCTTAGCTTCAAGTTTCTTATTTGTATGAAAACTGGTTTTCATAAGTAACGAAAGGCTTGATGCCTTGAGTTCTTATTGTCCTGCAAGTGCTTTAATAATCTCTTCTACTGTCATGCCTGTATTGAGTTTAAAGGTGCCGGCTCTAAGTTTGTTGCCTAGGTTTAAATCATCTAGTGTTTGTATAAATACATCGACATCATCAATGAGTCCTGCCGATTCTAAGTTAGTTGCAATTTTAAATCCTGGAGAACCTGGAGCAATTTCAAATTCAACTTCCTTGATTTCAACAACAACTGGTGTTTCTTCCACAGGATCAGTTACTGTTTCTTCTGGGAGCGTTTCTTCTTCGACTGGTGTTACTTCAGGTGTTGTTACTACTTCACCATCTAAATCATCCAGTGATGGTTGAGTTGCATCTGTCATATCTACAGCTGTATCACGACCTAAATTTGAAAAGAAATGTACCTGCATTGTATCTGTTAATTTAAACGATACAACAAAAAATATAATAGCAATGATCAAAAGTGAAAAAACAAAATCACTGATGTCATAGAGAAAGTCTTTTACTTTTTCCATAATGTCCTCCTAATCACCTATAAGAATAACACATCCACTTTGAAAATTCACTATTAAATACACATAGTAATATGTTTTTAACATGTTGGTTTGATGCTAAATATAACGTATAATAAGGCTATGGAGGAAAGATGAGTAGTATAGTTAGATTGACTGGTAATGACCATGAAATGGTTTCTAAATATATTTATCATAACTTTTGGGGATGTATTGAAATTGCAAAGGTTTTTGATAAAAATGGATTACGAAATGTCATATCAGATAAGAATGCGGGTACCTTTCTGGGCTTTATGAATGATGAAGGCCTTTTAGAAGGGCTCTTTGTATTTACCAATAATAAAAGATTTTTACTGCATTTTAAAAATGATGATGTTACAAAGAAGGTAGATTTACTGAAAGCAGTCAAACATTTTAAGCCGGATTTTATGTCAGGACCTAAAGGTCAAGTAGAGAAGGTTTGGCAAATGTTTGAAAGGACTGTAAAAAGGTATAAATATAGTAACAGCATGTACATGGTTTTAGACAAACATGATTTAGAAGAAACGCCTTTGGTAAGAGAGGCAAGTCTTATGGATGCTAAGAAGCAGATCAAGTTCCTTTTGGAGATTGAAAAAAGCTTTAAACGCAATCATATGACCATTAACCAAATGCAAAAAAGGATTGAAGAACGTGTCCATACAGGTGAATACCTGGTGGTTGAAGATCAAGAGCGTTTGGTCGCTCAGGGCTTTGTAGAAGACAAAATTCAAGCTTTTTCACAAATTGGCGGTATATATACTTCCAGTGATTATAGGAAAAAAGGTTATGCAAAAATGATTGTTTCTGCCTTATGTGCAGAAATTTTATCTAAGGGCAATATACCTATCTTGGCTGTAATGAGCGACAATGCTTCAGCCATAAGCGTTTATGAGTCCTTGGGCTTTGTAAGAACAATAGATTTTTCTATTATAGAAATAGAATTTTAATGGAGATTAAATGAGAGTAATAAAAGTAACAGAGAACGAAATGGATCAAAGGTTGGATAGGTTTTTAACCAAATACCTAAACAATACAACCAAGACAAATATTTTTAAGTTGATTAGAAAAAAAAGAATCAAGGTCAATGGCAAACGTGCTGAAGAAAAGTATTTTCTTAAGTTAGATGATGAGATACAAATCCATCTTCACGACAATGCCATAGAAGAACTTATGAAACCCTTGGTTCAATACTCGGCTGAGGACGTTGAACTGGATGTGGTCTATGAAGACGATGATATCTTAATTGTCAACAAGCCGGTAGGGCTTTTGACCCACCCGGATTCCAATGAGTATAAGAATACCTTGTCTTCAAAAGTTCAAGTATATTTGAAACACCTATCTACAAGAACTTTTAAACCGGCTTCTATCCAGCGTCTGGACAAAAATACTTCTGGACTTGTGATATTTGGCAAGACTTATTCTGCTTTAAAAGAATACAATGCCTTGATGAGAGATAGAAAAATCGGCAAGTTTTATATGGCGGTTGTCTCAGGAAAGCCGAAGGACCAAGGTCAAGTCAAGGGCTATCTGGTTAAAGACGAAGCAACCAACAAGGTTAAGATTTCTTCTAAGTCCAGTGATGAGAGTAAGTTTGTACACACAAAGTATAAAGTCCTTTCAAGCAATGGGACCTACAGTCTACTAGAAGTTGAGTTATTAACCGGTAGAACACATCAAATTAGAGGGTCTTTAGCCTATGCAGGCTTCCCGATTGTTGGTGATGTTAAATACGGTGGTGAAAAATTAAAGGGTCAAAATCAGTTATTACATGCTTATAAAGTGGTTATTGGTGAAAATGTCTATGAAAAGAGATCGGATGCCATTAATACTTTTGTCAAACAACACAATCTAGATTAAGGAGACCGTTTGAATACATTTAAGACGATAAGACAGTTGATTAATAGATACGATTATGGTGGTGCACTTGATCTTTTGAAGGATAGAGATCTTGAAGAAAGTGATGTGGCTACTTTGGTTAACTCATGCCGTTATGCTGTAAACTTTGACTTTAAGACAGCGCGTTATCTATTGTCCAATTTACCTGATGAAAGAAAAGCTTCTTCAGAAGTTCAGATGATCATAAAAAACTTGGATCAGCTGATTGATGGCAATCCTGATGCTATGTTTTCTGAGCTTATGGAAAACATCAAGTTTCAGATTGTTAACGAGGAGTTTATTGATTTCTTAGGCAGGGTCTATCGTTTTAAAGAAGCTGTATTAAAGTACTTGTTCGTAAAGAACCATATAAACAGGAGTCGTTTTTCTCTATTGACCAGTCATATGGAAAAAAGAGAAATCCTAAAGAAATTAAGAAAAAAATACAGGATTTACAACTCCAATCTCATGTACGGTATAACTACCTATATCCATAGGTATTTAAAGAATGATTACAAGTATACAGAAATTGAAAAAATCCTGAATTCTGACCATATGAAGGCCTTGATAGAACTTAGAAATGATTCCATTGTTGGTCATGGTTTTAAAGGGGTTTCCATTGACGACATTTACAGGTACTACGGCAATCCATACAATGTCTTGGACGATTTTGATAAATGTTTAAAGAAGCTTGACATTAAGCTTTTTAGATACAAGTACAGTGTTATTAACGAGTATATTGAAGTGATGCTAGATGAACTAGAGTAGAGAGGAGCCTATATGTATAAAGTAAAAATTGAAGACAAAATGATTGAACTAGAAGAAGCGACGTCTCTTGAAAAGTTGGCTTGTGATTATCAGACAGGTGACAAGCCTATGATTGTAGCAGCACTTGTGAATAATAAATTAAGAGAGCTCTTTTATGAAGTGGATGAAGATGCTGAAATCACATGGATTGATTTAACTCAATCAGATGGTATTAGAATGTATCAAAGAACCTTGGCTTTTGTTTTTATCAGGGCAGCCATGGAAGTATTTAGAGACATTCATGTTAATGTCAGACATTCACTTTCTAAAGGCCTGTATTGTGACTTTGATTATCATAGAGAGTTGACTGCTGAAGATATTGATAAGATCAAGACACGAATGGACGAAATCATTGAAAAGGGTGAAGTTATCCATAAGGCCAGTGTGAGTCTAGAAGAAGCCAAAACTATTTTTGAAGATCTTGAATTTAGAACAAAAGCCAATCTTCTGAAATATAGAGAATACGACTACATCAATATCTATACTTGTGGTTGGTTGAAGAACTATTTTTATGGTTATATGTTACCAAATGTGTCTTATTTAACAATATATGATATCATAAAGTATGATCAGGGTGTGATTTTAAGACATCCTATCGTATCGACCCCAATGGGCCTTCCTGAGTTTGAAGAACACAAGAAGATCGCCAAGATTTTTAAGGAATCAGAAGCCTGGGGAGATATTGTCAGTGTAGGCAATGTGTTTGAACTGAATGATGAAATTGAAAAGGGCAATTACAAGGAGCTTATGATCTTGGGTGAAGCCCTTCATGAAAAGAAGGTGGCTCAAATCGCCGATCAAATTACCAAGCTGGACAAGAAGGTTATTTTGATTGCAGGCCCGTCATCATCAGGTAAAACGACATTTGCCAATCGTCTAAGAATCCAGTTGATGGTCAACGGTTTTGATCCAATTACTCTATCAACGGATGATTATTTCGTAGACAGAGAATATACACCTCGTGATGAAAATGGTGACTTTGACTTTGAATCTATTGATGCTGTAGACGTTGATCTCTTCAACGACCACTTAGCGGCTTTAGTAGCGGGACAGCGTGTGGAACTGCCGACTTTTAACTTTGTAGAAGGTAAGAAAGAATACAATGGCAAGTATCTTCAGATTCATGAACACCAACCAATTATCATTGAAGGTATCCATGGTTTGAATGAGCGTCTGACATCTCAGATTGCCCATGAACATAAGTTTAAGATTTACATTTCTGCTCTAACCCAGTTAAACATTGATGATCATAATAGAATTCCTACGACGGATTCTAGATTAATCAGAAGAATTGTTAGAGACAGCAAGTATAGAGGACATGATGCAAAACGTACCATCCAATTGTGGGCTTCTGTAAGAAGGGGAGAAGAAAAAAATATATTCCCATTCCAGGAAGAAGCAGATGTTATGTTTAACTCAGCTCTAAGTTTTGAGCTGGCGATACTCAAGAAACATGCAGAGCCATTACTTGAAGGTATAGAGGCTGACTGTGAAGAATATAAAGAAGCAAAAAGACTTTTAAAGTTTTTAAGTTACTTCGAGTCAATAGATGATGATGACTTGGTACCAGTAACTTCAATACTGAAAGAGTTTATCGGGGGCAGTTATTTTACAGAATAGGGTAGGCTATGAGATTTATTAGGAAACTGTATGAGGAAATAGTATATTCAGAGTATGGAGAATTAGTGGTTACGACAATCGTAGTAACCACCTTATTTCTGATTGCCTATATCTTTGAAGTACCTATGTTACTACTATTAGAAAATACAGGTTTGGTCAACTTACCTTTTGTATTTGAATTTGCAACCATTATGGTCATCATACTGATTGTTTCTATTTGCAGCCGGGCTGTAAGGAAGAATTACTCCATACGTATGGTGATTTATGCATTTTTCTTTGCCATAAGTGCGGGCCTTCTATTTGTAGCATTTGCCCAGGTACATTGGTTTACAGGCCATGTCAGTTATGATAGTCTGACCATATTTTCTTCTGTGGGCAAGTTGGTCGCAGCTTTTGGATTGGTTATCGGTTCGAGTTTGCCCCTTGTCAACAAGCTTAGAAACTCCAGAAAGGGTCTTATAAAGATTGTTATACTAACCTTCTGGTTGATGTTTGCCATCATTATATTGACCATCAACAAGAGAGTGCCTTTGTATACACTGCCGCTCTTAGGTGCCAGATGGCAGATTTTATTTGAGTATTTAACTGCAGTCTTATTGATCATTACATTTGCCATTCACTTTAGAAACTACAGTCAAGAAAAGAACAAGTTTATACTTAAGTTTATGAATGGTGTGGCCATACTTATTATCGCTCAGGTAGTTAGGTTGACCTTTATCAGGTATACCTATCTTTACCACTTTATTTACAGCTTTTACATGTTTGTGGGTTACTACTACATTTATATAGCCCTCTTTGGCTATAACATTGAAAGTCCAGTAGAAGAGCTTATTAACGAAGAAAAGCAGATTAAGTTATATGCTGAGAACTTAGAGGTCATTGTTGATAGAAGAACGACTGAAATGAAAAACAACAATATGCGACTCATCCAGGAGATTGAGTATGCTAAGAGTATTCAACAGTCTCTTTTACCACCAAGAAGGCTTAACTTTAACAAGGTTGTCTTCACATCGGAGTATTATCCGTGTGAAAGACTGAGTGGTGACTTCTTTGATATCTACCGTCTAGATGATGACAACATCGGTATGTATGTACTAGACGTATCTGGCCATGGTGTTTCAGCAGCCTTGATGACCATGTTCTGTAACAACTTTATCAAGTCGTCTGAAAAGCTGATCATGAAGTACCGTGGTTTGAAACCACACCGTAATCTAAAACACTTCTATGAAGAGTTTAACAAAATGAACTTCCCAGATGAAATGTACATGGTGATGTTCTTTGCTTCATACAACATTGATACAAAGCTACTGACCTACTCATCAGGCGGCATCAACTGTTATCCGCTTCTTATGAGAAAAGATGGGACTAAGGAATACTTGGACAAGAGTCAAGGCTTTCCAATTTGTAAGATGAGTGACTTTTTTACACCGACTTATACAAGTGAAACGACTTTGCTTGAAAAGGGTGACCGTATCATATTCTATACAGATGGTCTTATAGACAATCTAAAAAATGATACCATCTCTCAGGAAACGCTTGAAGAAGTCATGTACAACTACAGGGACTTAAGTCTGAAGTCTTTAAATAATAAGATCAAGTCTTACCTGTTAACAGAAGATGGACAAAATGAAGATGACATTACATATTTTATAATGGAGATTTAGCTTTATTGTTTCACCCTGTTTAAGAAGATGAGACGATTTGTTAACAAGAATATTAAGTTTCTTATATATTACTTATGATGAAAAGACCTAAATGGGCTAGTTACTAGCTTGTAAGGTTTTTTTTATTTTATTATAACCCTTGATTTGCTTATTTAATCCTCCTATAATCAATAGGAGCATATATATTAAGTAAGGGGAAAAAAATGTTGAAGAAATCGTGGATTCTACGTGTGGTGGTCATCATGCTGTCACTATTATTAGTAGGATGCGGAAATAATAATGAAATAAAAGAAGATACAGCTGATGAGGAAAATATCGTTGAAGTTGTAAAAGAGCCTGTTGAAGTGGAAACGGTAGCTTTAGATGTAGAATCTAATCCAGCCTTAAGAAGAGGCAATGTACTGACTGTCGCCCAATCAGGCTTTGATGGTATATTCAATCCAGTGCTTTACTCAAGTGATCCAGATTCAAAAATCGTGGATTTGGTTTTTAACAGCTTAATCAAGATCAACTCCAACGGAGAGTATGTGGCAGACCTGGCTACTTGGGATGTATCTGATGACAAGCTGACTTATACTTTTTCTATTATACCTGGGATTAAGTTTCATAATGGTCAGGAACTGACTGCAGCGGATGTGGCTTTTACCTATTATGTGATAGCAGACATCGATTATGATGGCCCTAGGGGGTCTTTGGTTCAGGATATCCAAGGTGTTAAGGAATACAGAATCGGAGAAAGTGATTCTATTTCAGGTATAAAAATTGTAGATGACTATACCATCTCATTTACCATAAAGGAGCCCAATGTTAAAAAACTTGCAGACTTCTGTTATGGGATATTAAATGAAGATTATTATAGCTATCAGTCTATAGAAGGTCTGAGAAGTAAGAATGTAGCACCAGTTGGTACAGGTCCCATGAAGTTTGAACTTTATGAACTTGGTCAATATGTAGAACTGTCAACCTTTGATGATTACTTCGAAGGTAGGCCTTATATCGATGGTGTTATCTATAAAGTTATTCCAGATGACTTTGTAGCCGAAGCCATCAATGCCGGCGAAGTGGATGTGGCTAGAGCTTCTGCAAATCTTTACAATTACGATACCATGACTGAAGCGGGCATTGCTGAAGTACAAGAGTACTTGGGCAATTCTTACAGATACATTGGTTTTAACTTAAGACTGGACAAGTTTTCTGACAAGCGCGTCAGACAAGCCCTATGGTATGGCTTAAATGTAAAAGATTATGTGGATGCCCAGTGGCAAGGTTTTGCCGCACCGTGTTTAGGACCTATATCACCGGTATCTTGGGCTTATCCAGATACAGATGATTTAACGGTTTATGATTTCAATCCTTCAAAGGCAAAAGATTTATTGAAAGAGGCGGGATGGACCGATACAGATGGTGACGGCTTTCTTGATAAGGATGGTCAAAAGTTTACCATTGAGTGGACATCATATACAGAGTTTGACTGGCCGATTAACTTGATCAACTTAGCCAAAGAAAATTGGGGTGACCTTGGTATAGAGGTTACTGAAAATATGATGGATTTTCATGCAGTGACTGATACTGTTTATGTCAAACAAGATTTTGAAGTTTACAACATGTCTTGGAATCTATCATTAGATCCAGATCCAACAGATATCTTTGGCGAAGAAGCAGATGTGCCTGGTGGTTATAATGCTGTCGGTTATTACAATGCAAGAGCCAATGAGATATTCAGATTGGGTCGAGGAGAGTACGACCAAGGTGTCAGACAAGCACTTTATAATGAGTGGATGACCATAGCCAATGATGATGTACCTTATATTTTTATTTCTATAGGGACGGTTATCAATGGTGTCAACAACAGGGTACACAATCTTGAGCTGGATACTTATGAAGATGTCAGCAAGCAGATACTGGATATAGAATTAGATTATATTGATTAGAAGTTCGGGGAACCGGACTTTTTTCATGTCTGTAATAAAAGTTGTCTGAATATTTCGGTAATGAGATAGTTTGAAGACGTTAATGTCATAGTTTTCTAAACAATTATTAAATGTAAAATCAATTATTTTAATATTTGTCTGAAAATTCAGTCTTTTCAAAGCCTTGAGGGACTTTGACTGAAATTTCAAGGGTTTGCCAGTCCGTCATCATAGGCATAGAATGAAACTGTATCAAGCATAAGTTTAAAAGGGGATGATTGATTTAATTGAAAAAAAGGTTGAAACTAAATGCTGATTCCATTTTGGGGATTGTGGAGTCAGGTATGAAAAGGAGGACATTTTGAAAAAACTATTAACTATGATGTTTGTTTTAGGGCTGATCTTTTCTCTATTTGTAGCTTGTTCAAGTGACACTGCAAATGTAGAGGAAAATGAAGGTACTGAAACAGTAGAAGAAAACAACACAAGTGAAACACTTGTAGAAGAGGAAGAGGAAGAATCTAATGAGCCAGTCGTTTTAAACTGGAATCTCGGTGCAACCATAGAGACTTTGGATCCTGGTTTAAATGCAGCAACCAATGCTGGACATGTGATCAACAACTCATATGAAGGTTTGATGAGAGAAGTTGATGGTAAACCAGAATACGCTATGGCAGATAGTCATACCGTATCAGAGGATGGCTTGGTATATACCTTCCATATCAGAGAAGGTGTTAAATGGTCAGATGGTAAGCCTGTAACAGCTTATGACTTTGAATATGCTTGGAACAGAAACACAGACCCTGTTACAGCTTCAGACTATGCTTGGATTTTTGGTGAGTTCAACTACGATTCATGTAAGGCGATAGATGAGTCTACCTTTGAGGTGACACTAAAGGCGCCTGCCGACTATTTTATCGGTTTAACAGGTTTTTCAACCTTGATGCCACTGAGACAAGAAGCCGTTGAAGGCAAAGAAGACGGTGCTTGGGCAGCAGATCCAGAACTTGTTATCTGTAATGGTCCATTCATTTTAGTAGAGTATGTACCTGGTGACAGGATTGTCTTAGAGAAAAACCAAATGTACTGGCGTGCAGATGAAGTTAAGATTGATAAAATCGTTGCTAAAATGATCAATGAAGGAACTGCAGCACTTGCAGAATATGAGTCAGGTGGCTTTGATTTTAATACAACCATTCCACCAGCGGAAGTACCTCGATTATTGGTAGAAGACCCAACCTTCAGAATTGAAGCCAGACCGGGTACTTACTACTTTAATGTCAATGCCAATAAGGTAGCTGAATTACAAGATATCAGAGTAAGACAAGCCTTGTCTTTGGTTATTGACAGAATGGCTATTGTAGATATGCTCAACTCTGGTAATATTCCTGCCATTAACTTTATCCCACCTGGCATCAAGGATGCAAATGGTGAGGAGTTTACCGATAAGGCCATGGCCTATGGTGTAGACATTTATGATATGGAGGGCAATATTGCAAAAGCCAAGGAGCTTATGAAGGAAGCTGGTTATCCTAATGGAGAAGGTTTCCCAACACTTGAGTATGTAACCAACTCTACAGAAGGTCATTTACTGGTTGCTCAGCAGATGCAGGATGCATTTAAGATTCATTTAGGCATTAACATGGAAGTCTCTTCAATGGAATTTGGTGTCTTCCAGGAATTAAGAAAATCTCATGAGTTTGAATTGGCTAGAGGTGGATGGATAGGTGACTATGTAGATCCATTAACATTCATCGGTTTATATATATCAGGCAGCCCTTTAAACTCACCTGAATGGTCCAATGAATCATTTGATCAATTGATCACCGAATCGGCATATGCAAGTGGACAAGAACGTTATGACATGCTTGCTGAAGCAGAAAAGATTTTGGTTGAAGATGCATGGTTTATTCCAATCTATAATTATGTTGATCCAATACACCAACAGGATTATTTAAAGGATGTAGAAAGAACTGTTTTAGGTAAATTCTATTTCGGTAGAGCGTATCTTGATAAGTAGAAGTTAGCACCTCATTTTATGGGGTGCTTTTTCATGTAAAATACAGGAAATAGCTCATGTTTGGTCCTTTCACAGTTTGACGAAATAATGTAAAGATTATATAATATCAATTGTTAGTTGTTGCAATTAAATGAAGTCGCTTTGGGTGACTTTGATAATAATCCAAGGGGGATTAATAAATGTTTAAAAAGGTATTGCTACTAATCTTACTTGTTTCCTTAGCTTTGATTGGCTGTAGTGATTCTTCGGATTCTACTGCAAATCCTGTAAATGAAAATGAAACGAGTACAGTTGAAGATACTGGTTCTAACACAACAGAAACTGAGAATACAGTAAAAACAGATGAAGAAATTAGAAAAGAAGAACTTCAAATCATGGCAGAAGAAAACAAAGCCGTAGAAAGAGGCAATGTTTTAACCATGGCTGTTTCTAGCTTTGATGGAGAGTTTAATCCTGTATTATATGATTCGGAATATGACTCGACAGTATGTGACTTGGTTTTTAATGGCCTGATTAAGGTGAATAAGAATGCAGAGTTTGTACCGGATATTGCCACTTGGGAGGTATCTGATGATAGAAGAACATACACTTTTAAAATCACACCAGGTGTTAAGTTCCACAATGGTACAGAGTTAACGGCTAGAGATGTGGCCTTTACTTACTACACCATTGCAGATCCTTCATATGATGGTCCAAGAGGGACAGCGGTATCTGATATTGTAGGTGTTAAGGCTTATAGGGCTGGCGACACTGACAACATCAGAGGGATTAAGATTATAGATGAATACACAATTTCTTTTACAATAGAAGTGCCTAAGGTTAATAAGATCTCAGATTTTGAGTATGGTATCCTGTCAGCAGATTACTATGCCTATGAATCTATTCAAGACTTAAAAGAGTTGAACTTATCGCCTATGGGTACAGGTCCTATGAAGTTTGAGCGTTATGAACCTGGTTATTCAGTGGAATTATCAAGTTATGATGACTACTTTTTAGGTAGGGCAAAAATAGATGGGGTTGTACTGAGAGTTATCTCAGAAGCGACGGTTGCATCTGCTGTTAATGCAGGTGAAGTTGATGTGGCAAGAGTGCCTGCTAATTTAGAAAACTACGATACCATGACTGAATCAGGTATCATCAATGTACAAGAGTACTTGGGTAATTCTTATAGATACATCGGCTTTAACTTAAGACTGGATAAGTTTTCAGATAGACGTGTCAGACAAGCATTGTGGTATGGTCTGAATTTGGAGAAGTTTATTGATGCACAGTGGGAAGGTTTTGCGGCACCTTGTTTAGGTCCGATTTCTCCTGTTTCTTGGGCATATCCAGATGCGTCAGAACTCAATGATTATGCTTACAACCCAGAAAAGGCTTTATCACTTTTAAATGAAGCTGGCTGGTATGACACAGATGGAGACGGTGTCCTTGATAAAGACGGTGAAAAGTTTGTTATTCACTGGACATCTTATGACAATATCAATTGGCCGATTAACTTAATCACTGTGGCTAAGCAGCAATGGGGTGAACTGGGCATTGAAGTTGAAAGTGATTTAATGGAGTTTTCATCAGTCCTTGATTTGGTTTATGAAAAGCAAGACTTTGAAATGTTCAATATGGCCTGGGCTTTAGCCGTCGATCCTGATCCGACTCAAATCTTTGGTGAGGATGCAGATATACTTGGTGGCTACAATGCAATTGGTTTCCACCATGAAAGAGCCAATGAGATCTTTAGACTGGCCAATGAAGAATATGACCAGGCTAAAAGAGCTGCACTTTACCATGAGTGGGCAAAAATAGCCAATGAAGAAGTCCCATATATCTTTATTTCAATTGGAACAGTAATCAATGGTGTTAATCAGAGAGTTCATAATCTAGAACTGGATACCTTTGAAGATATGGCAAATCAGATATTGCAAATAGAACTGGATTACTTAAATTAATGACAAGCTCAGCATATGCTGGGCTTTTTATCTTGTAACAGGTGGTATTTTTTTCTATCTATGATAGACTTAGTTGAGGTGTTTATTTATGAAAGAAGTTAATGAATTAATTGGGTTAAACTTAAAGAAATTGCGTGAAGAAAGAGGTTACTCTATTGGTAAACTCTCAGAAATAGTACAGGTCAGTAAAAGTATGCTGTCTCAGATTGAAAAGGGTGAGACAAATCCCTCTGTAGGTACCATCTGGAAGATCGCCAATGGTTTGAGGGTTTCTTTTACATCACTATTAAATGAAGACATAGAAACCTTTAAAACCATCAAGAAAGAGGATATTCAGATCATCAGACAGGATGATGAAGGTTATGCACTTTATCCCTATTTCCCTTACAATGCTGATAAAAAATTTGAAATGTACTCTGTTGAATTGGAGTCAAGTTCTGAGCATTACTCAGAAGCCCATGTAAAAGGGGTAGAAGAATATTTTCTGGTTACAGAAGGTAAGATTAAGGTAACTATAGGAATGGAGACCATCATTCTAGAAGCTGGAGATGCGGTGAATTTTACAGCTGAAAAGGAACATCGATATGAAAATCTAGGTGATCAAATGGCCAAAGGTGTAATTCTTTTATATTATAACGAATAAATTTGTTCGATATATTGAACAAGTTACCGATTTATAGTACAATGAGTTTGTAATTTTGACTATAATAAAAATGATATAAAGTGAAAGGAGTTCTTTATGAGTAACATTCATGATTTAAAGTATTTACAAGACAATATTCAAGATCTAAAAGACCAAGGCGTTTACAGACAATTACCTGTCTTAGAAGGTGAAAATGGTGCAGAAATCATTTTAAATGGTAAGTCTGTTATCAACCTTTCGTCAAACAACTACTTAGGATTTGCTAATCATCCTAAATTAAAGGAAGCTGCTGTTAAGGCTGTTGAAAAATACGGTGTTGGTGCAGGTGCTGTTAGAACTATTGTTGGTAACATGGACATTCATGAGGAGCTTGAAGTTCTTTTAGCTGAGTTCAAGAGAGAAGAAGCTGCTATGGTATTCCAATCTGGCTTTAACTGTAATGCTGGTGTTATCCAAGCAATTACAGGTAAGGGTGACTTAATCATCTCTGATGAGTTAAACCATGCATCTATTATTGATGGTGTTAAGTTATCAAAAGCTGATAAGGCTATCTTTAAGCACAGCGACATGGCTGACTTAAGAAGAGTATTAGAAGAAAAAAGAAAAGACTACAACAATGTTTTAATCATTACAGATGGTGTATTCTCTATGGACGGTGACTTAGCTAAATTACCAGAAATCGTAGAATTAGCAGAAGAGTTTGAAGCCCTTACATACGTAGATGATGCCCATGGTTCTGGTGTATTAGGTGAGTGTGGTAGAGGTACAGTTGACCACTTCGGTTTACACGGTAGAGTTGACTTCTGTATTGGTACATTATCAAAAGGTATTGGTGTTATTGGTGGTTACTGTGCTGGTAAGCAAGTTATGAAGGAGTGGTTAAGCCATAGAGGTAGACCAATCTTATTCTCTACAGCATTACCTCCAGCAGCTGTTATGCCAATCATGGAAGCATTAAAATTATTAATGTCTACTTCAGAGTATACAGATAGATTATGGTCAAACGCTAAGTTCTTCAAAGAGAAATTAGGCAAGCTTGGTTTCAATACAGGTGAAAGTGAAACACCTATTACGCCGGTAATCATTGGTGACGAAGCTAAGTCTATGGAGTTCTCTAGAAAACTTCTAGAAAACGGTGTTTATGTTTCTGCAATTGTATTCCCAACAGTTCCAAAAGGCACTGGTAGAGTACGTTGTATGGTAACTGCAGGACACAGTGAAGAGCAACTTTCAAAAGCAGTAGATGTCTTTGAAAAAGTTGGTAAAGAAATGGGAATTATCTAAAAGTTGGCTCAGCCAACTTTTTTTTAGTTTAAATTATGTGTATAATTGAAATTAGTTGATAGTAAGAGCAAAGTTCGGGTATATACCAATATAGTAATGATATGAACTGCGTAGGAGGAAATAGTATGGAAACTAATATTTTATTGGAGAGTGGTACAAACGAGGTCGAAATACTTCGATTTAAGGTAGCAGGTGAAACATATGCAATCAATGTTGTAAAAGTAAGTGAGCTTCTACATATTGATAATATTGCAAAAGTACCAAATGCTGATGTTGCAGTTCCTGGTGTGTCATTAATCCGTGGTGAAGTAATAACAGTTATAGATATGTTACAAGTTTTAGAAGGCAGAAAGAACGCAGATATAGCAAAGGCCATGACCTTGGTATGTGAGTTCAATCAGTTAAAAGTAGCATTTGCTATAGAAGAGGTACTGGGTATATCAAGAATTACTTGGGCAGACATTCAAAAGCCTAATGACATTACCAATACATCATTGGTTATTGGTAACATCAACTACAAGGATGAAATTGTTATGCTTTTAGACTTTGAGAAGATTGTTATGGACATCAGTCCTCAATCAGGCATCAACTTAGAACGTGTTGAAAATGTAGCCTTTAAAGACCGTACAAAGTATAAGGTGGTATCTGCAGATGATTCACCTATGATTCGTGATGTCATTCAAAAGACTTTATCAAAAGCTGGTTTTGGTAATATCAGATTCTTTAATGACGGTTTAGAAACATACAATTATATCATGGATCTTTATAATGAATACGGTCCTGATTTTAAAAACCACATTGACTTGTTGATTACAGACATCGAGATGCCACAATTGGATGGTCATACATTGACAAGAAGACTCAAGGAACATTCGGTACTACAAGACTTGCCAGTCGTTATCTTCTCATCACTGATTACAGATGAGTTAAGACATAAAGGAGAGTCTGTTGGAGCGGATGCTCAGATGAGTAAACCACAGATTGATCAGTTGGTAAAAATCGTAGATGAATTGTTAGAAGGATAGGCGTTCAAATTGAACGCCTTTTGGTTTTTTTTGATGGTTTTGGGTACTAGTAGCTTAAGGGAGGCTATTATGAAGGAATTATCTTTAAAAGGCATTGTATTTGCAATGGTCGAAGCAATTGACTTGGTTAACTTTTTACTAAAAAACCACCATAAGAGAGTGGCTATTATTACCAACGCCTTGTGTCAGGAAATGAAGCTAGATGAAGCAACAAGAAGAAGGGCTGTTTTAGCAGCATCTTTACATGATGCAGGTGCGCTATATGTAAAAGAAAGAGATGAACTGGTTCATCTTGATATAGAAAATCCCCATCCTCATGCCATCAGAGGGGCCATGCTCTTATCTGAGTTTGATTTTTTTGAGGAAATATCCAATATTGTCTTACACCATCATAGGTCATGGCATTTTGGTCAAGGAGAGACTTTCTTAGGCAAACCAGTCCCTATAGAATCGTTTGTGATACATCTGGCAGACCGGATAGATATTTTACTGGATCCTGAAGTATCTTACTTTCTACAAAAAGAGAACATCGTTAATGAAATAAACAAGAGGGAAGGCCATGTTTTTGAGTCTGAATGTGTAGATGCCTTTAACAGTCTATCTGAAAAAGAAGTCTTCTGGTTAAAGATTGAAAGCATCAAGTTTGAAGACCTATTGCATGAAGTTTTTGAATCTAAAGAGGATGTCCATGTTGACTACAATACCTTAGAAAGGATTGCAGGTCTCTTTTCAAATATTGTGGATTCAAGGAGTCCTTATACAGCCAGTCATTCTAAGGCGGTAGGTGAGGTTGCCTATGAACTCTGCAAACTCTGTAAGATTGATGAAGCCTCTTGCGAAAAAGTCAGAATAGCAGGTCTTTTACATGATTTAGGCAAGATTGCCATTCCAAATGAAATTGTAGAAAAGGAAACCAAGCTGACTGACAGTGAATATCAGATCATGAAGTCTCATGCCTATTTTACCCACCAGATACTTTCTAACATAAAAGGGTTAGAAGAAATTTGCAACTGGGCGTCCATGCACCATGAAAAGAAAGATGGGTCAGGTTATCCTTTCCACCTAAAGCAGGGGGAGATATCTCTTGAAATGGAAGTATTGAATATAGCCGATGTATTTACGGCCCTAAGTGAAAACAGGCCTTATAGGGAGGGGTTGACCAAAGAGAATATAATGGAGTTTCTAAACAAGGAGCTTTCCCATTTAGATGGATCTTATGTATTACAAGTCCTTAAAGAGAACATGCAGTTTCTTGATGAAAGAAGGTTCGAGGTTCAAAAGGTGACTTATGAAGCTTATAATGACAATATAAAAAAGATCAGCGAATTGACCGATCTTCTTAGAACTAAAACGATGGAGGCGAAACTGCAAAAATAACAATGGCCTCTTGACTATAAGGATTATACCACCTGTGCAGCATGTTGGGTGGTATTTTTACGCTATCACCCTCGTCTAACTCAAGTTCTGTTTCGTTTAAAAACAGATGAACTTTACCCTTAGATACATAGGCAACTTCTTCGCCTGTGTGTTTGAAGTTATCTTTAGAGGTATGACTCTTTGGTGTCAGTGTCATGATGGCCAGTTCGACATCACCTTTTAAATCAGGAGACAACAACTCATAGGTTATCAGTTCCTGACCTTCAGAAGGCAGAATCATCTGTTTTCTGTCTTGTGGTTTAACAACCAGATTGTCTTTTACCTCATCTTCTATAAAAAACGTAAAGAGTTGAATTTCCAGTGCTTGAGCAATGGTCTTCAGGGTGTTGATGGAAGGATTGGCAAGTCCGCGTTCCAATTGACTCAGCATAGAAGCGGTTACATTGGCCCTCTCTGACAACTCTTTGATGGTCATGTTTTTTGATTTTCTAATGTCTGCTATTTTTTTACCTATATTGATATCGTTCATATAAATTCCTTTCGCACTCATTATAGCATAAATTCCAGCGGTATTATAATTTAGGATATCTAAATAATAATTTATTTTTTGTATTTTGTATGGTATGCTGAAATGGAATAAAAAAGGGGGAAACTTAAAATGAGAGAATTTTTTTCAAAGAACCGTGAAAACTTATTAGACAAGATGTCTGTTGGTGATATGGCAGTTTTCTTTGCAGGTACATCACCTCAATCTACAGCAGACAGCCATTACAAATTTAGACCAGACAAGAACTTTTATTATTTAACAGGTACAACAAGAGAGTCGTTTATCTTGGTACTGATGAAGCTTGAAGACAAGACAGAAACAGTTATTTTCGTTGAAAAACCTGATTATGACATCGAGAAGTGGGTTGGACGTAAACTAACTAAAGACCAGGTAACTGAGATTTCAGGTATTGAGAATGTTCAATATTTAAGCGGCTTTGAAAACTGGTTAACTAGAACGATTTATACTAGTAAGTATGACCGTATCTTTTTAGACTTAGCTAGAATGTCATTTAACGGTGAAACAACTGCAGCAATGAAGTTTGCAGAAGACCTTAAAAAGAACTTCCCTGAAATGACTTTAAAGAATGTTCATAAGTTTATGTGTGAACTAAGAATGATAAAATCTGATTTCGAAGTCGAAGAAATCAAGAAGGCTATCAACTTAACTAAAAACGGTTTAGAGCAAGTGATGAAAAACCTTAAGCCGGGTAAGTATGAGTATACAGCTGAAGCAGAATTCCAGTACTCAATCAGAAAAAATGGTGCAGATACAAATGCATTTGATACCATTGCAGCTTCTGGTGGCAATGCAGTCATTCTTCACTATGTTGAGAACAACAACATCATGGAAGAGGATACTTTAATCCTTATGGACTTGGGTGCTCAATACAAGCAATACGCTTCTGACATCACAAGAACATACCCTGTTAATGGTAAGTTTACAGATAGACAAAAAGAGATCTACAACATTGTTTTAAAGGCTAATGAAGAAGTGATTAAGATGATGAAGCCAGGTTTAGCTTTTTCTGAGTTAAACAAGAAGTGTACAGAAGTCTTAACAAAGGGCTTAATGGACATTGGTTTAATCAAAGAAGAAAAAGAGATTTCTAAGTACTACTACCATGGTGTAAGTCACTTTATGGGCTTAGATGTACATGATATTGGTTTTAGAGATGCTGTGATTGCACCGGGCATGATCTTTACTGTAGAACCAGGTTTATACATTGCAGAAGAAAATATCGGTATTAGAATTGAAGATGATATTTTAATTACTGAAACAGGTTACGAAAACCTTTCTAAAGATATCATCAAATCAGTTGAAGATATTGAAAAATTTATGGCATAAAAATAATCGGATAGCATTTGCTATCCGATTTCTTTGATTAAATCTCTAAATTCATCGTAATTGTTTTTAGAAAGTAAAGGCTTTATATCACTGCCTCTTAAAGTCACTTCCAGTGATGTTCTTGAAAAAGGTTGAATAGATTCTACCTTTAAAAGATTAATGGCAAAAGACCTTGCACTCTTGTAGATGTACTTTGAATCAAACAGTTGTACCAGATCATTAAAAGCATGGTCCGCTTCTATGGTTTCCTGGTCGGTATAGATGATTGATTTTCTCTTGAAGGCTTCAATACATAAGATCTCTGATACCCTGATATGACGAATGTTCTTTTGAGCCTTGATTTCATAAACCTCTTCTGAAATGTTCAGTTTCTTGGCAATACGTTCTAGTGTTGTCTTAAGACGACTGATATCATAAGGCTTTTCTAAGAAGTCGCTTGCATAAACCTCAAAAGCTTCACGCATGTACTCACCATGAGATGTTACATAAACAATCTCAAGATAAGGCAGTTTCTGGCGAAGTATTTTCCCCAGTTCAATGCCGTCTAGTCTTGGCATATCAATGTCCATAATAACCAAATCAGGTTTTCTTTCTAATACAACTTCTAAGAAGTCTTCGCTGTCCATCGTTGAATAAAGTAAATCAATGTAGTCGATTTGCTTTAAGTGATTTTCTAGTGAAGTAAGAATTTCTTTGTTATCATCTACTGTAATTGTTTTTATTTTCATCTCAACCTACGCATATGTACTTGAATAAAGAATTAATAATACGGTAATAATCGTTAAAACGATAAAGAACAACAAGAAGGTAGGGAAGTACCTTTTCTTTTTACTTGTTTCACTTAACGTATTATGTAGCCTATCGTTTCTGTCTAGTATTTCTTGAATCGAATCACCTTTTGCCTTATTTTCAAGGACAATCCTATGATGTTTGTTTTCTTTAGAAGCAGGTGCTTCTTGATTAAGTGGTTCTGTAGCGTCAGGCATCATTTTTTCAGTTTGAATGACCTGCTCTTTCTGAAATAGAGGTGTTTTCTCATCTAGAACGTCATCCTTTACTAGACTGTCCGTAACCACTTTCGCTTCATCATCTGACTTATCATGGTTTTCTATAATCTCTGTTTCGATCTCATGATCAGTCTTTGTAAGATCATCTAGGATTTCTTTTGCTTCTACATCTTCAAATGTATTTTGAGACTTGTTTTCGAATACCTTGTCTGCAGTGTCTATAGACTTGTCTTCGGACGTCTCATCTGTGATATCTTCAAAGTTCTTTTCAGAAAGCTCATCTGAAAAAACTTCTTCAACCTCATCTACAAAGTCCTTTTCAACTTCTGTTATAGATTCGGTTACTTCTTCTATGATGTCCTCATCAGTTATCTGAGGTAAAATCTCATCTACTTCTAAAATACTATCATCGACTTCTTGAGTATTTTCAAGGGTGATGGTTTCTATGGTATCTTCTTTAATTATGATTGCCTCAGTATCTTCAACAAGCTTTATATCTTCTTTAGTAAGAGAAACAATCTCCTCAACATTGATTTTTTCTTTAACTTCCTCAACTTCTTCTTGTCCTTTTGAGACTGCATCAAACTTTTGGTAAAGCTGTCTGATGTCATAGTCTAAATCTGTGTTCATCAACTTATAAATCAAGGATTGATAAGGCTTTGTCTGACCTGTAAGGGGTTCCTTATAAAGCTGTAAAATGGTCTCTAATGTTTTGCCCATAGACTTTAAGACGTCACCGTTTGTAACGTGGTTATGGTACTTCTTTAAAAATAGATAGTTAGAAAAATGCAGCTGGTTGTTTCTTACCGTCAACTGGTCTTCGTTGATCAAAATAATCTTAATGGCATTGGTAAACTCTTGATAGTTGACCGCTTGAAGCAAAAAAGATTTAGCCAATAAAACTCTGGATTCAAATGACAAATCTTCTTCATGCAAGTAGTCATTTAGAAGCTGTGATTGCTTGTATTTATTGATGATAACAGTTTCATCTTGACCTCTTTCAAGGGAGATAAGATTGTCGCAAATATCTTGGTATAATCTAAAGAAATCATCGTCAAGGTCTATGCTTGATTTCAACTTGTTGATGATGACAATATCCACCATGGTCAGGGTGTCGATACCCATTAAAACAGTTTGAAATTGGTTGTCATCAAAGGTATCAATGATATCATATTTGTCTAAATTTATGGTCATATTTTCTCCAATTCATATATATAGATTTATTATATCATAAAGTCATAGGGGGATGTTATATCAGAATTTGTAAAAATTATATGAGGTCATAAGCCAGCATTGTCATCATGTCATAGAATCATAGAAAGGCCTTTACAAAGCAAATAAAGTCCTCTATAATGACAGTGTAAATAAATAATATGAACTAGGGGAGCCGTCGGCTGAGAAGGAGAAATCCTGACCCTTATTACCTGATTTAGTTAGTACTAACGTAGGGAAGTTTGATTTGATGTCTGAACTCGCCTATTTTGGTGAGTTTTTTTTATAAAACCATCATTTCAACAGTTGATTTTTTTACCTTGTTCATTCCAAAAGGAGGAATAAATGATAATAAATGGAGTTTATTATGATTATGATTCTATGACTGTATCTGATGTGATTAAGAAACTTCAGATCAATGCAAGTATGTTGGTTGTAGAGGTCAATGAAGTTATTGTACAGCAGAAACTGTATGATGAAATGATGTTAAAAAAAGATGATAAGATTGAAATTGTCTCTTTTGTAGGAGGTGGCTAATGGATAAGTTTAAGATTGGTAATAAGGTTCTTGATTCAAGACTGTTTATTGGAACGGGCAAGTTTCCATGTAAGTCCATGATACCTCAGGTTATAGAATCAGCTGGTACAAAGGTCATTACCATGGCTTTAAGAAGGGTAGACCTAGAATCTAAGGAAGAAAACATTTTAGATTATATACCTAAAGATGCGATTTTACTGCCGAACACATCTGGTGCTAGAAATGCAGAAGAAGCAGTAAGAATAGCAAGACTGGCAAGAGCCATGGGCTGTGGTGACTGGGTGAAAATCGAAGTTATTTCAGATCAGAAATACCTTCTTCCTGATAACTATGAGACTATTAAGGCGACAGAAATACTGGCCAAAGAAGGTTTTCATGTTTTTCCTTATATGAACCCAGACCTTTATGTGGCTAGACAACTTGTGGATGCAGGTGCAGCAGCTGTCATGCCACTAGGTGCCCCGATTGGCACCAATAGAGGGATTCGTACTAAGGAGTTGACTCAAATTCTAATAGATGAGATTTCTATTCCTGTCATAGTAGATGCTGGTATTGGTAAACCGTCTGATGCAAGCCAGGCAATGGAAATGGGGGCTGACGCTGTACTGGTTAATACAGCCATTGCCACTGCAGGTGATCCGGTTGAAATGGCCAAGGCTTTTAATTACGCTGTTCAGGCTGGTCGTATTGCTCATTTATCAAAACTGGGCAGAAAGCAGAAACTGGCGGATGCCTCTTCACCACTAACAGGTTTCTTGAGGTCAAGTCATGTTAGATAAACGTGTGATAGACAAGGAAGACTTAAGGGCTTTGCTTTCACCTGTAGATGACGTTTTCTTAGAGGAGATGGCAGAGAGGGCTTATAGGGAACATATGAAGTTCTTTGGCAAAAGTATCCTACTATACACACCTCTTTATTTAGCCAATTATTGTGTCAATCAGTGTGTCTACTGCGGCTACAATGTTAAAAATGATATAAAAAGACACCAGCTGGGCTTGGATCAAGTTGAAGCAGAGGCCAAGGCCATTTATGAGACAGGTCTTAGACATATACTGATTTTAACTGGAGAGAGTGAAAGGCACACGCCTGTCGACTATATCCTGTCAGCGGTTAAGGTTTTAAAGAAGTTTTTTTCAAGTATTGCCATTGAGATCTATCCTCTAAGTCAAACGGACTATGAAAGGATGATACAAGCTGGCGTGGACTCTTTAACCATATATCAAGAAGTTTATGATCGTAAGCGATACAGTCAGGTGCATCCTTATGGTCCAAAAAGTGATTATGACTTTAGGTTTTTAGCTCCTGAAAGAGCCGCTGAGGCAGGCATGTTTCATATCAATATTGGTGCTTTACTTGGTTTACATGATTTGACTGAAGAGGTTTATCAACTGGCCTGTCATGTAAAGGACTTGCAAGACAGGTATCCTGAAGTAACCTTCAGTGTTTCTGTCCCGAGGATAAGGCCTTTTGAAGGTCAGACTTTTGAATCTGTTGAAGTCTCTGACCGTATGCTGGTACAGATCATACTGGCCTTAAAGATCTATTTGCCGACCATAGGCATAACTCTTTCAACAAGAGAATCAAAGTCTTTTAGAAATCACATGCTGCCATTTGTCAGTAAAATGTCTGCTGGTGTAAAAACGACTGTTGGTGGCCATAGTGATGAGGCTGCCTCTGATGTTCAGTTTGACATAGCAGATGAACGCAGTGTGGATGAAATGATGAAAGATTTAAAAGTATTAGGCTATCAACCAGTCTTAAAAGACTGGCTAAACATAAGTTAGGAGAAAATGATGAACTATACAACACAAATGGATGCCGCTAAAAAAGGCATTGTTACGAAAGAAATGGAAGTTGTTGCAAAAAAAGAACATATATCAATAGAGCTTTTAATGGAGAAAATGGCAAAAGGTCAAATTGTTATTCCAGCCAATAAATTTCATACAAACTTAAATCCAGAGGGTGTAGGTCAAGGTTTAAGAACGAAAATCAATGTAAACTTAGGGATTTCAAAAGATTGTCCAGACATTGAACCTGAAATGGAAAAGGTAAGAATGGCCATTGAAATGAAGGCTGAAGCTATTATGGATTTATCTTCTTTCGGAAAAACAGAAGCCTTTAGACAGTCGCTTGTTAAGACCTCTTCTGCAATGATTGGTACTGTGCCAGTATACGATGCCTTAGGATTTTACAACAAAGAACTCAAGGATATTAAGGCAAAAGAATTTTTAGATGTTGTTGATAAGCATGGCCGCGATGGTGTCGACTTTGTGACCATTCATGCTGGTATGAACCTAGAAGCAGCTAAGGTGTTTGAAAGAAACCCTAGACTGAACCATATCGTATCTAGAGGTGGTTCTCTTATGTATGCTTGGATGAAGCTCAATGACCAAGAAAATCCTTTTTATGAGTATTATGATGAGCTTTTAGATATCTGTCAAAAATATGATATTACCTTATCACTTGGTGATGCCATGAGACCAGGTTCTATCCATGATTCGACAGATGCTTCTCAGATCAAAGAGTTGATGACACTGGGTGAGTTGACTCTAAGAGCCTGGGAAAAGAATGTACAGGTGATTATTGAAGGTCCTGGCCATATGGCTCTTAATGAAATTGCAGCCAATATGCTTTTAGAAAAGAAACTTTGTCATGGGGCACCTTTTTATGTCTTAGGACCAATCGTAACAGATGTAGCCCCTGGTTATGACCATATTACAAGTGCTATCGGCGGTGCCATTGCAGCATCATCTGGTGCGGACTTCTTATGTTATGTAACGCCAGCAGAACACTTAAGATTACCGACTATGGAAGATATGAAAGAAGGTATTGTGGCAACAAGAATTGCTGCCCATGCTGCAGATATTGCCAAAGGTGTTCACGGTGCTAGAGACTGGGACAATAAGATGAGTCAGGCAAGACAAAATCTGGACTGGGAAGGTATGTTTGAACTTGCTATGGATCCTATAAAAGCAAGTAGATACAGACATGAATCAAAGCCTGAACATGATGATACATGTACCATGTGTGGTAAGATGTGTTCTATGAGAAATATGAATCGTGTACTTGCAGGAAAAGATGTCAACATTCTTAGAGACGATGCATGATTTTTCTGTTTACAAATCGACTGGCCTGTGGAGACAATGCATTACTCCTCAAGATAAGAGAAGCTTCACTTGCTGGTGCCGACTACATTCTATTAAGAGAAAATGATCTGTCTGACAAGGCTTATAAAGACTTTGCCTTGTCAGCCCTTCAGATGATGACAGGGACTGAAACAGACTTGGTTATATGCCACAGGGACCATATAGCCGATGAGCTTAAACTAAAAAAGCACAACCGCTTTTATGATTACAAGAATGACTCTTTCACTGTTTCTATACATGGGGAAGAAGAATACAAGAAAATAAATGGTGGACTCTTTTTTTACAGTCCTATATTTCCTTCTAAGTGCAAGCCAGGTGTAAAAGAAAAGGGTCTGTTTTTTAAGAAAGAAGGCATGATTGCCTTAGGTGGCGTTACCCTAGATAAGCTTAAGCTTTTGGATGGTATTGACCATATCGGTGTCATGTCAGAATGGTTAGAAACTGACAATACCTTTGAACTCATTAGAAATTACAAAATAAGTGGGTATTAAAAAAGCTGTTCATTTGAACAGCTTTTCTAGAAATGCTTAACACTCATAATTTCAAGTTTTGTTACACCATTTGGTGTTTGACAATCTACAACATCTCCAGCTCTATGGCCGATTAATGCTTCACCAATTGGTGATTCATTTGAGATTAAATTGTTCATAGGATCAGCATCAACACGTGTTACGACACTTACTTTTTCTACTTCATCGTCGCCATCGAACTTAAACTCAACTTCGCAGTTTAATGAAATGACATCTTCAGCAACAGCATCTGTATCAACTAACTCGTAGTTTTCTAATAATCCTTTTACTTTCAAAATTTCTGTTTCGTTTAGAGATTGTGCTTCTCTAGCAGCATGGTACTCTGCGTTCTCAGATAAATCACCAAAACTTCTCGCTTTTTTGATTTCCTCAGCTATCTCTGAACGTCTTACAATCAGCTCTTCTAACTCATGATTAAGTTTCTCAAGTGCTTCTTGTGTTAATAAGATTTTTTTCATAATCTATCAGCTCCTCTATACAATACCAAAATTTTATCATAACACGTATCAAAGCGCTAGTATTTTTTGACAAAAGATTGCTAAGAAATTATGAAATTCTCAAATATTGAATAAAATTATCGATTTTACTCAGTTTTATTATATAATTGACTTCGAGGGAGTGTCTTATGAGTAAAAATGGATTTTCAAATATTAGAAATATTTTGTTGGTCGGAAGGGATTATGATGCCTTTGACCAGTTGATTCAAGTTGCTGAAGAAAAAAATCTGAACATCACACTAGCGACATCAAAGGACTTGATAAAAAAATCATTAAACACAGACGTTCAGCATTTGATCATATTTGATGCTCTATTAGGTTATGACTTGATTTCTGATATCCTTAAGGATATTCATTATATGGAGATGACCAATTTACCTAAAGTCTTGATGACTCATTCGGAGTCTTTAGACGAGAGGTATGACTACTTTAATCTTGGCATCACCAATTTCTTTGACAATCACGACATGCATTATTTTATGGACCTTCTAAACCGTATGGACAAAGAAGAAACCTATAAGAGAAGTTTTAAAGAGTTGTCCATTGCCATATTAGATGATGATAGGCTTCATTTGAAAATCCTAAAAGATATACTAGATAGAAACGGTGTTTATAATGTAGACACATTCAGTCATCCAAAAGACCTCTTAGATAGCTCAGTAATTTACGATATTTATTTGATTGATTTAATTTTACCTGACATTGATGGTGAAATTGTTATGTATGAAATAAGAAAAAGACATGAACATGCTGTTATTGTAGGGATCTCATCCATAGAAAAACACACAACCATTGCCAAGGTTCTGGCCATAGGGGCCAATGATTATTTAACAAAACCTGTTATTGCGCCTGTTTTTATGGCCAAGCTTTATAATTTTGGTAAGAACCTGATCTTAAAAAGAGAAAATGTGATGAAGACCAAGATCCTGCAAGAGCTAGCCAGCAAAGATGGTCTAACCGGTCTTTATAACCACAGGCATATACAAGAGCTGCTTGGAAAAATGGTCATGCAGGCCAAACGTCATAGTAGGCCTATATCTGTTATTATGTTAGACATTGATGACTTTAAGCTTATTAATGACAAATATGGTCATCAATTTGGTGATGAGGTTCTAAGAAGAGTTTCTGGAGTATTACTAGACTCTGTAAGAGAACATGATTTGGTTGGCCGTTATGGTGGTGAAGAATTCTTGATTATTTTACCTGATACGACTCAAGAAGAGGGTGTCAAAATTGCTGAAAGAATACAAGAAAATGTGATGGAACTAATCTTTGATGACCACGTTAAAACCAGTCTTAGCGGAGGGGTTGCTTCTTTAAAGGATAATGCAAAACAGATGATCTACGATGCCGACTGCTTGCTTTATAAAGCCAAGTATAGTGGCAAAAGAAAAATAGAATATTCACTAGAATCACTGAATACTTATGAAACCTGTTGACAGATGGGTTTCTTTTATTTAAACTGAGGTCGCAAGTATAAAATAGAGGTGACTTAGATGAAAGACATGTTAAAGAAAATTATTGAAGAACACAGACCTCTGACAAACCAGGGGCAAGTAGCAGATTATATACCAGCATTAGGGAATGCCAATCTTAATCACTTAGGTATTGCAGTATATGATTCTGATGGAAAGTATTATGAAGCTGGAGAAAGCCAGATCAAGTTTACCATTCAAAGTGTTTCAAAACCACTTGTTTTACTCTTGGCTTTAATTGACTCCGGTGAAGAAGAAGTCTTTTCAAAAGTGGGTATGGAACCAACAGGTGACCCTTTTAATTCTATTATCCGTTTAGAAACTTTTGACAAGCAAAAGCCTTTGAATCCTTTTATCAATGCAGGTGCTATTTCTATTGTTTCATTAATAAAGGGCAAAGACAATATTGAGAAAATTGAGCGTATCTTGGAGTTTGTTAGAAGACTTGCCGACAATGATAACATCAGCGTTGACAACAGTATCTTTTTATCTGAAAAGGTAACGGGTGATAGAAACCGTTCTATGCTTTATTTCTTAAAATCAATTGGCAACATTGAAGGCAATGTAGAAGATATTCTTGACCTTTACTTTATGCAGTGTGCCATTAAGGCAACAGCTAAGGATTTAGCAAGGATTGGTCTTGTACTGTCTCATGGTGGTTATGATCCTATAAGAGAAGAACAGATTGTACCAAAACGAGAAGCTAAAATCGTTTCCTCAATAATGGCAACTTGTGGTATGTATGATGAATCAGGTGAGTTTGCTGTAAAGGTAGGTATACCAGCCAAAAGTGGTGTTGGCGGAGGTATTATTTGTACTGTTCCAAAAAGATACGGTATAGGTGTATTTGGCCCGTCATTAGATAGAAAAGGTAACTCTATTGGTGGTGTTAAAGTTTTAGAGGATTTATCAAGAGAATTTGATATGAGTATTTATTAAACAACTTCTAGGAGTTGTTTTTTCTTAAATCAGGAATGAAAACTCTGACATAAAGTGGCTGGCTACTTATGAAAACAAGTTTTCATACCAATCAAAAAAACGACACTTAATGGTCGTTTTCAAGCAATGCAAAGATACATCCGTCAGGATCGCTAAAGTAGGCAATTCTTTGACTATCCTTTAGCTGGACTGTCGGTACTGTTAAGTTACCGCCAGAATTAAGAATTTTTTGCTCGTAGTCAATAATGTGCTCAACATCAATTATCCGCACAACATCTTTGGTATCTTCTACAAGCGGGAACTTGAACTCATTACCAAAAATTTTTCTGTAAAACACGATATCTCTCATCATCTCACCATCCTCGGTGAATTTATGCCCGATGTTTGTGGCTTTAAACATCAAGTGGCTTTATTTTATACAATGTTAAGTTTTTCGTTAAAAACCTACAAAATGGAGGTCAAATTGAGAACGTTATATGTAAGTGATTTAGATGGTACACTTTTAGATAAAGATGGCAAGTTATCAGATCAAGACAAGGCAAAGTTAAATGAACTTATAGATTCGGGCACTCATTTTACAGTTGCCTCAGCCAGAAGTGTAGAATCTATTAGAATGATTTTAGATGGCTTAAAGCTTACCTTGCCCATCATATCTTTTAACGGAGCTTTTTTATCAGATTTTGCGTCAGGTAAACACATAAAGATATATCCCATTATGAATGATTCAATATTTGATATTCTAAAAGAGGAGGGCGCTTTGGTATCTCTTCATAAAGAAGGCCAGGCTTATCTTTATCATATGGGTAACTTATCTGAAGGTGCAAAGGTATTTGTAAAAGATAGAGAGAACAGTCATGGGATTGAAATTGATCTTCTTAAGGATTTGCCACTTAATTATGATGTTATGTCTTATACTGTCATAGGTGACAAGACTCATATATTGAATTTAGAAAAGAGACTGAGTGTTTATGACGATATTATTGTCGATGCCTGGGAAGATATGTACTACAAACCTTATTACTGGCTGAGTGTACATTCGAGTGAGGCGACCAAAGCAAGGGGGATTGACCACCTGAGAGACTATGTTCATGTGGACCGAATCGTTGTATTTGGTGATAACACCAATGATATAGAAATGTTTAAGTATGCAGATATAGGTATAGCTGTAGAAAATGCAGTAGATGAACTAAAAGAACTTGCAGACCAGGTCATTGGTAGTCATGACCAGACCAGTGTCATCAATAAGATTATAGAAATGGAAAAAAGCTGATTACTCAGCTTTTTTTATGATTTGGTCTAATTGCTCCAATACATAATCTGTATTAGGGATTGGCGGTAAATGAGGAATACTTTGCTTGTAATTGTCACGAGCCTCTTTTAAGGCATGGAGGTCGTTAGCATTAGCAGCGGTATTGAACTGATTCATATTAGTTTCAAAGTCGTTTATAAAGTTGACATAATTGCTTTTTACATAAGAGAAACTTCCGAAGAAAATCACTAGCATTGCTATAGAAACTGCGAAAAATCGTTTGTTAAACTTTATCTTATGATTTAAGCCCAATGCCAATGTGGCTAAAAAGCCACCAAAGATACCACCGAAGTGGCCGTAGTAGTCGATACCGGATACGGTAAAACCAATTAAGACATTTAGAAGTAAAAGCTTAAAGATTTCATTACCAAACACCTTTAAATAGACTTTCTTGTTGATCATCAGCAAGTAAAAGTGGACGCCAAATAAGCCGAATACACCACCTGAAGCACCAATTGCATAAGCTGGACTAAAGATGAAACTTGCCAGTGAACCGAATAAACCTGATACCAAGAAAATAATCAATAGTTTCCATTTGCCAAATATCTGCTCGATAGGCCTACCAAGGATGATGAGTCCCATACAATTACCCAATATATGCATAAGCTCATTATGGGTAAAGACAGCGGTTAAGAGTCTATAGGATTGACCATTGAGGGCGATATCTGGAGTTGATTTCCAAAGTTGCATCAATAGCCAATTGTCTCCAATAAAAAAATTGGTTAGATGAATCATGATAAAGACAAAGATATTTGCACCTGCAATATAATAGGTCATGGGAATGCTTTTTAATTTATCTATAAGACTGGGTGGTTCTTGGTCTATGATGACATAATCGTTGATGTTTTCTGACATGGTGCCTCCTTTTTTTACTAGTTTAAAAGGTTATTTGGTCTATGTATAGGGCTTTTAGACTTTTTTAAGTCAAAAAAGTTGATTTTGAAAAACTAATATGATATGATGTGATAAATTAAATTGAAGCCAATGATTAGAAAAGTAGCGAATTCTGAGACTATAGAGAGTTTGGGAGGGTGGAAGCCAAACGTTAGAAGAACCGTGAAACGTAACTAGGAGGTTCTGGTTGAAATGAGTAAACCGGATGGTCATCCACCATTATCAGGATTCAAGTGAGTACTTTGTACTAATTAGAGTGGCACCGCGGATTATTTCGTCTCTTATGGATTAAGAGGCGTTTTTTATGTTTTTGGAGGTAAATATGGATTTTAAACAAGAAGTTGTATCTTTGTTATCATCTCAAATTGAAGATTTGACAAGTGAAGAGATACTAGAGGCAATTGAAGTACCGAAAAATGCAAGTATGGGTGATTATGCATTCCCATGTTTTAAACTTGCAAAAGTCTTTAGAAAAGCACCGAATATGATTGCTGCAGAAATTGCAGAAAAACTGGAAAGTGATGCTTTTGAAAAAATTGAGTCAGTAGCAGCTTACATCAACTTTACAATCAACAAGTCGGCTTATGCCAAGCAAGTTGTAGAAAAAGTTATTGTTTTAGGTGATGACTACGGTAAACAAAACTTAGGTGATAATAAGAAGGTGATTGTTGAGTATTCATCTGTTAACATTGCCAAGATCATGCATATCGGTCATATCAGATCAGCAATGATTGGTAACTCGCTTGCGAGAATCTACGATGCACTTAACTACGATGTGGTAAGAATCAACCACTTAGGTGACTATGGTACACAGTTTGGTAAAATGATTGTGGCTTACAAGAAGTGGGGCGATAAGGCGATTGTTGAGAAGAACCCAGTTGATGAGCTTGTAAAGCTATACGTTAAGTTTCATGATGAAGCAGAAAATGATCCTTCATTAGATGATGAAGCACGTGAATGGTTTACAAAACTAGAAAATGGTGACCCAGAAGCGACTGAGTTATGGCAGTGGATGAAAGACTTCTCTATGGTAGAGTTTAACAGAGTATACGATCTACTGGATTGTGAGTTTGATTCATTTGCAGGTGAGTCTTTCTACTCAGACAAGATGCCAGCAATCTTAGAAGAACTTCGTGAGAAGAAGATTGTTAAAAAGGATGATGGCGCTGAGATTGTAGACTTAGAAGAGTATGGTATGCCGCCATCTTTGATTACAAAGAGAGATGGTTCAAGTTTATATGTAACACGTGATATCGCTGCAGCTGTATACCGTAAAAAGACATATGACTTCTATAAGAACATCTATGTTGTTGGTGCGCCTCAGCAGTTACACTTTAAGCAGTGGATGCAAATTGTCAAGCTGATGGGCTATGACTGGGCGGATGATTGTGAACATGTTATGTTTGGTATCGTATCAATGGAAGATGGTAAGATGTCAACGCGTAAAGGCCGTGTTGTTAAGTTAGAAGATGTACTTCTAAAGGCTAAAGACAGTATCTTAGAAGTTATTGAAGAAAAGAATCCTGGCCTTGAGAACAAAGAAGAAGTTGCTAAGCAAGTTGGTATCGGCGCTGTTGTGTTCCAAGAGTTATTCCATAACAGAATCAAAGACTATGTATTCTCATGGGAAAAGATGCTTTCAGCAGAAGGTGAGTCTGGACCATACGTACAGTATGCTCATGCACGTGCTTGTAGCCTACTAAGAAACATTGATGTAACAGATGTTTCTGTAGATTATTCAATCTTAAATGATGATGCTTCTATGGAAGTTATCCGTCACTTATCTAAGTTTGAAGAGATAGTTGTAGATGCTGCTAGAAAATATGAGCCTTCGATTGTAACACGTTACGTAACAAGTCTTGCTCAAGCATTTAATACTTTCTACAATGCTAACAGAATTTCTGATCAGTCAGAAGATGTTCAAGCTGCTAGATTAGCACTTGTAAAAGCTGTAAAGATTACAATCAAGAATGCACTTCACTTGATTACAATCCAAGCACCAGAACAATTATAATAATAGGGCCTGCTCTAAGGAGTGGGCTTTTATTTTGGTGAATAAAAACAAGTTTTTAAAGCAATAAAAAAGGATTTCAATTGAAATCCTTAAAAATCCACTTCTTCATCTAATACTTCTGGATCTTTCTTGAAGTATACACGATCACTGTGTGATTTGATATCTTTAATTGTCGCTAGAATTGTTTTAATCTCATTGTTAAGATTATCAATATCTTCTGCATTGATATTATAATATAAATATAAGTCCTCGAAGATACGAACTAATTTAGAGATGTTATTATCAACATCGATAAATTTAGAGAAGTTGTTTGAATTCATTGCATTCTTAAACTGATCGATATCAATCTTGATGATATCTACAATATCTTCTTCTGTGTTGAAGTCACCGACTACCATTGAATATGGTTTAACACGTTCTAAGAAGTATGTATTGTCAGGGTTTAAGTGATAGATGTACGAAATCTTATAGCCATTAATTTTAAATTTAACATAGAACATAATGCCTTGGATATCAAGTACTCTTGCCCCGAGGCTTCTTAACTCATCCTTACAGATTTCATGACGTATGAGACGTGAAGACATTATTGCCATGGTAACCCTCCTATAGTTTAATAACTTACTGTTTCTAAAAGTATAACATATAATCATTTAAAAAGCATGATAAGTCTCTTAGAAATTATGTTTTTTTGTAGATACAAGATGGGTGTTTTCTTGTCTTTATTCGGAAAAAAAAGTACAATGGTGTAAGAAAGAAGGCATATATGAAAAACTTATTATTAACACTAAACTCCAAGTACTCACATTCTTCCTTGGCCATCAGATATTTAAGCCAATATGTAAGAAGTGAGTCTTATTATCCGACTATAAAGGAATATACAATCAACCAGCATGTAGATGATATAGTAAGGGACATCTTTAAGGAAGACTATGATGTGATCTCTTTTTCATGTTATATCTGGAATTATGAAATGACCTTAAAAATAGCTGAGGACATCAAAACCATCAATCCAGATATAAAGCTTGTTTTTGGTGGACCTGAAGTTTCTTATGAACCAGCTTCCATATTAGAAGCATATGACTTTATAGATTACATCATTTTTGGTGAAGGCGAAAGGTCCTACAAGGCCCTATGTGATTATCTGTTTTTAAACAAGGGAAGCCAATCAGACCTTGAGGGGGTTGCTTACAGAGAAGAGACCATCCAAGTCAATCCAGCTAGACCTTTGATAGAGGATTTAGATGAAGTGCCATTTCCTTATGAAAACCTTGATGGCTTAGACTTTAAAAAGCTTTACTATGAATCGTCAAGGGGTTGTCCATTTAACTGTCAATACTGTTTGTCTTCAACAACGGGTCATGTAAGATATTTTTCTTTAGACCGTGTAAAAGAAGATATGATGTTCTTTATCAATCACAAGGTGGCTCAGGTTAAATTTGTTGACAGAACCTTTAATGCTCATCCTAAAAGAGCCTTGGAGCTTATTAAGTTTTTAGCTGAAAACGACAATGGCATTACCAATTTCCACTTTGAAATAGTGGCAAGTCTACTAGACCAAGAAACCATCGATTATTTAGAAGGCGTGCGAGTAGGTCTCTTCCAATTTGAAATTGGTGTTCAGTCTACCAATGAACCGACCATGATTGCCATAAAAAGAAATGTCAAATTCGACGGCATTAAAAAGACGGTTAAGAGCCTGTCAAAGTTTAAGAACATTCATTTGCACCTAGACTTAATTGCAGGTCTACCTTATGAAGACTATGAGACTTTCTTAAACTCCTTTGAGGATGTTTACGCTCTTAGACCAGAGAAGTTGCAGTTAGGTTTTTTAAAACTTTTAAAGGGGTCAGGTCTTAGAAATGATAGAGAACTTCATGGTTATGTTTACAGCAAACAGGCACCTTATGAAATCTTCTATAATAAATACATCACATATAAGGAAATGATCAGCCTTAAATATGTAGAGGAAATTGTTGAAATCTACTACAATTCTAATCGTTTTATAAATTGTCTTGATATGGTTATAAAAAAATATTATAATAGGGCAGTTGATTTTTATATATCATTCTCAAAGTACTGGTTAGACAACCATCTCTTTGATCAGCCACATAAGCTTCTTAAGCTTTACGAAATCTTATTTGATTTCTGTTTGGCAAATAACTTTGAAGACATGGCTCTTTTAAAAAGTATCATGCAACATGACTACTATCTTTCAAATGACAAGACACCATCTGTTTTCTTTGAAGTCAATAGGGACAAGGATTTCCAAAATGCATGTTATGATTATTTAAAGACCAAAGCCACTAGAGAAAAGTCTGTTAAGCAGTGGCTTAAACATGTGAAGTTTGTAGAATACCCATATGATATAATAAATTATCTTGATAATAGTAAAGAACTAATAAATGAAGAACAAATCATCATGTACGACTACAATGTCGACTATCAAGTATTTTCTAAATCAACATACCAAGATGTAACACACTATATCAATAAGGAGTGATGATATGAGTTTTTTCTCAGATTTAAAAGCCATCAACAAAGTTGTCTTTAAAAAGACTAATGAATCATATAGTAAAAATATTTTCTTGATTCCTATGCTTGGCTTATATATAGTAGCTTATGCAATTTTTTCATACCTGTTGGGTATAACTGTTGGAAGATTAGGTTCTGCAGGTGGTTTCCTAGCGGGAATTATCGGTTGGTTTTTCTCTTGTTATATGATCTCTGATTATTTAACACATTTAGAAAATGCCGTTAACGGCTTTAAGTTTAAGTTCTCAGAAATAGGTAAGAACTATATGAGATACTTTATGCCTGCTTTAACAGCTACTGCCATTCCAAACATCATCGTGTCATTATTTATGGCTTTAACAAGAATACCAGTACCGTCATTTTTAATTCTATTCTTCTATTTGGTCTATGCAACACCAGAGGTTATTTATCAAAAGGACTTAGACAGACTAGAGATCTTTGCTTATGGTCATAACTTTATTAAAGAAAATTGGCAACATTGGTTGTTGATTAACGGTATTCTGGGTATGATTTGTATAGGACTCTATATGTTAATGAGTCGTTTTGTATTGGTACCACTCATGGGTGCGCTAGTAACCATGCCAGAATTGTTGAATGTTATTATTTTTAGTATTGTTCAAGCTGTATTAAGTGGTATTCCACTTTTATATTATTTAATTTATAGAGGCTATATATTTAAGATACTAAGTGTTTCTTCAAGAAGAAAAAGAGAATATATGAGAAATATTTACGGGAAATAGGTGACCTATGAAAAGAGTACTCTTGCACCATAATTTTAAGAAAGAAAGTTTAAGAGTTAAAGGCAAGTTGATCAGAAGACTTGTTGAATCAGGGATCAATGTTGTTGAAGACAATCCAGACCTTGTGGTTGTTATCGGTGGTGACGGAACCATGTTAAGTGCCATTCGTATGATGCGTGGCCTTAAGGTGCCTTTTGTAGGTATCAATACAGGAACCTTGGGTTTTCTGCCGAGTTTTCATATTGATGAAATCGACAGACTCATTGATGTTATCAAAACCAACACTTACAATGTGCAGTCTTATCCTTTGTTAAAGGTAATCTGTAAGACGGTTAACGGTCAGGTGATTGAAAAGTACGCTTTTAATGAAATTTTGATCAAACATCTGGAACCAAGACTTATGGAAGCCATGATTTACATTGATAAAGAAGAGTTTAACTACTTTACTGGTGATGGCTTTATTATTTCTACACCAATTGGTGCAACGGGTTATGCTATTTGGGCTGGAGGGGTTGCTATGCACTCGGAACTTCCAGTTTATCAGCTGACACCTCTTAATCCAAATGACAACAGTGTTAACAGACCACTTATGTCATCTATGGTTCTGCCTATAGAGGCGGCTATAGACATCAACATCATCAAGTCAAACTCACGTGAAGTGATTGTTGCTTGTGATGGCTTGAAGATTTCCAATGATTATATATCTGAAATCCACATTATGGCGTCTCACAAGGCCATAGAGATTTTAAGGGATAAGAGATACAGCTACTACAATCTATATAGAAAGAAGATTATAGATAAGAATATTATAAGAGGATAATATGTTTAATAGATTAGATGAACTTTTTAAAAGTAAACTGGATGAAGTTGTTTTCATTGAGTTAAAGCCAGAGGCAAAAGCAGAAATCAATGGCATGACTTTGGATCCATCAATTCCTATTCCAGTTATGTTTGTTGATGTGATGGACAAGGTAAATGGTGTTTCGGCTGCTGATATTACAGCTGCCAACATGGTGAAGGGCATGGGCTTTGTCTTAGCCGTTGACGAAGATTTTCCTCATAAAGCATACTACCATGACTTACTTTTAGCCATTGATCAAAATGTCGGTTTGTTCTTTTTAAAGCATGGTTTTGATTTGGCCAATAGTCAGGAGAAGGTGAAAGCTCTAATTTACTTCAAGGCAAGCCTTCTATTTGTAGACAGTGAAATTGATGTCCTTGTCAATTACGGTAGATGTTGTGTAGAACTCGCTTATGAAGATGAGAAGACAGATAAGGTATTTTTAGCAGAGGCTAGAGATGTCTTTGAGAATTTGATTAGAAAATACCCAGATGATCCAAATGCCTATTACCACTTGGGCTTTATGTATTCTAATGAAAATGAATACAAGAAAGCTGAAGAAGCATGGGTAACAGCCATTAAAAAAGACATCGATGAAAACTCTAAACATGATATTGTGACTAGACTGACGGATTTAAATGCAAAAATCAAGTTTGAAGAAGGTCACACACTGATCTTAGATGGTCGTGTAGACGAAGGTTTGGAAATTTTATTAGCTCTTGAACCGGAATACCTTGATTGGTGGAACCTTATGTTCTTTATTGGTTTGGGTTACAGGATGAACAATGACTTTGACAATGCCTTAAAGTATTATGCCAAGGTGATGGAGCTTAATACAGGTCATGTTCAAACCTATAATGAAATTGGTTTGTGTTATATGACCATGGGTAGATTTGAAGAGGCCATTAAAGCCTTCAAAGAAGCTTTAAAGATGGACCGTGAGAACTCAGAAATATTGTGTAACTTAGGTATTGTTTATATCCAGTTAAATGAACTAGACGAGGCAGAGTCTTTTCTGATGAGATCTTTTAAAGCTGATCCAGAAGATGAAATTACGTCTGCTTGGATTAAAAGATTAAATGAAATGAGATTATTAAATTAATTCAGAGCTTTCTCTGAATTTTTTTTCGAACAAAATGTCAAGAATATCTGACTGGGATTTCATATACTAAATGTAGGAGGTAGGCATGTATTACAAAACTGCTTTGGAAAAAACACTTGTATTTGTTGAAAACAATTTGATGTCACCTTTTACACTAGAAGACTTGTCTAAGGTGAATGGTTTCAGTCGTTGTCATTTTTCTAAGCTGTTTCATATCTTTACAGGTTACACCATCAGTGGTTATATAAGAAGCAGAAGACTTACTGAAGCTGCTGGGATGCTTTTAGAATCCGACAGGAAAATTGTAGATATTGCACTGGACTTTCAGTTTTCATCACAAGATGCATTTACCAGGTCCTTCACAAAGACCTTCGGCATTTCTCCGGCTAAGTATCGCAAAGATAGGGCTTATATAAAAATGCTTCCTCCTATAGAGGCAGAAAAGATAATATGGACTTATGGAGGTAGAGAAATGAAACCTGAAATTGTAGAGCTTAAGAAGATATTGATCTGTGGCATGGTTTATGATGGCAAGAACTTAAATGGTGAAATTGGAGAACTGTGGTCAGACTTCTTTAAAAGACAAGGAGAAATCAAACATGCTGTAGGCAACATGAAGTCTTACGGTATTTGTGAACCTGTAGAAGAAAATGTAGAAAACCTGAATTTAGACATTCAAAATGACTTTAAGTACCTTGCCGGTATAGAAGTAGACTCTGTAGAGGACCTACCTTCTGGCATGGAAGTGTGGGAAGTAACTCATTCTAAGTATGCTGTTTTTACACACATAGGTTCTGTGGAAGGGCTAGGTGATACCTACAAGGGCATTTATTCTAAGTGGCTGCCTGAAAGTGGTTATGAGGCTGTCTATGAATATGACTTTGAGCTTTACGACAAAGATTTTGATCCTAACAAGGCATCCTCTAAAATGTACATTTATGTGCCTGTTAAATAGAAAATCATAAATAAATATTTGACCATAAAGAAAGTGGGTATGCAAAGGATGCATGGCCACTTTTTTCTTTGGTATGAAAACCTATTTTTACAAGTGACGAAAAGCTCAATACCTTGACTTCTTGTTTAGATAGAATTAAATTTTTTCTCTTTCAAAATTTATTGCAATGCTTACAAAAATATTGTAAGATGAAGGTGGTTATAAAAAAATTTGAATCCTTACATAAAAATTTTAAATGAAAAGGAGAAGATATGATAAAAAACATTAATGAGTTACTGGAAGCAGCTAAAAAGCAAGAGACGATGAAACTTGTTGTAGCTGCTGCACAAGACGAAGATGTCTTACTGGCTGTTGTAAAAGCGGCAGAAGAATCAGTTGTAGAGCCTGTTTTAGTTGGTGATGAAAAATTAATTAAAGAGATTGCTGATAAAAACAAGTTAGACCTATCAGGTTACCAATTGATTCATTTAGAAGACTTAACAGAAGTTGCTAGAAAGTCAGTTGAACTTGTAAAGACTGGTCAGGCAGATTTTGTGATGAAGGGTCTTATTGACACATCTATTTTACTTAAGGCAGTACTGGATAAGGAAGTGGGCTTAAGAACAGACAGTCAACTGTCGCATGTAATGGTTTATGATATTCCTACTTACCATAAGCTTATGTACTTCACTGATGGTGGTATGAACATCACACCAGATTTAGAAGCAAAGACAGCCATTACTAAAAATGCTATTCAAGTAGCGAAAGCTCTTGGTAATGACAATGTTAAGGTAGCATGTTTAGCAGCTAAGGAAAAAGTAAATCCTAAGATGCCTGCTACTGTAGATGCCAAAGCTTTAGAAGAAAAGTGTCAAAATGGTGAATTTGGTGAGGGTGTTATTGTAGAAGGACCTCTTGCATTTGACCTTGTTGTTTCTAAAGAAGCAGCAGAGACAAAAGGCTTTAAGTCACAAATTGCTGGTGACGTAGATGTTGTAGTGGTACCAACCATTGAAGTTGGTAATGGTATAGGTAAATCTTTAACTTACTTATCAAAAGCACGTTCTGCTGGAATCATTATGGGTGCTAAGGCGCCAGTTGTATTGGTCTCAAGAGCAGACAGCTTTGAAGATAAATTAAACTCAATTGCATTAGGTAGCGTTATTGCTGCTTATAAATAAGGATTTTGAAGGAGAGTGTTGAATGAAGAAGTTTATGACAGGTAACGAAGCGGTTGCTCGTGGTGCTTTTGAAGCAGGCGTTACTTATGCTTCAGCTTACCCTGGTACACCAAGTACTGAAATTCTAGAAAATATGATTCAGTATAAAGAAGACTTAACGGCAGAATGGGCACCTAATGAAAAGGTTGCAATGGAAACTGCTATTGGTGCATCTGTTGCAGGTGCTAGAACATTAGCTGCTATGAAGCACGTTGGTGTTAACGTTGCTGCTGACCCATTATTTACTTGGGGTTACACAGGCGTAACTGGTGGATTTATTTTAGTTTCAGCTGACGATCCAGGTTGTCACAGTTCTCAAAATGAGCAAGATAACAGATACTATGCAAAATTCTCTAAGATTGTCTGTATCGAGCCATCTGATTCACAAGAGTGTAAAGACTTTGTGAAGGATGCGTATGAAATCTCAGAAAAATTCGATGTACCAATTCTTTTCAGAATGACAACTAGAACTTGTCACTCAAAAGGTTTGGTTGAGTTAGGTGAAAGAACAGAAGTGGAAATGGTTCCTTATGAGAAGAAGCCACTTAAGTATGTAGCTGCACCGGCAACTGCAAGAATTCTTCACCCAATTGTAGAAGATAAATTAAAGAAATTAGAAGCGTTCTCAAACGAAACTCGTCTTAATAGAATTGAAATGAACGATACAAAGATTGGTATCGTAACTTCTGGTGTTGCTTATGAGTACGCTAAAGAAGTATTTGGTGACACTGCATCTTACTTCAAAGTAGGTATGTCATTCCCAATGCCTATGGCTAAAATTGAAGAATTTGCTTCTAAAGTAGACAAGCTTTATGTTATTGAAGAATTAGAGCCGTTTATGGAAGAGCAAATGAAGGCTGCTGGTATCGAGTGTATTGGTAAAGACTTAATTCCAAACATTGGTGAGTTAAACCCAGATATCGTATCAAAGGCTTTATTAAACGAAGAAAGACCAACAGTTTCTATTGCTGATGACAAGAAAGTAAACAGACCGCCAACATTATGTACAGGTTGTCCACATAGAGGTTTCTTCTATGCACTTTCTAAGAAGAGAAACGTTATGGTAACAGGTGATATTGGTTGTTATACATTAGGTGCATCTGCTCCTCTTAACTCAATTGACTCTGTAATTTGTATGGGTGGTTCTATTTCTATGGCTCATGGTGCTCAACAAGCATTCAAGAGAAATAATGTAGAGCAAAAGGTTGTTTCAGTTATTGGTGACTCAACATTCTTCCATACAGGTGTTAACTCATTAATGACAGTAGCTTACAATAACTCTAATACAGTTCACTGTATCCTTGATAACAGAATTACAGGTATGACGGGTCACCAAGAGAACCCAGGTACTGGTTTTAAATTACAAGGTGAAGAAGCTAAGCAAATTGATATTCCTAAGTTAGTTGAAGCGATTGGTATCGAACACTGTGTAACAGTAGATCCACTTAACTTAAAAGAAGTAGATGATGCTTTAGAAGCTGCATTTGCTTATGATGGTCCTTCAGTAATCATTACAAGATGGCCATGTGCACTTAAGAAGTTCTCTGAGCAAGATATTGCTGAGTTTGATTTATCACCACGTCAATACAAAGTTGATGAAGACAAGTGTAGAGGCTGTAAAGTTTGTATCAAGACAGGTTGTCCATCGTTAAGCTTTAATGGTGAAACTAAGAAGGCGAAGATTGATCCTAATACATGTATTGGTTGTTCAGTATGTGCTCAATCTTGTCCATTCGATGCAATCGGAAAGGTGGTAAAATAATATGTCTGAAGTTAAAAATATTCTACTTGCCGGTGTTGGTGGGCAAGGTATAATCTTAGCAAGTAAAATCCTAGCTGCTGGTTTAATTCAAGCAGGTTATGATGTAAAGATGTCAGAAGTACATGGTATGGCACAAAGAGGTGGTTCAGTTACAACTCAGGTTAGATATGGTGAGAAGGTATATTCCCCAATCATCGGTAAGGGTCAAGCTGACATCCTAGTATCTTTTGAGACGATGGAAACTGGTAAGTGGTTAGAGTACTTAAAGCCAAACGGTAAAGTTGTGGTTAACGACTTCGAAATTCCTTCTGCTCCAATTTTAGCGTGTGATGCTGATTATCCTCAAGGTGTTATCGAAGCCTTAAAAGAAAAAGCTGAAGTAACAACTTTTGAAGCTGGTAAATTAGCTCAAGAAGTAGGTAACTATAGAACAGCAAATGTGATCATAGTAGGCGCTTTAGTTAAAGCTATGGGGCTTATGGACATTGACTGGGAAGAAGTTATTAGACAAACAGTTAAAGAAAAATTTGTTGATATCAACATCAAGGCATTAAAAGTAGGTATGGAACAAGTTTAATTATAAGCATCTCTTCGGAGATGCTTTTCTTATATAAAAATGCATCTAATTGCTAGATGCATTTTTCATGAAGTCGCCAAACTTCTTATCTTCAATAAGGATGTGGTGAATAAGCCACTGTTTGATAAATAAGCTGATCTGTATGAGCATCTTATTTGGAATTGGGTTTTCATCCATGGCATCATAAATTTCAAAAAGGGACTGTTTAAAAGATTCATGAATCTGATAATGTTCCTCTGCATGAGGGTAACCATGTTCCTTGTGTAAAACTTGCTCGTGACTAAAATGTTCCTGTACGTAGGTTTTTAGAAAAGCCAAAAGCTCCTTGTAATAATCGTGCCCTTGTCCTTTTTTCATATGCTGATAAAGCTGGTTGTACTTGTCTATAATCTGGGCATGTTCATTATCTATTTGGTCTATGCCTACTTTAAAGTCCTGATGCCAAATCAGCTTTGCATCTTTGGCTATAGGTTCAATTGTATGATCATAGGATGCTTTTTCAACTTGCTTTGATGACCCCAATACCTTCTTTATCCTAAAGGCCAGCGCATCATTTTTAAAGGGTTTGATTATAAAGTCGTTAGCGCCAGCCTGTACTGAGTCTTTTAAGAGTGTGACATCTGACGACTGACTCAGGGCGATGATAGGGATAGAAGTCTCTTTTCTAATCATCTTAAAAAGGTTTATACAGGTATACTCCTGGTTGTCCAGTTCAAAGATGAATAGACCAATTTCGTCCTTGTATTTGCTGATATATGTTTGACTTATAAACTTGATGTTTAAGAATTCGAAGTTATGTAGATTGTTGCTGGTGAGGATTTTTTCCAAGCGTAGTTTTATGACGTTGCTTTCCTCGATTAGGATTATTTTTTTCATGATGCCTCCTTAATCTATTGTTACCCAGGCGTCGATTAAGATAACTTAATAATTATTATACAATAAGACTTGATAAAAATGAAAAGATAGGTATAATATATATAAATGTGTATTTATTCATGAATTGTCTGAAAACTCTATGAAAAATATAAGTTTCATGCATAAAATGGTATAAATATACAACAACTGAATATTAGACTTTTAGTTGCAATTAATATGTTCAGAGAAACATAATTGAGGAGGTAAATATGAAAGGCTATTTATTGTTGAGTGATGGGACTAAGTTTCCAGGCACTGTTTTTGGTCATACCCAAAACGCAATAGGCGAAATCGTGTTTAATACAGGGATGACTGGATACCAAGAAATTGTGACAGATCCCTCTTATTTTGGCCAAATTGTGGTTTTGACCTACCCATTAATCGGAAATTACGGTATTTCAGACAAGGTAAACCAATCTTTTAAGACCCAGGCAAATGGTGTAGTCGTAAGAGAACTGGCAACACTTCATTCGAATTGGGAATCTCAAGGAGACTTTGATTCTTATTTGAAAAAGCACAATATGGTAGGCATATCAGGTGTAGATACAAGATACCTGACACAGCTAATAAGAGACAATGGTAATATGGTTGGTCAAATTGTTGTAGAGGATAATGAGCAAGTGGATTTTTCTGATTACAATAACCATCAAGCTGCCTTAAAGGTTACGCGTGATGAAATTGTTAAGATGGGTGAAGGCAAGTACCATATCGGTGTTATGGATTTTGGTATTAAAGAAAACATCTTAAACCAGCTCTTGTTAAAGGATTTTAGATTAACAGTTTATCCTGCGACAACATCTGCAGAAAGAGTTTTAAAAGACAATCCTGATGGCATCTTCTTATCAAATGGTCCAGGAGATCCTAGTGAGTTATCTGATATCATCAAAGAGGTTGAGATCCTATCAAAGGCAAAGCCGACATTTGGTATTTGCCTAGGTCATCAGCTTTTAGGCCATGCTTATGGCTGTGAAACTGAAAAGCTGAAGTTTGGTCACAGAGGTCCAAACCATCCAGTTAAGGATATACAATTAAATAGAGTATTCATAACATCACAAAACCATTCTTATATGATTGATAAAACATCTATAGATTCAGATGTCTTTGAGATTACCCATGTCAATGTGAATGATGAAAGTATCGAGGGCTTTAAACATAAGACTTTACCGATATTTAGTGTTCAATATCATCCGGAAGCATCACCGGGTCCAGATGATTCAAACTACTTATTCGATAATTTTGAAATCATGGTAAAGGAGGCATTATGTTAAAGAAGGTTTTGGTTATAGGTTCAGGCCCAATCGTAATAGGTCAAGCTGCAGAGTTTGATTACTCCGGTTCCCAAGCGTGTCGAGTGCTTAGAGAAGAAAACATACAAGTGGTACTGGTAAATAACAATCCAGCAACCATTATGACAGATAAGGCCTTAGCGGATGTTGTATACTCAGAGCCGCTGACAGTAGAATATTTAGAAAAGATCATCGACAAGGAAAAGCCTGATGCCTTACTAGCGGGTATGGGTGGACAAACAGCTTTAAATCTTTCTTTGGAGTTACACGATAAAGGCATACTGGACAAGTATGGGGTTAAGCTTATCGGAACCAATGTTTCTAGTATAGAAACATCAGAAAACAGAGAGATGTTTAAGAATAAGATGCTAGAGATTGGTCAGCCTTGCCTTGAAAGTCAAATAGCTAAGACCATCGATCAAGCCAGAGAAATTGCTGAAACAATTGGTTATCCAATTGTTGTACGTCCAGCCTTTACACTAGGTGGTACAGGTGGTGGTTTCTGTTACAACAATGACGACTTAGAGAAGATTGTTAAAGCAGGTCTTCAAATGAGTATGACGTCAGAGGTATTGATAGAAAAGTCTATCAAGGGATGGAAAGAAGTTGAATATGAAATGATGAGAGACCATGATGGCAATACCATCGTTGTCTGCAACATGGAAAACTTTGACCCTGTTGGTATCCATACGGGAGACAGTATCGTTATCGCACCGTCACAGACACTTTCAGACAAAGAATATCAAATGTTAAGAAGGGCAAGTATTGACATCGTTTCTGCCTTAAATATCGTTGGTGGTTGTAATGTCCAATTGGCTCTTGATCCTAATAGTTCACAGTATTATGTGATAGAAGTAAATCCAAGAGTGTCTAGATCTTCAGCCTTAGCTTCTAAAGCAACGGGCTACCCAATTGCCAAAGTAGCGACTAAAATTGCATTGGGTTACAGCTTAGATCAGATCACGAATGATGTAACAAAGAAGACCAAAGCTTGTTTTGAACCGGTATTAGATTACTGTGTACTTAAGATTCCAAAGTGGCCTTTTAACAAGTTTAAAGACGCTGATAGAAAACTGGGGACTCAAATGATGGCAACTGGTGAAGTCATGGCCATTGGTAATAACTTTGAATCAGCACTTTTAAAGGGGATTAGATCTTTAGAAATTAATCAAGATGGTCTTTACAGAGAATCGATTAGATCGTATTCTTTAAAAGAATTGATGAAACTTGTGGGTGAAGGCACCGATGAGAGAATCTTCTATTTGGCAGAGCTTATCAGAAGACAAGTTTCTATTAAGATGCTTAATAAAGAGACGGCTATTGATATGTTCTTTTTAGAAAAGATGTACAAGCTCATTGAAGCAGAAGAAAGTATTAGAAATAGAAAACTGGATTTTGTGGATGCAGATAAAATAAAGACTCTTAAACGGGTTGGTTTTTCAGATAAACATATTTCTGATTTATTGTTAGATTCAAATCAAAACGATGTTAGGGACAAAAGACTTAATAATAAGATTGTGAATAGCTACAGAATGGTAGATACATGTGCTGGTGAGTTTGAGGCTTATTCGCCATATTACTACTCAACATATGATGCTTATACGGAAGTTAAAGAATCATGCAATAAGAAGGTTATTATTGTTGGTTCAGGACCTATATCTATAGGCCAAGGCGTTGAGTTTGATTACTGTTCAGTACACGGTGTATATGCTGTACAGAGACTAGGCTATGATGCTGTACTCATCAACAACAATCCAGAGACTGTTTCTACAGACTTTGATATAGCAGATAGATTGTACTTTGAACCTATTACATTTGAAGATGTCATGAATGTCATTGATATAGAAAAGCCTGAGGGTGTTATTTTACAATATGGTGGTCAAACATCTATTAAGTTGGCTGAAATGCTGAGTGATCACGGCATTAAAATACTAGGTACAGATTACCATGGCGTCCACCTGGCAGAAGACAGAGAATCTTTTAACAAGTTGATGGCTTCTTTAGACATCGATCAACCTCAAGGTGGTGTTGTCTATGATATGAAAGATTTAGAAGCTATCTTAACGGGCTTATCTTTTCCACTTCTATGCAGACCGTCTTATGTAATAGGTGGTGAAGGCATGAAGATTGTACAGAATAAAAATGAGTTAAAAGCTTATCTGGAAACACTTTGTCTTGAAAAAGGTGTTTTATTAGATGAATACCTAGAAGGCATTGAGTTAGAGGTAGACTGTATAACAGATGGTCAGGATATTTTGATTCCTGGTATCATGGAGCATTTAGAGCTATCAGGTGTCCATTCAGGAGATTCAACGTCTGTTTATCCACCACAGTCATTTTCCGAGGGTGAGTTAGAAGAAATACAGGTATTAACCAAGAAGATATGTCGTGGCTTAAAGGCCGTAGGCATGGTCAATATCCAGTTTATTTATGCTGGGGGTAAGTTCTATATCATAGAGGTTAATCCTAGAGCTTCAAGAACGGTACCTTTCTTAAGTAAAGTAACAGGCATTAATATGATCGATCTTTCAACACGATTGATGTTAGGTGAAAAACTGTCTGATATAGAGGTGACTAAAAAAGACCATGGTCTAGTGGCTTTAAAGATACCTGTCTTCTCTATGGAAAAGATTCAAGGGATTGATACAGTATTAAGTCCTGAGATGAAATCAACAGGTGAAATGATGAGTATTGATCGTTCTTTAAATGGGGCTCTCTATAAATCTCAAAAGGGACTAGGTTATGCAACGGATGTAAAGAATGTATTTATTTCTGTAAGTGATCCATCTAAGGATAAGCTAAAAGATATTGTCACAGTTTTAAACAAGCTTGATGTTAACATCTATGCGACAAAAGGCACTCATGATTTCTTAGAGGATAATCATGTTTCTTCTAATATAGTAGAAAGACTCAATAAGACTGGAGACATATTAGATAAAATACAATCTCATTTCTTTGATATCATCATTAACATACCAAGTAAGGGCTTTGATTCCAAGAGAGATGGTTTTATGATGAGAACTGTAGCCAGTAAAGCACGTGTTCAATGTTTTACTTCTATAGAAGCAGCTCAACATTATATGAATGCTTTAACAAGTGATTATAAAGAGGAAATCTTTGATATATGCGCATTGTAAAATAGGACAGCTTAGGCTGTCCTATTATTTTGGCAAATAAAAATATTGCGACTATTTAAAAGTATGTTGACTTGTCTAATATATGATGATATTATTAGGAAGCTGTTTGAGAAAAACAGTTTAAAAAAATAATTTCTGGGTAGTAAAAAACTTACCGAAATTAATTAAAAAAAAGTTGTTGACAAACGGTTTTAAACTTGATATTATATAAAAGCTGTTACAACACAGCAACTTAAAAATTCATTCGATTTAACGAAATGTGTAAGAAAAAATAATTAAGAAATTTATTAAAAAATAACTTAAAAATTACTTGACATTTTAAAAGAGAAATGATATTATTAAAAAGTCGCTGAGCTAAGTAACTGCAAGCGATGTAGAACATTGAAAACTGAACAGTATGAGCAAAAATACAAGCATACCATTTCGAAAGAAATGGCCCAAAAATTCCGTTTGATTTCGAAAGAAGTTAAACAACTTCAGGAATGAAGTAAAAGATTCAAACCAAGTGGCGTAGCGAAAGCGAAGTCACATAACCAGTTGATAACGAGAGTTATTATCTTAAATTTTATTTAAGAGTTTGATCCTGGCTCAGGATGAACGCTGGCGGCGTGCCTAACACATGCAAGTCGAGCGAGAAGGTTA
>NZ_VANV01000200.1 GCF_022496765.1 Acidaminobacter sp. JC074 | reverse complement strand
CAATGTCACATTCAGTAAAAATTTATGATACATGTATTGGGTGTACTCAATGTGTCCGAGCTTGYCCCACAGATGTATTAGAAATGATACCTTGGGACGGCTGTAAAGCTAARCAAATTGCTTCTGCTCCAAGAACAGAGGATTGTGTRGGTTGTAAGMGATGTGAATCTGCCTGCCCAACGGATTTCTTGAGTGTTMGRGTTTATTTATGGCATGAAACAACCCGTAGCATGGGTCTAGCTTATTGATAYGTTCCAGAAMAAAAAAACCCACTTGAATGCATTTGATTTTTTTATCGACAAAAACCTGTGCTCAAAATAAAATATTTCAATTTTGTTCGAGTACGGGTTTTTTTGG
>NZ_VANV01000199.1 GCF_022496765.1 Acidaminobacter sp. JC074 | reverse complement strand
TCTCGGTTCGAGTCCGAGTGGCGGCATGCCCTCTTCTAAAAAAAAGAAAATAGATTCTATAATAAATTCAATTACTGATTKTCMCTTCGTAATWAAGGGACCCCCCCTTACTTTATTTTTATGAYATTTTTAACTTTAGAGCATATATTAACTCATATTTCCTTTTCGATTGTTTYAATTGTAATTACAATTCATTTAATAACCTTATTRGTCGATGAARTCGTAAAACTATCTGATTCGTCAAAAAGGGGCATGATCGCGGCTTTTTTATGTATAACAGGATTATTAGTAACTCGTTGGATTTTTTCGGGACATTTTCCATTAAGTAATTTATATGAATCATTAATCTTTCTTTCAT
>NZ_VANV01000198.1 GCF_022496765.1 Acidaminobacter sp. JC074 | reverse complement strand
CGCTTCGCGGATATTCAGCTCTCCAGAGCTGCGGCGGAGCTGAAAAACACCTTTCGCCAGCCGTCCGCTGAGGGTTATGTCGATCAGCTTCCGCGCCTGACCCGCGAAWTTGACACCGTTCAGCTGTTATCCGGAGCCTATCYCGRCGTCGMCGGGCCGTGGCTGGAAAACTGGCAAGAGACCCGCCGGGCGMTTGCGCATAMCGWCAGTAGCGTTATCRAATAYTTTCGTCGCCAGGCGCTGGCAGCGGAGCCGTTCTGGCTGCATAGTGGAAAACGATAATTTCAGGCCAGGGAGCCCCTAAGATGCCGCTTTCTTCGCAGTTACAGCAGCACTGGCAGACGGTTGTAGACCGACT
>NZ_VANV01000195.1 GCF_022496765.1 Acidaminobacter sp. JC074 | reverse complement strand
CCAAACACTCGCCGTTGTTACCTGGCCACATTCATAGCTGCCAACAGAATTTAAACAATCTCTTCTTCCAAACCTCGATCAATTAAAAATTCCTCTCCAKCAGTCGAGGCACACTCGGTCTGATGTTCTGCTAAATTCCGCCCATKCTYAGTCACTGGAACTCGTCCATARAGARYTCCAATGKCTRRTGTTGAAGAAGSTCAAGGGTCRTCASCCTYTGTTGGTGACCCTGGTMRGCGTACTTTACGCGATTTCATGCAACCACCTAGGCAAAACAGGCCCTCCTGTTTAAACCTACCCGAAAACGATGCTCGAAATGTATTCGTTGTAAGAACTGGAATGATAGTCCAGCTGCCTACT
>NZ_VANV01000194.1 GCF_022496765.1 Acidaminobacter sp. JC074 | reverse complement strand
TGGCTTTTTTTGCTAGTTATTGAATATGTTCTAATTCATGTGTTGGGTTGTTGTAGGTATCATGAATTACTTCCGCAGGAGTAATGGATCTAAGGGACAACCGTCTCCCGACGTCAGTTCCGGGTCATCTATCAACACGCCGGTCGGAGTTCAAGGCCGATTGASCACTCGACACCGTCWGCTTCTTGGAGAGGACGTTTCTACGGATMCTRCTCCGGCCAGAGCTTCCAATTCAGCGGGGGTCCGTATGCCTCCCATTCACCGGTCATCGTCTTCTTCTACTCATTCGGCTCACGATCTTTCTAGATCTCCTCCAGGTAGCTCGGGGGAAGGGATAGTAATGCCGCCGCCGCACCTCTTCTT
>NZ_VANV01000193.1 GCF_022496765.1 Acidaminobacter sp. JC074 | reverse complement strand
AAGTGCCGCTTGAATTCGTCCAGCCTCGGCCATGGTGAGCTCCTCCTGTATTCTTTGATCATTTTCGCCTGTTTCCACCAATTTGGTTCTTAAGGTAGGTATCCGTACCTCTGTTGGTATTTCTGCTTCCATTCCGAAGGCCAAACTGAAGGGTGTTCTTTTGGTGCTTTTTCGGGGCGTGGTTCGGTAGGACCATAATATGGAGGGGAGCTCCTCGGGCCATCTTCCATTTTTTGCCTTGAGTTTCTTCTTGAGCCCGTCTTTTGGTGCTTTTTCGGGGCGTGGTTCGGTAGGACCATAATATGGAGGGGAGCTCCTCGGGCCATCTTCCATTTTTTGCCTTGAGTTTCTTCTTGAGCCCGT
>NZ_VANV01000023.1 GCF_022496765.1 Acidaminobacter sp. JC074 | reverse complement strand
GCTACCTGCAGGTGCTCTGCCAGCTTGCAGCTCTAGCGTTACATTTTAAACAGTTTGTAGGGGTGCGGACGGTGAGTGTAGCTTAACAAGTGTAGATAACATTGGCGAGGCAGGCGAGTTTACTCGCGATACCTTAGAGCTTGCTCTAGGAGAAAGGAGATTACTTTATGGTTTTTGTGTTAAACAAGAACAAAACACCGCTTAACCCTTGTCATCCTGCTAAAGCAAGATGGTTATTAAACAAGGGTTATGCGGTAGTACACAAAAGAGAGCCTTTCACGATTAGGCTAAAACAATTAATCGTTGATCCTGAAACAAAGGATTATATYCTTAAGTTTGACCCAGGTGCAAAGACAACAGGTATTGCTATTGTAGAAGATGCCAAAGTAGAAGCAAAAGTTGTTTTTCTTGGAGAACTCGAACATCGAGCAGAAGTTATCAAATCAAACCTAGATGATCGTAGAAGTTTAAGAAGAAGCAGAAGAAATCGTAAGACTCGGTATAGAAAACCGAGGTTCCTAAACAGGACTAGAAAAGAAGGTTGGTTACCACCTTCTGTACAATCCAATGTTGACAACATAGAAACCATGACCGATCGTTTACAGAAGTTATGTCCTATTAAGGCTATTAGTTTGGAGACAGTTCGTTTTGATACTCAGTTAATGGACAAGCCTGATATTTCAGGAATAGAATATCAACAAGGAACCTTATTTGGGAATGAGGTCAGAGAATATTTACTTTATACTTCTAATCATACTTGTCAGTATTGTAAAGGTGAAAGTCAAGATGTCATCTTAGAAGTAGAACATATGGTATCAAGAAATAATGGTGGTACCGACAGAGTGTCAAACTTGACAATAGCTTGTAGGACTTGTAATCAAGAAAAAGCTTCAAGGAATCTAGAAGATTGGTTTGAAAGTTTGAAAGGCAGTTATAAGAAGATTGATCAAATCAGAATAAAGCATATAGAAAATATCCTATCAAAAGGAAGACCGGGATTCTATAGAGATGCTGCCAGAGTGAATACATCTAGAAAATCGACCTATCAAATGCTTAGCAGAAAAACCGAGCACTTAGAAGTGTCAAGCGGTGGTAGAACCAAGTTTAACAGAAGTAAGATGGATCTTGAAAAGACACATTATTATGATGCTCTATGTGTTGGTGAGATACCTGAGTCTTTTGATATACCTAAAGATTTAAAGGTCCAAAAAATAAGTGCATGTGGTAGAGGTTCTCATTCTAGGACACTACTCGATAAGTATGGTTTTCCAAGAGCTTACAAACCGAGACAGAAATATCACCATGGCTACAAGAGTGGAGATTTAGTCAAAGCGAATGTACCAAAAGGTAAGAAAAAGGGAACTTATTATGGTATTGTGTCTTGTAGAACAAGTGGCTATTTCAATATCAAAACAAAACACGGAACAGTGCAAGGCATCAATTATAAGTATTGTGAGTTGGTCCAGAAGGCAGATGGCTATAATTACTCAAGCTTCTCACCAATAACCTCCTTTCCTCTCACGACTGAATGTCACGAGTATCCAGGAGGTTGCTGATGAACAATACCATGAAAGACAAATCCAGTTTTTAAGGCAAGACCTATAGACTTTTTATTAGAGCACACAATCTGGACATAAGGCAGTCTGCCTAAATCAATGGTTTTGTTGATGATGTCTTTTGTAAGTTCATATGCATAACCTTTACCTCTATACTCAGGCAGAGTAAACATGTAGCCAATAGAATCGTCATCGTGTAAAAGTACGAAGGAAACATTTTTACCATCTAGTCTCAAACAAGAAGTCGGTCTACTTTTAATGGCATGTTTGATCTTTTTAAGAGAATCATCGTTGTTGTATTCATAGTGCTCATTGACATAGTCAGCATCTTCAAGAGAAAGTGAATCCAAGTCCATAACAGATTCAAACTTGTCACCTGGATAATGATACTGGTTGCACGAGTTCTTCCAATGAATCAGTTCATGGTCTTTATAATAATCTAAAACAAAGTCATTTGCGCCTGAAAAACCAAACTCATTGCCGACACGCTTATCAAACTCTAAAAGAAAATCTAGGTCTTCTGTGTATAAAAAATTAAAGTAATTGTCTTTAATCCAAATACTCTCATCTTCATAATAAGCTTCATTGTCTGTATTCAAAAGCATGCCTCTTACATTCATCCTTAAAAAATCCTTATGGATTACACTGACCTTTTTTCTATCTGTAACTGCTTTCATATCGTCCTCCCTAATATCATCTTATTACAAGTATAAGTGTAAAACTATGCAAAACAACTAACTTTTACGGTTGTAGCCGTAACTTTTGCAAATATGATTAACTTTTACGGTTATAACCGTAACTTTTTCACATTCGAACAACTTTTTCAGTTATAAAATAAAAACTCCGCTTTCAAACTAATAAAAAAATAACACAAAAGTGTTATTTTAGAACATTATTATTTTCAAGTATAAACTTAGACAAGGCGATTTCATAAAGTGCACGCTTGTAACCTGGCCTGCATGCTTCTAAATCGACTGGTTGGCGAGTTTTTCTATTATAGGCTCTTGAGTTTTCAAAGACGGAGTCTCTAGACATTTCAAAGACAATATCATTTTGTATAAAAGAGCCAGTCACCATATAAGTCTGGAACAAGGCAAAGTAATCTTCTGTGTTCAACATATCTTGACCCATCATCTTTAGGTCTGCTTCTATCCCAAAGAGATTAACTAAAGTCGGCAGTAGGTCTTGTTCATCAAAGACATGATCATCTTGCTTTGAGACACCAGAGCCTTTAGAATGAATGATCAGTGGTATATTCATCATTTCATCAAAGTCGTATTTATGACCGATGAAATCACTGACCTGCTTGTTGTAAAGGTCGTCCATACAGGCGATGCCGTGATGGTCGCCATAGATGATAAGGACTGTATTGTCTAATAGACCGGCCTGGTCTAGTGAATTATAAAAGCCTTCAAGGGCTCTATCTGTATAGTTGACACTCTCTATGTAAGAACCTAAAAACTGACCTTTTAAATCACCAACGTCAATACTGATCAGGTCTTCAGGCAGTTCATAAGGATTGTGGTTGGTAAGGGTTACAAAGAAACCATAAAAAGGTTCTTCCACATCTTTTAGAATCTCAAGACCTTGTTCAAACAAAGATGTATCAGATATACCCATACCAAGAATATGACTGTCATCTAGCTTCTCTTTGCTGTAAAACTCATCAAAGCCTTGATTGTCATAAGAGACGTCTCTACACCAAAAGGATGCCACATTGCCATGAAAGGCCATGGTTTTGTAACCTTCTTCCTTTAAGAGTACAGGTAAACCTCTAAATTCTGTGTCTCTGTATCTGTCATAAGAGATGCCTTCCATGCTTGGATACAGAGAATTGTGACTAGAAAACTCAGAATCAGATGTATTGCCTCTTCCTAACTGCTGGTAGTAAGAAGAGTAATAAAAAGAATCATTTTCTATAAGGCTGTTTAAAAAAGGTGTTATTTCTTGACCATCCACATCTCTTAAAAGCATCATATCTTGTAAGGATTCTACTTGAATGGTAATCAAGTTCTTGCCCTTAAAAAGACCCGTAAATTCTTTTTCTATAACTTCTTCCTGTGCTTCTTCTAAGACTGGTTCTACAATCTCTTCAGGTCCACTTAAGTAAACCTCCACACCATCTTTAACGTGATAAAGAAAAAACTCCTGGTTCATAATCGACTGACCAGCAGGATTACCGTATGAAGATAGTGTTAAAAATGGAATAACAGCTACAACCATAGCTGCTGTTATGTATTTATGTTTGATCTTAAAAAAAGACTTCTTTTTAAGACATATATATAATAGCACAAAGACGTCTATAAAAAGAATCAAGTCCAAGGGTCTGATAAGGCCCATTAAGATATTAGAAACACTTTCTACAAACTTAGCCTGGCTGATATTAGAAAAGGAAAGTAGTTTGTTAAAGTACCTAAAATAAAGTACTTCACCTTCCATAATCAAGCTTAGAACCAAGGCTAAAGAAAAGGATAGCCAGGGCTTTTTTAAAAGCAAAAGCATACCTGTATAAATGATACAGGTAATCAGAACAATGACAATATAATAATGACTCACATGGGTCAAAGCATAAAAACTCATCAACTTAATAATAACCGCTGACAGTAAAATAATAAAAGGTAGTCTCTCTTTCATTGTTAACCTCCAACAGTCAAAGTTTACCACTTAGAGGTCTTTCTATCAACGAAAAAAATAATGGATAGCTAAGCTATCCACTAATCTACTTTGAATTTATCCATTTCATGATTAAGTTTTAATGCAATCTCATTAAGTCTTTCAGCGGAAACTGCCACTTCAGATACAGCATGTTTCTGCTCGTCTGTTGCTGCACTTACCTCTTGAGCACCAGCTGCTGTTTCTTCAGAAACTGCAGAAATATTAGAGATTGAAGAAACCAACTTGTTCTTATCTTCAGTAAGAAGTTCAACAGAATGACTGATTTGATCAATTTTAGAAGCAATGGCCTCTATAGATTCTGAGATGATGGTAAATGACTCCCTCATATCATTAACAGCCACAGTCTGCTTCTTAGTAATGTCTTCAACAGACTTCATTTCATTAACAGTCTTTTCGCTGTCTCTTTGAATATTAGAAACAATCACTCTAATCTGCTCTGCTGACTGATTTGATTCTTCCGCTAACTTTCTGATTTCATCAGCTACAACTGCAAAACCTCTACCATGTTCTCCTGCACGCGCCGCTTCAATAGATGCGTTAAGTGCCAGTAAGTTGGTCTGTTCTGCAATGCCTGTAATGGCTTCTAAGATCGAATCAATGTCTTTTGTTTGTGTATTTAATTGATTAATAGACTGACCGATTCTAGCACTGGCTTCACCTGAAACCTTAGTAGATTCTGACAAGATTGAAATCTTTTCTGCCCCTACTTCATTGGCAGACAAGACTTGCTTAGTCGAATCAATCATGGCATTGGTACTAGCGTTTAAGTCTTCAAACTTAGAAGCTAAGCTATAAGCCACTTCTGCAGATGTCTCAGTATCAGAAGCTTGCGACTGAGCACCTTGTGCTATTTCCTCTACGGTTCTACCAACTTCATCAGCAGATGCTGACGCTTGTTCTGAGTTGGCAGCTAAAGAAGTTGCCGCTTCTGAAACCTGAACAGAAAGTTCCTTAACCCCCTGCATCATATGTCCTAAACTTGAGAAGGTTTCACCCAAGTAGTCAGAAAGCATCTTCATTTCATCGGTCCCTTTTACAACAAAGTCAGCTGTTAAGTCACCGTCTCTTGCTTTTTCAGTGCCAGCAACAATCACTTTCATACGACCTGTTAGAGATCTTGTGAAAAGAATAGATAAAATAACTGCTACTACCAAAGAAACGACACCGATGATAATAATCAATGTTAAAACTGTATAACCCGCTCTATAGACCTCATCCTTTTCAATGGTTGCAAGTACAACCCAACCAAGTTCCGTTGTTAAGTAGTAGGCAAATCTATCGTCACCTTCAACGAGTTCAGGTGGTCCTGCAGACAAACCACGTGCTACTCTGGCATCTGAAAAACTCTGATCAAACTCAGGTGCTACATCTAATTCCTTGTTTGGTACATATCTAAACTTACCAGAAGTATCTATGATATTGTCTTTGATACCTAAGTCTCTAATCTTTAGTCCAACCACTTCTGGGTTTGGATGCGCAATCAAAAGACCTGATGGCGAAACAATAATCAACTCACCTGATTCGCCCAGTTTATAATCCTTAAGCGACGTCACAAGGTCATGAAGCATAATATCTGATGCAACAACTCCCATGGTCTGGCCACCTTTTTTTACAACCTTACCATTTGAAATAACCATGTTACCAGAACCTGCGTCTTGATAAGGTTCTGTCCAAGATACAGCGCTAGATGCAACGGCTGCTTGATACCAAGGTCTTTCCTTTGCAACAAACCAATCTGGTAATTCTGTTGGTGGGTAAATGTGCATATTACCTGTTTCTGTACCAACATAAATATTACTTAGTCCAGTATAAACTTCTAATGAGTCCTGTAAATCCTTCATGGCTTTATCAAGTGTCGCTGACGTGTTTTCCATGTTTTGAATATCTGTATCTCTTGACTTATTTTCTATCAAATTACCATAAGAATTTAAGTAATTATCAATTGAACCAACCGTCGCTTCTAAGAACTTTGAAGCTGAATTATCTGTAGATTCGATAAGTGATGAATTCGCACTAATAAATGATATACTCCCCAAAACTGCCAATGGCACAATGATAACCAACAAGAACATCATCATGATTTTCAATCCCATACTCATCTTCATATTTGCCACCTCCTATATATGTTATATACCACACCACATAATGAGTAAGCAAAAAGATTGAATGATAAAACTAAAAAATCCCAGACTAAGTCTGAGATAAATCAAGTACCGAAATATGTGTGATAGATAACAAGGCGTTTGTCATATATAAAAAAGCCAGGTATATTGCGTACATATATGAAAAGTAAGCCGCCAGCCAGTCCCACTCAAGCTTAAGGCCTCCAGCTATCAACTGAACCAATACATCAAGGACCAGGATGCTGACAATAACAATCACAAGCTGTTTAAAGGTATTCAAAAGACTTGTCTTATTGATAAAGAAAAAATAGAAAAACATCATTACAAAGATAATCAAACTTCTAGACAAGGACTTATGGTAATTAAACAAGAAGACGTCCATTAAGAATATAATGATGACATAACAAGTTGTCCCTATTAATAAGCTTTTCTTATTAGCTTTGACTTTGGTCAAATGCATATTGAGTAGATAAATACCTATAATCTCAATCACCAGCATTAAAAAATAAACAAGTGGATGAATAATAAACTTCATGATGTCCCTCCTAAACCACATTCTATTATAACTTGATAAGGATGTAAACGCTAGAAAGTGGATACAAGATGACAATTTGAGAAAAGCCTAATCTAAGTTTTTTATAGAATCTCTAATCATGACCTTTTCTCGTAAGACATCTAATCTCTTTTCAAGATCAAAGCCAAGCAACTCATGCATGTCAGACAGCGTCTCCTTATAAGCCTGTAGCTTGATTTCTTTATCCGCTTTCTTTTTCATAGCTTCTTTTATATCTTTATAGTTGTGATACTCATCATTAGAGATGACTTCTAAGTCTCTTAAGTCATTGAGTCGTTCAAGCTCTGAATCAAGAGGCTCTTTAAGATCAAGAACTTCTTTAATAGCCGCTCTTGAAGCGTAATAGACAATAATAAAAACTATAAATATAATTACAAGTACAAGCAAAAGCCACATATTCTCCCCCTACTTATCTTTCATCAGCTCTAAAAGCTCTCTTTGGTCATCTCTTATTTCTACCAAACGGTCTAAAAGATCTTTAATGGCCATTATAAAAGGTGAAAAAAAGCCCATTATGCAAAAGACGACTGCATAAACTTCTTCTCCCATTGACGCACCAATAATAAGACCTAAAATACCAAATACAATGGATCCTGCTACAAACATGATATGCTCCTTATCTCTATTACAAACATCATTCTTATTATACGCCATACTAAACTAAATAATTTCAATTAATTAATTTGTCATTGTTTCTTAACTCATGTTAATGGAATTTTAACAAGTCTCCAGTCATGTTTGAAATAAGTACAATTGGGTATATATTCTATGTAGAAAATCTCGTTGAACTGTAATTATCAAGACATTTATTGACAATTCACACATTTTATTAGATAATGTCTCTATAGAACAATATAAAAGAAGTCCTTTCGGACTTCAGTAAGTTACTCTTCAGAATCTTCCGCCAAGTCGACATCTGAGGGGTTTTTTTTACGTTTAATTTTAAAGTATTTGTTCTTGCTTACACTACACTCAATTTCTAATTCAGAATCAGAATTATCCTTAGTGCTTACAATTAATACACCTATTAAGAATGCTCCAAATAGGAAAATTAAAGGTATTAATAATAACCAAATATGCACTTAAGCGCCTCCTTTCTATTATATGTACTTTGAAGTGTACAAATGCACACACCTTCAATATCTATATAAACATGCAAGCATGAATATCCATAGATAGGACTTACATTTAACAACATTTCATATATTGAAATGAGCTAATCACGTCAATCACAAGCCTTGTTAAACTTCCGTACATTAATAAATCAGAGTTTCTTCCAAATGACTCATCCATATTATACCATTAAAACCATTAAACAACTATATTAATAATATTTTTTGAATCATTTTCGAGTGTAGCATAGCTCATACCTTTCAGGATGAAAGTAGTTGACAGAGAAATCAACAACTGTATCATCATCTGCATAGGTCTTGTTTTCTACAACATTAATAGGTGTATTTACCGGCAAATGAAAAAGTTCCGATAAGTTCTCATCCACCAAAAACGGTTTGATAGTATGGTTTTGGTGGGTAATTTCTATATCTTTGATTTCATGGAAGAAATCAAACTTAGACTTACTTAAATATGATAAAGACAGTTCAGGAAACCTAGAAACAGATATATGGGTGACTTCAAATAAAAAGATCAAACCATCTGCCTTTCTAAGCCTTTCTACATAATAGACCTTTTCTCCTTGAGACAGGCCTAGTATGCTTCTTATTGTTTCATTAGCTTCTCTGATCTCATAAGTCACCACTTCTGAGCTTACCTTCTTACCCAGTTGTTTCATTTGAGTTTCAAAACCTAAAATGCTGGGTGCTGATAAAGTCTTTTGATTGGCAACACGGGTACCCGAGCCTTGTACTCTGGTTAAATAACCTTTGGCAACAAGGTTATCCGTTGCCTTTCTAACAGTGACTCTAGAGACACCATAGGCTTTGGCTAAGGCATTTTCTGTGGGTATCTTATCTTCAGGCAGATACTTCTTATCCTGTATCTGCTTTAATATATCATTTTCAATTTTTTTATATTGAGCTAGTTGTTTGGTCATAGTCATCTCCTCATTAACATTATAGTCATAATATGACCTAAATACAAATATATCATAATTTGTATTTACAAATTTGATTATATGTATTGTCATATATAAAATACGGTGCTATAATGTAGTCAAATAAGGAGACCATTATGGATAGATTACAAAATAAAAAAATCACATTAAGAGACGTCCTAGCTGAAGATAGGACACTACTGGCTAATGAAAGAACCTTTTTAGCCTACTTAAGAACGGCATTTTCACTGGCAGTTGCTGGCCTTACCTTTATTAAGTTCTTTGTAGGTTCATCATATATCTGGATAGGAAGAATCTCTATTGTACTAGGCATCGTTACTATGATCCTAGGCATCATCAGATACATAAAGATCAAAGGACATATCAAAACATATAAAGAATATGTGTAAACAAATGTGGATAGTTTTCATAAAATGAAAACTATCCACATCTTAATATACATTATTCACATTTATAACCACACAGGCTCATGTGTGATCTTTAAATCCTCTATCAGGGTATGGTAGAAATGAATGCTGAGTTTAAGTTTTTCTTTAAACAAAGCATTACCTGAATCCGTTTCTAAAACATCCTGGTTAATCATTTCTCTCATACGTTTAATGCGTTTTTCTAGATACTGAACTTCACTGGCTGGTGCCCTTTTACCATCTCTTATAGACCATAGTTTTGACATAAGAATCTTTGAAGAAGAAAATCTATCGATGTTATCTGCATCTGTTACAATCTTTGCTTCTAAGATATCTTCATACTCATATCCGGCTTTACCATCCACATGACTGGCAATAGAAAAACATATATCTGCAATCTCTTTTTCAGTCAAGTCAAGGGTTTGTAAAAAGGGTTTTGCAAAAGCCGCTGACAGTCTACCATGATCTACGTTTTCTTCACATTCAAACTTACCTAAATCATGTAACAAGCAGCCTATGACAACAACCTTCTTATCAGCAATGTCATCAACTTAAGCAGTTTGCATTATTAGTAACTCTATGTTATGGGGAAATCCATATTGTAGAGTTATTTTTTTAGGTTATATTGCATGCAAAATAACCCACTTTCACGAAGTGTAATCTATCAAATCTTTTTTCTTGTTTTAGAAGCTCCGTCGATAAGAGAGTTTGCTTTTACTGTGACCTTTCACCACTCTTTCATAGTTTTTCTTACGCTCTTTTCTAACCGGACATGAGTATTTCACAATATTCTTCTCAAACCGTTTTTGAGCTGCACTCACAGCTTTCTTATTCTTATATAAAACAAACATAATTAGTAAGTCCTTTTTTAAGACGCCTAATGCAAAGTTTCTATTTATTTTCATCTCATATTTATATCTGTCAGCAGGAATTTCTTTTACAGTTTCATTTTCGGCTATTGTCATTGACACAGCATTATAAACCAATGTCGCTGCATAGATATCTTGTCTAATTAACGGGTCACGGTAGCCACTAAAGTCTTCTACGTTGAACTGAGATTTAAGCGATCTGTAGCTCGATTCAATGCCCCATCTCAAATGATACAACTCATACATCGCATCAGTATTAAATTCTTCTTCAGTTAGATTAGTGACAAAGACAGTATATGACACTTTTCCTTTAGAATCTATGAACTTCAATTTTACAAATCTAAGTTTATAACTTGTGTTTAACAACTTTATCCGAAACGCTTTATCACTACGGAAAGCATTAGATCTATTAACATCATATTCTATATCAATCCATTGGTCATCTTCAGAAGATGATAGTTGACTTTGCTCTTTTTTAAATATATTTGAGGCTAGTCGAATTAGAAACTTTTGCCCATTTTCAAGCATCTGATCAATTAGTCTAATGCCACCATATCCTCGATCGAAAATTGTAAGATACTTGATATTTTTAGGTAAAATTTCTTTTATAGTATTCAAGTGTTCTGATGCTGAGTCACGTTCTGAGTACTTATATTTATTCAATTTTACATCTAAAAAAAGCTTGTTAATACAGTCATAACAAGTTGATAATGATGCCATAGCTTTCGCTTCACCATAATTATCAATATTCTGTGATGTACCATACTTAGAAATTATTTCGTCGGTATGAGGTAGTATCATTTCACTTCCATCTATAGCAAAAATATAATAATCATTTAGCGAAACTAAATCTTCAGGATTTTCATATTCTTCAATAGTTAAATCCTGCATAATTGTTACTAATGCTTCCGGATTAAATTTCATCCTCGCATTAAAAAAAGCCGTTTGTGAGATATCCATATCTTTATTCACATCCTTATAGAAATTATGGATTTCATTCTTTTGAGCTGTGCCCTTACTAGCAACCATTTGAAGAAATAAATCTTCCACTGTAACTTTACGTGTTCTTGTAAAGTCACCTGGGCTAGTTCGAATGTCATCAATGTAATCAGTTTTTAAATCCTTAGTAATGTTTAGTAGTCTTTTATAAAAAGCCTTCTTCATTTATTATCCTCCTTCTTGTCATCATATACAAGACGAGGTTTATTTTTTGCGTATGCAGCTTTTAAGTATGGAAGTTGCTCTTCTGTAACTTCTCCAAGATAGGCAACAGTTTCTTGTCTAACTTTTTTTCCGACACGGACTGATTTGACCACACTAGCATATAATTTGCTTCCTTTTTTCCAAGATCGTACAAACATTAGGAACTCCTTTCTCATTACACTACATATCTACACACAAGTAAAATAGACGTGTTATAATCATATCTTCACACTACAATTATATCATAAAAACAAGCTCAAGACCACTAAAATAGCGTTTTTGAGCTTGTTCTTAACATTATTTTATTACTACATTTTCTTAATGTTGTCAAGAATCCTTAAGTTGATGACATTGCCTTCTTATCAGCCTTTTCTTTTTCTGCTAAGTCCATCCCTATATTGGCCACTCTTAAAGAGTGTTCGTACCTATAATCAATTTCTTCTCTATCATAATCTGATTGGTCTAAAAACTCATATAAATATTTCTGCGTTTGGTTGATCATATCCTGCATCTTATAACTCCTTTAGAAACTTAATCATATCATCTGTAGCATTTTCAAACCATTCTCCCATATATATGTCGAAATGTCCAACAGGATAAGTTTTAACTAATGGATTTTTAAGATTCATGACCACTCTTTCATGAGAAGTCCTCGAGACAAGATTGTCCTTTTCACACACAAGAATCATAACAGGACAAGTCACATCCTTAGAAGCTTCAACAGGATCTTTGATATGGCCCATTAAAGCCAGTCTGGCACAGGTTTCATTGACAAAGCTTGTCGATTCTTTGGCAAGAAGACTGATGCCCTCTACAGCACCTGGTCTAGAAATCATGGCTATAGTCCCAGCTCTACCATATGCCGGATACTTATGAGCTGAAAGTCCAAACCTCGACCGGCCTTTATCTCTTTGGCCATGCATAAAAAGTTTTAAATAAAAACCCATACCCAAGTCATCTATATAGATCTTAGAATCTTTTTTATGGTCATAAGCACCGCACTGACAAATCACACCTTTCAGACGATGATCTTCACTGGCCATAACAAGACCATAAGAAGCTGAGGCGGATGTACCCCACAAGATAACATCTGTTACATCCTTTCTTGACCTTGCATAAGATACAGCCGCTCTTAAATCGTCTAGCTGCAAAGGCCCGTTATAAAGCTGTCTAGGCTGACCTTCACTTGTACCATAATACCTGTAGTCATATGTCAAAACAGAATACCCATTTTCATTAAACTTAAGAGCATACTTTTCAAGGCCCATATCCTTGGTTCCAGAAAAGCCATGACTCATAACAATACATGGTCCATGATCAAGCTTATAAAACCATCCAGAGATTTTTAAACCATCTACTTCAAAAGACACGTCCTCTCTATTTGGTGGACCATTTTTTTCAGTATGACTGATCTCTACAGGCTGCATGTCCACATTTAAAACAGGCAAGAAGATGATGACCACCAAATAAATAACAATCACTGCAATCAGGCCTAAGATAATATTTAGAATCATGTCACCAACTCCAATCCTTGGTTGTTTTTATAGTAATCATAGAAATCACAGGCGTTTAATGCCTTTGAATAATAGTAGCCCTGTATAAGGTGTATGCCTACATCTTTTAAGATCTCCACCTGCTCTAGAGTTTCTACACCTTCAGCGACAATGGTGTAGTTAAAGATACTTGCCAGCTGGTACATGGCTTTAACAATAGCTAGCTGCTCCGGCTGTTCAATATGGTCTATAAAAGACTTATCGATTTTAAGTTCATGTATAGGAAAATCCTTGATGTATCTTAAAGATGAATGACCGACGCCAAAATCATCTAGAGCTATTTTAAAGCCTAAGGCGGCTATTTCATTTAAAACAGCTATGTTGTTATGGGATTCATTCATAACAGCCGTCTCAGTGATTTCAAGGCAGATATTTTCAGCTTTGGTGTCATATTGCCTAGAAGCCTTCTTTAAAATCTCTATCAAGAAACGATCGATTTGTCTGGCTGAAATATTAATGGAGATTTTACAATTGATGCCTTGGTCATACCATTTCTTTTGAGTCTTAAAGGCATTTAATATGACCCATTCGCCAATATCATCAATCAAACCGATTTCTTCAGCAATTGGTATAAATACATTAGGCGATACAGCTGATCCATCTTTTTTGAACCACCTGATCAAGGCTTCACAAGACTTTGTTCTACCTGTTACAGCATCGACTTGTGGCTGATAGTAAAGTTCAAACTCACCCTGAATCAAGGCCTCTTTCATGGCGTTTTCCAGCGAGATTTTTTCATCCATTTGAACATAAAAGTTATGATCAAAGAAGGCTGAAAAATTCTTACTCTTGGTTATGGCATTGATAAGTGTGATATCTGCTTTTCTAATAAGGTCATAAGCATCATCATCTTCAGCCTTTGCAACACCAAGTTTGGCTTGGATATCTAAATCATATTCTCCAGCTTTTACAGTTGTGGAAAGTGCCCTATAAAGCTGTTGACTGATATAATCAACGTAATCGATATCATGACTGGCTATAGCAATGTAATAATTGTCATAGTATCTTCCGAATAAGGGATAACATTCTTTAAAGACCTGCCTGATGATATCAGCAATCTTCATTCTTGCCATATCAGATACATCGTAACCATAACTCTCATCGAAAGTCTTGATGTTTAAAATATTAATGGCGTAAATATAAACACTGGAAGTGTTAAAAAGAAGGTCATCGAGCTCATCGATAAATCGCTGTCTTGTAAAAAAACCTGTTAAAGAATCGTGGTGATGGAGAAACTCAATTTCAGAGTTCTTTGCCATAAGCTCATCATTATGAGCTTCGAGTTCCAGGGTCACCTTCTGTCTGGTCGAAATCTGAAATCTCTGTATAAAAGAATAAATCAAAAGTATGACAATCACTAGAGAAAGTACAATAAGCAGTACAATGACAAAGGTTTGGTTGGTATTTGGTTTACCAACTATGATACTATCAGCTGGTAAATTCTCCTCATCAATGTCAAACTCCTCAAGTCTGTCATAATTAAACTTAGGTGTTATAATCGGGTGCCAGACCCTAGGTATTGTAGATGCTTTTCTACCATAAAGGATGTCCATGACCATATCAGCTGCTATTAGACCATGATCATAAGGGTCCTGTATGAGTCCGCCGACAGCACCATATCCACTGGTCCCCATCATGACCTCTACAGGTACATAAACCGGTAAGTTGATCTGAGAGATGATGTCACCGATATAACCTTCTAGTTGATTAGACTTAGCAGGATCTTTCATTAAAGAAGTTACGATGACAACTGTATCTTCATCATAATCTGCCATCTTTTTATAAAAGTCTTCTAACATATCTTCTTTGATAAAGTCTACCGGTACCTGAAGCGCATAAGTAGAAAGGGCTTTTTCATACATGGCAGATTCGCCCTGAGAGGTCTTGTTATTTGAACCTGCAATTACAAGACCCGACATCTCAGGATGCAAAGACTCCACAAGCTTAAGCATACCTACATGGTCATTCACCTGAGAAAGGCCTGTCATCTCTTCTGTAAAGAGCATATCCCTAGTCATATTGTTGATACCAACATAAACAAGGGGAACACCTTCAAAACACTTGTCATAGTATGCATTAAGAAATTCTAATGCGTAGTTATCTCCAGCAACAATACAATCAAAGTAGATGCCCTTGTATTTTTCTTTATAAATTTCAGCTAGTTGGTCAAAGTCTACATTTTGACTCAAGCGGTTTTCATCTAAGTATTCCAAGTAGAAGTTGACCTTGCCTGCATGGTCACTACTTGTCATGCCGGCTTCTATGCCCTCTTGCAAACCTCTTGTCCATGGAAAATGTTCATAATAAGAATGAATAATCAAGACATTACTGGCTTGATCTTGACCCGTAACAACCATGCTTATAAGAATTAACAAAAGTATGCTTATAAGAATCTTTTTCATACACTCACCCCATCTTTATATATAGATACCTCGCTAAAAAAAGCCTAATCTAATATAAGGTAAATGTATCATCTGACTTAACACTATATTTATATTATCGTGAACAATATTAACACGATAATATTGTTTACGATAATATAATGTGTTAAACTGGACAAAAGGAGGTAAATATGTTTGTTGCAAGAAAAAATGAACTTAAAACTCTAAACAAGTTCTACAATAGAGACAGCTTAGATCTTATTGCCTTGTACGGACGCAGGCGTGTTGGAAAAACAGAATTGTTAAAGGAGTTTACAAAAGACAAAAATCATTTGTTTTTTTCCGCTGAGGAAACAACTGAACGACTTAACTTAGAAAAACTATCTGAATTGTACGGTAACAAAATAAACACAGGCATAGGTCTCATCAATTCATGGGAAGTTATATTTTCTTATCTAATTAAACTATCTCATAAAGAAAGATTAATAATCGTCATTGACGAGTTTCCATATTTAAGTAGCAATAATCCAGGCTTCTTATCAAAGTTCCAACATATAATTGATCATATGCTTATGAATACCAATATCATGATTATCTTATGTGGTTCTTCTATTAGCTTTATGGAAAATGAGGTTCTATCAGAAAAGTCACCTCTCTTTGGAAGACTAACAGGACAAATGTTTATAAAGCCATTTGACTATTACGACGCATCAAAAATGCTAGAAAATTACAGTTATATAAATAAGTTAGAAGCTTACTTCTTGGTAGGTGGTATTCCACAATATTTAAAAAAACTAGAAACCAACAAGAGTATTAAAGACAATATACTAGAAAAAATGTTAGATACCTCAGAGGAACTATTTAACGCACCTGCAAACTTAATAAGACAGGAACTACGATCACCAGCTATATATAATGCCATCTTAGAAGCTGTCTCAAACGGCTACACCAAATCAAATGAGATTAATACCAAAATAGGTGTCGTACCAAACACTGGTCAAAATTACATTAACACGCTCATAAATATCCATCTCTTGAACAAAAAAACACCTACTGGCGGACAATCAAGACGTAAGACAGTTTACTCAGTTTCAGATGCTTTGTTTGACTTTATTTATCGTTTTGCATATAGGTATAAGAGTCTTCTTGATACGAACTTAGAAGCTGAGGTTTATGAAAACTATATAGAAGGCAAATTGGCCAGTCACTTTGGCAAACGATTTGAAATAGCATGTACAGAATATGTTAATAGACTAAATGGACAAGCTTATTTTCCTGAATTTCTATTGGAAACTGGCTCCTGGTGGGGAGGTAATCCATTAACAAAGGTTGAAGAAGAAATTGATATTGTCGGTTTAGGAGAAAACTTTGGTCTATACTGCGAATGTAAATATCAAAAGGAGCCCTTATCTAAATCAGTCCTTGATGAATTAATCAGAAAAAGCCTTCTAATACCAAAAGCGCATATGCATTACTATCTATTCTCTAAATCTGGTTTTAAAGAAAACCTCATTGATTATGCAAAAGATAAAGATTATATTAGGCTTATTACCATTGATGATCTCTATTTGGATATAAAATAACAAAAGACGCGTTCGCGTCTTTTGTATTACATATTAAGAATTTCATTCATAAGACTTTCATCTAAATTGCCTCCTGACATAACCATGGCCACATGTTTACCGAAGCTTCTCTTATGTTGTAATAGAGCGCCGACACAAATAGCACTTGAAGGCTCTACAATAAACTTTTCCTTTTCAACAACATGCTTCACACCTTTTCTAACATAGTCTTCTGAAACAAGGACAATCTCATCGATTAAGTCGTGTGACCTTTCAAAAGCCAACTGGCCAACACCACCAACCAAGGCTTCACATATAGACGGCGCTGTTGGATAGTCTTTATAAAAGACATTTTCTTTCATAGACATAAGCATGGCCGGGCAGGCTTCCGGCTGAACGCCGATGATCTTTAGATCAGGATTTAAGGCTTTGGCTGCCACTGCTAAACCAGTAATCAGGCCGCCACCGCCTATAGGCACTAAGATGGTATCTATATTAGGATTTTCCTTTAAAATCTCTAAGCCTACAGTACCTTGACCTGCATAGACATCAGGATCCTTATAGTAAGCATCTATTTCAGTTAAGTCATTTTCCCTAATATACTTTTCACCAAAATGATGGGCTTCATCGTAATTGTCACCTTCTAAGATGACATTACCACCAAAGTACTTGATTCTTTCTACCTTACTCCTTGGTGTATTTTTAGGTACAATGATTTGAACGTTTTTAATCCCTAAAACCGTTGCTGCATAAGAGACTGCAACACCATGGTTGCCAGAAGAAATGGCAACCACACCTTTTTCTTTTTCTTCAGGCCTAAGGCTAGTCATTTTACTAAAGGCACCTCTAATTTTAAAGGACTTAACCTTCTGAAGTGATTCCAGTTTTAAATAGACACGAGACTTCTCATCACTTAGATACATAGATTCTTCTAGTGGTGTTTTGTATATATAATCCTTTATTCTGTCGTATGCCTTTTCTATGTCACGATACTGCATGATACCTCCCTAAACTACTTGAGCTTCTAAATCGTCTTCTGGATGCTCTATGATTTCTACTTCTGAATCTCTTGGAAGTCCAAACAATGGTACAAATCTGTCTAAACCAGTTACAGTTAATACAAGAATAGACACAACAGCTATCATAGCCATAAAGTTGTACTTGATCAAGTCGAATGTTTGGAATTCATATAATGGAAATACTGCATTTGCCATGGATGTATAGAATATGATGAATACATGCCAAGGAATCAGCTGTGATCCATATACACCCAGTGCATCTGCAAATGTTGCATTTCTTAATCTTAATTTATACATGTTCTCTTCAGACGTTTTAACGTGTTTGTATGTATTGGATTTAATTACAGGACTCATGGTGACTATCTCTGCGATTTCATCTCCTAAGATAAAGTTACCTATTAAACATAAGAGTGCATTTGAAAACATAAGATGTCTGATGTTTTTAGCAAACTTGACCACAAGTTTAGCAAGTGGTTCAAAGGCATTAATAGAGTTCATAATACCACCAAAGGCTGCCACCCACATAATCATTAGAATGGTCCAAGAACCTGCTGTTGAAAAACCGCCTGTGATTAAGTCAAAGGAACCAGATAGGCTTGTAACTGTACCTGCGAAGATACCTAAGAAAAGTGACGATACAATACCAGCACCTAAACAAAGAAGGGTTTGTACACCTTTAATGGCCAAGCCAATAACAATAATCAGTGGAATAATCATATAAAGTGGAACACCGTCTTGTACCTGCTCTAAAAGTGTAACTGCTACTGGCTTTGCATCTGCAATGGCTTGCCATGCTTCTGGTGTAATAGAATTAATAGCCTCACTAGGATCTCCCACTGTATTTGGAAGCCCCATTAAAATAGAAGCTGCAAAGAAAGCGATAGCTGAAAAACTTGCACATAATAGAGACCAAACACCTTGATGGCGGATTCTATCAATGACTTGTACATTTTGAATACCTGAAGATAAAACTGTGGTGTCTGAAATCAGACCAATGTTATCACCAAAACATGCACCACCTGCAATAGCACATGCAGTTAATACCACATTACCACCTACTATGTAATTAAGCCATAAGAAAACTGGTGCACAGGCTGCAAAAGTTCCCCAAGATGTCCCTGTTGCAATAGACAATATACAAGTTACTAAAAAGCCTGTAATGGCGATTGTACGAGCCGTTATACCAAATTTTAAAGCTGCTGTAATGATCGATGCACCTACACCGGTTGCTAATAGTACCTCTGCTAAAGCATAGGCTACCATAATAATAAAGAATATCATAACCATTTCTTTAACATTTGACAGGGCATTATCTAATACGGTTTGAAACGAATGCTTTTGAACAAACATGGCAACAAGCGCTGCCAATACCACTGCAGTAGGTGCAGCAATAAGGATATCATTTCCCCCCATTAACATACCAACAAATGCTAGAATGGGTAGAAATTTAATCAAAGATTTCATATAAGTCCTCCTATTAATATTTGACAATCCGATCATTTAAGCTTAAATTTAAGTCAATGGTAGCATTGTAGAAATATTCAGTCAATGAAGGTAAATACAAGGAAAATAAGATTATTTTGTAGGAAGATACAATGGTGAGGTTATGATTAAAATCAGAGAAATGATGAAACTAGAAGTCTTTCGGAATATGAGATTAGTTGGTAGTGAAATATATTATGACAATGAAATTGATTCTATTGGTATATTTGAATATGAAGCTATAGAGAACCAATACGACTTGTTCAGAAAAGGTGACTTTGTTATAACGACCCTTATGTATGCCAAGGACGACTCCGAGCTAGTAGAAAAATCTCTTATAAGACTCATGAAGCAAAGAGTATCTGCTATAGCCATAAAAGACATCTACTATCAATCACTATCAGAAAATGTTATTGATTATGCCAATAAACACCATATTCAACTTATGTTCTTTGATGATATTCCTTTTGAAGATATCATTGTATCAGTATCTGACGAAATCAGAAACAAAGAGTTTATTAAATACTACGAGACTAGGATTGATAGAATTCTTGATGATAGACCTAAAAAAGAAGAAACACTCTCCATTATAAATGAAATCAATGGCTCTTTCTTAAAAAGCTCTTACTGTGCTTATGCAGTACCGAGAACCAATAATACTAAAGAAAAAAAGAAACTGATTGATGCAGTTATGCAAAATGTTAGGTCAAGGAAAAACAAAGGTGCCAATAGCATCCACAACAACATCTTCAGGTACAAAGGTGGTATTTTTATCATCCATACTTTTAACAGGTGTATCCATAAAGATGGCTATCTTAAATCACTCATTAAAAACATAGGTATCGATAGGGAAACATTCAAAATCGGTATAAGCGATGATCATCACGAACTTTATCACATCACTTATGGCATTCAACAAGCTCTGTCATCTTATCAAAGAGACTTGAGTTTTAACATGCTTGGCATCGATATGTTTCTCATGCCTTTAAGAAAGAATTACTGGGCAGATGCATACATAAATAAAATCATAGGGCCTATTATAGAACACGATAAAGTTTCCTCATTCAAACTTCTAGAAACAGCTGAATCCTTTATCAAAAATAGAGGTGAGCTTAAGCGTACTGCTGATGAAATGGACCAGCATGTGAATACCATCAGACATCGTCTGAAAAGAATACGAGATATCATTGACTATAAGGAAGATAACAACGATTTTTATGAGCAACTCTTCATAGCCATTAGTCTCTATCAAAACAAAACACCTTAACGAGTAAGGTGTTTTTTGGTGTTATCTAGATTTTTGGTTGTATACGATGTCTTATAATGATTTGCCAAAGGCAAACAGGTATGTAAGAGACTTATAAGAGTCGTGTAAGATAACACCGTCAACTCGAGAAGACGAGCTTATAGAAACCTAAAAAGGTTACCACCGAAATTAGAGGAAGCGTCTTATAAAAGGATGCTAACTCCTTGTACCTAGTCAAGCTGATAGTCTTACACGTGGTTGAGGTAATAAGAGTTTCGACCGCATACAATGCGATTCTGAGCTCGAATAGCTATCTTTAGAAAGTCGCATTATATCTTATATTAAGACGCCTTCAGTCAGTTCATTTAAATTTATGATAACGGGTATGTATTTCAACATGGTCATCCCTCCCTTGCACCTGGCTGTCTCTTTGAGACCCTATAGTTTTGCGTCCTCGCTTCACAACGAGTTTGCCCTCTGAAAAGAATAAATATTATTCTTTCGATAACTGGCTACCTTGGCTTTCGCTTTAGGCCCTTTAGCTTTGCGTATGATGCTTTCACATCATTTGCCTTTTCGAGAAAACTTTAAAAGTTTTTCCCTATAAACTGACTGCCCTCTTAAAGAAACAAAGTATACTTTGTTACTTCAAAATGTTATATGGCTGTATACAGATTATCAGATAGACCTAGTAAAATTAAATCTAAAAGCATATATAGGCATATAAAGTGCATATTATGCCAGATATTTTTATATCCCTCCTATAGATTCTCAAAATGCAACAAAAATGAGGATGTATTAACATCCCCATAAAATTAGTAGTTATCTGGACAAGTAGGATACCTTTCGTAATCCCAGGTTCTTTGTCCAAACCCCTTCATTTCATCATCTGATATTAAGAATAGGCTCCAGGCCATCGGGTTAAGACTACCTCGATCATCCCAAGTTGCATCTAAATGGTACCACTGACCATCAAGCTTTACCATATTCCAAGCGTGACCTTCATCTGAACCGTTTACTTCACCTGTCACATAATCACACTCAACATCGGCAAAACCCAAGAAGAGCTCCATAATTCTTGAATAACCTGCACACACAGCCTTTCCTGTCTCAAGAATTTTTATAGGGCTGTAATCAACATTGACATAATTTCCAGAATAGTAGTTCTCATAATCATACTCAACAGTTTCTAATACAAACTTATGTGTTGCAACAACCTTCTCATAGTCTGTCATACCAGGCTTAATAAAACTCTTGTATGCGTCCATCAGCTTATTAGCCGTTTTTCTTGCCTCACCAGATTGAACTTGATTATAATCCCCATAAACATCTGAATACATCTTATATCTATCTCCGTCACCTAAATCATTAGATTGACAGTAAAAGTCTGTATATATACTAATCTCAGGATTGTTGTTAATGATTTTCAACAGTGTATCATAATGATTTAATATTACATCAAGTTTTACATCTCTATAAGTTAGAATATCTAATTTCGTCAACTTGGTTAGAGGAGTTAAATCTAAATTATCAGGTATGTTTAACTCTATCAAGTTATCCATATAAGCAAGCTCATCAATCTTATCTAACTTTAAGCCATACATGCCCAGCTGCTTAAGATTTGTAAGTTCTTTTATGCCTGTAATATCTCTAACCAGTGTTACACCAATATCAAAATTCTCTAAATTACTGCATCCAAGAATTGGACTTATATCACTTATTGGATTGTCATAAAAGTTTGCTGTTTTTAAACTCGAAAGATTACTCAAGGGTTCTAAAGAACTTATAGAGTTTTCCATCATTCTTAAAAAGTACAAGTTTGAGCAATCTGATAAAGGCGAAAGATCCTTAACATCATTATCAATCATATCCACATAAGCCAAACTTTTTGAATCCTTAAGAGAAGATATATCTACAATATCATTATTATTAGCCTCAAAGTGTACCAAATGTTTTTTACCACTTAGACTTGTGATGTCTTTAATCTTATTTGACCCTAAATATAGGTGTGTTATCTTATCTAAAGCTTCTAAGGCATCAATGTCTGTTAATTGATTTGAATAAGCATAAACAATTTCAAGATCCTCATTGTCTTCAATACCATCTAATGAAGTCAGTTTGTTATTTCTGACATCAATTTGTGTTAAACCAGTCAAACCATCTAATGCATCAAGATTAACTAAATCACAGTTATTTAAGGCAATCCCTGTTATGTTGGTTAATCTACTTAAATCTAGGTCCTTCCTTAACTTAACACCTGTTATATGAAGTCCTTTTAATTGCGTCATATCTTCTACAAAAGTCAAATCACTCGGTGCTAATTCTGATAAGATTAACAATTCGATCGCTGGAAAAGTACTCAGTTTATCTAAATCATCTCCCTTATAACCTCTTATGGTTATTTGCTCTAGATTAAAGAACTTTTCCAAATCTTTTAAAGATGTCAAATTGGTATCTTCTCTAAGTATTAAGCCATCTACTCTTCCAATCTTATCAACTGTATAAGGAGAGAATATTTCCCATCTTTCGTTTAAGTAGTTTTCTAAAGACTTGTTGGTAAACTTAATCTCTTTGATATTTTTAGACCACTTACTCTTGTCCAATAGAATTGCCTTAGAAGCATCATCCAAAATATTTGTTACTTCTAAACCATAGTTGTATTGGAAAACACCCATTAGTCTTTCTCTACCAGAATAATTCACAAGAGAATACCACCAAGAAGCATCTTCGAATTTCATATACATAACCCATTCTTGAAGTATATCTCTATATTCATCAGTGATGCCATGAAAACTCACACTGTCTCTAGAGACAGTTTTATTGGTTTTAACAACAAGTCCTGTACTAGGATCCCACTTAGACTCACCACCAAACTCATCCACAATATACTTCCAAGTCATAGGAAAGTAAGTGATGTCTCTAAAAGATAAAAGTGGATAGTCTTCTGATGCATTATCAATTGCCATACCATTGATACTTACAGGAAAAGATACCAAAGAAGCCTGATAAGAAGCCGACATGTCATTATTACCATTTGTACCGACCTCTATGTCTTCTACTGATTCTGACTTTTTTATGCTTAATCCCCTCTCAGCATCCCATGAACTTTCTAAACCCAAACCTCTAGAAAAATTCCACGTCATAGGAATATAAGTAACATTGTTATATGAGATAAAAGGATACTCTTCAGTCGTATTATCAATACTTGTACCATTTAACTCAATGTCAAATCCCGGCAATGTCACTTCAACAAGGGCTGACTCTCCTAATGTCACTTGACTAACCAAAAGAACCAGTATAATGATGCTTATAATCTTTTTCATTCTATAACTCCTTAAATTATTTTTATAACCTATTAAAGCATACGTTATAATGATTGTTTTTATAACAATTTATCTTATTTAGCCATATATCTTGTTATATAACCAAAATTCGCAAAAAAAGAAGAGCATGAATCATCATAACTCTGTCTTCTTAATAATCTCTTGAATACCACTATGAAGTAATTGCCAATCAGCTGGAAAGCCATTACAGCCATAAGCTTTAAAGCTTTCATCAGAAGAATATACATACAAGTCCCAAAACTGGTCCTCTTGAAAACTGGCTTCATTTAACCTGTTTTCCCATTCTAGTATTCTAGAGTCTTCTAACTGCTTCTTGTAAGAAGCTATCTTAGAAGGATCCATAACACCTTCTACAAGTCTTTCCTGCTTATAATGGACCACATGATAGGTTCTTCTATCAAAGTTGATGTCCACATCATAAACATTTCTAAAGTTAGACCTCTGTTTTAAAACCAATCTTTTAATATCACCATAATCCATAACTCTCTCCCATCATTTCAACAAGATTCATTATACCCTCAGAACCCAGTAATTTAAACAGCTTAGTACAAATAAACACTTAATCATTCATATAAGGTGCAAGCAGTTAACACATAAGAAAAAATCATTCTCAAACTACTTAAATAGACAAAGGCATCCGAAGATGCCTTAAACCTATTGATCAGTTATTGCATATGGTTTTGATGCCGAATTGACATCACCAATGTATTTATAGTTATCTGTAATATCAGAGAAGAGACTTTCACCCTCTTGAGACTTTCTACCGAGTAGGTTGTTGATCATTCTAATCAACTCAATTCTAAGCGTTGGTTCATTTGGTTTGAAATTGACTTTTGCATAGTCTATAAACAAGCCAGAATTGATCATCCTGTTTACGGCCCCTATAGCCCAGTGTGATTCAGTCACATCTTTAAAGAGAATCTTACTTGATGCATCAAACTCAAACTCAGAATATGTCCAGTAGTTTGTAAATACCTGAGCGATTTCAGCTCTTGTAATCGGTGCTTGAGGTCTAAAAGAACCATCTTCATAGCCACCGAACAAACCAACTTCTGATATAGCCTGTACATATGGGTATGACCAATGACTAGCAGGTACATCTGTATACTTTTGAGCTTTTGCATTATCAATATCTAACTCTAGAATAGATGCAAATATGGTTGCTACCTCAGCTCTTGTAATTAAGTTGCTAGGTCTAAAAGTACCATCTGGATAACCCGAGATGAATGGTCTTGAAAACTGGATATCACTCAGTGGTGTTTCCTCTTCTTCAATCACACGAACAACAACATCGTCATCATCGTCGTCATCATTGTTGCTACTACCACCCGTGACCCTTACACTGACGGTTTCAGTTAAGACCTTGCCGTTGAACAAGTAAGTAATGGTAATCACTGAATTTCCGACATTATTGGCTCTTATAACCCCCTCTTCACTAACGCTAACACCTGAGTTATTTGCTTCAAAGGTCGCGAATCCATTGTTGAGTGGATAAAGCTTGCCATGAGCATCTTTTTCATAAAGTACAAGCTCATATGAACTAAATCTTGATAGATTAATAGAATCTACAGATGAGACAATCTCTAGGATGTCTTTTTCGCCACCGACTGTCACCATAACAGCATCAGACAGTGCAAAATCAGAAGATATAACTAGTTGTGCAATGACAGCATTTTGGCCTTTGTTAAGACCTGTAAGTATGCCATTTTCGACATCTACAACATCATTATCTTCTAGTAAAGTCCAGTTAAGCATGTCCGGATTAACTTCTAACTTATTACCTTCATCATCTAAGACAAAGGCTCTTACTTGATGTTTTTCACCCTTGCTTAAGTTGATACGCTCGTTTTCTAGCGATAGACGGTTCATATGATTCAGCTTGTTGTTGATGACGCTGGCTTCATATAAGGCAGAGTTGCCAACTTCATCAAGTGCTTCTACTTGGATGGTCTTAAAAAGCTGACCATCAAAGCTGTCTAGATACTCAAATGTACCATCTTCATTATAAGAAACCTCTTTACCGTTTACTAAAAGTCTAGATGTAATCTCTACATGACCCTTGATGATGATATCATCCACAAGGTCTCCCGGTTGTGGCGATTCTATAAAAAGTGTTGGCGCTTGATCATCATACTTAATGACATCACCGACCATAGTAAAGTCGCCACTTTCATGAATGGCCCTAATGGTAAACTGATTATCACCAGACACTAGGTGGAATAAGTATGTTTCAGATGCTTGATCAAACGGTACCAAAGTACCATTAAGTCTTACTACATAAGTCATACCTTCTTCTTTTTTTAGCTTGAGCTGAATGACAGACTTATTGGTTGCATATGGTAGATCACTGTCTATGGCTTCTATAGAAAGACCATTTTCAGTTGTCATCTCTACTAAGTCAAACTCTTCAAATGTGTAGTCCACATCAATGTTTTGAGGTTTCTGAACCTTTCTTGTCACTTCATTCAGTTCAGAGTAAACGGTTTGACCGTCTACCATCTTATAAGCATAAACACCTATCTTATAAGTCTCACCAGGCACCATGCCCATTTGCTCGAACATAGATTCACCACTGACTTCTCCAGTGTTCATATTGAAGGTACCGCCAATAATGTTTTCAATTTCCTCAGTATTGTAAGTCATGACTGATGACCAATCTTCGCTTTCATTTTCACATTTCATGACATCGATATAGTAACCATCTGCGTTTAATACTTGATCCCATGAAACTTTGTACAAACCGTTACCTGCATAAGTCGCTTGCAAGTTCGCCACTTGAGATGGTTGATTTGCATTTGTGTAAGCACCAACATCTATTGCTGCACCAAAGACCGCACCTTGATGATCTATCATTTGAAGTCTTGCATCGTAATTACCACTTGGAAGTGTTACCGGCAATCCATAACTACCTTGTGACGCTGAAGCTAGAACACTTCTATCATCTAAGATAAATCTTTCTTGTGTTTCTTTATTAATCAGTGTCATAACAATGGTTTCATTATTTACAAGGACTTTATCCCATTTAACTTCTAATTGGTCGTTTTCAAATTTAGCTTCTGTTAAAGTAACTTCTGGCAAAGCTGCAAATGAATAACCTTCAACGATGATGGTATCAGCACAACGTACTTGCCAACCACCTTTTTCAGGATGGTGGATACCAATTAATACATATTTTCTATCACCGTCACTAGAGAATTCTACTAATTCTTCATCAGTTTCTCTTGGTGTATCAATATCAAATAAAGTACCGTCTGGTCTGACAACAATCACATTTGGTTGATCCGTAAAATACTCCACACCAAAGAGGATACTGTCACCATTGTTGACATTGATCATATGGTTGTTAAACTGGTTTCCAGATACATCGGATACGGTTACAACATTGGTCTTAGTAGAATCATAGATCTTACTGATGTTCTCTCCAATGGTTAACTGACCGACATTTTGACCATCTCTGTAAACCGCTTCAGATACCAAGGCACCACTTTCTTCAAGCGATGTACCAACGACTGGCGAACCACCCCAAGCATATCTTATTGAGATTGAGAATATCCAGAACTTAGCCCGACCAAAAATGTTATCAGTATTAATTTCAAAGAGTACTTTTCCCAAATTCTTTTTCTTAAGTGGCCAGAACATCTTATCTGTAGTCCCAACATCTGCAGATGCATCACCTGATAGATAAACTGGACCTAATGGACCATTGTAAGCAGAATCGTATTTAGCAACAAAACCTGCTGTACCATTAAGAGCTACATAGTGTAGATCTACTTCTATACCACCTCTTGCATTCATAGCAACACCCGGATAATAGGGATCATCTTTAACAGTCATGTTGATCTCTAAGTCTCTAAAGATATCCAGTTTACTAATCGCTAGACTTTCAATAAAGAGACCAATCTTTTGCATAGAAACTGTCAACTCGGCCTTGTTTACAGCAAAGACCTTAAACAAGTCAGCGGATGCTGTTGCGTGTAAAGCCAGTGGTGGCAACATCTTGAAGTTTAACGTGATGGTATCGTATAGATTTGAGAAACCACCTCCAAGACCTTTGAGATAAGCCACTGGCGTTGTTGGAATTAATGGAATACCCGGTTCGCCCCCGCCATATACTTTTACTGTGTCTGGTATGATCAAAGGTACACCATAGAATTCAGCAGTTTTTAATGCAATTTCAGCTTCTGCTTCAATAACTTCAAAGTCAAAGCCTGCTTCTAAGTCTAAATCAAACTTATTATCTGTCGTATCTATAGAAATCTCTGCTTCTGCACCAATATCTAGTGCACCACCTGGAATAACTTTTTCTGCATATTCTGATGGTAATGCAAATTTACCTGTTGCTGCAAAACCACCAAATACGATGGCATTATTTTCAACCTTAAAAACCAAGTCATCAATAGATAAACAAACTTCTAATTCATCATCATCCTCTTCTTCTTCCTCTTCCTCTTTGTCTTCATCCTTGTTTTCATCTTTTTCTTGTTCTTCTTCCTTTTCCTCGAAAAACTCTACAGCACCTGTCACCACTTCAATGACATCCAGTTCACCACCTAAAGATACTTGTTGGTTGCCTAACTTAGCTTCATTGAGTTTAATAGGTAACTTACTTATAAGGACGTTAGCTACACCGATACCCTTTGAATAAACAAGGGGTCTTTCTATGGTGATATCTTCTTTTTCATAAGTATCTGTAAAAGATATTTCATAAGGTCCTAAGTGAATTGGGAAATCACCAAGGGTCATGGTTCCCGCACCAGAAATAGAAACACCATTCTTGCCACCTATAATCGGCACTTCTGAATATTCGATTGTCATATAATCATCAAACAGTGGATCTAAAGTATGCACAGCAACAATTGAGTTTAATAGTGCTGTTTTTGATTGAACAGTATAAACGCCACTTTGCTCCACAATATTACCCTTGATTGTAATGAGTAAGTCTTCGTTGTCTTCACCGTTTTCATCTTTTTCATATTTAGCTAAAGCTTCAGGGTCTTTTTCAACAACAATATTATATTCAACCATGTTGCCTTCGCCTTCTTTTAGGACCATTAAAACGCCATAAGAACGCTTCATGTACTTGTCATCTGAAGAAAGAACCAATTGACTAGAAGGTGAATAAGTCACGCGTTCAGTATTGCCATACTCTAAAGTTACTCGGTATGACCCAAGGTTCTCAAAGCTTCTTGGTAACTTAACTGTAATCTTTTTATCTTTAATTTCAAGATCGCCTTCTGGCACTGTATAGATACCACCAGGACTATTTAATGTAATGACCAAATTTTTGGTTTTCAATGTATTAAGACCCGAACCAATAATAGAAAATGATTTATCATCATCTTGATAATAGATATTTTTAGGAGCTAGATCTGTAAATATAATTTCAGGTACTTGGCCGGATAAAGCAGGTATCATAACAAAACCATTTCGAGATTGAGACTGAGTCATGTTATCTGCACTTAATACAACTTCATAATTGACGATATCCCAGAAGTTTATTTCTTCTGTTCTAAATGTGAACTCAAAGTTCTTTTGTGTACCAGCATTAAGCCTACCTAGTTGAATGACCTTATCCGAGTCATTCATGGTTAAACCTGCACCAGTATAAACCAGGCTAAGTTTTGCGTTGACAAGGTCTTTAGAGCCCTCTAAATCATTACCGATAAAACCTTTAATCGTAATCTTGTCTTCATGGTATTTAGAAAGATCTGACGTTAAGTGAACTCTATCAGGACCATTTAGTGAAAAGTCCATAGGAAAATCACATGCCACTGTAGCAAACTTACCAATGCCATAATAAGTCTCATAAAATACAGACTTACCAGACTTTAATTCTTTGGGAAGCCATTTGATTGCTACAGCCGAATCACTAGAACCATAGATATTAGATGAACTGGTAAAGTCTAGTTCCTCATTGATTTCATAATCCCACAAGGTCTTAGATAGACCTTCCCAGTGACCTACTATAAGCTCATCTGGTTTCAAAGATCTGACATCGTCTCTCCAACCACTTAATAGACCAAAAGCAACTGTCGTCTTAGCCACATCTTTGTCTGTAGCCTTCCAAGCAATCGGTAAATCATCACCAAGATATGCATGTTCATGAGTGATTCTTTCTGAATTGTCTAGTACTATTGGCGAACCATCATTAGCAGCTACCATGGTATCAAGTAAGATTCTTGAACCAATCGATACGGCTTTGTTTGTCGTGTTGTTGACTTCATACACTATTTTTACATTCCCAGCATGATCCTCTTCATCACTGGCAATCAGTTTCTGTATAATTTCTATACCATCAATGGTCCATTTTGCTTCTGTAGTTAGACCATTACTTGGCATAAGTTCAAAACTGGTCACCATGCCTTTATAACCATAATCATGACCAAATATATAGGGTTTACCACCTATTATAAAGGTTGTAAACGATGTTTCTGGACTTAAAGCCTCATACAATAGTGGCTGATCATCATCAGGAAGATAAGTCGAACCCGTTTCTGTTCTTATAGAAAATCGACCATCCTCTTCATTTACTTCATACTCTACAAATCCATTTGTTACTACGACACCTTCTGCAAATACAACAGAAGTGATTTGGAGTAAGACTAACAATATTACAAATATCCTACGTATAATTTTCACCTTAACCTCCTAGTCAAACACATAAAACGTTAGTAGTTTAGAATTTCTTTCCTTATCAATTACATAAACAGTAACATAACCACCCTTTTCTAAAGACAGTTTGTCTTCACATAAATACTTCTTCGATTTAAAGTGACCTGTACCATGTAGGCCATAATCCATTTGAATTTCATCATCGCCTTCCGGGTTGTAAACATCTATTTGTAAATCTTTAGATGACAGTGTTTCAAAGTTGAGTTGACCGTTAATAGCAACATTTAAACTAGAATCTAATACAGTTACTTTTCTATTATAAAATCCTTGGTTACCTGCTAAATCTTTGAAACCATAGAAAACAAAGTATTCACCTGGTTCTTTGCTACTAAAACCACCATCTATAATAAAATCATTGATGATACCATCATGCTCATCATAGATATGTACCCCTTCTTCTAAGAAGAAGTCCGCTCCGTAGTTAACTACTAAGCTATCATATGGAGTAAAAGATATTTCAGGTGGTAACTTATCAATGTTATTAATAGTAAAGTTCTTTTCAAATATGTTGCCCCATGCATCAACAAGTGCAAAGCTGTAATCCCCATTACGCGTACATATCATAACTGGATCCCCATCGTTGTTTAATACCTCAACTTCACCTATAACAGTCACAATGACATCTTCTCGTGTCAATTTTAGTGTAGAGTAGTCTAAGTCTGCAGTTGCACGTCCATAGTCTAAACCACTTACAGTTAGAGTAACAGTGTCTTTGTTACGAGATTCATCATAAGCAGTAATTGTATAGTCACCATCTTCTTCATAATAAACCTTATGTGTATTTGCAAGGTCTGGGTGACCACCATAGAATCTAAATGGTTTGTTGGCAGTAAAGATATATTCTATACCTTTTAATTTACCTGCTCGTGAATAGATTTTATTTTCCGTATAATCTAAGATCAGTTCTTCTTTGTCAATATTTTTAACTTCATAAGTAAAGGTGTTCGTATTGCCAGCCAAATCCTCAACTCTTAGTTCAACCACATCATTTTGATTAAATGAATATTCAACTAAACTCGATTGGCCACTGGCCTTTAATGTATCTCCACTGTAAACACCATAGTTGACCACTTCACTCAGATTGACTCTTAAAAGAACCGGTTCGCAAGTCATTTCAACTGTAGAATAAGTAAAGTTTTCTACACTTGGTACTTCTTTATCAATCCACGAAAGATTGATAAGTTTAACCTTGTTTTCATCTCCATAAACAAACTTGTAAATACCATTCTCACTTAAATCAAAGAATGTTACTTCATTGACCACATTACCAGTCAATTCCACATCATCTTTAAAAAGTCTAACTGGTGTTACTGGCTCATTAGAATTGATAAACTCTAAGTGGACACTCACAAACTGATTAGTAGGATCTAGTGATGACCATTCTGCTTTAACATCTGATAAAATCTTATCTGTTTGAGCCGAAAGTCGTGCTTCATTACCTGCTAAATCTCTAAGAACAAACTCAGCCCTTTCATCATTAGAAAACAAAATGATCTTTGTCTTTGTGTCAGGTGTCACTTGTTCACCTTTAGCAATTTCAACAATAACTTCATCTGTATAGTTATCAACGATATCTACTAAGGTTGCAATAACTGGCGACGTTACATTGACATTTGTCGAGTAGGTAACCAACCCACTTGGAGCTTGTGTATCATAAACTAGGTTATATGCTACTAACTCTGAAGTCACATAACCACCATTGCCTGGATATCTACTTTGTAGTTCAAACTTATGCACACCTTGATCTAGTCCTGTAAAATCTAATGTAAGGTCTATTTCTTTGGTATCAGTAAGTAATTGATTCCAATCAAGAACAACATCACCTTTAAAAAGAACTCGGTATTCTAAACCATCTTTTGCATCTGTTGTTAAAGTCACATCTAAAGGTCTACCATTGGTATGGAAGTTACCAGAAGCAAGGATAGAGTGAGGTGCTAAAACCGTCATCATTTCTTCAGGAATTACAATCATTTGATTCCCAGCCAAATCACTTGCGGTAAATCTTACTGAATATTGTCCTGGCGATAAATCGCCATAAGGGAACGAAATCGATGATGGCGTAATTATTGGAATTTTGATGTCATCTTTTGCATAAACAATTTGTTCTTGTTCATCTATAACTTCAAACTTGATGTTTACATCTCTGTTGTAAGGATCGTAACCATTTTCATCAAATACTGATAATATATGACCTTTTTCACCATCTTCCTGTACAGTAAGGAATGGATCTGTTATGTCAATGTAAGTTGTAATTGTCTTTGAGTCAGAATGATCCATTCCGTCAAAAGCATTTAGTGTAATCAAATACTTATCCGTCTCTAACTTTAAATAACCATCTGATGATTCAGTACCCTTTTGTATCACTTCATCAGCAAGGACAGTCTGCATCTTAGATAAATCTAAAACCCCTTCATAAAGCGACAAGGTATCAGTCGATAAAGTGACAGCATTGTCATAGATATGGTCTCTCCAATCTGGATTAACAAAATCATTGTAATAGGTAAGCTTAAACTTACTGTTTTCAATAACAAATCCTACAGTATGTAGCTTTGTATCATCCACACTAAAATCAATCAACTGATTTCTTTTTTCATCTAGATAATCATTCATCTCAATATTAGGGCCGCCATCATCATATCGAACGTAAGCATGACCATAACCCATGTTTCCTATAGGGTCAACAATCTTAAAATAGTAATGAAATGGTTTATCAGTGCCTTTTACATCTTTAAGAACCTGGTCATCCATATCTAAGGTGACATCAACCCAGTTTCTATAACCATCACCATCAGGAGTACTTCCCCAATTTAAATTTGAGCTTAACTCCTGATAAGAAATATCTCCTGTAATAGGTTCTTCAGATACTGCTAAATAAACATGATAATTCTCCATTTGAGCATCGAAGCTATCACCATAATAAATACTCTCATCATCAAAATGCATAACCATTATTAAATCATGAAGATAATTAGGATCAAGATTAATAAACTCAGGACGAGTATTGTCAATATTAACATTACAAGTCGATAAAAAAGGCTGCACTGTTGTGGTTCGACTTGGTTCATATTGACCACTGAGTGAGTTTAAATTTACAGAATAAGGTGCATATAAATCAAGACCATCGTAAGTGATATCTAATCTGCAACTTGTATCTGTAAGTGGTGTAATAATACCTGAAGCTACATGCATTTCCCCATCACATTCAAGATTCACATCAACATTTACATCAGAAAAAGTAACTGCTTTATCAAAAGTCAATTCGAATGATAAATGATCATTGGATGTATAAACTTCTTTTGGATTTAGATTAACAGCTGATGTAACATGTGCCTCATCTACCACATAAAAGCTTGAGTTATCAGTATCATCTGCTACATCGCACCTTATATCCTTACCATCGGTTGTGCCTTCAATTATTGTAAAATACTTAAATGTAACTCTTCCGTTCTTTACACGAGATAGTTCACTATTTGAAATCTCTAGTAACACCGCACCTCTTGTATCAGTATCATGGTTACTAATAAAAACTTGCTCACTTAATATAAGTCCCGAAATTACTTTATCCTGACCATCAACAAAGACGCCTACATTGACATCCTTACCAACAACGTCCGCATTTACTAAATCATTTTTTAAAAGAATACCTAAATCCATATTTGCATCAAGATCTATTTCATCTGGATTAATGGATTGATAATAATGACTACTTAAACTTGTTACATTATAATCCAGGACAGGTTCTTCATACTTATTTACAAAAAAAACATTTGGAAAATTCATCAAAATCGGATATATTTCATCATCTGAAGGTAAATAGACAGAAACAATCTCCACATTTGTATTCTTTACACTAAGCAACTCACCATTTGATATTTCTATAGCAAGCACTTCAGGAAATGGTAATAGCATGGGATAGTTATTTGCTCTTGTTGCCTCATCCATTACTATACCTGTCATTGTTTGTGCTTGACCATCTGATAGAACATTGACTTCAACTACGCTCCCTGCCAAAGGTGTAAAGTCTCTATCTGACAACACACTTATGCCCAGATTATCTCCTAAATCTAAATCAACAATCGGTGCATTCTCTTGCATATTGTAAGCATATTGAAAATCTAACACTATCTTTGGTATCTCACCAAACACACACATGTTAACAATCATTAAAAATACCAAAACAAAACATATGAAGTATTTTTTCATTTTCCCATCCTTTCTTTATAACCATAAGGTTTTCTTACCTTACCTTTAGTTGATATACAATAAATCAACTTATCATCATTTAGATTAGGTAAGGTAAAATGTAAATCATCTTGTTTGCCATAATGATGTCCAATCATCATAAATAAGAATGGATAATCACTGATTTCTACAGATTCCCCACTACAAGGCAACCAGCCCTCTGGAATCTGATTGTATGTAAATCGTCTTATCTCACCTAAGTACATACTGCCACCTCCTAAGAAAGAGTTTATAGAAATCATTTTTTTTTACATCAACCGAAAGTTATAAACAAAAAAAAGAGAGTTAGCTCTCATTGCACATTTGTTTAAAAGGCAATAATATCTAACTCTCTTGCTTTTAAGACTGCTCGAATTCTATTTTTAACTTCAAGCTTTCCGTATATTCTATTTACATGCGATTTAACAGTGCCCAAGGATACACCAAGTTCAGATGCAATAAGGTCATTGGAATGGCCCTGAGCCATCAGCTTTAATACATCAATTTCTCTAATAGAGAGATTGGTCTCAATCATCTTATGATGGACATCCTCTTTTGATTCCCGCTGGTTAATGGCTCTTCTTTTAAATAAAACCATAGGCAGCATGCCTTCCATAAGTGATGTATCAAAATCTACAAAACCACCGGTAGCTTCTTTTTCTAAATACAAAACACCTATGGTGATGTCCATATAAACAATTGGCATACAAAGGACGGATATTTCTTTTTTATTAAGAAGGTACAAGTCTTCTAAGAAAAGTCCATCTGTAGGTTTGTCATTTATAATAACCATTTCACCAGATCTCATGACGTAGCGTATGACTTTTCTAGATAAATGGTCCACATCATAGATGGAGGTCTTGGTCTTATACTCTGTAAATTTACCCTTGTAGTTTTCGTATTCCACATGAAGGGCATGGTCTTCTTCAAAGAGAACGACAGCCCTATCTAAATCATAGAGATTGTTAAGAACATCAAAGAACCTTGACCAAGAAGAAATCTCATCAGCTTCGTCAATTAAAACAACACTCTTATCAAGTGTTTCTGACAACATCTGGTCATCTATAGCATTATAATCTTGACCTAAGTGATATGCACCCCATTGATTATAATAAGTCATGGCTTCTTCATTATAGAGCACTGAAAACTTGCCCTTTTGATAAGCAGCTAGAAGCTGGTTGATAAAGCCCGCTAAGGCATAGTTGTGTTTTAAAAGAGATTCCTCAGCTATTTGACGATAGTGTTCTTGATGAAGAAGCTGACCCTTTACATGATAATAATACTCTGCTTGAAGGAGCTTATACTTTTCTAGAAAGTTTTCAGGACAGTAGTCAGCACTTGTTTTTAACTCATTCATATATGCATCAATCATCTCATGGTTAGAACTCACATGCATCAGGGTAATAGCTGACAAGAAGATAACTTCTTCATACATAAGGTGACCTTTTAAAGTATGAAGGGTTTCAGCCATTTTATTATAGCAAATGTATGATTCATCAAAGTCACCGTGATGACAAGCCTTCATCATTTTAAAGGAATAGAAAGCCAGGTACCTGTTATCATTCTTTTCAAAGGACTTGCCTTCTAAAGAAACTGCTTCATAGTCTATTCCTTGTAAATGATTTAAATACTCATCTAATAGGCGTTCTATCCACTTAACGGTATTGTCATTTTGGTCAGACCTTGATAATCGATTGTTATACCTCTGTCTTACATGAGATATGGCCTTAGATGACAGTAGGTCCACATAGGTTAGTGAGATGATTGTATAATCATAATAGTGATTCTCACCAACTAAATCACTGATATCTAAAGACATCTCTAGTACTTCAAGACATTTATCATATGGCTCAAAGTGATGACAAAGGAAGGTCCCTATAAAAGGATAAACAGAAGCACTTACCTTATCATCTGCCTCTTTTAGTAGATCAAGTGTCAGTTTATAAAATTCATAAGCTTTTTCATAATCACCATATACAGCTATCATAATGTACGAATAAGCAGCAATGCCTATGATACACTCTTTATGAAAACCATGATGGAGTGATATATGGCCTAGTTCTAATAGTATCCTCATAAAAACACTTTGGTCTATGATATTGGCTGACGGCAGCATTCTAGTCAGTGTTTCAATGACACTAATCAAACGATCATCATAAAGCACATTATCAACTGAAAACGATGATAGTTTTTCAGCTATCTTATGATCAAAACTTGAAAACTCATAGTTTAAAAGACCTAATATTTCATGACCTTTTTGTAAAGCCAAGTCATGTTTGCCTTCTTGAACATGAAGGTTTAAATACTGCTGTTTGACATGTATAGATTCCTTATACTTCAGAAGTCTAAGAGCCGCCTCTTTAAACTTACCAGAAAAAATCAAACATTCTATAAGATCCATTTCATTCTTTTCTATTAAATCATCAGAAGTTTCTAATACCATAATAAACTCTAAAAGCTTTTCTTGTGACTCATAAGATTCTCTTTTCTGAATCTTATCTTTAGCATCATAAAGAACAGGCAACCAGTTTTTCTTATTAACGTTTTCAAGATACGACTTAAGTAAGTGATAAGTAATGGTCAGGGTTGGATACTGATAGGTCATCATGTACTCTGCTATTTGGTAATGAAGAACTTCTTTATCAGAGAGACCCTCATAAACCATTTCAAGCACAATATTGTGTATTTGATTGTCATTGAATAAAATACCATGTCTTTTGTAAAAATCATCAAAGTCCATGTCTAATAGATCTTCTAGTAAGTCTCTATCAACCTTTGAACCTAAACAAGACTGTACTTTTAAAACATTGTAGTCCTCTTCAGAAAAATCATCGATGATTGTCATCATAAAAGACCTGATGTCTTCTAAAGAATCTAACTGATCAACGTCAAAACATGTCACCCCATCTTTAGAAGAAATACAGTCATTTTCAATAAAGAGCTGTACAAGCTTTTCTAAATAGAAGACATTCCCCAGCGTTAAACTGTAAAGGAGTCTTACCAGATATTCTGAGTTAACAAGGTCATCTGAAACCACATGCTTGACATATAAGTCTACTTGATCCAATGTAAAAGGCTTTAACTCAATAGATAAAAAGTTTAAGACTTCAAGCTTAGAAAGCCTAATTTCTTCATCTCTTGATATTAAAATGAACTGGACATTCACGTCATAGGCACTTCCTACAAAGTAGGTGATCATGTCTAAAGAGACGTCATTTGCCCATTGTAGGTTGTCTAAACAGACAACCAGTGGATGCAAGACATCCGCTACAACTTTAAAGTAATAAGAAAGGACCTTTCTCAGTCTATACTTCATATGGTTATAGTTGATACTCTTCTTCGGGTAAGTACCCAGAAGTATCTCTGAATAAGGACAAATGGATGTAATCAAAGAAAGATCTTTGCCAATGTCTTTATATAGCTTGTGTTTGATATAGGTATAGATATCTACAGGTAGTGTTAAAATCCTTTTAACACTCTGCTCAATGACTTGATTTAAAACATCAAAAGAAGCATGTTCATGCTGTTGATATGAACAATAAATATAAGATGATTGAATTTCCTGTATAAAAGACTCAAATAAATAAGTCTTACCAACACCTGCAGGTCCAGTAATCATACAAAGTGCAGATTGATCCTTAATTTGTTCATACTGCGACAGAAGTTTATCTATTTCATCATTTCTTGATACCAACATTACTCCTCCTATTACATATCTTACACGAAAAACCAATAACCTTTCAAATGTGTGTGGTATGATACAAAACAATTTTGACAAACCATTTCTTTAACTAAAGGTATCAATAATTCATTAGGAAAACCGCCTCAACACCTTATTACATAATGTCTTTTCTTATAAAAACGATCTTTAATTGAATTAAATGAAAAACACCCTAGTGAATAGAGTGTTTTGTAGGTGCTATTGAGATTTTTGGTTGTTTAGAAGTTCTTATAAATATACTATATCAAACGGGTATGTAAGAGACTTTATAAGAGTTCTTAAGTATGATAGCACCATATCAACTCGAATAATCGAGTATATAGAAACCCTCAAAGGGTAACTATCTTAATAAAAAAACATTCTAGTTATTTCAAGCAAATGTTATATAACTATATACATGTTATCAGATAGGCAAAAAAAAATACATCTTTAAGTGTATTTAGACGTATAAGACACCTATTAAGCCAAATATTCTAACTTAAATAACATGATTTCACATTTTGTGTAAGAACACAAACTAGAGAGGATAATGGAATCAATACTCCGAATCTTTGCTATAGAACATTTCATCTTTGAATTGTTCGTATGCAAATCCTTTTACTCGATATTCAACGTCAAGGGTTATATCAACAATTAGCCACTGACCATCAAGATATACTTCGTTCCATGCATGGTAAACAGGTGTATCCGCTCTATAACCCATAACGAGTTTTGTTTGGATACCTTCACTTCTAAGCATGGCTGCGAACAAAGCAGAGAAGTCGTAACAAATACCATATTGTGATGAAAATGTTTCATCTATATCCGGAAGATATGCTCCTTTTATATTGTCAAACTTGTTATAATCATAAAACAAGTTTTCTACAAGGTATGAATGAACCGATTCAACAGTTTCAAGATTTGAAGCATCCTCCAGAATCAGTTGCTCTAGAAATACAATAGCTTCATGGTCATAAGACCAATCTACATTAACTGTATCTGCTAAATACAAGGCTTCCTCATTGACTTCATCTACCTTAAATGTTGTTTCATATTCATAAGTATATGTTGTTCCTGCTTGGTTTTTTAATATTGCAAGCTCATATATACCTTCACCCATTTGTAGCGGTAATCTCACCTCATTTTCTATCATGTCATAGTAATACTTTTGATTGTCTTTCTTCAACATGACCTTATACCTGATATCTGATTCGACTGGGTAACTAATAATGACGATTCCATTTTCAGATTCATCCAAACTATAATAACTATTGTCAGCGAATGCAGCTACTGACAACATCATTGTGAAAATACAGAACATGATAAGACTTTTTCTTAACATAATATCCTCTCCTTTTCAGTAACTGGCTATCTCAATGAGACCCTATAGTTTTGCGTCCTTACTTCACAGTAAGTTTGCCCTTATGTAGGAAAGAATCGTATTAACTGGATGTGATTATAGAATTTGTGTCAATAAGATTTCTTTCGATAACTGGCTACCATAGCTTACGCCTTAGGCCCTATAGCTTTGCGTATAGTGCTTTCACATTACTTGCCATTTCGAGAAAACTTTAAGGTAAATAAAGTCATCTCTATTTGAACGAATCCATTTACCCTCTCTTATTAAAAAACTACCCAGCTGAACACCTTGTAATCAGCTAATTTCAATCTGCATCTTTTGTATTGTTTAAGTATACCTCCAAATGATCGAGAATGACTGCAGCTTCAGCACATGTCAAAATGTTCTCAGTACGAAAAGTATTGTCTTCATAACCAGCTATTATGCCAGCGCCTCTTAATGAGTAAATTGCAATTTTGTTTTCACTTAACTCAGCATGATCAGAAAACAATTGACCAAAATCCGAAAAACGATTAGGGGATAAGTCATATATCAATTGTACAAACTCTCCACGTGTTATCAGGTCGCTTTCGACTACAACATCGCTTTTAAACAAATCAGCTAATTTACTTTTAAGCAAATCTGTTTTAGCAAAAGAACTATAAGAAACCAAGTCACTTGAATAGTGTTTACCAAAAGAAGCATGTCTCCAATCATTAGTTTTAACATCATCAATCGTCTCCGTTGTCGAAGGAATATGATCACTTACAATGGCAATCTTGCCGTTAGGTTTTGGATTTGATGTTTCATGAATCAAATTCAATGCATCCAAACGTTGATAATATTTATGAAACATTTGACCATCTATAATCTCGTTATAAACTGATGTTTGAATTGAGACTATTGTGATATAGATATTTGTTAATTCTTCAACAAGCATTCTATCATCATTTAATGACAACAAATGAATCTTAACATCTTCAATAAACTCATCTGTAACACCTAAATAATATGTATCTTGATCGTCATTTGAACAATGCAGAAATACATGACTTATCAAAAGATCATGCAAGTCTATCAAAACTTGATCCGGTGAACCAAATTCCATTAGCAATTCTGTTAAACCTGTTGGCAACAAAGTAATAAAACTTAACTTCACTTCTTTTAGCATCATTGGATCATAGCCATACTCATTGATGATTGCCATTTCTTCTAATATAAAATCATGATATAAGGTCAAATCATCTAATTCTATATTATGTTCTCTTAGCAACTTAGTATCTGAATTATTCCATACCTCACTTATATAATTGGAATAGTTGATTTTTTTATCTTTTAGTAGTTTATATAGCCGATCAGTATCAAGATCAGTTTCTTCTAAAAAATTCGAATTATATGCAAGAGCCTGCCCAAATAAATTCATACCTAGTGTCATACAAATTATCATTACCAATATCTTTTTCATACATCCCCCTTATCCTAAAAATATCCCAAGAAATGTAAAGTAAACTAAATAGCCATAAATAACCAAAATGAGGTATAAACAACCAAATAAGAAAAGCCAGACCGAAGTCTGGCAATCAAATTATTTTTCTAAGAATAAATACAACATAGTTGCAGCTTCAGCTCTAGTAGCATTTGCTTCTGGTCTGAATGTATTATCAGGGTATCCTGAGATAATACCATTTGTTCTTACTGCATATACTGCGTCTAATGCATCTGAAGAGATCTTAGCATGATCAGAGAATGGCGCTGCGCCAGTTTCTAATGCGAAACCTCTCTTAAGCTTGTAAGCTCTGTAAAGCATAACAGCCATTTCTTCTCTTGTAATTGGATCATTCGGTCTGAACTCACCATTTTCAACGCCAGCAGTTAAACCATTTAAACCAGCATTTCCAATGTAGTTATAGTACCAAGCATCTTCAGAAACATCTTTAAAGTTTTGCTTCATCTCTACATCTAAACCTAAGTGCTTCACGATCATAGTTGTAAACTCTGCACGAGTTAAAGTAGCATTAGGATCAAACATCTCTGCAGACTTACCGCTTACAATACCTTTAGCTGTTAAAGAAGTGATGTATTTCTTAGCCCATGATGCTTCAATGTCTGTAAATGATGGTGTAAATGTCATCAATGAGTAAATAGAGAAGTGAGGTGCTGTAAATACAACTTGATTATCTACTACAGTGTAATCTAACTTAGTCCATTTACCATCTTCAAATACACCTACCATTAATTGGTCTAAATCTACATTAACATCATCTAAACTAAATGATAACTCAACCATGCCTTTAACAGTTTCTTCACCATCAGCAACAGAAACGTTTAACGTCTTATGGTTCATTACTTTACCAGCATCTGTGTTTGTTGTTAAATTGTCTGCTCTTGTAACAGGCTTAGAAGTGATTGATAAATCAGTTGAAGCTTTCATTAATTCAGCAGGTAACTTAAAGTTTAAACCTTTAGCTTCTACAGTCACACCAACACCTTGCTCACCTAAAGTCTTAACAGCTTCAGCGTCTAGTGTAAGTGCAACTTCTTCAGTAGCCTTAACTTCAGGTAATGCAATATTTACTACCTTCTCAACTTCTTTCGCTACATCAGCCATACCGCTGTCTTTTAAAGTCTTTGCTAACTCAGCTTGAACTTTTACTGCATTTGCAATCGTTGATTTCAAATCAGCAGCACCGATTTCAAAAGATTTCACTTGTTCAGAAGCACCTTCACCAGCTTGTGGAGTAGTAGACTCAAGTACTTCTACTGTTGCAGCATTTTTCACAACTGTTTCAACAAGTGCAGCCATTTCTTCCTTAATTTCTACTAAGTCAGCTTCTGTAGCTTCTTCATTAGCAACTAACTTAGAGAATGTATTTTCAATTACATTTGTAACCATTTCTGTTTGTTCTTCTACAGAAACATTTGGATTGTCTAAAACAGAATCAACCATTTCAACAAATTCTTCAGCAACTTCTACAGCTTCTTCAGCATCTAAGGCAGCAATTGTATCACCAATTACTTCTGATACTGCTTCTACTTGTTTATCAGCATCTTTTGCTTTTGCAACATCTTCATCCATGTTAGCAATTAAGTCGTCAGCAGCATCTTTAGCAGCTTCTTTTTGTGCATCTGTTGCATCTTCACCAGCTTGTGGTAAGTTGTCTTTGATATCGTCAACTTTATCTTGATCGTCATCACTTAAATCAGAATCATCATTGTTGTTGTTACCACCTGTATTACCTGAAGGTGCACCACCATTACCACCTGATGAACCTGAGTTGTTATCGTCATCATCATCGTCATCGTCGTCATCATTATCATTAGGATTTGGCGATGTCCATAAAAGCTCTTTTAACATACCCATTTCAAAAGATAAGATGTTCATTGCAACTTTACCATCTGCTTCTAATGAGTTATAAGCTGATTCAATAACAATGTCACCTAGGTTATAAAAGGCTTCTGCAAACTCATTGATATTTGCATCAGTCGGTCCATCAGCATTTTCTTTTAAAATGTCTGCAATTTTTTCTTTTGCAGTAGAATCTGAAGGAATACCAAATGCCCATTCAGATAGATTGCTAGTTCTTGTATCTTTCTTTACGACACCAATCTTTTCATCAATCAACACGTTTACGATTTGCTTCACTACTTGTTGCTTAGACACGCCACCCTTAGTGAACTCATCCATTTTACTTTGAACCTCATTTGGTAACTCATTGTACAATCTTACAGAAAGATTTTGGATATCAGTTGCATACTTGCTATAAGTAATTTCATCTGGATCTTTATACATTTTTACAAACAAGTTCGACATGTCTGGGTTTGCACCCGTTAATTCACTTTCAGTCGGTAGTTCATCAATAACTGCATCTACTAAATCAGAAATTGAGTTTGCATCAAGGCCATAAAGCGCTAGATTATCTTTCATGCTCTTGTTTGCCTCTAACCACTTTTCAACCTCAGTTTTGATTGTTTGAGTATTTAACTGAGTCTTAATCATATAGACTCTTGCAACATTTTCATCTTTCTTTATTGCAATTTTAAATTTCTCAAGTAATTTTTCGAAAAGATCATTGTTATTAACAAGATCCTCAGTAACCAAACTAGAGTAAGCTGGTACTGTACTTGATTCAATGCTAGGGCTTTCCGGTATAGCAGGAACTGTAGTTTCAGCAAGGGCTACCGGAATGTTTGATGCAAGTAGAGCCAATACAAGCCCTCTTGCCACTAATTGATTAAATTTCATGTTCACTCCTTATTTTATATCCTTTGTACCAAGATTAACCTCGGTACCACTATAATTTATATCTTCAACAAGCGCTTCTCCCGAACGCGTCTTGATGACAACCATGTAATCGCCTTCAGCGAGCCCATCAAAATTAAACTCACCAAAAGCATTTGTTCTTACAGATACTAGTGGCGATTTACCACCGTCATATAAGTAAACAACTTCACCTTCAACAACTTCGCTATTTAAAACAAGTTTTCCTTTTATAGATGCAGATGATGACAGTTTAAGATTAACTGTATTACCTTCTACAAGTTCTTTCGAAGAGGCATGATATGGTGTATTCGTACCATCTGCAATCACTGTATAAGTTTTATTACTATCTAATTCACCAAACTTGTACGTACCATCTATAATCATTGATGAGGCAACAATTTCATCACCAATATATAAATGTACCCAACCATCATTAATCATTTGATTCTCAGGACCTACTACATTTCCAGTCAAACCAACTTCTTTGAAGTGTAAATCCATCACAAACTCACCTGATGTAATCTCAACTCTTATAAGATCACTTTGAGTATAACCATCGATTGGATTCTTAGGAATTGCCTGAAGATAATAAGTACCATCTTTTAACCCACCTATCTGATATGGTTGATTATCTGTAGTTTTCGAGAATGCTACAAATTGCTTTTGTTCATTGAAAACAAGTACTTGTGCATCTACAAGCGTTTGACCTGCATAGGTAGAACCAATAACTTGAGATTTAGTTAACCATACAGCACTCGGTCCCGTATACTTACCATTTGAAAATGTTATGTCATACGTACTAGAGTCTGATAAGTTACTTGCTGCTAAGGCTTTGATGAAGTATTTACCATCAGCCAATACAGGAATTGCAAATTGACCTTGTTCATTTGATTTTACAGAAGTTACTTCATTGTATGCCTCATCGTAAATCATCACCCAAGCATCTTGAACGCTATGATTATCTGTATCTAAAACAACACATGTAGCAGCTTTTTCTCTTAGCGGAACATTGAATGTTTCATCATTATTGCCCATAACATTGAAAAAGATTCTTTCTGAACTGATATATTTAGATGCTAAATCTGCATATGGACTTACGTATGCTTCAGCATAGTATCTACCTGAATCTAACTGTCCCATAGCAAACTGACCATTGGATTTAACTTGACCATTGGTTAAGTATCTTCCATATTCATCAAATACATTAACATAGACTCTTCTATAGCGATCATTGAACTCATCTTTGTCTGAATCAGATACAATGATATTTCCTTTGATTTTTGTTTCAGGTAATTCTAGTGTGACTTCCTCTGTTACAGGGAAAGTCATTATTTTTTCAAAACCTGTATAGTCAATCGTATCTTCAGGTGCATCAACAACAAGCTTATACTCACCTGTAAGCGCTTCAATACCACCAATCATAAAGACGCCTTCATCAATAGGTTTGTTTGGTGTAGTAGCATTATGTACCATTGAACTTGCTATTTTTTCACCTTCTAAGCTATATATTGAAACATCTAAATTCTTAACAAACTCATCTCCGGCTTTAACATGTCCTCTTATAACTGGATTAGTTGCTTTAAAATCATATACGATAGAGTCATCATCAATATCTTCACTAGTGAGTTGAATGATATCTCCGTTATGATCTTTAACCACCATTTCCTCAGGCGTATTACCTACTAGCACAGTAATCGGTAATGTATCAGTAATCTTTTTATCATTAAAATCACCAACATCAAATCTTACAAGAATCTCATATTCTTTACCAACTTCAAGAGCTGGTACACCATATTCAACAGTATTGAACCAATAACTCTCATAATGATGATTGTTATTTCCTATACCTCTAACAACCAATGAGGTATCTCTTCCTTGTCCTGCTGGGATTGAGTCACCGTTAGGTAGAAGAATATCACCTTTAATGAAAAGTTTCACATTATCACTAGCTGCTTGAATTGTTGTTTTTTCTGTAATATCTACATTTGTAAGATATACAGGATAATTACTAATCGGACCAAACTCTTCAATATCAATATCCAGAACAGTCTCAAAACCTGGACCAAAGTTAGCTAGAGCTATAAAACCATCAACATTTCTCACGACAATACGTGCAAGTTGTAAGCCACTCATAGTACCTGAGTAGTTGACATTCATATTGGCAGTTGCATTTCTCCAAGGATCACCATTCTTATCAGTAACTTCGATTTTTAAAACCGGATCTTGTAATTTAATGGTTCCAAGATCAAAGAACTCACTGCCATTATCACGCATACTATTAGTGATATCTGCTACTATACTGTTTGCATAATGACTACCATCAAGCATTTCTTCTGGTGAAACAAGTACATAACCATAATCAATATTTACAAAATCATTTTGAATCGGAATTGGTAAAATACCATTGTAAGCCTTACCATTTGTTGTCGACCCCTTTTGACCACCATTAGATACTTGATAATTTATGTCATAAGCTAATCTACCTGATAAAGCTTTACCTGAACTGTTCTCAATCGTCGCTAGACCAAGTTTTCCTTGATAAATAAGCATTTCAATATCAAACTCGTTTCCATCTAATATCAACTTTCCAAAGTATTGATCACCATAACCGCCTGCAACCTCATATGTTGTTAATGTATCTGATGATAATGTTGGAACTTTGCCAAAATCTGTAGACATATCTAAAGTAATGTTCTCAACTTCAATAGGATCATCATTTTGATCAAATGCAGTTACCTTTATCGTCCCTTCAATTTTTTCAGGCAATGCAAAAGCCAATGTATCTTGATCACTTAATGTGTAAATGCCCTCGATACCTTCACCATCTTTAATAACATCGAGTTCAACTCGTTTTATTTCACTTGCTGGTTCAACAAGAAGTTGATTAGCTTCAAATACTAGATTATCTGTATCCACCGTTACTTCCTGAACCGCAGATTTCTTATTGTTAACTGTATCTACACCGTACATCTTAATAATACCGTTGTTTAAATGTGATACTGCAAACTCACCATTCACATTAGTAGGAACTCTAAAGATTCTGCCATCCTGGTACTCAATAACAATGTGACCTAAGGCACCATTGTTATGTTCATCTTTTAAAACCCCTCTTGCATTGGCACCTTGAAGTGTAAACGCTTCAGAAATGGTTAAAGATTGACTTAAATCCCAGTTTGTCGCATTTTTAGGTATAGAGTTTGCAATAGAAGTATTCTCTGGAAAAATAGTTACATAAGTATAATCATTACCTTTTTCAATACTGTCTACCTCAACATTTATTTGACCATTATCTGACAAAATCATTTGAGTTTTTATACCAGTTTCAGTTTCAACAGCAAAACACACCACTCCATTATAGACTTGACCACTTGGGTTATGTACTGTAGCTGTTAACATGTCTGGTTTTGGAACATCCTGATCTAAAATAACAGTTACATCTTTAGAATCATGTGCAACCCTAGCAGTACCAAACTTATCATTTGCTGTAGCCTTAATATCAACGTTACCAGTCCATGCATCAACCAAAGGTGCTACTTTAAAGTTATGCTCAGAATCTAGAGTGTTTATAAAAACATCATCTCCGAACCTAAACTCTACACTTGCATCTTGTACTTGAGCACCATTCTCTTCAACATGACCTGTCAATGTAGCTTCTTGTATTGTGAATTCACCAGGGAAGTAAGCTTCTGAAAAATCTTGATTAGATAAATCAACTTTTAATGTATTGGCAAAATCACCATATAAGTCCGAAAAGACAATGTATTTTGGCTCCTTAACTGATTGCAATTTAGAAAAATCTATTGTTACTAAACCATTCATAGGAACAATCACGTCCGTTTTTACTTCACTATCGCTATAAAGAAAATATTTAACAAGATTATCAACATATTTACCATCCGCATACTTAAGATTAAGTTTCATATGTGTTTTTCTATCATCATAAAGGTAGTATTGATGATTTTCCTCATCAAATGTAATATGTTCATATAATTCGTAGTTATGAGGTTGTTCAATAGCAAAGCCCAAATCGAATGTTGGTTTTATCTCATCATTAGGAGATGCTAAAGAAAATGTTCCTTCTGCATCATAAGGCAACTTTACAACCGAACCATCTTCGAACCTTGCACCAATATGCCCATTTTCGAACGAAGTAGTCTTATCATATTTAATGTTTCCACTATAAGCTGGCGCTTGTAGTCTTAATGCTTCATCAATTACAGTCGCTTCATCAAAGTTTACATTCGTAATATCTAAGAACTTTGTATTGGCCTTAGTTACATCTAATGGAGCGAGAACTATATAATTGAATCCTTCTTCTTTTCGTACATTATCTAAATATATGTCTACATTGCCATCAACTACTGTTGCTTGACCAAATTCGCTTGTAAATTTACTAGAAATATTATAAACAACTTCACCATTGTAAGAACTTCCATCAACATCTTCTACATTTAGAGTCAATGATGAATACTTTACATTGTCTAAAACCATCACATAATCTTTGGCATTGTATGCAACGTTTGTATCCGTCGTCACAACATTGTCATATGTTGCTCTTAAAGTCACAGGTTGATCCCAATTTTCTACAATAGGGGCTACTCTAAAGTTACCTGTCCCAGTTGTAGACATACTGTATAAAACATCACCAAATAACACTTCCAACTCAGCATGATTACTAGTGCCTTCTGGAACACGAACACTGCCTTCTAAAACATTCTCTTGAATTTCTACAGTACCTAAATCAAAATTCTCCGTAAGATCTTGATTATGTATGTCAACTAGCAAAGAGTTTGACATATACTTTTGTATAGGTGAGTAAAATACCAGATAAGTCTTTGTTAATCCTTTTTTGAACTGACTTGTATCTATTATAAATTCACCATTATCTGCATTTTTAGCAAACTCTGTTCTTTCAATACCGTTTTCTCCATCAGTAAACAACCAACAAACCATAAATGTAGAAACCGGATGACCTTCATGGTCTATTAGGTTAACTGTCATTTGTGGTGTAGATTCGGTATTTGAAACTTCTCCAAAACTCATTCCTGATATGAGCAATGCAAATATCAAAAATATTATTCCAACTCGCTTCATTTCTCCTCCCCTTAAACTTCTTCTAAATACACATATTAATGATATATAAAACAAAATAGCAAGAAAACCAAAATACCATATTTAGCCAAAATAAAGCATAACTAACCATGGTTTTTTAGTTTTTTTGATATCTTCAAAACATTTTATAGGTTATTTAGAATAAATAAATATAACTTATTTATTACAACTGCAATCTCGCTTCTTTTAATTTCACTAGTAGGATCTAAAACACCATCTCCTTTTCCAGAGATAAATCCAAGGTTGATGGCAATCGTCATTGCCTCAACTTTATCTTCAGCAACCTGATTAAAGTCCTTAAAATCACCTGAATACACTTTTAAATCATCAGAGATTTCAATTTCCATTACTTCAATAGCCTTAACTAGAATGTCGATTACTTCTTCTCGAGTAGAAAAATGTAATGGCTCCATCAAGTCATTTTCATTAGGCTCAACAAGTCCCAAAATCAGTCCTCTTTGCATGTGACCGTCGTACCATTTTCCTTCAGTAATATCAGCAACTTCTCCTGTATAAACTGGTATAACTGACATATCATCAACAATCAATTTTGTTACTAGAGTAACAATTTCAGCTTTGTTAATTGAAGCTTCAGGATCATAATTAAACTCATCTTTACCTGAGATAATATCTCTTTCTACTAAGTAAGTAACATATTGGTTTGACCAGTGGTTTTCTGTATCTCTAAAGCTTTTTCCCTTTAATTTTTCAATTACTTGAATTTCCTCCTTTATAAGACCAGATTTTATATTTACTTTTGTTACGGTATTGATATTATCATCTGTGACTACACTAGGAACGACAGTTCCGCCACCCGTATTACTAGTCGATGTTCCCTCATATTTTTTGTTTAACTTTTTTACTGTTGACTTATCACCTGTTGCTCCAGCTTCTACTAAAGCTAGACGATCCTCTACAGACCAAGTTTTCAAAGCATCAATATTTCTTCTTACATCAGATTTTGAAATATTATAAGCTTCCATTGCAGATTCTTTTTCTAGTGCTTTCTTGTACAATACTTCAAGTCCCGTATCATTGGTAATAAAAGTTTCCAATATCATTTTATTGCTTTTAACTTCAGCATCTGACATAGATTCAAATGACTTAAAAATTAAATCCAAATAGTTGCTGTCTAGCGATTCTGCGAATACTGATGATGTAAATAATATCAACATCAACAGTATCAATAATACTTTTTTCATTTTATGCTCCTTCATTGACTAAGTGATAATATTTCACATAGATATCTAATATCCATTCCTGTTCTTCATTAGTAAAATTACTATAAAACATTTCTTTAGCTTCAGCTTTTTCATCAGGTGAAAAGCCACCTTCTGCAAGATCAATTAGTCTAGAAATTTGAGATGCTGATAATCTAGACATAGCCAAATCCATAGCCACTTTTTTATCCCTTTCAAAATCCTCGATTGTATATGCAGGTTCTTCAGGTGTTTCCTCAACAGTTTCTACTGGAGTTTCCTCTATAGTCTCTGTAGGTGTCTCCTTTTCAGCTTCTGCAGGTGTTTCCTCTACAGTTTCTGCAGGGGTTTCCTCTACAGTTTCTGTAGGTATCTCCTCTACAGTTTCTGTAGGAGTTTCCACTACTGTCTCTGCCGGGGTATCTTCTGCAGTCTCTGTTGGAGTTTCTTCTACTACTTCTATTGTTGTCTCTATTGTTACATCTGTTTGACTTTCGTCAACAGGAGCCTCAACTTCTGTGGTTTCACTTTCTTCAGAGCCACTGCCTTGTGACTCCTCTGGTAACTGAATATCCGGTAGTTTGTCTTCTACAGCTTTTTCAGCTGCTGCAAGTTGTCTTTCTACTTCTTGAAGCATATAAGTTTCAAACTGCTTCTCTACTTTTTTATAGGTATAATAAGCTGCTCCAGCTCCAATTAAGGCAATCACTAAAATACCTATTAATATTTTCTTTAACATGGTCACCTAACCTATAAACTTTCTTATTTTTGTCATAAATGATACTTTTTCATCTAAAATATCAAATGGTTCAATTATTTCATTATTTATTACCTTTAAAGGATTCTCATCCGTTATTTGATAAAGCTTTTCTTTACCAAGAATCTCATCAATTATGCCTAAAGGTTTTTCTATGGAAAGCGCCCTAGATTTTATATTATGCACATCAGAACCTACAAAATGTATCATCTGTCTTTTTAACAAAGACTTTGCTGTTTTTTCAACAAGAGGACCATACTTGCCATAAAGCGATGGTAAATTCAATTGTAACAAAGCGCCTGATTCAATCCACTTTTTAACACAATCTGTATCTCTTTGAACATAAACATAACGTTCAGGATGAGCAATGATCGGCACATAACCTTTTATATGTATTTCGAATAAAATGTCTTCTAGATTATTTAACTCATTCAGCATAGGCAGCTCAACTAAAATATACTTACTGCCATTTAAAGATAAGGCTTTTTCAGATTCTATGTAATCAACCACTTGATTGTCTAGAAAGATCTCATGTCCTGGAAATAAATCCACTGGTATCTTTTCTTCCTCAAGCTTTTCTTTTAGAACATCTAATTTAACTAACACTTCCTCTTTTTCTGCAGTCATAGAACCATCTATATAATGAGAAGTTGTAAACATCTTTGTTATACCATGTCTATAAGCACGTTTAATGATGGCCATAGACTCATCTAAAGAGCCTGAACCATCATCTACGTCAAAAATTATATGAGAATGCAAATCTATCATGATTTCCTCTTTCCAAACAAGCCTTTTTTCTTTGGCTTTTCATCAAAGTATGAATCATTTGAATAAGAGTAGTAGTGGTATTTATAATAGCCACTGCCAGTTATAGGTATCTTATTTAAAACTACGCCTAAAATGTTGGCGTTAACATTTTCAAGGAGTTGCTTTGCATGTTGAGTCGCTTTGACATCAGCTTGACCTGCTGCAGCTACAATAACAGTACCATCTGCAAATGAAGATAATAAGGCTCCATCTGTTACAAAACCAACAGGTGGTGAATCGATGATAACCATATCGAAGTTGGCTTTTGCGTCTTCAATCATATCTTTCATTTTCTGAGATCCAAGCATTTCTGAAGGATTAGGTGGTGTGATGCCAGCCGTCAACAGTGAAAGGTTTTCTATCCCTGATGCTTGAGCGTATGTCATGATCGACTTACCTTCAAAAATTGCTTTAGACAAACCTTTTTCATTGCTTACTTTAAAATGCTTATGAAGTCTAGCTTTTCTTAAATCTGCATCAACTAATAGGACAGACTTGCCATTTTGAGCAAATGCAACAGCCATATTGGTAGATGTCGTACTTTTACCTTCACCAGCTCCAGAGCTAGTAACAACTAAACTTTTTATTTTTTTATCAATACCAGAAAACTGGATATTGGTTCGTAAAGTTCTGTAAGCCTCTGATACAGGCGACTTAGGATCTTCGTTGACAATTATTCTTCTGTTTTCCATTTTGCCTCCTAATCATGCTCTGGAATCATACCGATTACAGGTAATTCTAAATATCTGTCTACATCTTCAGGAATTTTGATTGTGTTATCAAAAGCCTCCATTATAAAGATAATGAAAACACTGACCATAACACCAAGTACACCAGCAATAGCAATATTCATCTTTACTCTTGGACTAACAGGATTAACTGGTACCTCAGCTGAATCAATTACCTGTACATTGTTAATCTGCATGATATCAGAAACATTTTTCATAAATGTTTTTGCTACAGAGTTGGCAATATCAGCTGCTCTTTCCGGTGACACATCTCTAACAGTTACCTTAATAATCTCTGTATTCTTTAAAAGCGTTACAGAAATCATTTCACTAAGCTCAGAAGTTTTTAAGTCCAAGTTCAACTCACTCTTCACTTCATTAAGAACCACACGCGATTTTGCAATTTCGCCATATGTCCCAATCAGCTTCTGGTTTGTTAACACATCTTGATAGGTATAGCTTTCCTCAGAGTTATAATCTGCCGGTTTACCTAACATTAATGTTGTAAATGTCTCATATTCTGGCGTCAGCAAAAACATACTAACCAACCCACTCGCAACCACAGATAGTACAGTAATGAGAACAATTAACCAAATTCTCTTAACAATCATGTAATACAGGTCACGTAATTCGATCTCTTCCATGAAATCCTCCTAAAAATGTCGTTTTGTTAAATTTTTTTGTATTTTGTTTGTTTCTTGAAAAGATTTTTGATAAAATCAATATGGTAAGAAAAGGAGATAGCATGTTTAAAGCAATAAAAAAACTACTACATAGAAAAAACAAAAGATACTACGAGGCCAGCGATGTCTTAACTCGTAAGGAGAAAACACAACTCTGGATCCTAAGTTCGGTTATCATAGTACCACTTGTTATCGGTATTTTCGTATTTCTTATTGGATAATCACTTTATCTTATAAGCTGTTTCAAACTCATTTGTACAACCTTTATCAATAAAATCTTCATTTAATTCTTTGTTAGGTCGGTATGAAGGCACCATTATCTTAATTTGTTCACGTAGTTTTTCATTATCATTTGTATCGAGAACACTTTTAAGATTATCAAGCATATTCATTAAAACTTTGAAGTCTGCAAACATCGGTTTTCCAATGAATATTTTTGAATGCGGTGTTTCCTTCATACCTTCTTCTTTCATTAATAACTCTTCATAAAGTTTTTCACCAGGTCTTAAGCCTGTCACTTCTATCTCTATTTCATCATGAGGTTCAAAGCCAGAAAGTCTGATTAAGTCTTCAGCCAGTTTATAAATTTTTACAGGCTCTCCCATATCTAGAACAAAGATCTCTCCACCCTTAGCATAGGCACCAGATTGTAATACCAGCTGAGATGCCTCTGGAATGGTCATAAAATATCTGATGATATTTTCATGTGTAACCGTTACAGGTCCCCCCTCTTTAATCTGTCTCTTAAAAAGAGGAATCACACTACCGTTTGAACCCAACACATTACCAAATCTTACACCCGAGAACTTAGTGGATGAAATTTGAGCAATAGATTGAATAATCATCTCACAAATTCTTTTACTAGCCCCCATAACATTGGTTGGATTAACAGCCTTATCTGTTGAGATCATAACAAATTGATCTGTCTTAAATTCATGAGCCGCTTTGGCTACATTTAAAGTTCCAAAACAATTATTTAAGATGGCTTCTCTAGGAGCAGTCTCCATAAGCGGCACATGTTTATGAGCAGCAGCATGGAAAACAATTTCTGGTTTATATGTGTCAAAAATTCGATTTATATTTTCTGAATCTCTTACTGATGCTATTAAAGCCAAAAGATTTATATTTGGATACTTTCTTAAAAGTTCATTTTGAATATCATAGGCATTGTTTTCATAGATATCTAATATGATTAATTGCGATGGATTATATTTGGCAATCTGTCTACATAGTTCAGAGCCAATCGAGCCACCTCCGCCAGTTACAAGTACAGTTCGGCCTTGAATATAGCTTCGAATTTTTCCCATATCCAAGTTCACAGTATCTCTGCCAAGTAAGTCTTCAATCTCAACATCTCTGATCTGATTCATCGAAACCTTACCATCAATTAATTCTGTGATACCAGGCAGTGTCTTTAACTCACATTCTGTTCGTGTACATTCTTCTAGTATTTCTGCCTTAGAAGTTTTATCAACACTAGGAATAGCGAGTATGATTTCATCTATACTGTACTTTTTACATATTGAATAGATATCATACCGATTACCAAGTATTCTTACACCATTTAGTGTTTTACCTTCTTTTAAAGGATCATCATCTACAAAACCAATCAGCTTACCATACTCTGAAGGATGGTTTACAATTTCTTTAGATATCATACCGCCAGTTGCACCAGCGCCAATAATCAGCACATTCTTTTCCGTTTTCTGTCTGAAGATTGATCTGTGATTCTTCAGACGTCTAAGCACTCTGTAAGAGAATCTTATGCCGCCAACCATGAGGATTTCGATCATCATAACGTTGACAAGCACCCCAAATGGTATAGGATTCTTTTGAGTATACATATAAAGAATGGTTAAGACATTAGAAGCTAATACAGCACCAACTACTTGCATCAACTCTTCTATTGAAGCGTACTCCCACAAGCTGGAATACAAAGAAAACACCTTGTATACCATTACTTTTCCAACGAATACAACAAAAAAAGTAGAAACTAAAAAATCTATATGTGATCCTGGAATGGCAAAGCCATACTTTAAGAGAAGTGCTACCATCAAGGAAATCATTATGGCAAATAGGTCAAAGACAACCATATAATACTTCTTTATCTTCCTTTTCATAGCAAGCCTCCATTCGAAAATTTCTTTTAATCAAAACAACCAATAACAGTATAATAAATGGCCTGATTCCATTTCTATACAATTGCATAATTAGCCATCTCAGTGACATAAATAGCCAATGGCAGAACAAATATCACTAAGACCTATTCAAATCATTCACACTTTAGTGGAAAATTATCATTAAGATCTTTAATTTCAATTACCAAAACACAATAATAATCTTCCATTACTAAATCCTTGAAATATCAATTTCACTCAAAGTTCGACTTTTTTCGACACACATGAATGATGACAAGAACAAATATTTCCTTCTCAATTAGCAAAATTTATCCACTAAATATTGCAATTATGATTTTACAGCGAATTTTTTCTATTCATTTTTTCATTTATTTACGTGTTATTTGGTAGCACAAGTTGATTATTTTTTCCAGTTATACACAATATTTTTCAAGTATTTGAAATTCTTCATACTCATGGCGATTTAAACCTATATAAGGCTAAATTGTTAGAATAATCGGCTAAATAGCCAATAATGTAATATGTTACATCAAATTAATATATAATCTTAAATACAAAAGTAAACATCTATTTAATTTGTTTTTTTTTAAGGAGTCTAATACTATGAAATGCTTAATCGTTGAAGACCACCCTCTGGTAGCAGAAGGTGTAAAGATGATTCTTCAAACTGCCTTTGAAGCACACAATGTTGTTTCTGTCAATTCATTAAGAGAAGCAGAATTGGAATCACAACTGAATCACTATGACCTAGCAATCGTTGACTTATGCCTAAAAGGCAAACGTAGTTTCAGTTTCATTGGTAAAGTTATTGATGAAAGAAGCGTTGATAAAGTATTGGTATTTACTTCATCTATTCGTCAGGATTATTTTGAAAGAGTAATGGCCTTAAATGTAGATGGTTATCTTGTTAAAGAATGTATACCAGAAGACTTAGTTTATGCTATTAAGACCATAAAAAGTGGTAGGCAGTATATTGATCCTATATTTTATAACATACAAAAAACCAAGCAAATGACTCAAACATCGGATCGATTAACAGAACGAGAAAAAGAAATTTTACGTTTAGTTGGTGAAGGCTTATCCAATAAGGCAATATCTGAAAAGACTTTTATTAGTGTCAATACAGTAAAAAAACACATCACAAATATATTCATGAAAATGGAATTTTCTAATAGGAATCAAGCTATACTGTATTGCCAAAGCAATTACGTATAGGAGGTTTGGGTTGTTATGATGTTTGATAGGGGCAAGCAGTTAGGGGCAAAAGAAATCTTTATGGCGGTTGGGACGCCTGTAAGATATAAGGTAAACAACACATATGAAATGGATGAAACCATTATTACAGATAAAGTCATCAGGCAAACCATTGATGGCTTGTTTTCACGTGAGCAAAAAGAAACTTTTTACAAGGATAAGTCCATTTTAACCTCATGTGTATTAGATGATTTAGGTCGGGTAAGAGTTGTAGCAGGGTTTCAAAGGGGAACACCTTATCTAAATGTTAGGATGAACAAGAATCAACATGATCTTATTTATGATTATCCTCAGGTCATTGATCTTTTATCAGAATTTGAAGAAGGCTTAATTATAATCAGCGGCAAAAAATCTTCCGGTAGAACCACAACAATGTCACATATTATGCACAAAACCAACACAAGTAAAAGCAAGAATGTGATCTCTCTTCATCAACATATCGAGTATTTGATGAACCATGACCAGTCCATCATCAAACAAAAAGAACTTGGTTTGGACTTCAATGATTATTCAGTGGCAATCAAGAATGCCTTATTAGAGGATGTAGATATTCTATTTGTTGATGAGGCTAATAACAAACACGTTTTACAGGACCTAATCAAACTTTCTTCACAAGGCAAGCTGGTAGTGGCTGTTATGAACAATTCCAACGTCTCATCTACACTTGAAAACCTCATTTACGCATTTGATGAAGACGAAAGGAAATACTATAAAAACCAACTGTCTGAAAACCTTAAAGGGATTGTCAGCCATAAAAAAATAAATGTTGATAACAAAGATCATTTACTTTACGAAATCCTTTTAAATAATCAGGCAATCAAAAGAATCATTCAAGAAGATAAATTATCTCAATTAGGCCATCACATGGAACACTACAAATCTATGGGGATGCGGACATTTGATATGAGTCTTGCGGAAAAAGTAGAACAAGGCTTGATTGAGCGCGATTTGAGTTTTCAAGTAACTGAAAACATTCAAACACTTGAAGATTATTTGAATCGAGGTTTTATGTATGAATGATTTACAAGCAAAAAACCTTGTCGCTCGCTTCAGGCTGGCAACAATGATATTTGCTGTCTTTCTATCATTTGTTTATGAAACTGAGATGCTGGCAAATACAAACTTAATCATCATTTCATGTTTGATTGTCTCAAACTCTATTATGCTTTACTTTACACATAACGAAGAAAGAGAAACAGCTATTTTAATTGCATGCTTGTTAGAAGCCATTGGTATTGGCATTATCCTCATCAACTCTGATGTTTATTTTGGTTATTATTTCTGGATGCTCTTAAATCCAGTCCTACTAGTCATCGTAAAACTAAATGGTAGAAAGAGAAACACCTTTATCATCTTTAACATATTTCTTTGTATCGGCATTACATTTTATACTTACCAACAGCACAAAACAATTAGCCTAAGTGATGCCCATGTAATTTTTGGATTTATCGTCGTTTTAATATTTGTTATAGTCCTCAATAAAATCATGGACAATCTAAAAGCCACACAAGAAATATTAAGAATAAAGCATGAATCATTAGAAAAATCTTATCAAGGCAAAGCCATCCTAACAGAAAGTCTATTGGGAACAACTGATTTGATGGACAACCTTACCTATGCCAATACATTTAAGCAAAGTCTCGAGATTTTAAAGGAACACTTTGAAAAATGGGATGACATAGATTCTAAGTTCATCATTGTCAACAAAGAAAACTTAAGTGACCTACTCCTGGCTGAGCACGTAGATGGTTTAACAAAGGAACTTCTAAGCCTTGCTCAAACAGGCCATTCAGACAATGTAAAGCTTATCTACCAAGTCATCCATTTTGATAACTCAAAAGTCTACTTCGGCACTTACTTGGAGACCATGGTTTGGCATCAGGAAATCAAACAGCACCTAGAGTTTATAAGAAAGCTTTTTAACATTCATGCTTCTAGACTTAAGCTCTTAAACTATCATGGTGATCTATTAATCGAAAAAGAGCAAAATCGAATTGCAGAGCAGATACACGACCAAGTCAATCAGAGTCTTTTTGCCTCAAGTTGTCTTATATACAATATTGAAAATCAAATTGAAGTTTATAACAACGACTTATTAAACAAACAAATGTCTACACTAAGAAAAACCTTAAAAGACACCAATGCTGAGTTAAAAGACATCATCTACAAGATGTCTATCAACAAGGGTAAAAAGTATCTTGAAAGAGAAAGAATGGTTGATTATATAGAAGACTTAGCCATGATTTATAATGTCACCATAGAAACCTCTATCCTAGATTCTTTTGATGATTATGGTGATGATATAAAATACAGTCTATTTAGAGTCATCAATGAGGCCATTGTTAACTCTGTTAACCATGGTAAATGCAACAAGATCTATGTCTCTATAACTGAAGCAGATGAAAAAATATATCTAGAAATTAGAGATAATGGTAAAGGTTTTAACCAGAGCACCCTCAAAAGAAGAGGGCTGGGTCTTAAAAATATGGAGAAAATATCTAATAGTTTTAATGGTATTTTTGAAATTCACAGTCAACCAGGAGCAGGCACACAAATAAAGTTGGTGATCTCATGACTCCTAAAGAAAAAAGAGGTTGGCTAGCCGTATTAGCATTCATATTATTTGTAATTATCAACAAGCAAATGATTTACAATATGCCAAGTTTGAATCTCTATTACCATATCATCAGACCACTTGTTTGTGGTATCATAATCTACTTCTTCTTCAAGCAATCGAGACCTATCTTAGATGTAAGTTTAAAGTATCGCTATGTTCTTGTTACCTTTATGGTTATCATAGCCATACTCTATGTTATCACTTACTTTATGTTGGGCTTCATTGATGGATTTGGAAAAAATCCATTTAATACAACACCTAGAGGTATTGGTTTAAATCTACTAACTTTTATACCCTTTTTCTTAACACTAGAATGTTTTAGATCCATTATGGTCCATAGCATACCAAAGAAGAGAAGATACTTAATCATGACAGTCTGCGTCATTATCTTTACCCTAGCAGAGTTTAGAGTCAGTGACTTCACAGGCCTACTGACAGGTACTTTGCAATCTAACGTCCAGTTTATTGGTTCTGAACTTATGCCAGAGATCTCTAAGAATATCTTCTTAGTCAACACCTCCTTACTGGGTGGTGTATGGATGTCATTTATGATGAAGTTTGCCTTTGAAGGCATGATATTCTTCTTCCCTGTGCTACCGAACCTTAAATGGATTACAAGCGCCCTACTGGGTAATCTATACCCTGTGCTCAGTTTGACTTTCTTAAAAAATGCCATTTTTACGAGAGATAACAGAGATAGAAGACCTAGAGTAACCAGTCACACTTTATCATGGTCCTTAACTTATTTAACCGGTATAGCTGTGGTTTGGTTTGCAGTAGGCTTATTTCCTATCTTTCCGACTGTCATTCTCACAGGTTCTATGGAACCTGTCATGTATCCAGGTGATGTAGCCATCATGCAAAAGGTAGATAAAGAAAATATCCAGATAGGTGATGTCATCCAATTTTGGGCAAATGATTACTTCATCATACATAGGGTGGTCCAAATAGAAGATGGTAAATACATCACCAAGGGTGATAACAACAATACCGAAGATAGTAAACCAGTAGAGTTTGGACAAGTTAAAGGCAAGATGATCTACTCGGTTAAATATCTTGGCACCCCTGCTCTCTTAATGAGAACAAAAACACAAGAAACACTTGAAGATCAGGTTGAAGAAGAATATGAGTTAGGAAGGGATTAAAATGAAAGTATCAAAAATAAAAATCGTCATTGCCATTGTCTTACTAATCGTCATGGCTGCTTCAGGTTGGATGGCTTATAAAAACTACAATGTTACAGTGACAGAAACCATTGATCAGCCTGTTTTTAATTATCAAATTCTGCCTCAAGTTAAGTCTACATTCTATTTACTAGAAAATAGTATGTACGAAGAAAAGACACTTGATGACAGTCGACTGATTATTAATAAGTTTGTAAACAACATGAATTCTAATTTTAAGCTAGATATCATAACTGATGAGCAGACAGAATCTACTTTTGTTCTGGACCACTATATACTTATGGAAGGTATCTTTGGAGAAGAAGATGAAATCCTCTTTCATAAGACTGAGTCCATATCACAAAATGAGTTAAATAATCAAATAGAAGTCAAGGAGTTTTATCAGTTAAACAAGTACAAAATAATGCTGGATGCCATTATGGAAGAGGCGGAAGTGTTTGCAAGAACATCTTTTAAACTTGTTTATCATCTAAAAGGCGAAATCAAAAGAGATGATTACATCATTCCAATTGATCATCAAATGGCCCTAATTGTCCCTATTGATCAATCGGTCTTTAAGGTTGTAACAGAAAACTTTGAACCCCTAGACCAAACCATAACAGAAGAAAAAGTTGTTGAATCTACAAAAACAGGTTTCTTGTTCTATGTATTTTTACTTGTAGCACTAGCGGCCCTAATAGGCATCATTATAAGTCTCAAGCTTACCATTAAGAAGAGAAACACTCATTACGACCAAGAACTTGTAAAGATTGATAAAGCTTATGGTGAAAGACTGGCAAGGCTCTATGAACCAATGACCAACCGTTATGCAAATTTAATAAGAGTCACAGGCGTGGATGATCTAATTAAAATATCTGATGAAATTAGACAGCCGGTCTTTTACTATCAGATAGACACAAAAGAAGAAAAGAAAACTGAGTACTTTGTATTTGATGAAACCAGAATCTATTATTTCATGATGATGGCTGAATCTACTATTACCCTCGATAATTTCATCAAGAAGGCCAACTAATACTACCAAAGTAGTAGGCAAGCTACACCCATGAGTATTATATTTATCTAATACCTGTGATAATCTAAAAGTGATTCCATACTAGGAGGTGAGGTTGTGAAATCATACAAACTGCTTGTTTTCCTCTTCTGTATATCAACCTTATTACTAGGTGTAGCATATGCAGAATGGGAAGAAGAGTTTTCTATACTAACTAAAGTTAAAACCTATGTTTTCGATATAGAAGTAAATGGTCAGGGTATTGATGAAAATAAAAAGCATGAGGCTGAGTTTACCCTTGATGATGATATTGAGTTAGAAATAAAGAACACTGGAACTGTTGGTGCCTATATAAACGAGGTCGCCATTAGCTATGAGAATTCAAATGATGAACTACTCATAGAAAAAATGAAATTTGAAGCCTTAGCAGATGATCTTGATTTAGATATCAGGTTTAAAGGCAAGAAATTGATTAATAAACCAAAAATATATGATTTGTCTTTGGAAAACGGGATTATAGAACCTTACGACTTATCCAACGATATCTATACCATTAGGCTTGATAAAATCAAAGATGCAGGAGATTACATCGAGGACATTGAAGATGAAATTGATTGCATTCAATCTCAAATAGCAAGACTAAAAGATAAGAAACAAGCCATCAAAGATAAGATTGCACAGTTAGAATCTCAGATTGCTGAACTAGAAAGTCAAGTAGCTTCACTCAGTCAACCTGTTATGATTGCTGCTCAACCTAGTGAGAACGAAACCGAACAAGCACCAATAGCTATCATAGATCATACAGCAATCAATGAGATCAAATGGGATCTAGCCGGTCTATACTGTAGAGTTGAAACTTTAAAAGCAGAAAAGTATATCATCAACTGCTTACTTGGACAGGCAAATCAATATCTAGAATGTACAGAAAACTACCTTGAAAAAGTAGTCTTTGCCTATGAAAATGATACAATCACAATTGAAACCACATTTTCCATTTTTAATGATTAGCAGCCATGCTAATCTTTTTTTATGCCCTACTACCAAAGTAGTATCACAAGTACCAAGAAGTATATAAGAAACTATACAATAGGACACACAAGTGTAGACCAAAGAGTGTTATATCACTCCATCCTAATTGATAAACTTAAGTTAGAAAAAATCACATACGAAAGGGGGGAAGAAATGAGGCGAAGCAAATTTATAATAGGGCTTCTGGTGTTAAGTATGATGCTAATGGGCGTAGGTTATGCAGCTTGGAGTCAAAACTTTAATGTTGTAACATATGCTGATTCTGGTGAAATCAACGTCATCATTAAACACGAGCATTTAGGAAATGCTACAGAACTCAGTAGACTTAAAGTATTTACAGATGTACTAGATGATGGTGACCCAACCAAAGGAAATATTACCATTGATGATGATGGCGTAGCTTTTATCGGCGGTAAATCAGTTCCAGACTATATGTATGATTTAAGTCCAGATGTAGCTCCTGAAGACTACACTGGAAGTGTTGAATTTTACGAGGGATGGACTGGAGTTTATAAGTCAAATGCTTATATGAACTTTGCTGTCCTAACACCAAAAGAAACAGCAGAAGGTTATAACCACGATCATCTAGCATTCGTAATTGAAAAAGCTTATCCAGGTGTAATTGTTGAATCAGAGTTCAAAATCACTAATAAAAGTGATTACGATGTAGTTTTAAACTGTGATCCAACTAACACTTTTATTGGTAAGATTAACGGTGTTCCTGATACTTTGTCCCAGTACTTAATTGATAACAATTACATTGCTGTTCAATTATTACCTGGTATTAACGGTAAAGTATATGGCCGTACAGCATTTAATAAGAGTCAAGATTTAGATATTGCAATAATCATCGCTGAAGATTTGCCGGAAGAGGTAAATATTAACGGAACGGTTTATCCAGTTGAAGGAGCAAGATTAGGCTTTGAATTAGATTTAGTATTTACAATCAATGAACAATAATTTGGAGGAATGAAATGAAAAAGAGTAGATTTTTAATAGGTATTTTAGTATTGGCAGTTATGTTAATGGGCGCTGGTTATGCAGCTTGGTCTCAAAGTTTTACAGTACAAGCAACAGTTGACTCTGGTCAAATGTCTTTTGACCTAACAGCTATTCAAGCAGAAAGTCCTGAAGATACAGGAAACTACATTGAAGAATCTTGCGGTATTGAAACGATTGGCAATGTTGAGACAGTTGTTGCTAGTATCGAAAATCTTTATCCGCTGCAATATACAACATTTGGTTGGACAGTTACAAATACAGGTTCTATGGGTATTATGGTAGATCCTGATATGTTCTTACCTTCGAATGTAACACCTCACTTAATCATCGCTAATCCTAACGGACAAGATTTAGATGATGCTTTAACAGTAATGTATTCTCTTGATAATTCTGATTGGAAAACTGAAGGTGAGTTCGTTACACTCTTAACTGGACAAGTCATCGCACCAACAGAAAGTCAAAGCTTCTATGTAAAACTTACTATGAAAGATCAAGACAATGATGATTTTGAAAACTGTAAAGTTAAATATACAACACCATTTATTTATAAGCAGACTGAAAAAGCATCAACTTTAAACTAATAAATCAATAGTTATGAAACCCTAGTGGTTTCATAACTTCATTTAACGGTTTGTTTCAGATAGGAGGTCACCTTGAGAAAGATTACACTGCTCTTAAATATCGTTATGCTTTCTCTGTTAATAATGGGGATTGCTTATGCTGAATGGAGTACTGGTTTTGCATTGGCAGCTACAGTTAATGCTGGTGAATGTGACATTAATGTATATGCTGGTGACGTTTTATTACCTAAATATGTGACTGGTGATATTAAAAACATTTCAAACACTAGGGATTTAGAAGTTAAGATTAACAACATTTATCCGGGTGCAGAAATCATCTATGACTTTGATGTTGAAAACACAGGTACTATGGGTGTGCATCTTGATCAGCTAAACTTCGAAATAGAAAACACTTCTGAACCGGGTATGGAAGATTATTTTGATGTATCTTATGCATTTGGTTTACCTACTTTGCTGGATGAAGATGATTTTGTATATGAAGACGAGTTTGTTCAGGAACTTATATTAAAGAAATTGGATCTTAATAAGATCGAAACAATTTCAGTTAAAGTTATTTTTGACCCTAATGATCTTTTAACAGAAGATCAATTTGAAAAAGAAACCCTATCATTTAAATTGACTATCAACTATAGCCAGTTTGACTGATTAAACAACCAGAGACCTGCTTCTGCAGGTCTCACCTTTTTTAGTTTATTTTCTTGTTAAGCTTGTTCTTTTCTATATTTGTAAATATACCTAGTAGTATCAGAAAGCTTAAGATACCAAAAGCACCTCCTGCTATATCAATCAGCACATCTCCAAGACCAGGACCTCTTCCCGGTACAAATCTTTGGTGAAGCTCATCTCCTATACTGTACATGACAATCAGTATACCTGAATATATTAGACTCCTATAGACATTAATATTCGACTTTATAAAGGCATTTGCTAGTAAAAATCCAAGTACTGCAAAAACTACAAAGTGTGCTAACTTTCTAATATCATGATTAGAAATAATCAAATTAACATCTGGAAGTATTATAGAAAAAAGTGATTGGATTCTATTGGTTACAGACAGACTTAATGAGTTAGATGCCGATGCAACTTGTGAAGACAAGAAGAATATAGCTACCATCCAGCCCACAACATAGATCCATGCTATGATTGTTTTATTGATATGATGTTTTTTCATAGGCACATCCTTTCGATTCTTTTATGTTTTAGACGAAAGTTAAGCTTAGATGTTTCATCTATACCCAAAGTTTATGAAAATACTGATGTTTCTTCAAATCACATCAGTGCATTGTAACTCATCTGACTTCAAACTTAATAATTACTTATGATAAGTCATAAGATTATAATAGGCCTGTAATATAGCTTTATTCAAAAAAGTTAATTAAAGCTTCTTTTGATAAGACTTCTAAATCAAAGTTATTAATGTCTATTCGAATCTCATCAAGAAGTCTTTCTTCTATGACATAATAGTTTTCACTTGATCTTATAACTGTCATCTGTTTTTCTGATAAAAAGAGCTCATTGAGATGACTTAAGATAATATTGTTGATCATATTTAAACGGACTTGATCACTGGCATGATTAAAATAATCAATCAATTCACTGTGCTTTCCATAGGAACTTAGAAACACAGAATTATAATCGCCATTTTGATCTGGAAGAACCATCAGAGTTATTATTTCAAAAGCCTTCTTCTCAGGATTTTTCTCCATAAACAAACCATTTGTATTGACCACTTCCGAGCAAAAGAAAACAAGTGGATTTCGAGTACCTTTTACTTTTAAAACATCTGAAAAGGTCAACTGATCGTGTGACATCCAAGTAGCATTTGTCATATCAAAGCACTTCTCTAGTTCATACAGCGTTTCCTTAAAGTAAATTTGATGTTGCCTTAAGGTATGATAATGGCTGATTAGATAAGCTTGATAGACGATATAATCAGGATCATAGATTTCATTATGATAAAGAAGCGGAAAGTTCGAAAAATGTTCTCCTTCTATTAGGTCTAACTCATTGAGGATACATCTATACTTATAGGCAATACTTCTGTAACTATGGGCAATTAAACGATTTATAATAAACTCTTCACCTTTATATACCTCTATGTCCAGAAACACTTTTGTGTCATGATAATTGCAAAAGCCATTAAATGTTGTCGCAATATTCATGGATAACTTGCTATCTCTGACATAGTATTTGCCTTGATTAAAAGCCTTTGTAAAAACATAAAGATGTTCGTTTTTGGATAGTTGGTCTAGATAGCCATTCTTTTGAATGGCATGTGACATAATGGCCTTTTCTTTACATGTAGAGATCAAACATTCATCTTGTGTTTGACGACTACTAGCCTTCAGCTTATGACTAATAAGCTCCTGTAATCTAAGAGACTCCAAAATGCCTGCTTCTTGATTGAGCTTACAACACGCACTAAAGCTTAAACCCGAACGACAAAAACAGGCATCGTCATCACCAATACCATTTTCCTCTATATACTGTTGTAATCTATAATAGTTCAAATCATCATAATTTATCTTCATAGAGTATCCTCATTTAATCTTATGTTTCTTTAATTTATACCCACTTCAGACAATAAAAAAGAAATAATCTGATTTACATCTGATTATTTCTATCTCTTAAGAGCTAATCTCTTTTTTAAAAATCCCGAGCTTATGAACAACATGACAAGAAGGGAAATGGCCATATAAAAGCCTCTTGAGCCTATTTGAGTAAACTGACTACCTAGGTTTACAAATACAATAACACCTGGAATGATACCAATCAATGTTGCAAGGATAAAGTCCTTGTACTTGATTTTAGACAGACCTGCACCATATGAAATGATGTCGTATGGAAAAAGCGGAATCAGCCTTAAAATGAGGACAGCCATAAAACCTCTATTATCAATATCTTCACCTATATTAGGCAGGTCTTTCTTAAGCACACTGGTTATAAAATTTTTACCGACCAGCCTTGATAGATAAAATGATAGTGTCCCACCGCAAAAGGCCCCAATCATGGTGTATATGGAACCCCAGAAAAGGCCAAAGCACATACCGCCTGAAACAGCTATGATGGAATCTGGAAAAAGTGTTAGAGGCACAAGAGTAAAGATGATGATGTAAACTAGTGGTGCAAGCATACCATATGAGTTTACATAATCCCTTATATCTTCTGGTGTATACTGGCTTAGGTCAACGTATTTATTGGTCATAATGATGATTGCAATCAAGGCAAACATGATTAAGCCATACTTTATGATATCTTTTTTGCTCTTCATGAAATTTGTCCTCTTTTATCAAGTGTCATGACTTTTCTTTTAGCCTGATACCTGTTCATCCACTTTTCAAGTGTGGATTGTTTTCTTCTTTCAAAGGGTTTATCACTGTAGATCATATCTAGTATATGAATGGCCCTCTTATCCTCAATAGTCAGTGATTCAACGCATTCTTGACAATAAGAGACAATAAAGTCTTCTTCAGTCTGCTTGACCCTCATTTTCTTTTGCTTCAAGGAAACCTTTTGGTTCATCACTGCGACCATACCACCAGAGCCACAGCAAAGTGTGTTTTCTCTAGAATGTATCATTTCAACAAGATTAAAACCCATGTCATCCATGAGCTTTCTAACAGCATCGTGAATCTCTGGATTGTATCTTGTTGGACAAGGATCATGAATGGTCACTGTCATATCCTGATACTTATTAAGTAACCCCTCTGGTAGACCAAATTTACATAATACTTCCCATAAAGAAATCACTTTAGCCTGGCCGTCTTTTGACAGGGTTTTATGACAGTTTGGACAAACTGTTATAATCTCTTTTACACCACTCTTATCAAGCTCTTTCTCAGTCTTATAAAAATACTCATTAAAAAGATCTGTATCCCCCATAACATGGGTTGGATTACCACAGCAGTTAAGCATGATGCCTATGCCTGGATCGTGTTGTCTTAAATGGACATATATCTTTAAAACCAGGCTTGGATCATAGGCTGTTAAAGCACAGCCTGGAAAAAACACTTTTTCTTTGATGTCACTTTTTAAGCCTTCTACGCCTGTAGAAAAAGGTTTAGAAAATGAGTTTTTCTGATGAAACTTAACAGGCATAGAACCTGGAATCTTAAACTGTTTGGCACCTGACTCTCTTAAGACATAAAACAAATGGTTTAAGTCGACACTTTCTGGACAGACATGGCTACAGTGGCCACATAGGGTACAAGAAAAGGCTACTTCATGATCTATGGATTTTTCTAAGTAAGTTTCTTCTAGTAGTGCCTTTGGTGTCGAGCAGAACTCATCCAGCATTGGACAGGCTTTCATGCATTTTCTACAACCTGTACACGAGGCCTCTTCATCAGAAACATATTTTAGTAAATCATCATCTAACTTAATTTTCATTTACGATTCCTTTTCTAGATTTATCATTAAAGATCTTTTTAAGTAAAAAGATCAATGTCGATAAAGCAAATAAGATAAGCATACCGAATACAAAGTGCTTCATACCACCCGTTAACATGCCACCTACATAGGAGTAAACCAACGTTGCAGGAAGTTGGCCTATAGCCGTAGCCCAAATAAATGAACCAATACTCATAGATGTCAGACCTGCAGCATATGAAACCACATCAAATGAAATGAATGGTAAAAGTCTTGCGATAAGGACTGTGTACCTACCATAACGATCAAAGAACTCATCAATGCTTTCTAAAGCCAGTTTGCTGGTCAACTTTTCTACCACATTTCTACCGAAGTATCTTGCAATGTAAAAACAAAGTATAGCCCCTACCATAGCAGATGACCATGATAAGATGGCTCCTTTGATCCAGCCAAACAAGCTGGCATTTGCAAAGGTAATCAGAAATGCCGGCAAGGGTGCCGCCAGTGACTGAAAGACCATTAAAAGAAAGGATACAATGGGGGCTAAGATACCAAAAGATAAAACATACGTTTTAATAACTTCAATATCTAAACTCGAAAAAAGTCCTAAGACCTCTTTAAAATCTTGTCTGAGTGGCGTTACCAGAAGCAGTAATATAATTGCCAGTGGTAGGCCAATTTTGATGACGGTTTGCTTTTTAATATCAATCACCTCTTAAACCTCTAAAATACTTGGTTTGACTAGTATTAATGTACGCTCATATACCTTATACGTCAAGGATTTTAGCCAGCTAAAGAAAAACGCAATACTTGACCCTTTAAGTATTTGATTTTTCTATTAGACTAAGCCCCCTAAGCCTACTACAATGAACAGTGTTAAAACAAAAAAATATTAGAGGGAGTATTAAAATGAAAAAATATTTAATTTTATTTCTAAGCTTAGTATTAATGCTTACATTTGTAGCTTGTTCTTCAAATGATGCAGCAAACAATACTCAACCTGTAGAAGAAACTGTACAAGAAGAAACAACAGAGGAAGCGACTGAAGAAGAAACTGTTGCAAGCGAAAAAGAAATGCTTGAAGATACTTTTGGTGTCTATGTAACACCAGAATATGTTAAGCAAATGATAGACGGTCAAATGGAAGGTTCTGATGACTTTGTTATTTTACACGGCTCTTGGGGTCCTGCTGATGTAAGTGAAGAATATCAAACTAACCACATTCCTGGTGCAGTTCATATGAACACTGATGACATTGAAGAACCAGAATACTGGAACATTCGTACACCAGAAGAAATCACTGAAGTAATGGCTAAATACGGTATCACTAAAGATACAACCGTTATTGTTTATGGTGCTGACTCTGGTGCTGCTAGAATTGCCTTTGTTTCATTATGGGCAGGTGTAGAAAACGTAAAAGTTCTTGATGGTGGTGTTAAGGCTTGGATGGCTGCAGGTTATGAAACTGAAGAAGGTATCAACGAACCTGTTGCTACTTCTGAAGCATTTGGCTTAACAATTCCAGCACATCCTGAGTTTGTTATCGCTATGCCAGCTGAAACTCAAGCAGAGCTTGATAGCAACGAAAACTTCAGATTAGTAAGTATTCGTTCTAAGGATGAGTTTGAAGGAAAAATCTCTGGTTACAGTTACATTGAGAGAATGGGTGAACCTGCTGGTGCACTTTGGGGCCATGATGAGTTTGATTATTTAAACGAAGACGGTACGATCAAAGGTATTGAAAACGTTGAAAGCATTCTTTCTGAACAAGGTATCACTAAAGACCATGACATTGCATTCTACTGTGGTACTGGTTGGAGAGCTACAATCCCTTTCTTAATTGCCTATGAAAATGGTTGGGAAAATATTCAGCTATTTGATGGTGGTTGGTTTGCTTGGCAAATGGATGAAAACAATCCAGTACAAAGCATTACACCAGAAGAAGCAGCAAGTAAATACGAATAATAATAAAACTGGCTCTAAAAAGAGTCAGTTTTTTTAATATCTATAATTTGTTTTACATATTGAATCAGTATGGATAAGGCTAGAATCAAACATATAAAATAATAAGACCTAAATGATTCTGTTGAGTTTAATAGTACAAATCCGGTAGCACCACCACTAACAACCAAAGTCTCAATTAATTGATAATATGATTTCCTTTTAATATGCTTATAAACTACAATAACCAATAAAATAATACTAATGGCAACAGATACACTTATAATTGTTTCTACGGGATAAGATTTTTCCCATTTTTGATTTGTAAACATAACATGTCTCATCATGCCCATTCGTTTCATTGAAAAATCCTGTACCAAATAGGCGCCTATCAGCAACAAGACCTGTATTCCAGATAATCCTATATATAATTTCTTTTTCATCATAGCCTCCACAATAATTGATTATACCATGATTGAGCTAAATATCTACAAAAGCCTTTATACATAGAAAAATGTAATTGGACATTTAAAGCTTATTCAATTCTTCTATTCAAGGTTATTAATCTAATCCATCTTACTTGAACATGTCAATAAAGCCTTCATACTTATAGCGACTTAGCGGTACAGTCTTTTCAAAATCAAAGAAAGAAATAAGTCTTGCTCTTTCATAATCTTTATCAACAGTGTTAACCTTGTTGGTATTAACTATAAACGATTGATGTGACTGATAAAATCTATCATCCAAGTCTTTCATAATAGCCCTAATTGAAGAGGAGTATTCATAGACTTTTGATTTAGTGACAACATGAACCTTCCTACCTATTTTCTCAATATAATAGATATTCTTAAGTGGGATTACCTTTATACCTGTGGATTGTTTGATGATTAATGTTTCATTATCCACATTTTCTTTCACATATACCCACTCTTTTAGTTTTCTTTTTAAAAATACTTCATTAATGGGTTTCATCATATAATAAAAGGGTTCTATACCTGTAGCCTGTCTTAAGTAATCACTATGACCTGTGATAACAATGGTATCAATGTTCTTATGACGTGATTCTATAGATTTATACACATCTAAACCAAGTATGTCAGTGCCATCAAGTTCCATATCAAGAAGCACTAAATCCAAATGATTTTTATCTGATACCTCAAGTGCTTCTTGATGATTAAAAGCAGTGTAAACAACCGCGTTATTAAGTGATGACTCAACAATATGCTTAATGTACGATTGTGTATCTATTTCATCTTCAACTATTAAAATATTTACCATGCTAATCTCTCTAATCTAAAGATGACAATCTTAAATTTATAAACAATAAAAACATAAAGATAAAGAACTACTAAATAAGATAGATAAACCCAATCATAATAAGACAGTATACTGAACTGGTTAATACCAGGGATTATATCAATTAATGGTAGTAAAATAAGCTCACACAAACATACAAGTAGAAAGTGAAGTGCCATAATGACAGCCCCTTTGGCAAATGAAAATCTTAAGATCCTTGTATATGTAGCAGCTGCCAGTATCATAATAACAACTGATCTTAATGTGGATTTCATTGAATCTAAAATTACCATATCCCATACAAAAAGGATGATGACCAAACCCAAGATATGGAGTAAGGTTCTTTTGTCTATTTTAAACTTACAACCACTTATTAAGGCTATAAAAATAAAACTACCCAGGTTATCGAGAAATTGCTCTATTAAATAAATGATGGGCGTTGCTTCATAAGCTGTTTGCATTTCATACCAACTTTCTTTTAAAATATTCCTCTACTTCATCCCTTTTATTCTCAGAAATCAGAATCATAAGCTTTTGATAATCTCTGATCATCTCATGACGTTTATTATCTTTAAGCTCATCGTACTGCCTAAGAGATGCATATCTGACTTGTTGGTCTATTAGCACCAACTTGTCTAAAAATTTATTATTGACCCATCCTAAAAATACAATTACTAATAAAGACACAACTGTATAGGAACCTATGATTAAATACCTATAAATTGCATTGTCTTCACTATAAAAGTTTATGCCCACATACTTATCACACAAAGTCCAAAAGGCGATTAGTTGGAATATAAAAAGGATCGTTATATATTTTAGAAACTTCATACAACCTCTTTATCTAAGATAACTGAAAAGCTTGTAAACTCTATATTAGAATCAATATCCAAAACACCATCTAATTTATTAACGACCTGACAAACGATAGGCAAGCCAATGCCTCTATTTGTTCCTTTAGTAGAGTAACCTGGCTTTAAAATATGTTTGGTATCAAATATCATATCACCATTGTTACTAACTTTAACTACAAGACTAGAGCCATTTTTTAGTATCTCAAATGTGATTTCTGGATTATTCTGTTTACTACAATTTAAAGCTTCTATTGCATTGTCTAGAAAATTACCCAAAATAGTATTCAGTGCGTTAAATGAAAGAGCATATGCGGCACACACTTTTTCTACATCCTCTATAAGAGCAATATTTAACTTGATACCATTGATTTTGACCATTCTCTGATAATAATTAATGACTTGGTCAAGACTGTACCATGAAGAATAAATCTCCTCTTCTTGGTCTTCAAGTAGTTTAGAAAGCCTGTCCAAAATATCTTGAAAATCATGTGTCTCATACATGCTATAAATGTTTTTCATCTCTTTTGTGATATGTTCTCTTTCATGAATATAAAGCTGATTGCCGATTTCATATGAAGCATTCATATGATGACCTTTTAAATCTTTATCCAGTCTGTTGAGTAAGATCAGCTGTATAATTGGAAATAAAATAAATCCTATAATAAAAACTATTGCAAATAATAAGGGGACACCTCTTTCAAGATACTTATAAAAAATGCCCCAACCAGAAACAATTATGGCGATGATCACTAATAAAACCAGTTGCCAATCTCGATCAAGATTTCTTATCCATTTCATAAAACGCCCACTATCTCTAGATTCTTCACCCTATACATTATTATATAAAAGCAAATCTACCATTGAAAACAAATAGAATATTTAACCATATATCAGTACAGACAACCAGTCACATTTGAATGTATCATCTATCTAAATGAGTTGGCTATGGTACGGTACATTGATAAATTACACCACCTACAAGAGAGAATTAACTACTCTTTGTGTTTTCTTATAAATACTTCAAGCTCTTCCGTCTTGTTTTCAGTCATCAGGACTTTTAACTTTTGGTAATCTCTTATCATCTCATGTCTACTTTTATCCTTCATCTGATCATATATTTGAGCTGATTTATAACGCTTATGTTGGTCAATTTCTATCAACTTATCCAGTAGCCTGTTATTGATCCAACTTAAAAATACAACGATAAGTATAATAATTGCAATTTCTACCAGTAGCAAAATATAAGTATAAACTTGATACTCAGGACCCAAATAACGAACATTAACCAGTTCATAAGAAAACATCCATGCCAAAAACATCTGGCCGATAAATATCATTGTTAGGTACTTCAAGTACTTCATAACATCCCACCTATAAAATCCAAAACAATCGACTTTCAAATCTCTACAATATCAAAGACTGTATAACCTTAATTATATAAAAGAAATCTTTTGCATACATTTAATTTGAACAGCTAACCACATAAAAGAATAAATAACCCAAAAGAAGGACCTACTGTTTTACCAGTAAGCCCTATAAACTTATAAGCCTAATAACTTATAAATGATTGCAGCACATTCTGCTCTAGTTGCACTGCCAGATGCTTCAAACATGTTTTTACCTCTTCCTGAGATGATGTTTGCATCTTTTAATTTGTAAACTGCCTCTTTTGCATAGCTTGCAATCTTAGAATGATCTGAGAATGCACCTGAATGGTCAAATCCATCAAAGTCATAAGATGCAATCTTTGACTGATAGTTGACTAAGATAAGAGCAAGGTCTTGTCTTGAGATGTTGGTATTAGGCGCAAACTCCATATCGCCTCTACCACTTACAAGTCCATTTTGGTAGCCCCACTCAACAGCTTGGAAATACCAATCTTTTTCATCTACATCTTTAAAGCTAGACTTCACATATGTCTTATCACCCTTGTTCATGTTGTAAAGTACTTGAAGTACCTCTGCTCTTGTAATATCCGCATTCGGTACAAACTGTCCTTCACCCTTACCAGAGATGATACCATTTGATGCAAGTGATGTAACATAGTCTTCAAACCATCCCTTGTTATCTGTAAACTCTACTGGATGATAGCCTATTGCAAACTGAGAAAGCGACTTTGTCTTGAAAACAACTTTACCATCTATGTACTGACTAAAGATTGTTTCAATCTTGTCGCCATGAATATGGTAAACAACAATTGCATTTGCATCTTCATTCTTACCTAATTCATATGGAATTTCCATAGTCATTTTAGTATCAAATGAATCCTTAATTTTGCCGTCTAATTTCATTGTAATGTCGTAAATCTTATCTGACTTAACAAAAGACTTGATACTTGCTGGAATCTCTTCAACAGCTTTTACTTCTACTTGTAAATTCTTCTTATAAGATAATGAATCCAATAGTAATTTACTCAAGTTAATCTCAACATCACCTAAGATATTTAAAGTTTCCATTTCTTTAAGTGCTTTAGCAGCTACTACTAATAAACCTTTGTAGTTTAACTTAAGCTCTGAGTTCTTTTCAACCTTAGTTGAAGCAGAAGGCACCTTAGAAGGGATGTTCACTGTCTTACTGCCACTGTTATCATCGTCTTCATCGTCATCGTCGTCATCGTCGTCATCGTCGTTATCACCAGGATCCACTACACTCCCCTTTTCGATAACAATGCTAATGTCATCTGATAAGTCTCCAACTTTAACCTTTAGATTTTGACCACTTGTTTCTTTTAATGCTTGAACACTTAATAGACCATCACCTTTATTGATTACTTTGATAAAGTCATCATTGTAGACTAAAGTGACATTGTCTTTATTGGTTGCGTCATCTGGATTCACAGTATATGAAATCTCTTTTGTTTCTCCAGTCTTAAGTGCAAGTGTATCTTCTTCAATAGTCAGTGATGTTACTCGAATACTCGGTTCAAGTTCAAAGTTAACATCTGTTCTTACTGGAGGAATTACAATACTCTTAATGTGTGCACGTTCATCTTCTGTTGTAATATATGGTTCATAACCATCTTTAACAGCTTTTACTCTATAAGTACCAGCTGGTACCATCCAACCATACTCACCTTCTTCATTGGTGATTTGTGGATTGATTTGACCATAAAGTGCAGCATTCCATTCGCTCCATGTATCATTTTCAAATACTTCACAAATAACTGTTACACCTTCTAATCTAGACCCTGTTTCAGCATCTTCTACATAACCACTTGGGTCAATTAATACAGTTACTTCTGCGATGATATACTCTAACGTTCTACCATCATTTGTTTCAACAGTCGCTGTAATGGTCTTTAGACCAGAACCTGACCAGTCTTTTAATGTTGCTACATAGAAGTCTCCCATTTTTTTAGCTTGATAATCATTGTCTGAGAAATGATACGTTACAAACGATATAATGTCTTTATCAAATTCAGATTCAATGATAATGTCTCTACCGTTTAAGTCATAGTCAACCCATGCAGTAAAGGCTCTCACACCAATCAACGGATTGGTTGGTAAAACTGATGTGCCTGCAGATGAACTCATTACTGAAACCAATTCAAGAGGATCAGCAGATACTTCTATCGTCAATGGTTCAGATATTTCACTGACGCCATCAACAGTTACAACCGCAACTATATTATAAGTACCAATTTCATCAAACGAAAGCGATGCGTTAAACCATCTACCATTTGGTTTTGTTGTTGAGTAAATCTTACCTGTTTCAATGTCTTTTATGACGATTTCACTATTTGCAGTTGCTTCGCCATAAACTTTAATCACATCATTTGTTTTAACCGACTCTGGTCCATTCAGCTTGGCAACCTGTTTTTCAACGCTGGTTGCACCAAAATCATATGTTTGACCATCTACTTCTACACTTACTACAATTGATGCATAGTTTTCAGGCAGTTTGCCTATCTTTAATGGTAATGAAATCATACCATCTTTACCTGGATCAACGGTCACACTTGTATTTAGTGCTTCACTTGTTGTAATGCCTGTTGGTAACTCAACTTTAAATGTTGCGTCCTTAGCTACATTACCTTGATTCTTGTACTTAACAACTAAGTTGATATCATTGCCTTCTTGTACAAGTTTTCTATCTACTAAAACTTCATTACCTTGACCTACAAAGCTATCTGCTCCATTTGTTTGATATTCAAACAGTAAGTCTTTTGATATTCTACCAGCACCTTGACTAATAGCATCTGTAATATCCTCTTCTGAAACTGTGAACTCAACTGGATCAGCAATAAACGGCTTGTATCTATATTGCTTATCATGTAATGAACCTAATACTAGCTTATAATCACCAGCTTCTTTAATGGCACCTGTGAAAATGAAACCACCTTCACCTGCTGTAGTACTTGAGTGGAAATTATCATCCTTGTAAAGCGTCACATAGGCCTTATATGGTTCTTGACCATTTGATGACACTCTACCAATTAAATCAATGCCCTTTGATACCGTGATATCTGTCAGCGTTACATCATCATCTACAATAGCAACATTCTTCTCAGTTAAGATATATTCTGACTTATTGATATCTAATTCATAATCACCAGCTAGAACACCATAAATAGTGAAATCACCATCTTCATTGGTGTAACCATAGTAATATTCTGAGTTGCCGTATAAGTTAAGACTTGTATAAGCAAGTGGTGAACCATCTGCTAATAAGACTTTACCTGATACAGAGTAAGTTAATGGCACCTCTACATCTACTGAAACTTCTGCCTTATCTACTGAAATAGTCGCATGGTTCGTATAATTACCCGCATTTACTGAAATGCTGTATGAACTACCACCTGTCGTATATCTAACATTATTAAATGTTACCACACCATTTTCTATCGTGTTACTTGAATAATACAATCTCGACTCATAATCGTATAAGGATACATCTACACGGCCATCATAAGCTGTATCATCAGAGTTTGATAAGTTAACGCTTACAGTTGAAGCATCTTTATAAATACTTTCAAATGATAACTGACCTAAATCAACTTGTGTATCACCTTTTGCAACCGTAAATGCTTCATCAACAGATGCATAACCCATTGGTCCACTGATACGTACTCTATAGTCACCAAGACCTAGATTGTAGAATTTAAAGCCGTTTTGTGCATCTAAATACTTAACAGCTACAACAGAGTTGTTAGAATCTAATAGCTCCACATAATAAACACGTGATTCCATATTTGTTAGATCTAAAGAACCTGAGGCTTGAACATTTACATGGACATCCATCTCAGCTGTATAAGCTCTATGTTCACTTGTTGCAATTACTTTAGCAGTTCCTGCTCCAAGACCTGTTACAAGACCTGTTTCAGAAACCGTCATCACTGTTTCGTCACTACTTGTATAAGTCACATTTTTATTTGTAGCATTGTCAGGAGCTATTATAGGCTTTAATTGATAGGTCTTACCTGGGCTTAATGTTACCGATTCTTGATCAAAAGCAACACCAGTTACATTAACAATAGAACCCTCAATTTTTACGTTGTAAGTATATGATGCCTTTTCAACATCACCTAAATATAATTTAACTTTTAAAGGATATTCACCATCTACTAAGTCCGCAGATCTAATAATGGTATCCACTAGACCTTCTTTTAACTTTGATCCTGGTTGTAATGCTTCAAATTCAAACTTATCATTGAATGTAGCATGTACTTTATATTGTGTCTCATCTTCAATTTCACTACCTGTACCTGTTACAGTCATTTTAAGTGGTAGATTGGTTTCTTCCTCAAATGCCTCTTCATAAACTGGGAACTTAGCACCATCTACAATATAACCACCATTAACTTTTTCAATGACAGTATCATCATTGTAAGTAAGTGAAATGGTCATATCAATTGGCGTGATTACTGTTACATCACATGTTGCAGTAAAATCTCCATCAACAGTCTTAACTGTAATTACAGCATGGCCTGATGATATAGCTGTTACCTTACCATCTTTTACTGTAGCAACCGCTTCATCTGATGAAGACCAAACCACAGACTTATCAGCAGCATCACTTGGACTTACAGTCTCAGTAAGCGTTTCAGTATTACCAACAAATAGAGTCAATTCTGATTGATCTAAAGTAACACCAGTTACAGGTTCAGGTAAGCCTATTACTGTAACAGTACATGTATCTGTAAAGTCTCCATCACTTGTTTTAGCTGTAATTATTGCTGTACCTTCAGAAATACCAGTCACAAGGCCGGTAGAAGATACTGTAGCGACTTCCTCATCTGAAGTTGTCCATGTTACATGTTTATTTGTAGCATCAATAGGAAGTACTGAAACCCCTAATGTAGCAGTTTGAGTTGCTTCTAAGCTTACAGTTGCTGGTGTTACTTGAACACCTGTTACAGAAACAACTTGACCATCTTTTGCTATGATTCTTACATCATTTCTAAAATTAACAGACTCACCATTTTTATTTAAAACTTCAACATCGTATAATCTATTTAAATCCATACCAGCAAAGTTTGCCTTAATAAACTCACCAGATTCAGAAACAACCATAGATTTTGTTGCTTCTACCTCATACGGTTTGTAAAAGTTAAGTGTTAATGGATAATCTGCACTAGGTCCATAAACACCTGTTATAACATAATAAGAAGAGCCTGTGTTTAAATATCCATAATTTTTTTCAGCAGAAACTTCTACTCTTGAATAATAGCTATTCTCCTCATAAAGTGACATGTTAGGATCAGAAGTACTCTTAATTTCTTGACCATCATATGTTAGCTTAGCCACAAGATAATATACATCTGTAGGTAATCCAGTAACGATATAAGTGTATCTCTGTTCATTATTCGTGTTTCTATCTAACTCACCTGTCCAACCAGTGACTGCGTTTCCAAACACATCTTTGATATCTGCAGATACCTTGGTCATGTCAAACGAAGAACCACAGTTAAATGAAATCTCAAGTCTACCGTTATCAAATGAATCTGAAGTCCATCCAACATAGACTTGATTTGTGTCAAACACTTCTAGCTTTCTCGTAATTACTTCGTTAACATCACCGGTTAAATGATATTCTAAAGTATAAGAACCTAGATCTAAAGGATTATCTAATGTTATGCTTTTCCTAAAGCCCTTGTAAGGTTGTCCATCTATTCTTAAATCATATTGTTCAGTTGGAATAGGACCAAGAATGACTTCTTCTCCCTTGAGAAGCTTAATGCTTACATCTGTATTACCATCACTGACTAATATATGACCATCAATATCAAACTCAATTGTGTCAGAATAAATCAATACATTTTCAAAACTAGGATTATTGGTATAGTTATCATCCATTAAATGGTTCAGATAAACGCCTTCTCTATAACTTCTTCCATCTGCTTGAATTTCAATTTCATAACGCATATTTGACTCAAATTGATAATCATCCATTAAGGTAAGTTCAAGTACATTTTCACCTTTTTTAATATTACCTGTGGCAGTTGCAATCGCTTCTGCGTTAAAGTCATCAAGCACAGAAACAGTCACATCACCAATTGATTTATCTGTTACAAGGAACAACTCTAAATTATACGGATTTAATTCCACATAATAAATATCTCTGTCATATCGATAAATATTAAACTTATTATCAGAGTCCAGTGATGCAAATGCTTGATTGGTCTTAGATTCAACACTTGCAATCAAATTAATTGGCCAGTTTAAGGCATCTCTAACAAGTTTATATACAAACGAAGTCCCATCTAACTGTCTAAATGATTCTGTTGATGCTACCTTTTGCTTGTCTAAATCATGTAAAACTGGTTGAAGATCACTTGGATCTATATCAGTACCTCTGATATATAAATACATATCCTCATCGCCATAAGCCGCATCAGGGAAATCACTTACATGTTGATTGATATTCTTAATGATAGGATTATCAGTTACCACAATGCTTGATTCAATGGTCGTTTCCTGACCATTAACTTCAAAGACCAAATCATAAGTGCCAACTTCTAAAGCCGTGTTATCAAACACTTCCATGTATAAATGAGTTGTCGGTACTTGTGGCCTTGCCTCATATGAATAATCATCAAGATACCTTTCATCTGCATTATGGCTTATATGGGTATGCTCTTCAGCTATAAAATCTTCTACAGCCATACTTACAATTTCATTATCTTGATTCATAAGTCTTGCATTTGAAAAATCTAAATAATCGTATTCACCAAGTAATACAACACCAATATCATGACTCTTGTCTTGGTTGCTTAGATACTTGTAACTAGGATCAAGCCAAGCATTCATTTCAACAAAGCTAACATCTTTATCAGCTGTAGCAACGATTTCATCTTTTACAGTGTCTTCAACAGAAACCTGAATCCAAACAGTGTCACCTAAACCCGGAAAATCTGTTTCTAGATTTAAATTAGTATAATACTTATTTCTGTAGCTACCCTCCATGGTATAAGTTTTTGACACGTCACCTATTGTCAAGGTAATTTTATGTTCATTCATGCTGGTGTTATTAACTTCTGCAAAGAAAACCTTTTGTCCATCAACATTATAGAACTCAGATGGCACTAGCATTTCTGTAATTGTTGCTTCTGACTGGGATCTCAGATTTTCAAATAACCATCTATCCGTTAATAACTGCTGAGGTAAATAAGTTTCATTTAAGTAATCCGCCAAATCATTTTGAGTGAAATAAGTATCCATCTGATAATGATCATCTAACATTTCACCAGGACTAAGGTTAACAAGCTTTGTTAAGTCTGGAAGTGATGTTAAATTATTTTGTGATACATTTAAGCCAACAAGAGTAACAAGATTCTCTATACCATCTAAAGAAGTTAATTGACATTCTCTTAATGACAATGCAATAAGCTTATCTAATGTAGCTAAGTCGCTTATATCTGTTAATGCTGCACCAGAAACTGAAACTTCTCTAAGACTCTTAGCTGCACCAATGCCATCTAAAGTTGTTAATAAAGTAGCATTATAAATGCTGAAATCCTCAAGTTTGCTATAGTTCTCTAAACCTACTAAAGAATCTACATTATCAGATTCTGATAGATTCATTCTAGTCACGTTAAACAAATCACTTGAAGTTAAGTCGTCACTCGGCGAATAACGTTCTTTTGTATAGTTATAAAGCGATTCATTGCCTGAAAAATCTTCTAATGTTAGTACTTGATCAACAACAGTTGTAAATGTCACATCCTCTGATGTTAAAACTATGTCGTTATTAGTGTAATAATATACAACTTTTGCATAATAAGTTGTTTCCTCAGTCAAGTTGTCAACTGTTCCAGTAAAAGTACCATCTTGACTTACACTTAAGTAACTTGTATCAAAATCAGAAAAATCATCTGATTCACTTACATAAACCCTATAGCTACCATCGCTATTATGTGTGTAACCATCTACATTACCTTGAATATTCATAACACTTCCAGCAGCATCTGCTTGAGTAATATTAATGGCAGTTGGTAAAGCTGCTCTATCAATGCTATTCACATCAAAATAAACAATACTTTCTTCACCTTGTTTGCTTTCTACAACACCATATCTATAGTACATAGTATCACTTGTCATATCCATTGACATGTAAAAATGTGGTGCGCCTGGCTCAATAACATCTCTTACACCAACTGGATATGTGTTAGATTTAGCTGATTCCATAGCCTGATTATCAGCATATTGTAATACAAGACCACTGTGTACATCAACCATATAATCATTTAAGATGAACTCAAAGCTAGAACGGAAATGACCTAACTTTTGAGCATGCTCAGTAACCTCTGGATTCATCGAATATGATGAATCTGTTGTGAAGCTACCATCAGAGATAACGATCTTATTGACATGACCTACACCATCTACATTTTTTCTTAATCCAATAGCATAATAGTATGTAGTTTCTGGATCTAAATCATAAAAGTTTTCAGCCTTATATACATCACCATTATCATCATAGTAGCGATCATATATTTCAAGATGCTCTACTGACTCCAAATTGTTTAAATAACCAACACTGTTGTCATGCTGCATAAAATTATAACCTTGTTCATCAGTATAAAGAATAAAAGGATTCTCCTGAGAATCATTGTTATCTAACTCAACTTTAACAGCTCCACCATATGAATATGCGATAATTTCAGTACCAAGTACCTCTGTATCAAAACTAACTGTAGGTGTACCCGTTGACGGTGGACTTGGTTCACCATTTTCCTGATTGACTTCAACAGGTAAAACTTCATCATCTGTCTCCGTATCCTCTTCTGTACCTAGCTCAGCACCTTCTTCTGTACCTGGTTCAGCACCTTCTTCTGTACCTGGTTCAGCACCTTCTTCTGTACCTGGTTCAGCACCTTCTTCTGTACCTGGTTCAGCACCTTCTTCTGTACCTGGTTCAGCACCTTCTTCTGTACCGGTCTCAGCACCTTCTTCTGTACCGGTCTCAGCATCTTCTTCTGTACCTGGTTTAGCATCTTCTTCTGTACCTGGTTCAGCATCTTCTTCTGTACCGGTCTCAGTACCTTCTGCTGTACCTGGTTCAGTACCTTCTTCTGTACCTGGTTCAGCACTATCTTCTGTACCGGTCTCAGTACCTTCTTCTGCACCTGGTTCGGTATCATCTGATTCTTGAATTTCATAACTTGTAATCTCTTCAGCATATGCCATTGGCATCACAGCACTAAAGAGCATAACAAAGATTAAAACAAGACTCAGAAGTCTTCTACTCATCTTCAAGTTTACATCCTCCCTTTAACAATCAACTCTTAGTCAACAGACTATTTTTTGGATATAAAAACAACAAATTATATCCTACCATTTTTATTATACTTAACTGATATAATCCTATAAATATATGTTTTCGTGCGTTATTGTGCGTTTTTGTACAGGCATCATAGTTGCTGTAACACTGCACATTTACTGGACTTCGTGTCTATTTATGTACCAAATACGTCTATTTCTGTCACTCCTAAAATATAAGTAATAATGAATATTATAATGATGGTGTAGGAGGAGACTATGACCACAATATTTAATCAACTACTTGATGAGATTATGACCTTGTATCACATAGACAATGATTTAATATCGAAAGAAATAGATCGATCAAGCAGCCGTATTCGTCACTGGCGAAATGACAGTAAGCCAGGTAAAAAAATAATCAATCTATTCTTAAATTCTATATGCCGTCATATTCAAGATTACGACTGTGAATTTACAAATAAGAAGTGTCTTTTAGAGATTGATAAGCTAATTGCTACTGATGTAACTCTTAATGAGAAACTTCAAGAGATATCCTTCATCGAAAGTCACTCTAGGTACATACGTTTAGTACTTGAAGAAGCTTATAATACCTCTACAGGAAGAAAAAAAACTAAGAAAACTGTATCACATAACTTGAAGATTGAAAGCGAGATTCGACTTGCTTTAACAGAAGCTAAAAATGGCTATTATGAGGAAGCTATTGAAACTTTAGAAAAGTTGCTTAAGATATGTGGTGATAATAAGACTAACCTTGATAAAGTCTATCGAGAATTAAGCATCATCTATAGAGATTCTGGTAATTTAGAAGGTGACATTAAAAAGCTTAATACCAGTTTGTCTTACATTGTAAGAACCATAAACATTGATGCATCTTTACACGATCAAGCCATATCTTATAAGCTTTTAGGCACCATTTATCAGTCTAAGGCAAGAATGCAAGATTCAATCAAAAATATGGAGATGGCCTTAGATGCCTACTCCAATGCCAAGCAAATGATTGATTCTGAGAAAAACAAACTTGAATATTTGAAAATCATCAACAATCTAGGCGTATTGTACTTAGAACTTGCTCAATTTAAAAAGACCAAACTCAATCTAGAGAAAAGCATTGAACTCTTTACAATCATCGTTCAAGAAGAAATTTCTCAATCGGATGAGTTTCTGTATAATAGGTCTTTATCTAATGCAATCGCAGCACACTATCGAATGATTACGATTTCAGAATCTTCTTACCATTTTAATAAGGCAGTAGAATACGGCAACATATATTTTCATAATCATACCATTAATGAAAACCCATATGATTATTGCAGGTTCAATGACAACTTAGCCCTTGTTTACCTTGCATATGGCACAGTGATAGAAAATAACCAATATTTAAATCAAGCACTTATTTATACAAATAAAAGCTTGGAATTTTATCAAGAAAATAACTATCACCTAAGTATGGCTTCTATATGGTTAAGTCAAGTCAGCATCTATGAAAACCTCTATAAAATCACAAAATCACTAAACTATTACCATTTAGGGATGTCAGCAGCCGACAAAGCATTGAAGATTTTTGATGATTGTGGTGATCAGCTTAGCCTAAATAAAGTTGACTTTCATCGTTTAAAACTAGAAGCTCTTAATCACGTTCAAAAAAAGAACATCAACGAAACCAAGAAATGCATAGAATCTTATAGAGAACTACAAAGATACTTTACAAAATCATCATCCATCGCCTTGTTTTACGAAATCGAGTATGAAATTGCACTTTCATATTTTAATCTATATGAACTAACAGACGTTGACAGTTATTATGAAAAGTCTTATCAAACACTTAAAGAGTTAAAAGACTTCTACTCTTTACTCAGTAATCCATATATGCATAATCGGATTAACAACCTGTTGACTTACAAGAGATTTATCAAGCAAAAGAAAGTTAATTAAAAGAGCTCCTGCTTAAACCTATTGGTTTAAGTAGGAGCTTTACTTATCCTTATCATCTTGTATAGATTAGCTTCTAATCTAGGCCTTAAAAATTGCCATCATATATTTTTATATTCTTCTAGAGCAGCATCTAACAATCTTGTTAGTTTATTTATTACATTAAGGTCATCTTCGAAAGCATCTTGATCTTTAGAGTCAAAGTAATATGGGTTTTCAATTTTTTTACTGCAAAGCGTCACACCTCTGAGATTACCTTCATACTGAAACATTTCATTTAAATTATCAATATTCATACTATAATTCTTATCAAAAAACTCAAGAAACTGGTGTCTCTCACTACCCTCCACATGAAGATAATAATTAAACACTTCATTCTGTAATAAGTCTGTACATGACAAACTAAACTCATGATGAATAAATAAACTCTCATCATTCCAGTGATTCTTATATAACTGTTGATAGCCCCTTTTAGGGCTAAAATTTACTTCAAATTTATATGGTTCAAAATAGTTTCTTATTCTTTCTTCAAAAATAATAAAAGTGTTTACTGCATCTGTTATAAAGGCACTCTGGAGTTCCTCAATCAGATCTTTGTTTTTTAGATATAATCTGGTTTGTTCCGTAACCTCATTAAAACCCTTAGTCATAAAATACTCCTCAATATGTAATATCAACTCTTCAAACAAGACCCTCTGACGCATAGTTTCCATATCATCAGTATCTACACTTTTTAAGAGGCTAACTAGTGTTTCATAAGACATTGCGATAAACTTTTCAGACTGTGCAACTTTACCACTAGGAGATAGAAAGATTTTTAAGATATCTTTTTCAGGATACAACTTGTCTAAGCTACTAGAATAACTAATTGTCTGATTTTCAGACTCATCAGACCATACTTTATGTTCTAGAGCAACAATAAGTTCATCTAAGATAATCAATAAATCAATCCGTCGCCCACTATTAAAAACATATTCACGCATAACTTCAATCTTTGTATTGTTAATCTCATAAGTTGGCATGAAATAATCGACCAACACTTGAAGTGGTTTAGTGCCAATGCCATTGATCTTTGGATTGAAAATATAGGCCAAATAATCACTAATAAAGTTTTCATTATAGACTTTATTAAATATCCTAGGAATGGTTATTATTTGATCCTGTTTTGGTGGTAGGCATATATAGTCGACTATTAAAGATTGTAGTTTTACTTCTATCTCATTATAATCCATATTACTCCTTCTATCTTATGACAGCAAACTTCTAAATATATTTTAGCATAGATTATATAGACAAAGGGGCTTTCATGGTCAATAGCCAAATTAAACCGTAATTCATTTTTTAAACTCTAGATTTGATTATCAACCTAATAAATACATATTGTTCCTGCTCCTTTATGACCTTTTAAAAGTTAGGTAATAGTCCCCTTGTTTACTTAGAATGATGATGAAATTGTACTGGTCAACTAAAGATTAATGGTTTAGCTTTTCTAAAGGCATACTTTCAAAAAACTGATGCTCTTACTTATTTAATCACCATTTATATCATCAATTATCCATTCAAATAAAATAAGGTGTTACCAAATCCTGATAACACCATTTCTTACTTCATTACAAGCTTCTATTTTCTTGGCCAATTGCTATCGTTAAATTGCCCAAATGGTACCAACTCAGGAAAATAGGTCTGCAGAGTAGGTGGATTTTGTGCATTTCTATGCATATAGTGATAGACCTCATCTGCTTTACCTGCACTTAAGACATTCATGATATTATTAAAATGTTTTACATCTTCCTGACTTTTACAGTATTTTTGCGCCCACGAAACTAAATCCTGAGGCCAAGACTGGCTCCATCCCCAGTTTGTATACTCAACTATATCTTTAAGTGCTGGGTCATCATAAGGGTCGTATTTAAAGCCGTCAAAAGGCCCTGCAAAGCACGACAGGAATGTGGCAATCACATCATGTCCAAAATTTTTATTATGCTTAAACTCTGTCCATACTTGATAAATGGCAACTCTTTCAAAAACTTCATAAGATGTCTTATCTGTGATGTATTCACTTGCCGATTTAAAACTGTTCATAATCTACTTTCCTCCCTATAATTCACTAATAATTTAAACTTATCAAAGTAATTGTTATTAGTAGAAATAATTTTCAAACCTTGATACTATCTAATGAGTTTCTATCAAAGTCCCTCCATCATACATACTTAATCCTACCACCTTACATATGTAGGTAATCAACCTATGAAAAACTAACCTAATAGAAGTATAAGTAACCGAAAAGATGTGCGATTATCATCATACACCTTTAATCTCTCGACATTTCTAAATCTAATATCCATTCTTGATGACATCTTAAATACATAGAAATCGCATCCCAGTCATGGCCAGTAATCTGAAGTTGTTTACTGGCTATATTGCCTACATCGACCATGAACTCAGGATAAAAATCATATTCTCCCTTATAATGCTTGTGAATAGCACCAAGTAACTTTTGCTCTAGATTAGGGGCATATTCCATCAGCATAACAGACGCATGAACATCAATAGATGCAGCATTTCCTATAGACTTGACAGAACCCACTATACGACACATATCTTCATGTAATCTTTGTGTTAAAGACTTTAACTTGTTCATATCATAATTGATGACAAACTTAAAGAAGCCACCTCTATGATTGATATCAGGCACTATTCGATCTAAAAAGACATCATGATAAATGGTCTTATAACCATAATCTTCTTCTTCTGATAATTTATCAGCAGTATAATACCAATCACCTAAACGATTAATAAACCAAGTATATTTAGAATAATCCGGCCAAGTAGGATTGTAATACATGTCATGTAAGGTAAAAGTGTCAATCTTCTCATTGGTCATACGAGCAGTTAACTCTAATAACCTTTTTTCACCAATACTTAAGTCTAGCTTTTCAATGTCAAAACACTCATGAATGACTTCATAATAGCCTTCGTCTAAATCATTGGTTATCATATTCTTTAGATCAACACCCACTATTTGTCCTCTTTTAGGTGGCACATTAGGTCTTGATAAATCTTTAGGAAAGAAAAACTCTTTTCCACTTACTGTAGCAACCAATAAATCACCTGGTTTCCCCATGATCGCTTTATCGAGTGATACGTAATCTTTAAACATTTTAATCATTGTAATCACCACCTGTAAGTCGTTTTGTATCATCACTTGTGGTCACTTTGTAAACACTTTTATCCATGGCTGTCTTGGCACCATCTAAAGTTGTAGCCACATTAATACCATTAAGAATGGCAGTTCCAGCAGCAACGCCACCACCACCAGCAGCTACTGCTCCGCCCCCAATTTGAGCTAGAGTCGCACTGGTTTGTGCAGCACCTGACAGTCCTGAGATAGCAGCACCCGTACTAGCGGTACCACTTGCAGCCACAGCTGTAATACCACCACCGATAACGTCACCTACAAGAAAGCCAGCTGATGCACCACCTACCACAGCACCAATCTTTCTTGCCTTCATTTTTTCTTCGTAAGTTGCACCTAAGCCATCAGCAACAGCTTCTCCAATGCCACCACCGAGTTCACTAGCAACATCAATGGTTACATCAACAACTGTTCCTAGCCCCTGACCAGTTGCAGTTAAGGCAGCGTTAGATAAATCACCTAGACCATTTCCAATTGCCCTAGAAGCATCAGCAAGTTCATCAGCCCCAAACTCATCTGCGACTGCTCCTATGATTTCACCCGTGCCCTTAAGCACTAATTCTGATGTCGCTCCTACAACTGTGCCTGTTAATTTCAATAGATCTCCTAATAAACCCATACGAACTCCTTCATCTATATTTCATAAATTAAATCACAATACATATTTTAATATTACAACAATCAAATAACAAAGTGACAATTTTTCCCTATTTAACCGTATTATCAGAATAAACAACCACTAAATATTCCCAAATCCCAAGAGTAACAAAAGTTTTATATGATATAATGGAGATGGTTCTAGTTGATTACCTCCCCAGGTAGGCATCATAGAACTCCTATCATACCCATAGGGGTAGTGATTTAGTTTAGTATGTTGATGGAGTAGTGGTCCATCACGTAAAAAGGATGGTTACTTATCATCCTTTTTCACATTTTAGAGAAACTTCTGTTGATCACTTTATACTCAGAATCAAATCCATAAAAAACCCGGATTTGTTTCTGACACATCACTAAATCAACCATCTAATCTACTACAAACACTATGTAAGTTTGGATTAGTTAAAATTATCTTGTGTACTGAAGAAATACACATGTACCACTAACAACTTTCATTCGAGTGAACAAAATGATAATTTTCATATAAATATTCACTTGGGTGAACAAAATTGATTTGTGTTGAATGATATTATTAAAACCTCTAGGCAAGATTAAAGATCACTATGCTAAATACTTATTAACAATGGACGAGGATCCTGAAATGGATCATAAAGGGATTCAACAAATAAACGCATTAAAGTGGTTGTTAGACAAATAAGATATGTTAACAATCATGTGGATAGATTCTTTAAATCAAGAATTTATCCACATGATTATTCTATACCTGTTTAATATATTCTTTATTACCATAAAAGACTTATAAAAGTGTAGAACATCCGGCTTTTGACAGGAGTATGATCGCTATTACTTCAATGACAATTGAGCTTTTAAACACGTGCTTATCAAGAACCATCTGCAGCAAGTGATGTGGTTGTTATGATACTTCATATTACAGAATCACCCTTTCGTGGATAAATAAAATAAAAAGTTTTCACTAACGGGTTTGGTCTACATGTGTTTTTTGAATAATAACATACTTAATTGACAGTACGAATAACACACCGAATAACTAAGAAAACAGCATGGAAGTTTTACCATGCTGTTTATTCTAGTTTTCGCTTATTAAGTTAACTATGATTTTAACTATGATTTCTCTTTCTGGTGGCTTACTTTCTGCAATTAAAAGAGTTAACGCAACTAATGCATCATCTGATAACCTTTTTAAGCCAAGATTCGTATAATAGATATCATTTTTCTTAACAAAATACATAAAGACTGCTGCTGCAATTCTCTTATTTCCGTCAACGAAAGAGTGATTTTTAACAAGAAAATACAGTAGGTTTGAAGCCTTTTCCTCAATACTAGGATAAACATCTTCACCAAATGCAGTTTGATAAATATTATATAGAGAGCCAGTTAAAGAACCATCTTTTTCTTTCCCAAAAATATCGGAATCAAAATCTCTTCTCATTTCCTGAATTATTTCATAGACCTCTTCAAGTTCAACTTTCTGCACTTCTCGTTGTGTTACTTTTCCTTCTATTGTAACTGTTTTGTGGTCATATTGATCTAAGAGATCAAGTGCATATTCATAATCTTTTACTACAGAGAGAAGATTCTTAATTTCAAGGTTTGTTGCATCGCTTTCAAGTGATATTCGATGAACAATATTAACCACGTCATGAAATTGTTTTAACTTTTCATTTTCCCTCTCAAGCATCTTAATGTTTACAACATATCCTTCAGTTAAATAGTGATTCAATACTTTAGTGGCCCATTTCCTGAATAAAATACCTCTTGGGGATTTAACTCTGTAACCTACTGAAATTATTACATCTAGATTATAAAATGTTGTCTCATATGTTTTACCATCAGAAGCAGTATGTGCATTTTTTGCACTAACTGAATCTTTATCTAATTCACCCTCTTTAAAAATGTTGTTTATATGCCTTGTAACAACAGACCTTTCTCTTTCGAATAACTCACAAATTTGAGCCTGTGTTAACCAAATAGTCTCTTTCTCTATATTGACATCAAGTTCAAATTCACCATCTTTAAAGTGAACTAACTGATTCTCCATAAAACACCTCTATTTTCACCATATAAAATTATTAAAGCATATAAGCATTTAGATATTCATATTCAACTCCTTCCTTTTGCATCAATACCAATATCAGCTTTTGCATTATATGAAAACTAATTTTTGCATTTCAAACAAAAATCAATCGATGATGTAGCATAATAAAAAAACACTGTTAATGATTTTATTAACAATGCTTTTCTTAATACTGAAACTTACTTATAGTTCTGTTACATAGTTGCTAATACATGATGCCCTAAGTGCTTAATTGGATGTTATAAGCATGTATCTTTCTTCAAAAAACACACGTCAACCGAACCCGTTGAGTTTACACTCCTCTTTTACATTAATCTGATAACAACTCCGTAATTAGGTTCTCTAGCACTATTGTTTCGAAAAGTACACCTTCTTCGTCTCCAATATTCTTCTTATAAATCTCAAGACTTGAAGTCTCTTCATTCATCGTATACAAATAGTCAACTTCTGTGTCATGGACTCTAAAAGGCAATCTCTCTAGTGTTTTAATATTTATAAACTCCACATCCGTTACTGGTGGCAGAGTATGATAACCATCAGGATATGGATGCCACGATTCTAGAATCAGCCAGTCGGTATCTGGTATAAGTTCATACCTCCCTGCAGATAAACTTAAAGAACAATCTAGTTCTTGTCTAAATAAATCTAAATTAATTAATGTTACCCCTGGACTAAACTCATCACCAAGTAAAGTGATGATAAGATTATCAAAGGAATCATCTGTAGAAAAATAAACATTAGAATGATAAGTCTTGCCGTTTTCATCAGCTATGATAAGCCTATAATAGTAAGCGTCTTCACTAGTAGATCGTCTATAATACTCAGTTATAAACAGCCCATCTTCTTTCTTAGTTTCGATACCAGTAAGCCCTTCAACAAGTACTTCTGCTTGGTTAAGATAGACTTCTATTTCATCTGGCGACATATCAGAAGAAATCTGATTAAAATAATCATCAGGGCTCACCTTTAAAATCAATTCATAATCACTGCTATTCTTTTTCCATTTAACCAAGTACTCTTCTAGAGTATGTTCAAAATATGAATAACCCACTAAGCTCTCTATAGTAAAAATACTAAAGTATAAATAGTCATCATCGTCTCTAGATAAACCACCATACTTAACATACGATACATAGTCATCAACTTGGAAAAGATGTTTTATAATATCTTCATCTGAATAAGTTGATAAGTTCAAATCGAGATATTCCCTGATCTGGTATCTTGTATAAACAGCGTGATCTTCTATTATAGGTAACAGCCATTCAAGTGAGTGCTCTCTATAAATCTCATGCTTCTGATCATCAACTTTATAAACAACAACTTCATCTTCATCAATTTCATAAGTCCAACTGATATCCCCTGAAACCTTAAATGGTGTAAGATAATCTAAACTTGGCTGATAATAATACAAGCCAGATAATGATGACTCTGAATCTATCATTTCAAGTAAAAATATTTTCTCACGATATGTCTCTAGAAGTGCAAAGTTTTCAAAGCCTAAGCTTTGATAATCTGTTATAGATCCTTCTAAGCTTAAATCAACAATCTTCTTTCCAAATGTCTGATCATCATTGTAATCAAGGACAAGAAACTGATTCTCAAGCAGCCTATCTGCATATAAATAATCACCATGACCTATGAAACGAAGACTATGCTTATTCTTATCATAAACACTGATACAATCTACACCGTCTATATCATAGCCTATAATAATATAATGACTGTCATTTAATGAATAAAGATAATCAACGTTTTCAACTTCCTTTTTCAAAAGGTCAATAAACTCTTTATCATAAAAGTCATTGTACGCATTAACATATTTATCAGATACTTCTTCTATTTTAACAAGATCAATCACTTTTTTATCACGTGTCTCTTCAGATAAGTCTGTTCCGAGTATCCAGCCATTAATACCTATACTCGTAAGTATTCTATACCAATAGCTCATATTGGCATCTTCTACATAAGTCTCAAGTATTCTATACTGACCCTTTTTAGCCTGACCAATGACTTCAGTTGACCCAACTTCCAAATAAACTTTGGTAGTTTCATTCAAGTTAACAATAAAATCAAACTTCTCAGAAGAAGAATTTATAGCCACCGGCTTACAATACCATGAGGCAAACCATCCTAACGAATCATCCTGGTACCAAATGCGGTCTTGATCATCTGTTATTTCATCAACAACCTTGACCAAATCATTTTCAACAAGTTGTGATACAACATCAGATTTTTCCTCAGGTGCTTGTCTTACATTAAGATTGTCACTTAAAACCCTCACATATAATGCTTCTACACTCACATCTTCTTCAATAGTATCTTCTTCCTCTTCTACTTCATCTACTTCTACAATTTCTACAACAGGTTTTTCCACAACCGGTTCTACTGCTCTACTTTCACAAGAAACCAAAAGTAAAGCAAGCAAGAAACATAATAAATACTTTTTCATTTCCTCTCCATATTCTCATATATTAATGTCTACCAATTTCTATTCTACAACAAAACAATGAAAATAGTTATTCACCACACATAAATAACCAGTTATTGGAATAGATAACTTAAAAACATGTCATACAAGTAAAAGAAAAGCTGCATCACCATGATTTCTCATATATGATACAGCTCATTATCATTCTATTGTTCTTCAATAAGTTGCTCTACAACATAAATTTGAGAAGCAGCTTCTATGTTACCATATGCCCAGTGTTCACTTGTGATATCAGTAAACTTTGAGAATGGTGCATCAAATGCTGGTCTAGCAATCAATGTATTGATCATGCCAACTATTTGCTCACGTAATGTAGGGTCGTTAGGACGGTATGTACCATCTTCAAAGTCAGCTACAATACCAGCGTTATACATTGTATAAATGTAATCACTCGCCCAGTGCGAATCAGAAACATCTATAATATCAACTTTCGTATCCACTACTTCAATGTTTAAGAATCTCCAGTACTTAGCAAATACAGTAGCCATCTCACCTCTTGATATTGGATCATTCGGTCTGAAGTTTCCATCTGTATCACCTACAAATAGACCTGTTCTTTGAATCGCTTGAACATAGTTAAAGTACCAATCATCCTCTTTGATATCACCAAACTTAGGTTCTCCAGGGAAATCTACATTAAGCTTTAAGATTTTTGTAAACATAGTAGCAACTTCAGCTCTTGTTACTGGTCTTAAAGGTCCAAAGGTTTGATCAGGATATCCTAAGATATAAGGATCATAGAACTGAATGGCACCCAATGGTCCTTGTTCTTGACCTACTAAATAAACAATGATCTCAGCACTTGCTTTTTTACCAGAATCATTATGTACAGCAGTAACTACCGTATTACCTTGTTTGATTGCCTTAACCACACCATTTTCATCTACACTAGCAACTTCAGAATCTTCAACAGTCCACGTTACATCTTCACTGTCTGAGTTCTTGATGATTGCATCTAAATCAAACTGGAAGTATTCAGGATCTGATTCAGTACCATACTCTAAATCAACCTTATCACGGTTCAATGATATTTTTACAGAAGGTGTTGAAGTTGTTCTAACTGAAGGACTACCACCTGATGGTGATCCACCAGAATTGCCACCTGAGTTTCCACCCGTATTTCCGCCTGAATTTCCTCCATCACTTGTTGCTTTATTGACCACAACGGTAATCTTACCACTTGCAGTTTTTTCTCCATCAGAAACTGTGTAATTAAATGATGTTGTGCCATCATAGTTTGATGATGGCGTGAATGTTACATTCTTACCAAATACCGTAGCAGATCCATTAGCTACAGTTCCTAATGTGATTGTTAGACTAGTACTATCAACATCGCTTACACCTGTATCAATTGTTACAGCTACACCTTCTTTAGTTGTCGCTGTTTTATTTGGTGCAAGTGGCGCATCATTTACTGGTGTAATGTTGATTGTCAATACAGCAGTAGATTCACCTTCATTTGTGACTACCTTATAAGTTATAGTATCTTGCAAGTTCGAGTTATCAGTAGGGTCATACACTATTTGGTTATCTTCTACTACAGCCGTACCATATAGTGGGTTTGTTACAATTGAAACTACTGGATTATCTGACACTTCTACATTCACATCGTTAGATAAAACGTTGATAGATGTTTCAGTATCTTCTACTACATCTTTAGTATCTTCAACAGCTACTGGTTCTACTGATACTACTGTCACTCTTCTCGTCACTGGATTTGCTTGTAACTTGACTTTAGAATCACCTGTGTAAACATAAACTGAATCTTCATATGTGTAAGTGATGTCAAATGGACCAGCTACTTCTAATGACACAGTATCGACTGTAACAGCAACATTTTCTAATCCACCGTGCTCTTTTGCTTTCGCACCTGGATCTAAATAATTACCAGAAGCTTTTTTAACTGATACACTTGCCAGACCATTTAATGTGATGACTGGCTTGTTTCTTAATACATATGTTACTGTATAAGTCTCATATACATCATCTGCCGAATCCTTAAATTCTATGGTTCTTACAACTTGTGTTTCACTAGCTGTGTCACCTTTAACAACTGGTCTTAAGTTTGAATCTCTTGGTTCAAATATTGTTGTTGGTAAATTATCGAGACTACTTACAAACACGGCTAAATTCTTATTTTCTATTTCACCTACTAAGTCATCATCTAATATTTTTAATGACTTGATAGCTGGATCGATTACTGTCACTGATCTTGTTACTGGATCAGCTTGTAACTTGACTTTAGAATCACCAGTATAAACATAAACTGAATCTTCATATGTGTAAGTGATATCAAATGAACCAGCTACTTCTAATGACACAGTATCGTCTGTAACAGCATTTTTTTCTACTGGATCACCATGTTCTTCTGCTTTTGCACCTGGATCTGTATAGTTACCAGAAGCCTTTTTAACTGATTCACTAGCCTGGCCGTTTAATGTGATGACCGGCTTCTTTCTTAATACATATGTTACTGTATAAGTGTTATATACATCATCTGCCGAATCCTTAAATTCTATGGTTCTTACAACTTGTGTTTCACTAGAAGTTTCACCTTTTACAACTGGACTTAGGTTTGAATCACTTGGTTCTAATATCGTTGTCGGTAAGTTATCTAAACTACTTACAAAGACAGTCAGATTCTTGTTTTCAATCTTACTTACTAAGTCTTCATTTGCTACTTTTAATGACTCAATAGATGGATCGATTACTGTCACTGTTCTCATTACTGGATCAGCCTGTAACTTGACTTTACTATTACCTGAGTAAACATAAACTGAATCTTCATATGTGTAAGTGATATCAAATGAACCTGCTACTTCTAATGACACAGTATCCACTGTAACAGCATTTTTTTCTACATCACCATGCTCTTTAGCTTTTGCACCTGGATCTGTATAGTTCCCAGAAGCTTTTTTAACCGATTCACTAGCCTGACCATTTAATGTGATGACCGGCTTGTTTCTTAATACATATGTTACTGTATAAGTCTCATAAACTTTTTCAGCTGAATCCTTAAATTCTATGGTTCTTACAACTTGTATTTCACTAGAAGTTTCACCTTTTACAACTGGACTTAGGTTTGAATCACTTGGTTCTAATACTGTTGTTGGTAAGTTATCTAAACTACTTACAAAGACAGTCAGATTCTTGTTTTCAATCTTACTGACTAAGTCATCATTTGCTACTTTTAATGACTCAATAGCTGGATCGATTACTTTCACTGTTCTAGTTACTGGATCAGCCTGTAACTTGACTTTACTATTACCTGAGTAAACATAAACTGAATCTTCATATATATAAGTGATATCAAATGAACCTTTTACTTCTAATGACACAGTATCCACTGTAACAGCATCTTTTTCTAATCCACCATGTTCTTTTGCTTTTGCACCTGTATCTAGATAGTTACCTGTTGCTTTTTTTACTGATACATTTGCCAGACCATTTAATGTAATGACCGGCTTGTTTCTTAATACATATGTGACTGTATAAGTCTCATAAACTTTATCAGCTGAATCCTTAAATTCTATGGTTCTTACAACTTGTATTTCACTAGAAGTTTCACCTTTTACAACTGGTCTTAAGTTTGAATCTTTTGGTGCTAATACTGTTGTTGGTAAGTTATCTAAACTACTCACAAAGACAGTTACATTCTTGTTTTCAATTTCACTAACTAAGTCATCATCTAATACTTTTAATGATTCGATAGCTGGATCGATTACTTTCACTCTTCTAGTTACTGGATCAGCTTGTAACTTGACTTTAGAATCACCAGTATAAACATAAACTGAATCTTCATATGTGTAAGTGATGTCAAATGAACCAGCTACTTCTAATGACACAGTATCCACTGTAACAGCATTTTTTTCTACTGGATCATCGTGCTCTTTTGCCTTTGCACCTGGATCTGTATAGTTCCCAGAAGCTTTTTTAACTAACTCACTTGCCTGACCATTTAATGT
>NZ_VANV01000192.1 GCF_022496765.1 Acidaminobacter sp. JC074 | reverse complement strand
GGTTAGTGTGAGCTTATCCATGCGGTTATGCACTCTTCGAATAGGAATCCTTTTTCTGAAAGATTGTGGCTTTCGTGCTTTGGTGGGTCTCCGAGATCCTTTCGATGACCTATGTTTATTGAAGGGATATCTATATAATCCGATTGATTGCGTAAAGCCCGCAGGCGGTAGCAACGGAACCGGGGAAAGTATRCAGAAAAGACAGTTCTTTTCTATTCTATTACTACTTTCTATTAGATTAGTATTAGCTATTAGATTAGTATTAGTTAGTGATCCCGGGTTAGTGAGCCCTTTACTTTCTATTAGATTAGTATTAGCTATTAGATTAGTATTAGTTAGTGATCCCGGGTTAGTGAGCCCTTT
>NZ_VANV01000191.1 GCF_022496765.1 Acidaminobacter sp. JC074 | reverse complement strand
TAACGGGGCGGTCTTGAAAACCGTTAGGGTGCAAGCCCACGTGGGTTCGAATCCCACCCTCTGCGCCATTTTGCCCAAGTAGCTCAGTCGGTAGAGCAAGGGACTGAAAATCCCTGTGTCGGTGGTTCGATTCCGCCCTTGGGCACCAAATTTAAACTGTTATTGAATAGCAGTTTTTTTATGCCTTATCAATTTAATAAATTTAAAAGGTATTGTTAGGCCCCTTGGTCAAGCGGTTAAGACACCGCCCTTTCACGGCGGTAACAGGGGTTCGATTCCCCTAGGGGTCACCAAATATGGGAGTATAGCTCAGTTGGGAGAGCATCTGCCTTACAAGCAGAGGGTCACAGGTTCAAGTCCTGT
>NZ_VANV01000190.1 GCF_022496765.1 Acidaminobacter sp. JC074 | reverse complement strand
ATTGAAATATACCCTAAAAAGACCAAAAATAGTAATTTTCACTTAAAAATTATTTTTCCAATTTCAGAAATTCTCACACCCAGTAAAATAGTTGTAGTAAAAATTTAAGTAATTTTCTCGTTTTATTTCTATTTTTAGTCATAATTTTARTCATAAAAACTCACTTAAAAAATAGTAAAAATATAWAAAAATTGTGTTTTTCTGCATTTTCCAGMTTTTTTTCAGTTCCAGTAGCTTTAAAACAGTTAGTGTAATTTTTAGTARTTTTTTAGTTATTAATTAGTATTTATCTWGTATTTATYGCATWWTTAGTTGTATTAAAATTGCTGTTTTCGTCAGAAAATTATAAAAAAAGACCAGTTTT
>NZ_VANV01000186.1 GCF_022496765.1 Acidaminobacter sp. JC074 | reverse complement strand
TATTAACCGTCCCTTGGATTCGATATTTAACTTGGTCACTTCGCGACTACAATAGATATCCTTCATACTTGAGGATTAAATTGTGTGTTGAGAAAATGCCTAACAAGTTTTTGGCGCCGTTGCCGGGGACGGCATAAATATCTTTTTRTTATTTATAGTTATTAGGGCTATTTATCTTGTTTTACTATTTTGATTCGGTTTCTTTTTCAGGTGTATGCTCAYRAGATCAAAGAAAGGTGAACTTGAACCCTATAATCCTGAGATTGGAGCATCGTCGAGAAAGAAGAAGAAGAAGAAGGGTAAGAACAAGACGGTGGATCCAACTGAAACTCTGAACTTTGGAGTTGAGGTTGACGAGCAGAATTCGC
>NZ_VANV01000185.1 GCF_022496765.1 Acidaminobacter sp. JC074 | reverse complement strand
GAGTTCTTCTTGAAATTTTCGAAATTGATCTTCTTGAAATCGTCGAGTTTCATCGTGAACTCTTCGATTTTGATCCTCCATAGTCTTGAGTGAAGCAGCCCATGGCTCTTCGTTTCGYTGATRTGGAGCTCTATAAGGTGCTGGTTGAGGARGGTTTTGCTGAGGTTTCGGACCTTGCGGTCCATAGTTCTGATTAGGCTGTGGATGCCAGGCAGGATTAGGATTTTGAAAATTATTGTATCCCTGGTTAGGATTTGGAGTTGGTTTATGATAGTTACCTCCCTGGTAATCATAAGCTTGTCCGTAATACACATCCTGGGGTGGTTGTGTATCATAGACAGAGAAATTAGGTTGGGGGAGGTTTTGACT
>NZ_VANV01000022.1 GCF_022496765.1 Acidaminobacter sp. JC074 | reverse complement strand
ATTTAATTTTGATAATAAAACTACTCACCAATGATTAATTGCTTGTCTTTAAACTTAAAATAAAGCTTTTGATAGTTAGTTTCAAACTCAGTCTCTGTAGGATCTAGTTTGTAACTGATAATCGCATCCACATAAGTCTTATTATCCATAAAACCATTACCATAAGTTGTTTCTAAAGCAGCAATTTGATCTTCCACATGGAAAGGTAACTCCATTTTTGCATAACTTGAACTAGCAAGGATTTGATCACTGAATCGATAATCCGTGATTAATCTTACTTCTAACTTACTGTCTTTATCTAGATAATCATCTTCATCATTAGGAAGCCTTACTACGAGTGTATAACCAGCTTCTCCATTCATTTGATCATTTATAACTTGACCTGTAAAAATTTCTGTCGAGTACTCAACAGATTTCTCTGTACCAGATGAATCAATAAGAACCACATCGTCAATCTTTGGATATACAAATGATGCAATAACAGTTCCATCAGAAGCTAATAAACTATCCAAACCAATTTCAACTCTAACATCATATAACTTATTAACATTCAGCTTGATATCAAAGTCCAATACAAAATCAAGTGGCGAACCATAAACTTTTTCTTGTAACGGCGTATCAGTAGAAATAACAACATCATTAGAATTATCTAATATCGTCTTTACATTAGACTTACCAGAATAATATCTCTTGTCATCTTCTTTCATAACTGCACGTACATAAACTGTATCGTTTAAGTTTACACCAGCTAACTTATAAGTGTTTGCTTGTACAAGATTTTCGTCAACATCAGGAATATCAACTAATGAATCATTAATATAGATTTCATAACCATCATTTCTGAATAAATGATTCCATCTTAATGTTGCTGATCCATCTTCAGAATTATATGTCGCAGCAAGATTCTCTACATAATCTTTTGTAAATGTAGGCACTACAAGCGGATTAGATAAAACATAATCCATGTCTTGGTTTAAACCTTGTATAGCGAAATACAATGTGTTAGTATCTTCAATCTTAATATTATATAAGTAACTCAAAGTTGGCACTGTGTCAATCTTTTTCATTGTAGTTGGACTATCACCTACATAAACACCATAATACGATGCACCTTCAAGCTCATCCCATGACAGTAACACTTGAGAACTGTTTGGCTTGTAAGTATATTTAAGCCCTTTTACCATATTGTTTCTGGAAAAATCTATTTCCATGATATCAGTTCTACCTGACTCAGCCTCACCTTTAGTTGCCATCACTTGAATAAACTTATTTTTTGTATCTGACTTAAGAAATTCAATTGACTTCTTCACTAAGTCCTCTTTATTTTCATCTAAAGTAACTGTAAATTTATGTTCAACTTCATCAGTCATATCAGAGTTTTCACTTACAAAAATGCTATAACCTGTTGCTTCGTCAATTGGATTCCAAAAGATATTGATATACCCTTTTTCTTCATCATCATGGCCAGAATCATCAAAATTGTAAATAACATCCTTAACTTTATTTTTTATTGTTAATACATTGGAATAAGTAGATTCGTATGAATCAATATGAGCTTTTACTTTATATTGGATCTCTAAGAACTGCGATGTCAACTCATCCGAATACTCAGCTTCTTTTAGGTCCCCTTTAAGTACTGGAAACAAATCATTACCAATATTTCTTACAACAGTATATGAATCAGCACCTTCAAAATCGTTCCATGTCAAATTGACAGAGTACTTATTCTCATCATCAATCACTTCTTTTACGACAGAGCCAAGCAAGTTTTCCACTGGATCTAACGGTCCATCTGTAGCGTACACTTTGTCTGATTGCGAAATGCTCTTACCATTAAACGAACTTCGCTTACCAAATAAGAATACTTCAGTAGGATCTTCAATTTCAACTCCATGAGCTGTGTATGAAAACTGCTCATCAACACTTATTGATCCATTTACCGACTTTGGATTACCATTAATCACTAGATAGTACGTTGATACAGCTGGATCCTTATCCCATTTAAACTTATATATTTTTTCTTCACCAGTAACATTGAATATAAAATTAGCAGGCTTATCAATATAAACAAACTCAGTCGTATCAATATTACCATATACCCCCTTATACTCACCTACGATACCAAACCAACACCCATTTTTCATGTCATCTCGAATAGATAACGTACTTTGGCCATCAGTTATAAGAATTTTTTCATCTTCTAAATTAACATTACTATCGTCAGAATATATAAGGTATAAGTTATCATAATCCTCATTCTTGATATCATACTCAAAATGAAGTACATCTTCAAAATGGTACATGTTATTAAACTCAACATCAGTAGCTGCATAAGGAGAATTAAAAGCTTCATATGAGTAAAACATATTTGAATTCCATGACATTCCCCACAAAACTGGTATTATGCTATCTAGTTTAACATCTTTATATAACTTTGAGCAAATTAACTTTCTGTCTGTATCAATCTTCCTTGCAGAAACAGTAATATCAAAATCATTATTTCCAATTCTGACCAAAGAATACTCTAAATAAAAATCTCTGACATCACCATTTACTCTTTCTTCAGTGATATCACCGTCTAATACAAACTTGAATAATGTTTTCCCATTCCACCATTCATATCTTTCTCTATACACCTGTAGTCTAGTATTCAAAGAGTTGTTAACAATATCACTTAAAATAAAACCTTCTTCATATGAACCGTCATGATACACTCGCGTCACAAATTTATATTCATCACTTTTAAGTGCATTTGAGTTATAATCATATGGCTGATACAAATATGAGTCCGAAGTAGAAAAACTTCTCCAAATATAATCATCATCAGAAGAATCTTTCCAATTCCAAGTCCCTCCTGTATTATTCCACAAACTCCAATCAATTCCTGATTCGAAGTCATCTGACGCTGCATCACCGTCTGGCAAGACAACCGGGATTAAACTATCAGAAAACACTATCATTGGAACTAGCATAATTGCAAACAAAACAATTACAGAAACTATTTTCCTCATCATTTCACCTCCTCCACATTATTAATAAACTCCATTAATTCTATTTCGTCCAAATTCTTACAAGTCAACTCTATACATTTGGTGCCTACTCTAAGATAGGTAATTGAATAGTCTTCAAATTCCTTATACATGTTAACATTTTTCGATGTTAACACAATAAAATCATCACCGCTCAAATTCAACTCTACCAGTTTTTTATCTATAAAATCATAGAAATCGATATTATGAACATTTATAACAATAGATTTGTGTGTTCTAGAACCTTCCATTTTTCTAAAAGCATAAAAGCTATCATTTGAACCCTCATTTTGAAACTCATTATAAATGAACTTCTTATTTACATTCCAAACTATTTTAATTCCTGAATTACCTAAGACGTACTCACTTGGTTTTAGAGTTACATTTCTGCTTTCTGAGTTCCATGTAACATCGACATCAAACAATGTCGATATTGCAGATAATGGAAGATATAAACGATTATCAATTATTTGAGGGGCAACATCAATCGTCAGCTTTTTTTCGTTTAAGTTTAACTTATTGTTTCCAACTTGTGCCATTATAGTATCATTAGAATTTGTTTTTAAATAAACCGTTTTTGATTCTGCTTCCCACTTTATTTGCTCATTTGATATTCCAAACGCATTCGAAATAGCTCTTAAAGGTATCAATGTTCTATTATTTAATATCAAAGGCTTAACTTCAATATCTTGCTCTTCATCATAAGTATCTAATCCTTGGTTATCAACTATCACATTAACATCATACGATATGATGTCTTCACCATATGTTACGGGTAACATTAATATCATTAGTAATACTACAAATATCGTCTTTCTCAATTTATCACCTCATGCTTAATACCTCCTTACATTAAAGGAGGTATTAACTTAAAATTCATCAGTCACATTTGATGGCGCTTTAAACTTGATATAGCTTGAAGATACACCAACCTTTACATCTCTTACTTCTGGATACTCAACAAGTTTTAAAGTTGTGTTATAAGTATAGTAAACTTTCACTTTAATCAACTCATCTATATTTGCATCATATTCTGCATCTAAAAGAGTCCTAAACTTCTCTGGAATCTGATACTCAGTCAAATCTGTAACATGTGCTTTTAACTCATCAAAAATTGATTGCTCCAAATTTCCATTCTTACCTTCATATGCAACTGCAAAGTCGAAATTCAACTTCAAATTAGTGTTTTCATTCATTATCGTATTCTTGTATTCATTAAGTTGAATGAACACCTTAACATCACCTGTACTTGTGGTCTTAGAAGTGACTGCCATAGAATCATATACTGATTTTGAATCAACAATTATTGGATTACCTTCATCATCTGTACGTTCCTTTTGAACACTGAGTGTTGGATAGGTAAACTCTAGTGGTGTATCTGATGACTCAACAGGTAATAATAATTCTACTACAAGTACAGGATCATATAAGAATACTCCATCTGGGAAGCCGTCTTTATCAGATTGGATATCAACTTCAACTTGCTTGTTTACAGCATACATAAAATCATCCATAGATGAAATAATTGCTGTGGTTACCACTTGCTTGATTGGTAATGGTTTACTAGTTTCAGAATAGACATGAATATCACTATCCGTTTTGTAATCTTTTTTCACTGCATCGACAGTAAACTTAATTACATCATCATAACTTGTATATTTTTCAGGATTATCTAAAGCAAATTCATATATCACTCTATTGTTTACTACCTTAAAAATGTCGTCGTTGTCTTCTAATTCCTCGACCTTCGAAGGTTTATCAACTGACTCAATTGATGGTCCCTCCAAGATTGGTAATAAACTATAGTATATTTCGGCCTTCTTATCTTCTTCACCAGTTATATCAGGATTTATAGTATCATCAATTTTATCCCAAGAAACAATAAAGCTATTATTCTCTCTTTCAACCAACAAGTTTAAAATGCTAGGTTTTCCATCTACTTTAGCATCTGCAAGACCAGTCTTTTTACCATTAGATAGTTTCGCCTCAACTCTGTAAGTAATTTCCTCACCATCTTGACCTTCAATAGAGTCCAAATATGAAGTGTTTTCACTCGACACTGTCTTAATTAATTTATTTTCACCATTAAATACTTTATAGATATTGTATTCACTTGCGCCTGGATATGGATCCCAAGATAATAAAACAGAGTTTTCTTTATTTTGACCTTCTTTTTGAGGTCTTTCTGCTGTGAAACCTTCGACCGGATCCAATAATATACTAAATTTTTGCTCAGCAAGACTAACAGAAGTTCTTTCGTCCCCCTCATCTTCGACATCTCTATAATCAAACTTATTTTTATCGGCAGCAAATACATATTCGCCTGGTTCATCAAATGTAATATAATAACCAAAAGTCTGAGGTTGAGCTACGTATTGATCACCTTCAAGCTTATATGCTATAGTCCCCATATCGAATGTTACTTTTTGTCCATCAGTATCAAATTTATCATGAAGTTCATCACTGGTTGGTAAATCAAATCTTAAACCATCAGGAAGAATTTCTTCAAAAAATGTATCTGCTAGTTTTAAATCTGCCTCAATTTCCTTTGATATTTCATCATAAGCAGTGTTTATATCATCTGCAGTAGATGCAAACCAGTGCTGTGCATCAGACGCAGAACCCGCTCTAGTTGTAACAGTAGGTAATACCCCTGAATTCAACGGTCCAAAAGTTAAGAAATAATTCTTCTTAAATCCTCCCAACCTGTCAGCCATTAAATAGGAATATTCATAAGCCTTGTCGGTATTCTCTTCTGTAGCTGTCCAGCTCAACTCACCATCATGATAGTTATAATACTTACTGGACTTTTTAATCTTTAAAGTTTCTTTGTCATAATTGGAATAGCCAGAAGTACTACTTGTAGGAGTATATTTCCAAGGCTGTCCATCTGTTAAGAAGACTAAATATTTATCTGTAGTATCCGCAGGACCAGATTTCGATGAGTTCGCTATCATTTTCGATGCCAATCTCAACGGATCTCCGATATTTGTATTACCACCATCTACCAAGCCATTAATCGAATTATAAATATAGTCATAACTAGATTGATTTTTGCCAGTTTTGATAAAATTCCCATTGTCATCAATTCTAATAGCTTTCGAAATATTTTTCATAGGATTATTAAAATCATATACATCTCCTACCGAAGCGTATTCTATTAACGATATTTTCATCTTATCATTTGCAGCTAACTTATTAAGAAACAATGTTGCTGCCTCTTTAACAATATATATTCTTGACTTAGGATCAGTCGGACTATAATTACCATGTCCTGCTAAGTTACTCCCCATTGAACCTGAAGTATCTATCACTAAGACAATTTCTTTATTTTTTTGTTCAACCGGGAATTCCACTTTTGGAATAGGTGCAAAATTCATAGTGTATTCTACATAAATCTTATTGTTGTTTGTATGCTCTAAATCTAATACAAAATTCTCGAGTTCTTTACGTCCTTCACCCTTTTTATCATAAAATTTTCTTTCAATTGAAACGCCAGCCTTATAATCCTCTTCAACAGCAAAAACTGGAGAAATAATATTAAAGAACATTAGAAACACCATTAATAAACTAATTGCTTTTTTCATACCTTCCTCCTTATTTCCACATTGTAATAATAAACATATCAGGTTCATCATCATAAAAACATTCAATATTCCCTTCAGCAAGAGAAGAGGTAAAAAATGCATAGTCCTCATCATTCCTATAACCATCTATTATTCCATCAATTTTGGGTAGCATTTTAAATGGATCTGACAATGAGCTTAAAGTTGCTTTGAAATCAGTTATCAATTGACTATTGTTTGGATCCTTCACATCAAGTGCAATTGAATAATTCGCACCATTGTTAAAAACATCAATTCTTGAACCATCTTTATAGTTAATAACATAACTCTTATCACTTACCGTTACAGTTTCAATATCCTCATTTTTAACAATATCTGAAAGACTCTTTACAGCAGGATCTCCTAAGCTGTTAGCCAATTTATTCATTTGACTCTTGTCAGCTATAACTTCATCATTGTGTTTTAAGGGTTCATAATCAAAATTAGCTAATAAAGCATCATCAACACTCACCTTATACAATAAAGTAATCGCTGCTTCTTTCGTTGTCTTACCTTTTGGATTGATTGTGTCTAGGTTATCTTTCTTGCCTGTACCTGACATAATCTTATTTTTGTAGTTAAACTCAACGAATGGCTTTGCCCAGTTACTGATTTCGTTTGTATCAGAAAACTGTGATTCTGTAGTCGGAAGTGATTGGTTCTCATTGATCTCATGTACTAAGTTATACACAAGAGCAGCAACCTCTTCACGTTTAATCTCATTATCTGGTCTAAAAGTCTTGTCTTCATAACCACCAACGATACCAGCATTAAATGCTTTTATAATCTCTGTTTCGTACATGTGACCAGATATATCTGTAAAAGGACTTTCATCCTTTATCACTACTTCTATATCATTTTGTTCTAGAACCTTGAGTGCTAACAAAACATATTCAAAACGCTTGATATTGTTTTGATAGTCACCTTTTAAGTTTTCTGGAATCAACTCATCCTTTGAAGCATTTTCAATGAACTCAGTTGCCCATCCACTCGGTTCAGCAAATACTACTAACTGTGTTAACAACAACATCACAACCAGTAGACTACTTATTATTCTCTTTACCATACTTATCTCCTTTATACATACCTATACATCCTTTATTATACACTTTTTTAATTTTATAATAAAGGTTATCAGGTAAATACTTGTTCATTATTAAAATACTATTTCTAATAATACCCATTCTGTATGATATGATGACAAAAATAAAAAAAACAGCGTATAAAACGCTGTTAATTTAATAATAATTAATCTACAGAGATAACTTCTTTACCATTGTAGAAACCACATGCTGCACATACTCTATGTGGAACATTTGGCTCGTGGCATTGAGGACATTCAATAATGTTTGGAGCCGTCATCTTGATGTTAGCTGCTCTTCTCTTGTCTCTTCTCGCCTTAGATATTTTTCGCTTTGGTACTGCCATTATTACACCTCCTTAATCATGAGTGAACAAATTTTTCAATTTTGCAAATCGTGGATCAATCTTCTCATCTTCACAAGTACATTCACTTGTGTTCAGGTTAGCTCCACAATCCGGACAAAGTCCTTTACAGTTTTCATCGCATAAAACTTGCGAAGGCAAATTTAATACGATATCATTGTAAATCACATCATAAAGGTCAATAACAGCCGATTCCACATAGACATTATCGTCTTCCGCGTCATTTCTTTCCTTCACAATAGATCTTACGATTTCCCCTTCAAGTTCATATTCCAGTTCGTCTAAACAACGATTACAGTAATATGTCCATTTTGATCTATAGTTCAACGTCAACGAGAAATTCTCCCCGTTCCTCTTTACCACCCCCGCTACCATTACGGGCGCTATCTTGAACGATTCACTTTTTGAAAGGTCATCATCTTTAGTAAACTCTAGTATAGAATCAATTTCTACCTCATTTACCTTTTGAGATATCAGTTGAGTCAAATCATATTTCATAAACTCACCTCACAAAATAACATTAATAGTATAATTATTTTGCGAGGCTTTGTCAATAGAAATTCCTATTAAATTGAGTTAATTTTTATTTTACTAGCTCTAAAGTATCTCTAGCAATCATTAATTCCTCATTTGTAGGAATAACCATTACTTTAACTCTAGAATCTGGCTTAGAAACAATTGTCTCTTTACCTCTTACCTTGTTAGCTTCTTCATCTAACTCAACACCCATGAACTCTAAGTTTTCACAGATAGATTTTCTGTTGTCGATTGAGTTTTCACCTAAACCAGCAGTAAAGATGATACCATCTACACCACCCATGATTGAAGCGTAAGCAGCGATGTACTTCTTAACTCTTAAATCAAATACGTCTAAAGCTAATTGAGCTCTTTCGTTACCTTCAGCAGCAGCATCTTCGATGTCTCTGAAGTCACTTGAAACGCCTGAGATACCAAATACACCAGACTTCTTATTTAATAAGTTGTTAGCGCCAGCAGTATCTAAGTTTTCTTTATCCATAATATAAGTAACAATTGCAGGGTCAATATCACCACAACGAGTACCCATTACTAAACCTTCAAGAGGTGTGAAACCCATTGATGTAGCAACAGCCTTACCACCATCGATAGCACATAAAGAAGCACCATTACCTAAGTGACAAGAAATTAACTTAAGATCTTTAGCATCTTTACCTAACATAGCAGCAGCTCTTTGGTATACATATCTGTGAGATGTACCGTGGAAACCGTATCTTCTTACGCCATACTTTTCATATAATTCATATGGAAGTGGGTAAATGTAAGAAGTTGCTGGCATAGTTTGGTGGAATGCTGTATCAAATACTGCAACATTATCAACACTTGGTAATAACTCTTGAATCGCTCTGATACCAGTTAAGTTTGGTGGGTTATGAAGTGGAGCAAGCTCGATACACTCTTCTAACGCCTTGATTACATCATCATTGATGATTACAGATTCAGAGTACTTTTCACCAGCGTGAACAACTCTATGACCAACAGCATTTACTTCTTCTAAAGACTTAATTGCACCATACTCTTCATTAGTTAATGCCTTTAATACATTCTCTAATGCAGCCTTGTGGTCTTTCATTTCTACTTCTACAACCTTCTTACCGAAAGCTGGAGTCTCTTGCTTTAATCTAGAACCTTCGATACCGATTCTCTCAACAAGACCTGAAGCCAATTGGCTCTCATCGTTCATATTTAATAATTGGTATTTTAAAGATGAACTACCGCAGTTAATAACTAAAATATTCATGTTTTCCCCCTAGCAATGTATATAGTATACAAACTTTTTTCATTCATACTCATTATAATAGATTAGATATTTTTTTCAAGTAAATATTCACGATATTACGAAAAAAAACAAGATAATACAAATTTATTCTAAGCCACATCCTACAAAGCTTAGACTGTACAAGCCAATCTATAAATGATACCATTATTGTGTACAAGGAGAACATATGAAAGTAGTAGGATTAGTTACAGAATACAACCCGTTTCACAACGGTCATTTATACCATTTAAATCAATCTAAAGAAGAAACTCAGTCTGATTATGCCATTGCCGTCATGAGCGGTCATTTTCTTCAAAGAGGCGAACCCGCCATCATTGACAAATGGTCTAGAGCAAAAGCTGCAGTAGAATCTGGTGTAGACCTTATCATAGAGATACCTACCCTTTATGCTTGCTCGAGTGCTGAATACTTTGCTTACGGCAGTGTTTATTTACTCAACGCTCTTGGCATTGTTGACCATATCTGTTTCGGCAGTGAAGATGGCAACCTAGAAACCATTGACGAGATTACAGATATGCTTTTAAATCCAACAGAAGACTTCCAAGAGGATTTGAAGAAACATCTAAGCGACGGCCATTCATTTCCTAAGGCAAGATCACTTGCACTAAACAAAGATTTTGAGTTTAAAGCCAACAACATACTAGGCATAGAGTACATCAAGGCACTTAAAACCATTGAATCGAATATTCAACCAGCTACCATAAAACGTGTCCAGGCCGACTATCTAGATGAAAACCTTAAAGGCACCATAGCCAGTGCAACGGCTATTAGAAAACATGCGTCAAATCTAGACCAGATAAGAGCTTTTGTACCTCAGCCAACCTTTGACATGATGAACCATCATCACGTCTATAAGGAGGATTTAACGACACTTTTGCTGTATAAAATCAGAACATCCAGTCTAGAAGAAATCAGAGATATCCATGATGTGTCTGAAGGCTTAGAATACAAGATAAAAAAAGTTGCTGAAAGAGTCTCAAGCTATGAGGACTTGTTATCCGGTATCGTTTCAAAACGCTTTACAAAGACCCGCGTTCAACGTATCTTAGTCAAACTGTTGTTGAATATAAAAAAAGATGATTTTATAGACAATCACCCTAAATACATTCGTATTCTGGCTTTTAACGACAAAGGCAAAGCATTACTGAAGAAAATAAAAAAGACATGTACCTTGCCCCTTATTACCAATATCAACAAAATTCAATTGGACCAAGATGCTAAAGACATGTTAGATTTAGATATTACTGCTACCAATATCTATAAGCTTTTAACACCTGATAAAATTGGTGGCGATGATTATCTAAAAAAACCTTTAAACATAAAATAATCACTGGCCTGAGCCAGTGATTTCTTTTGATATAGATTATTATTCATCTTCTTTTTTAACGAACTTAACAAGTTCTGTTCTATTGTGATTGATGGTTTCTAAGAAGTCTGATAGTTTATACTGTAGTTCTTCTAACATTTCATCTGCATAATGATAAGCACCATTTTTAATCTCTTCAGCAGTACGTTCAGCATCACCTACAAGATTTCTACAGTGGTTTTCTGCAAGAACAGTGATTTCATTTTCACTTACTAAGTTATCAGCTATGTTTCTAGCATCTTCAATAACTCGGTTCTCTTCAAATTTTGCATGATTAATCAAACGCGCCTCTTCCTCTTGAGCTGCACGGATGATCTCTTCCGCTTCTTTTTTAGCTTCAATAAGAATTTGATCTTTCTCTTCCTTTATCCACTTAGCTCTTCTAATTTCCTCAGGAATAGCTACATTAATTTTTCGTAAAACTTCTTCTATGTCATCTTTATCAAGCACAATTCTATTTGAAAAAGGAATCGTAGAAGCCGTATTTATCAGTTCTTCTATTTCTTCTAACAGATCTAGTATTTCCATTCAATCCTCCCTAAGCATTTATCATTATTATTATACATAAGAGTAGTTTGATTTGCTAGAAAAAATTTATTTTGTAATCAATTATTCATGAACAAATATCGAAACCATTGAAATACCATACTTCTTCTGCTTTAAAAGGACAAAGCCTTCATAAGAAACTGGCAGTTTATCATCCTTTGAATGCTCAATCACAATCTTGCCTTTTGCATCTAATAAGTTATGTTCAGATATTTTCTTTAGTACCGGCAAGATAAAATCTTGACTGTATGGTGGATCCATTAAAATTAAGTCCGCTTTTTCTAATCTAGAGAAAGAAGATAATACATCCGACTTAAGAAGTTTTACATTTTCTAAGCCTGTTCTGTCAATGTTGTATTCAATGGCTTCATGGCACTTTCTATAATTCTCTACAAGAGTTACCGCCTTGGCACCTCTCGAAGCGGCTTCTATACCTAAAGCACCTGAACCTGCAAACAAATCAATGACTTTTGCATCAATGACATCAAACTGAATCAAATTAAACAAAGATTCCTTAACCCTGTCTGTAGTTGGTCTTGTATTGTTGCCTTCTATTGTCGCTAGCTTGGTACCTCTAGCCTTCCCACTTATTACTCTCATAAATTCTCCTATATTGTAAATTGATCAAACATCTTATGAATACGCTTCATCAACAAACCCTCTTCTGTAATTTCATCGTTTTTCATCATGTCAATGGCCACTTGTTGAGCGACCTCTAAAATACTTTTATTCTTGATTAAGTCCGCAAGCTTAAACTCAGGAAGACCATGTTGTTTAAGGCCGAAGACTTCACCTGGTCCTCTAATTTCCAAGTCCTTATCTGCAATAACAAAACCATCATTGGTATCACACATGATGCCAAGGCGCTTTTGAGTCACATCAGACTTGCCTTCAGAAACCAAGAAACAGTAAGACTGGTCACCACCACGGCCTACACGACCTCTTAACTGGTGGAGTTGAGCAAGTCCAAATCTCTCAGCATGTTCAATGACCATAATGGTTGCATTAGGCACATTGATGCCGACTTCAATAACTGTAGTGGCAAAAAGAATCTGAATCTCATTTTTTTCAAACTGTTTCATAACAGTATCTTTTTCACTGGCCTTCATCTTGCCATGAATCATACCCGTCTTATAGCCAGAAAACACTTGCTTAGATAAAGTCTCATACATAGTCGTCACAGATTTCAGATCAAGAAGATCCGATTCCTCAACAAGCGGATAAACAAAGTAAGCTTGTTTGCCCTTGTCCACTTCGTCTTTTATGTAATCATACATGCGATGAATCTTATATTCAGGTACCCTACTCGTTTTTATAGGCAATCTATTGGCAGGCATCTCGTCCACTTTTGAAATATCTATATCACCATATAAGATCAACGATAAGGTTCTCGGTATAGGTGTCGCAGTCATAACCAAGACATCTGGCGACTCCCCCTTACTCGATAGGATGGTTCTTTGATTAACACCAAATCGATGTTGTTCATCTGTAACGACTAAACCTAAGTTGTTAAAAACAACATCCTCTTGAATGAGGGCATGGGTACCGATGATAATATTCACCTTGCCAGAGGCAATATCTTCTTTAATGCCTGATTTAGAAGTTGACCGAGTCAACAAACCTATGGAAACATCAATACCAGAAAAAGTTTCTTTAAAGGATTCAAAGTGCTGTTCTGCAAGAATCTCTGTTGGTGCCATCATGGCGCATTGATAACCATTAAGTACGGCAAAGTAAATGGCAAGCATGGAAAGAAGCGTCTTACCAGAACCAACATCACCTTGCACCAAACGATTCATAACTTTTTCATTAATCATGTCAGAATAAATTTCAGATAAAACTCTTTTTTGAGCACCTGTCATTTCATAGGGTAAGTCACCAATCAAACCATCTAAAGAGGATTTAATTTCTTTGGTCATATGATAAGCATGGCCGAGTTTCTCCTTAATATCAGATTTAATTAACATGAGTCCAAGCTGGAGGGTTAAAAACTCCTCAAATACCAATCTGTATTTAGCCGTCTTATATGAATCTCGGTTTTGTGGAAAGTGAATCAAGCCAACACTTTTTTCTCTTGGCATCAACTGGTGGTCATGAATTATTTTATCAGGCAAAGTTTCTTCTAAACTTATATCTGCAAAAACCTGCTGGGCTATCTTTACCATGTCCTTTTGAGACAAACCCTCTGTTAGTGGATAAACAGGCTGAATCTTTGTAAAAAGCTCAGAAGGTTTATCCGCAGGCGTAAAATCCGGATGTGTCATTGTAAAACCACCCGGCCCATAAGTTACCTTGCCATAAAATAGGTATTCCCTGTTAAACTTAAAATTAGACGAAACATATCTTGCATTAAAAAAGACAACATCCATAAAGAAAGAACCATCAGATGTCTTTATCTTAAGAAAATCCTTTTTGCCGTACCTCATAGACGATTGTATGTCTATTACAAAGGCTCTGACTGTACAGGTCATTTCAGCCTGAATTTCAGACAAACCGACGATATGCCTTCTGTCGATGTATCTTCTTGGGTAAAACTCAACAAAATCTTCGACTGTGTAGAGCCCTAGCTTATTTAGCAGTTCATATTTTTTAGGACCAATGCCCTTTATACTTGATAATTTGCTTTTTAAATACATAACACACCTCATCCCTATTATACAGAAAAGATGCATTCTTTTGAATGCATCTTTTATATAAGAATGTTATTCAGCTGAAATAATGTAATAATATAATGGTTGTTTACCATTGTACATTTCTATTTCTGCATCTGGATACTTTTCTTCTAGTCTAGCAACCAAGTCATTTACCATTGGATCATCTACTTCTTCACCATAGTATACCGTAAGAATCTCAGCATCTTCTGATATTTCTTCTACAGTCTCTAAGGCAATTTCGTTGATATCATTACCAACAGCAGAGATATCACCATTGGCAACACCTAAAATGTCACCTTCGCTGATTTCACGGTCATTAAAAACAGTGTCTCTAACCGAGTAAGTGATTTGAGCGGTCTGAACATCAGATAAAACTTCAGTCATAGCTTCTAAGTTGTCCTCAGCAGATGCAGCCTCAGAAAATTCAATCATAGCAGCAATTCCTTGAGGAACTGTTTTAGATGGTACTACATACACATCTTTATCACTTAATTCCTTAGCTTGGTTAGCAGCTAGGATAATATTTGAGTTATTTGGAAGAATGAAAACTTGACGCGCATTAACAGCATTAATGGCCTTAGTAATATCCTCAGTCGATGGATTCATGGTTTGACCACCCTTGATCACATAATCAACATTTAAATCTTTAAATAAAGTTTCAAAACCATCACCCATTGTCACAGTAATAAAGCCAAATTCTTTTTCTTCTACAGGCTCTTCTCTATGAACGATGTTTTCATGTTGAATCTTCATGTTTTCAATCTTAATGGTTTGTAATTCACCAATATTTAAAGCATAACCTAAAGCTTGGTTTGGTTCATTAGTATGGATATGAACTTTAATCAAGTCCTCATCACGAACAAATACCATCGAATCACCAAGTGTTTGGATTTCAGCTTGGAAAGCCGTATGATTTGGTATATCCGTTTTAACGATGAATTCTGTACAGTATTGGAACTTAATATCTGCAGGGTCCATAGTTCTTTCAATGTCTACATGTTCTTCATTATCAAAGAAAGTTTCTTTAGCTTCTTTACCAAGGATGGCATCATTAAAACCTTGTAAGATACACATCAAACCTTTACCACCAGCGTCTACAACGCCAGCTTGTTTTAATACATCTAAATACTCTGGTGTTTTCTCTAGAATTTCATTACCACGATTTAAGATGATTTCAAATAAGTCATGAATCTCTAAAGATTCTGTCTCTAACTCTTCTAAATGCGTTGAGATCTTTCTGATGACTGTTAAGATTGTACCTTCTACAGGCTTTAATACGGCCTTGTATGCAACTTCTCTAGCTTGAGTAAATGCTTCGATAAGGTCTTTTGTTGTCAACACTTCCTTATCTTTGCAGCCATTTGAAAAACCTCTAAAAATTTGTGACAAGATAACACCTGAGTTACCTCTTGCACCCATTAAAAGACCTTTTGCAAAAGCTTTTGATACTTCATCCACAGTCTTAAATTCTTTATCAGTAATGTTCTTAACTGCAGACTGCATTGTTAAGGACATGTTTGTACCAGTATCGCCATCAGGAACAGGAAAAACATTCAAAGCATCAACAAGCGCTTTATTTTGATTTAAAGCATATGTGCCTTGATTAAACATCTTAACCAACAGCGAACTGTCTATTTCATTAATTTTCAAAACGATTCCTCCTAAACCTATGACTGTACCTTAATACCTTCAATATTTAAATTAACTTTTGAAACTTTTAAACCTGTTTGCGTTTCAACATTGTATTTTACTTTATCAATGGTATTTTTAGCAACCACAGAAATTTTTGTTCCGAATTGAATAATAACATACAAGTCTATGATGATTTCATCATTTTCCAAACTCACCTTAACACCTTTTGAAAGATTCTCTATTCTCAAAATACTTGTAATACCATTTTTCGTTGTTTGGGCAGCCATGCCCACAATACCATAGGCTTCATTTGCTGCCGCGCCAGCAATCATAGCTATGACTTCTTCATTGATTGAAATCGAACCAATTTCATTCATTATCTTCGTGTCCATAAGACCTCCTTATAAGAAGTTTATTCTTTTAAATTGTACTTATCTATTTTACAGTATAATTCAATCTTTTTCAAATAATTGAACTTTTATTTAGAGACCTTTAACAGTTTAGAGCCTCTTATGGGCATAATACCCCAAAAGTTAAGGATGTAACAATTACTTTGATATCCATCTAATATTTCTAAAAAAAGACACTTTCTCATAAAACGAAAGAATTCCGGAACTAAGTCCGGAATTTCCCATAAAAAATAGGCCTCAGCCTATTTCACTCTGTTTATACAGCTCTCTCAACTTTGCCTGCTCTTAGGCATCTAGCACATACTCTGATTCTCTTAGGTGAACCATTAACGATAGCCTTAACTCTTCTTAAGTTTGGAGACCAAGTTCTTCTATTGTGATTCATTGCATGTGATACGTTGTTACCAGAAACTTTACCTTTTCCGCATACGAAACATTCTTTTGCCATATATAACACCTCCTTCGAGTGATTAAACATTATCAACAGATTTATTTTAACAGAATCTTTCAGACTAATCAAGATATTTTTTTAATCTTTTGAAAGAATTATAAGGAATTCTCCAGATCCCGTTTCTATCCTTACTTTGGGCTTTGAAAACACGTTACTGACGCCTCTGGATTCATGGAAATACAAAGTTTCATCATTTAACGGATATTCTAATCCATAGGTTTTCACCTTCTGTACTGAGCCCGAAAGCGGTACAATCGATAATAAATCTCCGACATTACCTTCTAACTCAATATCACTATTACAGTAGTAAACTTTATTATGATAGTCGAGTACGTAGGCTAGTATATCATGATTTACAAATCGTTTCAATAGGTGAATGTTGGTTATCATATGATCAATTCTATGACCTGTCATCCCCATAAGAACGACTTCGTCTGGTGACTGATCTATAGCATAATCAATAGCCAATTCTGCGTCTGTAAAATCTTTTCTAGTCGGATGTTTGTAAACATTGACATCCGCATACTTTTCTAATAAAGAAGGTTCTACAGAGTCAAAATCACCTATTAAAACATGGGGTTTAATGCCCAGTTTATCCAGATGATTTAAACCACCATCTACAGCTACAATTATATGATCCTCAAGTAAGGGTTTAAAAAATTGCAAGTGGTCGATAGGACCACTGGCAATTACAATAATTTTATTCATAAGCTTTAAAAATTTCCTTAAAATCTTTTACGCGCTTAGGTACGTCATCTGCTTTAAAGACTGCAGAGCCTGCAACGATGCTTGTCGCACCTGCATCTAAGACAGTTTTAACATTGTCAAGGTTAACACCACCGTCTACCTGGATATCCATTGTAAGCTTTCTAGACTTGATCATGTCATCTAAACGCTTGATTTTATCAAGTGACGAACCAATAAAACTTTGACCGCCGAAACCAGGATTAACCGACATAATCAGTACCATATCAAGTTCTGGTAGAATTTCTTCTATTGTCGCTAAAGATGTCGCTGGGTTTAAAGATACCCCCGCTTTTACACCATATGACTTGATGAGTTGAATGGTTCTGTGAAGATGTGGACATGCTTCTTGATGAACAGTAATGATATCTGCACCTGCATCTACGAAGTCTTTAATGTACTTGTCTGGATCAGAAATCATCAGATGGACATCAAATACCATATCTACTTTACCTTGAATGGCTTTCATCACCATAGGACCAAATGAAATATTCGGCACAAAGTGACCATCCATGATGTCTATATGCAACCACTCAGCGCCTGCATTTTCAACAACCTTAATATCCTTCAGTAAATCAGCAAAATCAGCTGATAATATTGATGGCGAAAGTTTTACCACGACTTATACCTCCTGTGCTCTTCTAGAGCATTCATAAAATATACATATGAGTCATAGCGACTCTGACTAATGTCACCAGCATCAACGGCTTCTTTAATACCACATTTAGGTTCATTTAAATGTTTGCAGTTATTAAACTTACAATTTAAGTGATCCTTAAACTCAATGAAACAATCTGCCAACTCTTCAATTTCAATCTCACTGATATCCATAGAAGTAAAACCAGGCGTGTCTACAACCATGCCACCTGATTCAAGCGGTAAGAGTTCACTGTGTCTAGTGGTATGTTTACCACGGGCAATTTTCTTACTTAAACCACCGACTTCTAATTTAATGCCTTCTTGAATTTCATTTAAAAGCGATGATTTGCCAACACCCGAAGGACCGGCGAATACTGATATTTCATCTTTTAACACTTCTTTTAAAGCTTCAATTTCTATATGGTTGGTTGCAGAGGTAGGGATTACCTTATAACCCGCCTTCATATATGTTTCCTCTAATGATTTAACATACGATGCTTGGTCTAAATCTACCTTGTTAAAACAGAGTACAACACTTAAGCCTCTATGCTCACAAATCGCTAATAGTTTGTCTAATAAATTGATGTTTGGATCTGGTTGAGCAACAGCAAACACAACAATCGCCTGAGTAACATTGGCTACTGGTGGTCTAACTAGCTCAATGGTTCTTGGTAGAATTTCATCAATTCTACCCTTAGTAGGATCAGCTTCATCTTTAGAGATGACAACCTTATCTCCTACAAGTGGTGTAATTTTTCTTTTCTTGAAGATACCACGAGCCTTACACTCAAAGTAATCATCTTCAGTTTTAACGTAATAGAATCCGGCTATCGCCTTAACAATAATGCCCTGCATTAATCCTCCCTGATACAACTTAGCATAACGAAGTCATTGTATAATTTTTAGTTTGAAAAGTCAACTGATATTGAAGTGATTAAAACGTCATTAACAAAGATACTTAAAATACCCGATCCTGACCCTTGAACTTCAATTCGTTTACTTGGTTCTTCTTCTGTCGCAGTATGAACAGCATTGTAAATCATTTCTACATTACCATCTTTTTCATATAAAACTTTAACCGCAGCATCTTGTCCAGCTTCAACACCTAATGGAACAATATAAGCTTTTGTTGTAATAGCATTTTCATCACCTGGTGTTTGATCTGGATCAGTTTCTTCTTCACCCGTTCCTAAAGACACAACCACATTGATTAAAGTATCCAGTTCAACTTCTGTACCTTCAGCAACCGATTGACTGATGATGCCGTCTTTTTCTATAGTTGGATGGTTTTCGTAAGTAATCTCATCGATTTCTAAACCAATATCTAAAATTCTCTTTTGAGCTTCTTCTAATGTTAAAGCTGTTAATCTAGGTACAATCACTTTAGAATACTCAGGCCCCAAAGACACAACAACATGGATAACTTCATCATCTTTAGCTTCCGTACCTGCAGATGGTGTCTGAGAAATGATATAACCCTTGTTTAAGTCATCATTGACATACTCAACATCACCCAGTGCAAATGTCATACCGTTTAGTTTTACTTTTGCATCTTCTAAAGTTGTTTGAACAAGATTTGGAATGACAGCAATATCAGGACCAGCTGATGGGTAAATTGTAATTCTGTAATCAGGTCTTAACTTTGTACCCGGCGCAGGTGCTTGGTCATATATTTGACCTAATTCATATTGATTGTTGTTTTCAGCTTCAGCTATAGAAACCTTATACCCTTCCGCTAACAGTCTATTTTCAGCTTCTTCTGTCGTCATACCTCTAACATCTATCAGTTCCATAGTTGTAGGCTCTGGTACCGTATTGGGTTCTAATCTTGTTACGAAAAATACCACAGCAACTGTCACAAATGCCAGTAATACCACCCCGATAACAGCCAGTAAGTTCTTATCTCTTATAATGCCCTTGTTCTTTTTCTTAGTCTTAGTTTTTTTCATTGTTCTATTTTCACCTTTTTCAGCCTTTAGTGCGTCTAAACTTGGAAGTTTCTGCGTTTTATCTGCTGCAGCAAAGTCATAAAATGCTACGTTCTCTCTTGGATTATTGATGATCTTGTCCAGATCAGAGATAAGCTCTTTGGCATTTTGATATCTTTGATTGACATCTTTTAACAAGCTTCTCATCACAATACTTTCCAAACCCTTGTTGAAAGTAGAATTGATTTCACTTGGCTTTCTGATATCATCTTTCATATGTTTTAGTGCAATTTCTACAGCAGTTTCACCTTCGAAAGGCACTTGGCGTGTTGCCATTTCATACATAAGAACACCCAGAGAATAAAGGTCGGTTCTTTCATCCACATTTCTACCCCTGGCTTGTTCTGGAGATGAATATCTTACAGAGCCAATGGCCTCACTTGAATAAGAACGCGTTGTCTCAGTAATTGCACTTGCAATACCAAAATCGGCTACCTTTAAGGTACCATCCTTTGAAACCATTATATTATGAGGCTTGATGTCTCTATGAATGATCTGATTGGAATGGGCGTGTTCTAAGCCCATAGCAATCTGCTTTGAAAAATTCGCAATTTCTTCATTGGTTAAGAAGCCTTCATACTTGGCAATATACTCTTTTAGAGTTATGCCGTCTATAAACTCCATAACAATATAAGGGTATTCTTCATGAATGCCGACATCATAAATATTAACAATATTTTGATGCGACAAAGAAGCTGCAGCTTGTGCTTCTTTCTTAAACTTTTCTATAAACTCTTGGTCATTGATGTATTCGTCTCTCAGCATTTTTACTGCAACAAAACGATTGAGCAAATGACACTTGGCCTTGTAGACAACTGCCATACCACCAGCGCCTACCTTTTCTAGTAATTCGTAACGACTACCGATTATTTTACCTATCATGTTTCACCTCTTCTAATACTCATTAAGCGCAATTAGGATAACAGATATATTGTCTGTTCCCCCATTGTCATTGGCTTGTTTTACAAGTTCTGTAACGGCGCTCTCAATATCATGAGTATTAACAATACTTAAAATTTCTTGATCTTTTACCATTTCTGATAAACCATCAGAACATATTAAAATCTTATTTAAACCTTTATAATCATACTTATCATAATCTACATCAACAGTTGCATCCGTCCCAATGGCCCTAGTAATAACATGACGTTTAGGATGATTGTCTGCTTCTGCTTTTGTGATTTCTCCTGCTTTTAAAAGATTGTCCACAAGGGTGTGATCTCTCGATACCTGTTTGATATCTTCATCAATAAAATAGATTCTAGAATCTCCAACATGACCGATATGAAGCATATCGTCTTTGAAGTAGACCATAGAACAAGTTGTCCCCATGCCCCTGTAAGATTCCTCTTCCAAAGACTTAAGATAAACTCTTTTATTGGCTTCTTTTATACTTTCCTCAACCCATATCTGTGGCAGTGTATCAGATAAGTTCAAAAAATACTTTTCTAATAAATCAACTGTCGTTTGACTTGCAACTTCTCCTGCCAAATGACCACCCATCCCATCTGCAACGGCAAACAGGTTCAAGTCTAATGACACCAAAAGTGCATCTTGATTATTGGTTCTTTTTTTACCTACATCTGTACAGTAAGCAACCCTCAGCATAAACACCTCTATTTTCTTCTCAACTTACACATGTAAAAACCATCTGTTTCATCGACATTAGGATACATCTGCAAATCATCTGTGTCGTTTATTTGTACACGTTCAAACTCTGGATGAGATTTTAAGAAGTCATCCATCATCAAGCCGTTTTCACTCGGCTCTATGGTACATGTAGAATAAACCAACACGCCCCCCTCTTTTAAATACCTCGCAGCATTTTCTAGCATTTCTCTCTGAATCTTATTGAGCTCTGAAATTGTTTCTTCTGACTTTTGATACTTGATGTCTGGTTTTCTTCTGATGATGCCTAAGCCTGAACACGGTGCATCCAATAAGACATAATCAAACTTATCAACAAATGATTCGTTTAAAACTCTACCGTCATTTTCAATCATACGGACATTGTTAAGTTTTAACCTTTTTACATTCTCTTTAACCAAATCAAGTTTCTTTTTAGATATATCACAAGCATACACCTGACCTGTATTTTTCATCAACTGGGCAATATGTGTCGCCTTTCCACCTGGTGCAGAACATAAGTCAAGCACATGTGATTTTTCTTTTGGGTCTAGGACATGACCAACCATCATAGATGATTCATCTTGAACGGTAAAATAACCTTCTTTAAAAAGCGTCATCTGGTCAATGGATTCAGACCCCAAAGTCTTCAAAATAATTCCTTCTTCTACTATATCACTTTTAACAGCTTCAAGACCATCTAATTCTAGTTTTGTCATTAAATCTTCACGATTTATTAATAAAGTATTGGTTCTTATAACTAGATTAGGTGTTTCATTGTTGCTAGAAAGCAAATCTTCAGTAAAAGACTCTCCATAAAGTGATACCCATCTTTTAACAAGCCATTCTGGATGAGAGTATTTTATTGAAAGTTTTTCAATAGAATCACTTGGAAGGTCTACCTTTTCATAGCCTCTGATTAAAGATCTCAATACCCCGTTTACAAATCCCGAGTGACGTCTGTTGACCTTTTTTGTAAGCTTAACTGCTTCATCAACCACAGCTGGATTTGGCACCTTATCTAAAAACATGATCTGATAAGCACTCATTCTTAGTATATTTAAGATAGAAGGATCAATCTTTTTTAGTCTGATGCTTGTAAATTTTCTAATTACATAGTCCAAATACATCTTTTGCTCAATGACACCGTAAACAATTTTACTGATAAAGCCCTTATCTCTTGTATCTATATCATCTCTAAGCTGCATTTCCCCAATTAAGAGGTTTGAAAACTTATCTTCATCCATTTCATTAAGTATTTCCAACACAACTTTACGTGAATTTACTTTCATACTACCCCATTTCTATACGTACAAAAAGGTAGAAAGCTCTACCTTTTATCTCACCTATTAATCTCTACTTGAACCCCTAATCAACAAGAGTCTTACCAAGGTCATTAATGAAGCCAGCATAGCTGCAACATAAGTTAAAGCTGCTGCATTTAAAACCTTCTTGGTCCCTTCCATATCTTCTTCACTGATCATATTGTAATCTGCCAGCATGGTCATGGCTCTTGAAGAGGCATTAAACTCTACCGGCAAAGTAATGACATGGAAAAGTGTTACTATTACATAAGCTAAAATAGCAATATTTAAAATAGTAATATTGCCTCTATAGGCAAGTACTATACCTAAAAACGTAAGCATTGATGCTGCTCCAGATGCAAACTGTACCACTGGTGCAATTTGAGATCTGATATTTAAAGGACCATAAGCTGTTGCATGTTGAACAGCATGACCACATTCATGAGCTGCTATAGACGCTGCAGAAATTGATGGCTTATCATAAACTTCTGGCGATAAACTTACTGTTTCAGTTCTTGGACTGTAGTGGTCAGAAAGCTTTCTTTGACCCCTAATAACCTGTACATGAGAAAGACCATTTCTCATCAATATTTCTCTAGCTACTTCAGCACCTGTTTTGCCTGAAGTGTTTCTTATTTTTGAAAACTTGGTATAGTTACTGTTTACTTTAGATTGAGCATACATAGATAAGATCAATACAGGAATGATCAACCATATATACGAAAATGAACCCATACCTAAATACATATTATCACTCTCCTAGTCTTGTACCGATTTCAAACGAGTTGCCCAAGATATAAGCCGCTACTGTCATACGTTTTTTATTCGGCATCTGAATTTCCTTAATCAACAATCTTTTATCCAGACAATCAACTACAAGACCGTCAGATGATACTCTGATGATCTTACCAGGCGAAGAGGCTTCTTCATCAAGGACACTTGACTTAAAGACCTTAACCTTACCACCTAGATACTTAGTAGTGGCAATGGGCCATGGGTTAAAACCACGGATCAGGTTATGGATTTCTTGAGCTGGTTTAGACCAGTTTATCACAGCCATTTCCTTGTCCATCTTAGGCGCGTAAGTAGAAAGTTCATGATCTTGAGGCGTCCTATGAATATGACCCGCTTCAATGTCTGAAACTGTCTTCATGATCAAATCGCCACCCTTAAGTGATAAAATATCATGGAGTTCACCAGCCGTCATATCCTCAGTGATCTCTACTTCAATCTTATCAATCATATCACCTTCATCTAGTTTTCTAACCATATACTGAGTTGTAACACCAGATACTTTTTCACCATTTACAATGGCAAAGTTTAAAGGTGCTGCACCACGCAGTCTAGGGAGTAAAGATGCATGGACATTGATACAACCAAACTTTGGTATATCAAGTATCTCCTGACTTAATAGTTGGCCATAGGCAACAACAACAATCACATCAGGTGATAAGTCCTTTAAAACCTGGATATCTTCACTCTTTTTAATCTTTTCTGGTTGGTAAACTGGAATTTGACTTTCAAGCGCTCTTTCTTTTACAGCACTCATAGCCATTTTCTTACCACGACCCTTTGGTCTGTCTGGTTGTGTGAACACAGCCTGTACTTCAAAATTTTTATCTAAAATATCTAAACAGGGTACAGCAAATTCTGGTGTACCCATAAAAACAATCTTCATTAAGCTTCTTCCTCTACTTCTACAACTTTGTCCGTAAACAAAACGCCATCTAAGTGATCTAGTTCATGACAAATGGCTCTAGACAATAAGCCTTCACCTTCTAAGATATACTCTTCACCTTCTAAGTTTAAAGCCTTTACCTTGGTATACTCCGGTCTTTCAACGTAACCTGATTCACCAGGAATACTTAAGCAACCTTCTGCATCTAAGTAATTACCCTTTTGCTCAATGATTTCTGGGTTGATTAAAACCTTAACACCAGTTTCATCATAAATGTCAATCACACAGATTCTCTTAAGAATACCTACCTGTGGTGCAGCAAGACCAACACCATCAGCCGCATACATTGTTTCTATCATATCCTCTACAAGGATTTTAATTCTGTCGTTGATTTCATCAACAACTCTTGATTTTTTTCTAAGTACTGGATCTGAATCCACTCTTATCTCACGTAAAGCCATAAGACCTCCTATAATAAAGACATGGGATTTATATTAATATTAATATAAACATCATGACGAACGACCTTATCTTTATGCTGGATACACACATAGTGTAATATATTTCGCACAAGAACCATATTCATTTTATCAAACTTTAAGATAATTTGCCATCTATATTTGTTGTTTAACTTCTGAAATAATGCTGGATTAGGACCCAGTATTTCTATATGTTCAGGATCAATGCGCTTATGTAGAAAACGCGTCAGCTCCTGACTTAAATTCATAGCAGAATCAATGACATTCTTTTCATTTTCCCCCGACAAAATCAAATTCACAAGAGATGTATGAGGCGGATAATGATAAAATTCCCTGATTTTCATTTCCTCGTCGTAAAAGGCATAATAATCGTGGTTGACTGAAGCTGCTATGGCATAGTGATCAGGTACATATGTCTGAACCACAACTTCACCATGTTTATGACCTCGACCCGCACGACCTGCCACTTGAGTCAGAAGTTGGAAGGTTTTCTCAGGCGCCCTGTAATCCGGCAAATTTAAAGTCATATCAGCAGATAAGGTACCTACTAAGGTAACATTTTTAAAGTCGAGACCTTTGGTGACCATTTGAGTCCCTATCAAAATATCTATTTCATGATTCTCCACTTGCTCAATCAAAGCTTCTAGCGAACCCTTCAAACGTGTGTTTTCTGCATCCAAACGGCCTATTCGCGCTGTAGGAAACAGTTCATGCAACATGAGTTCCACCTTTTCAGTGCCTGCACCAAAATACTTAAAATATTTACTATCACATTCAGGACAATTTTTAGGTACTTTGATCTGATAATCACAGTAAGAACACTTGGCTGAATTATCCCTGTGATGGTAAGTCAGGGCAATATCACACCTAGGACATTTTAAGGCATAGCCACAAGACCGACATGATACAAAGGTAGAAAAACCCTTTCTATTGTAAAAGAGAATGACTTGCTCATTTTTTTCAAGTCTGTCCTCAATTTTTTCAATGAGAAGTTCTGAAAACATGGACTTATTACCAGCTATAAGCTCTTCTCTCATATCCACCAAATGAACCGGCGGCAGAGGTTGCTTGTTGTATCGACCTAGTAGTTCTAAAAGCTCATACTTTTCACCAATCTTCTGATAAGTAGACAGTCTAGGTGTTGCCGAAGCAAGCATGACAGGAAAATGAAGTCTATCAGATAGATATTCTGCCACTTCGCTTGTATGGTATTTAGGATTAGAATCAGACTTATACGTTGTTTCATGTTCTTCATCTAAAATAACAAGACCAAGGTTTGGACATGGGGCAAATATGGCTGATCTTGCTCCAATAACAATGTTAACAAGCCCTTCCTGAATGGACCTGTACTGGTCATATCTTTCACCAGGCGAGACCTTTGAATGCATAATGGCTATGGCAGAACCAAACCTTTTTACAAACTTCGTCACCATTTGCGGTGTTAAGGCAATTTCAGGCACCAAGATAATCACCTGCTGTCCCCTGGAGATTATTTCTTCTGCCAAGGTCAAGTAGACCTCAGTTTTACCAGAACCTGTAACACCATGTAATAGATACTTCTGATTGGTATGTAGGCCTTTTAAAACAGCTTCATAAACCACCTGCTGGTCTTGTGTTAAAGGATGTTTTCTAATCTCATGTTCATGGTTTAAAATATCAGGCTTTCTGAATTTCTCCTGACTGACTAGTAAAATCACATCCAAAGATGCCAATTTCTTTAAAATGGTCATGTTGCAATTGATTTCTTTGTTTAAGAGACTGGCGTCACACTGACCAACTTCATAGATAAACTGAAGGACTTCTAACTGCTTGTGTGCGCGCTTTGAAAGCTTTTGTGCCGCTTGTTCATATGTCATATGAGGATTTGAAAAGACAACCTGCTTGTACTGGGTCTTCATATCATATTTAAAGAGTTCATGCTTCTTTACAAAGCCCTTTTTTATCAGGGTCTTTACCCTATTTTGAAGCTTGTATTTAAAGATATCCGATTCATTTAAAGGGTGTGCCATTAATTTATGAATATCTTCATATCCCTTAAGCTCATCTCCAACCCAAGTATAGGTAACAATCTTTTTCAACTTGGTTTTAGAAGGCACCATGGCGTTTAGAGCTTCACTGTAAGTACATAGGTAGGTTTCTTTCATCCATTCAATAAGAGCCACCTGACTTTCTGTTAAGTAAAAGCCATAAACAATTTGATGGATATCCTTTAATTTATCGAACTCTGTCTCATTTGTAATCTCAACAACAAAGGCCTCTGTTAAGTTATCCCCTTGTCCAAAGGGAACAATAACCTTCTGGCCTACAATCAGCTTGTTATAAAGTTGTTCTGGAACCTTGTATGTAAAAGCCATATCAATGGCTTTTGCATGTTTGGTTAAGATCACTTTTGCGTACATATCTACTCCATTAGCTTGTCTAATATAATATCTGCAATCTCTCTCTTTTTAAGCATATCGTAATGCTTTACTTGTCCATCTGAATCAATAATAGACACGATATTTGTATCTGACTTAAAACCAGCACCCGCTTGTTTAATGTTGTTAGATACAATAAAGTCAAAGTCTTTTTTCTTAATTTTCTTCTTTGCATTTTCAATGACATTTTCAGATTCAGCAGCAAAACCAACCACCTTTTGATGGGTCTTTTTCTTGCTGATTTCATAAGCAATGTCTTTTGTTCTTTCTAAAGGAATACTCATATCCTCATCAGACTTTTTCATCTTCTGATCTGAGTAAGATGCAGGCGTATAATCTGCTGGTGCAGCAGCCTTAATGATGATATCCATATCATCCATCTTATCCATAACGGCTTGATACATATCCTCGGTAGAAACAATATCAACAATTTCTATACCTGCAGGTCGATCTAAATTCACACGACCTGAAATCAATGTTACATCAGCCCCTCTGTCTCTAGCAGCTTCAGCAATGGCATAACCCATTTTGCCAGAGGAATGGTTGGTAATGTATCTTACAGGATCCAAAGCTTCCTGAGTCGGTCCTGCTGTAATTAAAATCTTCTTGCCCTCAAAGTCCTTTTTTACCAAGAAATTTGAGATGGTTTCAACAATTCTTTCTGGAGAAGCCAACTTACCCATGCCGATATCACCACAGGCTAAACGACCAGAATCTGGATCAATAAAGTGATAGCCAAGCGATTTAAGATCCGCCATATTTCTTTGTACCACAGGATTTGTGTACATACCTGTGTTCATAGCAGGTGCTATAAATACTGGCGCTTTAGTTGCCATAACAACCGTTGATACCATATCATCAGCAATACCAGAAACCATTTTACCCATGATGTTGGCAGTTGCTGGTGCCATCAAAAATAAATCCGCTCTTTGAGCGATAGAGATATGTTCAACATTCCATGTTTTTGGCTCTTCAAACATATCTACAACAACGTAGTTTAAAGAAAGTGATCTAAAAGTTAGTGGCGTTACAAACTCAGTCGCATGTTTGGTCATAATGACTGTAATATCTGCACCAAGCTTTTTTAATCTGCTTACAACATCCACAACTTTATAGACAGCAATACCGCCTGTAACACCTATAACAATGTGTTTTCCATTTAACATGTTATTCTCCTTACTAAAAAGAGTATACCCGAAGAGTATACTCACTTTTTTATTCGTGGTCTAATACGATTACTTCTTGGTTTTCGTCTTCGTACTCATCCTCTGATAATTCTCTAGTCACGATTGTGCCGTCATAGATTTCATTGATTGCTTGTGTAACAGCAACTGAAGAGTCAACACTGATGACTTCATCATCTGTTTCAATGATCTCTCTAGCTCTTTTTGCAGCAGCGATGATTAAACCATAACGCGTACCTGCTTTTTTTACTAATTCATTAACTGGTGGATATAACATTAACCTTCCTCCTTAAACATCTTTACAATGTCTTCAATATCTTCGATTACCTTGCATCTCTCAGCATCAATAATGGCTTCCATTAAGTCCGATGCTTTTTTTACTTGATCATTTATAATGTAATAATCATATTGATTTACAAATTCAATTTCTTCAAAAGCACTAGAAAATCTTCTTTCTAAACTTTCAGGTGTCTCAGAACCTCTACCGATGATTCTATTTTTCAGTTCCTCCATTGATGGAGGTAAAATGAAAATAAATACACCTTCTGGATAGCGCTTTTTAACTTGAAGTGCCCCTTGAATATCTATTTCTAAGAGTATGTTTTCACCCTTATTTAACTTTTCTAATACAGTATCCTTTGGTGTGCCGTAAAGGTTTGTATAAACCTCAGCATACTCAATAAATGCCTCTTCTTCAATTTTCTTTTCAAACTCTTCTCTAGAAACAAAGAAATAATTGACGCCATGAACTTCACCATCACGTGGTTCTCTCGTTGTTGCTGAGGTAGAAACGAAAATATCATTTCTTCTAGATAATACTTCTTTACAAATTGTACCCTTTCCAGCACCTGACGGTCCAGAAACAACAATTAATAAACCCTTTTTATTCACACAGCACTCCTATTCTATATTTTGAATCTGTTCTCTGATTTTCTCAAATTCACTCTTTAATTCAATAACATGATTAGAAATGTCTACATCTGGTGACTTTGAACCGATCGTGTTGATCTCTCTGTTGATCTCTTGTAACAAGAAGTCTAATTTTCTACCAATAGATTGGTCTTCATTAAATATGCCAGCCAATTGATCTAAGTGACTGTCTAAACGTACAAGTTCTTCTGTAATATTGGTTTTATCAGAAAAATAAGCAACTTCCTGAGCAAGTTTGGCTTCGTCTAACTCGATTTCGCCTAATAACTCACTGATTCTTTCTCTCATTTTTTCTTTATGAATAACCACGATTTCAGGTGCTCTTTTTTCAAGCTCAACAATGATTGCCTTGATGGTTTGAATACGACCTTGAATATCATCTAATAATTTCTGACCTTCAACTTGTCTCATTTGAGTAAGTGAATCCAATGCATCCTTTGCAGCAGATTCAATTAAAGCCCAAACCTTTTCTTCATCAATTTCTTTATATTCAACTGAAAAAACATCTTGGAATCTTGTTAATAGATTCAGATCAAAGTCTCTAGTAATACCATAACGATCTTTCATCTCATCTAAAGCTGCCTTGTATTGGTCTAAAACAGCGTAATTAGGTTTAACTGTAAAGTCTTCACCCTTTTCTTCTTCAAAAGACATGTAGATTTCTACACGGCCTCTTTTCACATGACTCTTCACCAATTTCTTGATGCGGTCTTCGAACATTGCCATCTTCTTAGGAATCTTTAAAACAATGTCGCAATATCTATGATTAACGGCCTTCATTTCGATGAGTACTTTCTGTAAACCCATCTCCTGTTCTGAACGACCATAACCCGTCATACTGTTTACCATGAAACCTCCTATACGGTTTATATACTATTTATTATTATAACACTTATCATATGTTTTTCATACCTAATTTATTCAAAAACACCACCACTCATTATACTATACTTACACCCTCTTGACTATAGGCATTCTAATATTAATTTCATGTTACACCTCAAATAAACTCGTCAAGATTAGAAAAGTCTGCTATACTACCCTATAGAAAGGGGGCGATCTAATGCCATTCGATGGAATTACGATAAATGCTCTAACAGATGAAATCAAGGACATCATTGTAAATAACCGCATTGACAAGATTCATCAACCAGAAAATGACGAAATTGTATTACACATCAGACACAACAGAAAAAACTATAAATTGCTTTTATCAGCAGACAGTAACTTGCCTTATTTTGGTCTGACTGAACTAAAAAAAGAAAACCCGACCCAAGCACCTATGTTTTGTATGCTACTTAGAAAACATTTGGCTGGCGGTAAAATAATCGATTTTAAACAACTCGAACTTGAAAGAGTTATTATATTAACTGTAGAATCAAGAACCGAACTTGGTGATTTAACCATCAAACATCTTATTTTCGAGATCATGGGCAAACATTCTAACATCACACTAGTTGATGATGACTATAAAATCATCGACTGTATCAAAAGAATAGCCCTTGGCGTTAACAGGTATAGACAGCTCTTTCCTGGCATCACCTATCTCTTTCCACCAAATGAGAAAAAGGATCCTAGGACAGAAAATCATGATGGATTTATGAAAAGCTTCGAAAACGAATCCAGACCAGTCTTTAAACACATCTATATGACCTATCAAGGTATCAGTCCTATTATTTCAAAGGAAATGTGTTTAAGAGCAGAAATAGACTTCTCTATTCATCAGGATCAACTGAGCGATCCTCAGAAAGAAAAGTTAACCCAGGTATTTTTGGACTTCTTTAATAGTAAGCATGACTATTACCAAGTCGTCTATCTACAAAACGACGCACTTAAAGATTTAACCATTGTGGACCTGTCGCCTTATCATTCAGATGAATTCAGGGTAAAAAGATTTGATTCAGTTGTGGAGATCGTCAATGAGTACTATGCAAATAAAAACACAGTCAACAAACTGCTTCAAAGGTCTCACGATCTTAGAAAGTCTATACAAAACAAGATAGATAGACAAAAAAAGAAAATGCAAAACTTAGAAGAAGATCTTCTCTTTGCAGAAAAAGCAGACAACTACAAAATTAAGGGTGAACTGATCCTTGCAAATATCTATAGAATTGAAAAAGGCATGAATAAGGTTACATTAGAAAACTTCTATGACAACAATGTGCCTATTACCATTTCACTTGATATCAGGCAGACGCCTTCAGAAAATGCTCAAAACTTCTTTAAGAGATACAACAAGTTAAAGACTGCACAAGTCAAAGTCTTAGAGCAGATGGAAATTACAGAACATGAAATTCTTTACCTAAACCAAGTCCTTCACAACCTAGAGGTATCTCCAGATCAAGATAACTTTGAAGAAATCAAAGAAGAGCTGATCCAAACAGGTTATTTAAAGAAAAAGCAGGGTCAGAAAAAGAAAAAGGCCATTAAGAGCAGACCTTACCACTATCAGTCATCTGATGGTTACGAAATATATGTAGGAAAAAACAATCTGCAAAACGATTATCTTTCAATGAAGTTTGCAAGCAAGTCTGACATGTGGCTTCATACAAAAGATATACCAGGCTCACATGTTATCATCAAAGCAGACGGAAGAGAAATCCCAGAGACCACTTTAAGAGAAGCAGCAATGATTGCAGCTTACCATTCAAAGGGGCAATCATCTTCACAGGTGCCTGTTGATTATACAGAAGTTAGACACTTAAAGAAACCAAATGGTGCCAAACCTGGTATGGTTATATTCCACACTAATTCAACCTTATACACAACACCAATAGAAGATGAAGTCAAGAAACTTTTAAAGAATGCCTAGTGCATTCTTTTTTGTATAATGAAACTTTACACATGCATAAAAAAGACCATTTAATTAGCATATGCCGTTTATAATCAAACTCTTAGGGTAATACCTTATTGAGCAAGGAGGAGATTCTATGAGAGAGTGCGAAAAACTAAATAACTGTTCTTTTGTCCAGTGTTGTGATGCATACAGCAAGTCAACAGCCGCTAGAGGTTTTGTGAATATGTACTGCAAGGGCAGCCGTATGGAGGCCTGTGTTAGAAAAAAACTCAGTACAAAGTATGGTAGAGAAATTGTGCCTAAAAACATGATGCCAAATGGCTCACCTTTACCACAAACCTCATCAGCTGACTGGGACATCAAAGCAAAGAATTACTTTAAGTACTTGTAAAAATGACTAAGGAATCGCTTGAGCGATTCCTTAACTATTGGAACAGAATTTTTTAGAGAACATATTCATCTTTTAAAATCGACATGATGACTTCATCATGATAAGCACCTGCTTTATAAAGGGCTTGTCGTAAGACCCCTTCTTTTACAAAGCCACACTTTTCATAAGATTTAATGGCTCTTTCATTGAAAGAATAAACATTCAACTCAATCCTATTTAAGTTCATTTCATCAAAAATAAAATTAATTAAAACCTTCATGGCATCAGTACCATAGCCTTTGCCCCAATAGGACTTATCACCAATAAAGATACCAACTACACACGTTCTGTTCTTCCAGTCTACTTTATTAAGACCACAGCCTCCAATATACTTACCTTCTAAAGTATCTATGGCAAATGAGTAGGCATCTTTAAAAGCCGACATACCTTCGATGAACTTCTTTTCGTCCGAGTAAGTCAAAGGAAAAGGGACTGTTGGTGTTAAATAGTGCTTTACTTCTGGATCGTTCACATAAGCCTGTGCTTGTTCTATGTCACCTGTTGTATAGGCTCTAAGCCTTATCTTTTCTCCTGTATACATATCTTCTCCTATTCACATTCTATAATAGTACCTTCAAAACCAACGCCATCGTAACCTAGTAAAACACTAAAAACTTGGCCTTTAGAGTTTTTCCACTCCACCACTTGACTAGGTAGACCTTCAGGTAAAACTGTATGGATGTTGATGCGTTGATTATTAACTTCGTCTACAGCCTTGATTGTTTCTGCTATTTCATACTCTGTAAAAGATTCATTCCACTCGATGTTAGACCATTTAAAACTATAAACACTGCCTTCTACTTGAAAGGAAACAACTTCATACTCATTGTCACCAAATGTTATGGTTTCATTGTTTGCATCAGTCAAATTATTCAATTCAGGCTTGTCACCTAATAAAATATAGAGCTGGGCATGAGGTATAGCCGATGGTTCAAACATAAACCTCACCTGACCATCAAAGGTCTGCATCACCTGAACATCAAAATTATACTGTGCTTCAAAGGCGTTTGTAGATATATCTTCTAAACTCTTTTCTAAAGCATCCTTTTCTAGTATTGAGGCTTGCTTTTCGTCTTCACAAGCTTCCAAGTCCGCTTTTAGTGTTTCATTATCATTATAGTAGACCATTTTCTCTTCAGAGATGGTCTTTATTTGATCCATTAAATCAAGTCGATTTTCCTTAAGCATTTCTACTTCACCCAAAAGCTGATCTCTTTCCTTTTGTAAAGCTTCAAGTTCACCAGACTGACAACCTGTAAGTGACAGTAAGAGAAGTCCAATCACTAATTTTTTCATATAAACCTCCAATAATAACGACTTCCTTCTACACTCTTATTATACATGATAATTAGGTATAGAAAAAGACAACAAAAGTGTTGTCTATTTAAATCCTATGGTAAAATATGAGGTTGTATTGTAGTAAGAACCTAGATAATCTGCAGCATTTTTGTTCTCAAACACCTCCATGGCAAAGTCTTCATAATACTTAAAAATCACATACAAACACATTGGTGAATCAAAGTAAGCATCACTTTTAACAAAAAATTCATCGTAATTTTTCTTTTCCATCATCTCAAGTGTTTTCTCATCATTTTCACATGCTTCTTTATAGGTCAAATAATGAGAAAAATCAACAGATGCTATAATAAACAGATCATCTGGTAGTGCATCCAAAAGTTCATTCAGTTCATGATAATCTGTATTCTTAGAAATCATCAAATTACTCAGATCTGCTTCAGGAAAGTATTTGGCAATCAAAGGAATATGGGTATTAAGTCCATGTTCTATGAAAATTTCCCTGTCATTTTCCTTAACAAAGTCCAAAGCCAGCAGACTAGAAGTCAAGTCTTTGTTATTGAGTATTTTCCCAAATCCACCAGACCAATCCTGCTTAGAAGTTGTAACATGTCTGTCTTCATCTAAAAAATGATCTGGACTGATTAGAAGAATATGTTTCACATCAGGCGCCCTCTTATACATGTCCACGATGATATCCATTGGAACAGTATGATGTGGGACAATCATGCCTTTAATACTCTCTTCTTCTACAGAGGAAAGCAAATCATAAGTTGCCTCATTGTAGACATATTGATGGTCTTCAGGTGAAAAACCAATCATAGAAAGCAGGACCAAAATGATTGGTCCAAGACTATTCATAACCAACCTCTAAAACTTGAGGATCTGTAAAGTAAATATGTCCTTTATACATCATTTGAATAATAGAAGGTTCGAACTGATATTTACCAGCTTGGTTTGCTGAGAAATAAAGGTCAATTGTACCAGAGGTCTGGTCGTAAGGCACATAAATTCTTAAATCTTGATTGTCTGCATAAGCAGGACCACCTACAAACTCAAAGCCTGCCGGCACTCTTGAATAAATCACAGTAGATTCACGAAATGGTTTATTGTATTTATAAGTCACCTTCACCCTATCACCTAGTGTGATTGGACTGTCTACCATTACAGAAACAGTAGCTGTTTGATCTTTATAGTCTGCATAATCTGTGCCGTATAGAGATAACCATTCATCGACAATAATATCATCTGATACATCTGAAAAGCTAATCTCATCCCCTTCTTGAGTCTCGATTATTACAGCTTTTGCATCTGGAAGATCAACCTTTTTTTCTTGACCATTAAGCGTGTAGCTGAAAGCTGATTGATCAAAAGTTATGTCATAATTATCAATATAATAGAGCTTTTCTATAGCAAGCGTGTCATCAGAATCAAACTTGTCTGTATACGTTTCGTTAAAGTCTTCATGATCCAGTCCAAGCCTTAAAGCATAAACACCACAGAGTAGCTTCTGTCCATCAGATAAATTAAGTAAATCTGCATCCAATACCTGATCCATTAATTCTTTGGCACGTGTTTTATCACCTAATTCGCCTAAGGCCATGGCAATATAGAGTTTCTCACCATTATCCATTTCAACACTTTCTTCTAAATACTTGTCGATAGCAAGCAGAACAGGTTTATCATTAGAAGCCAAGGCCCATAATACCTTGGCGCGGTCTAAAGCTAGAAGTTCACCTGAACGAAGTCTAGCCATCAAATAGCCTTCTAAGTTATCCACATTAAAGTGGTCAAGTCCAATACGTGTAGCCATAATCAAACTAGAAGTATCTAAAGATGATTCTCCTGTCGGTAGTTGTTTTAAACCACCATCGTAGTTTTGGTAATTAGAAAGGATCGTGTCTTCTTTAAGTACATCAAAATATCTGGACAATATAGTTAAGGCATATTCCGAACCGATGATTTCTTCTAGTCTGTAAGACGACCTAAAAGTGGCATCATAAACTCTGTCCATAAAATCTCTTGCAGCCTTATTGTATATTGAAAACTTAGTTTTACGATCATATTTCTTTTCATAAGTTTCTGTTAAAGTTGAAGTGATTTTATGTGTCGCTTCAATATAATAATCTTTAACAGTGATAGACTCCTTAATACCATCGTAAAGCCCACCAAACCTACCTTCTAAAACAGTCTCATAGTCTCCTTTTTCAAGTGGACCAAGCGGTATAGAGATTCGACCTTTACCACTGACGTCTACCATTGTTTCAGTCACCTCGTCATCTCTTATGAGTTGACCGGTATAAGAAACCTCACTTTCATCTGTCACATCATCTCCATCACAAGAGGCTGTCAGAGCCAGTTCATCTCCTGTAAGGTATTCATCATTTATAAAAGATCTAACAAAGAAAGGTAATTTAACGTAGATGTTGCCCTTCAACTGTTTGTATTGTAAGTCTTCATTCACAGCATGTAAAGTCAGTCTCCAAGAAGTCAGATTATCAGGTAATTCAAACTCTACTCTAGCCTGGCCATTTATAACTTCTACCGCTTCAAAAAAGGCGGTATCTTTAAAATCATCACGAAGGTATTCACCATCGCCACCTTCACCCATTTCGGCACCAAAAGCAGTTTCTGTTGCTGTTTCAAGTGTAGAACCTTCTGCCAATATACCATCTGTATAGACATAGGTATGTAGGGCTGAATCCAAATCAAAATAATCTTCATACAAGGCAAAGTAAGCTTCATCCACTACAGAAACATTGAGCATGCCATTAAAAGGCCTTCCTTCATATGTAACGTTAAATAGAACTTCAGCCTTCTCACCTGGTTTATAATCAACTTTTTCTAAATCATAAGTCAAATCAGCTTCTAGAGTTTCATAATCATAAGGGATCAGCTGACTGTCCCATTTAGGTAATATAGAAAATACATGGCCATCATAGTAAACTACTTTAAGCAACATATTTGGTCGATAATCTTCTTTGAACTCAAAAGTATTGGCTGCTTTATCAAGGACCTTATAATCCAGTAAGCCATCACGCAGTCTTAACTCCAACATATAGTCATCGTTAGAAGCTTCTATAGGCTCATCAGATAATAAAACCTCATAAGAAACATCATCACCAATATCATATTTCTTGTCTACAAAGCTTGATAATCTATAAAAGTCATCACTTGAATAGAAATAATCATAAGATGAAGTCCCATAATAGAGTTGGTAAGTTGTCTTTCTCCCCTGAGTATCCCTTGTTTGAATGGTAATTTCGTAAGAATGTTCATCTTCAACAGGAAAGTCAAATACACCCTTACCTTCCGATGTACTAGCCTCTATTGGATTAAGATTTTTACTTTTTCTTTCGTAATCATATTTGTCGTAAGAAACCTTATGTATAGGATTTATAAAGGTGCCTAAAAAGGTTTTTTCTGTATAGCGATCAACAATGTTAACTGTGTAATCAACGTCTATGGCCTGGCCTTTAATGTTTTCATAATTTTCGCCGAAGTTGCCATCATAACCACTTAAATCTATGGTATACACATCAAAGGAAACCCTGCATGTATCTTCAAGGCCCTCAGTCTCACCTAAGATCATAATATCTCGAGGAAAAACTTCTACAAACTTTCTTGAGTTGACATAGGTATCTTCAATACCTCTAGCTTCAACATTTATACCTATCATACTTGGATACCAAGACGCTCGGTTAGAAGTCATTTTAATCTCTTCGCCATAATAACCTTGGTCGTCTGTCACTTGTTCACCCTTGTAGGTTCCGTCGTTATAGATGCCAATTTTCATGCCTTCATAAGGCAGTTCATTGAAGTATTTGGCATGGACATCCAGTTTAACCGTCTCTCCAGTAAAAACCACCTCTTTATCAATTGCAGTTTCCAAGTAAACTTCAGGCTTTTCATACTTATTGATTATAAGTTCCTGACTTTCTATGGTTTGACCGTTTACATTCAAGCGAAGTGAATAATATCCAGACTCCAAATCGCCTAAGTCTAATGTTTCACTTATGGTCTGGTAAGGACTCAAGACTACATCTTTTTCTATAAAGACATCCTCGCGCCAATTATGGCCAAGCGTTAAGGTCAGATTTTCTAGATCTGAGTCATCAAAAGCTCTAACAAATCCAAAGACATGAACCTGATCATTTGGTAAATAGGCCGACCTGTCTTTATAGATAAATGACCAGTAGTCACTATTGGTGTTGCCATAGTAATAGTAAGGTTCAAAGTAATTGTTCTTGTGGGTGTTAATCAGGTAAGTTTCGCCATCATACACTACTGTGTAGTCTCTATCAGACTTATAATCCACTAATAGTGTACCATTATCATCTGACTGGCCTACTAATTGACCGTCATCATAAACATCAACGCCTGAAAGCGGCTTCTTGTTTTCATGGTCAATCATCCATAAAAGTTCATCTTCAGCAGTCGCTGTGTAGTAAACCTGTAAGCTGTTTACTTGTAAAAAAGTATACTGCTTAAAGCCATTGGCACTTAACTCTACAATGTACCTACCTTTTTCAAGACCAGGTACTTCAAGGTAATCTCTGTATTGATAAGTTGATGTATTTGCATCTTCATCATAAACAAGGTCATAGTCAAAATCAGGATTGGCCTTGTTGTAATAATCATCATAAGACTGCTTAAATAACTCATAATCACCCACTTGGTAGATCTTCATATTATAAAGATCTCTGTTATTGTAGCCAAGCACAGAAATCGTAGCAGCTTCATTTGGCAGTACGTTGGTAAGCGAGTAATAAGTATTCCTTGAAAAATCATCTCCATAACCAGTTGTAAATGAATAAGAGATATCTTCTGTTAATGTTCTTTCGCCATCAGAAAGACCAGCCGTAATGGTGACCTTATAGTTTTTACCAGCTTCTAGTTTCTTAGGGACAAAAGTAACAATGTTTTCATCAAAAGTAAATGAGCCTTCTACCTCAGGTTCAATCATAAAATGCGATTTAAAATCCTCTATCTTCTTAGAGTTAAAATGCATCTCTAACAACGTCCTTGTTGGGACATCATAAGCTTGATTGCCAGGATACTTCTCTGTTAATCTCAAATCGTCCACTACTTGAAAAGCCTTACCATAATCTAAGGCAACATAAGAAACAACGTAAACCTTATTTTTCAAAAGTTCTGTTTTAGGCTTGATTAAATACTCTTCATCAGTGACCTTAACCACTTCAAAATCTGTTTGAGGTTCAATGCTAATCTCTTTTTTCAGTTCCTCAACAGAAAGACTTTGATTTGTTAAGAGTCTAAAGCCAGTATCCTGACGTATACCATATTCATCAGAATCAAGGGCCTCCACAGACATGGTCATAGGCTCTAGGCTTACATCCTCTTCTTCTACTATTACAGGTTCATTCGCTTCTTCAATCGGCTTGTCTGGCTCTCGTAAGATATACCACAAACCGGCCGATATAACCCCTATGACTAAAATTACAGATATCAGTTTTCTCATTTTACTCTCCCAATCTCATAGTATGTTTCGACGTGTAAAATCCCATCTTATGATAAAATCCAATGACCTCTTCATTACCAGCCGCAACATCGACCACCACACTTTCAGCCCCATTTGACTGGAGCCAAAGGATCATTCTTTTCATTAAATATTCTCCTAAACCTAGACCTCTTAAATCATCATAAATGTAGAAGGAGTCGATTTCTCCAACACCGTCCTTCATACTGGCTAAAATATAGCCCAGAGGTTTTTTGTCCTGGCAAATGATTTCAAGTCTATAGTCATCCACTGCATCAAACTTCTCAATTCTAGCTTCAAAAGTATTTTTTCTATACAGGTGATCAAAATGTCTAGAGTGAACCATATGATGCCTGTTAAGCGCCTGCCAGAGTGGTTTTATAATCAATAAGTCTTTTTCTTCTCTAATATCTAACATATATCCTCATTTCAAAATTATGTCAATCCCTTTTAATTTTATACCTCAAATATGATGAAAACAACAAAAGAATAGGATTTCTCCTATTCTTTTCACATAATGTTTATTTATTTTTAATAAGTACAACAGAAGAATATCTTGGCAGATGCAAAATGTTGTCTTCAATAAAACACTTATCATGGTAATAAAGGGCCCCATCTATTCTGATTTTAAAGCCATCTACATAGAAAGACTTGTCTTTAGAAGAACCATTGTAGGCAATGTAGATCATATCCTCATCCTCATCATATGGACTCTCTATCAAGTACCTGACCACACCTTCTATGTCATCAAACATATGGACCGACTTCTTGATCACTTCAGGATCTTCTAAGGTAAATACCTTTTGAGACTTTCTAAAGGCAATCACTTCCTTGATAAAGTCATAAACATGACGATGAGCGTGTTTATAAGACCAGTGGATTCTGTTTACAAAGGCAGAAGACTTGTATGAGTTGTGGTCGCCATACTTGCTTCTAAGAAACTCTGTACCCGCTTGTATAAAAGGTATACCAAAGGATAACAAGACCATAGCAAGGGCTGTTGTGTTCATGTTTTGCTTTTCTTCAAATGGTCTGTGATGGTCTGATTTTGCAATTTTGTCCATTAAAATCAAATTGTCGTGACTTGAGACATAGTTGATGGAATCACTGGCTATTCTTGAAAAACCAATGATGTCATGGTTAAAGTGTATAGACCCATAACAGCCTGCATAAATGTCTTCTTTTCTGTATATACCCCCACCTACAAAACCCAAGTCTTCGCCGTCATTGCTACCTTTGATGGCATTTCTAAAGTCATCATTAAAAAGAGATATTCTTGTTTCCCTCTGCTTGCCTTTAAGCATCTGTTTGTCATGCAAAAGACCTGAAGGACCACCGGTCCAAGGCTCGCCATATAAAAGGATATCAGGCTCAATCACGCTCAGTTCATCACTGATCATCTTTGAAAACTCAGCATCATAGAGTCCCATCAAGTCAAACCTAAAACCATCGACCTGATAAACCTCTAGCCAAAATTTAAGCGAGTCTAAAATAAACCTTCTAACAAATGGATGTTCCGTATCCAGCTCATTGCCGCAGCCTGATCCATTTTGGAAATGTCCCTTATCATCAAATCGATGAAAAACAAAAGGCATCAAGCGATGAAAATTAGATGTACCACCAAAGTAGGTATGGTTGTAAACAACATCCAAAACAACGAAGATATCCGCCTCATGGAGGGCCTGAATCAAGGTCTTTAACTCAAGGATTCTTGACTTAGGGTCATCTGGATCTGTCGAATAAGAACCTTCAGGGGCATTAAACAAGTAAGGATCATAACCCCAGTTGTATGATTCATCATCATAATCATTGGCTGTGATAAAGTCGTAGATAGGTAGCAAGTGAACATGGGTAATCCCAAGCTCGATCAAGTGATCAATACCTATCTTCTCCCCTTGATAAGTAAGACCTTTTTCAGTAAAGGCCAAGTACTTACCGCCATATTCAAAAGGCATGTGTTCTCCGACTGAAAAATCTTTAACATGAAGTTCATAAATTATAGCTTCAGACTTTTTAATAGGCTTTGGTCTTTTATGGTCTAAAAAACCTTCAGGATTAACATCTTTTGCCGATAGGACTGCACCTTTAGTCGAGTTACCATTAACCGACTGGGCATAGGGATCGACAATTTCAAATCCATCCTTTAAAAAGGTATAAAAATACCCCTCTAAATTTTCATCAAATACAATAGACCAGATATCATCTTCACAGGTCATATCGTATATCTTACGTCTTATGGCTTTAGAAGTCCTGTACAGACACAGCTGCAACTTATTTGCAGAAGGAGACCAAATAGTAAAACTAGTTTGATCTCCCTGAATCTTGACACCATATGACTGATTTAATATTTTATTACTTACTTGCGCTTTAATCATATGTCACTTCCTATTTAGGTACACGGTCCGTTTCCCATATACCCGATGCATATTCTTGAATGGTTTTATCACTTGAGAATACACCTGAATGAGCAATATTGGTGATGGCCATTTTAAGCCAAATATCCTCATCTGTATAATAATGTCCAATTCTTTCTTGAGCTGCTGCATAAGAGTCAAAGTCTTTTAAAACAAAATACTCATCATTGTATACCACAGAATCATAGATTATCTGGAATTCTTCTTTATCCACACCCAAAAATCCATTAATGAGCTGGTCTAGCACTTCTTTGATTCTAGGGTCATTTTCTATAATGTGGTCTGTCTTATACTCATGACGTTCATAAAGTTCATAGACTTCTTCTTCCGTCAAACCAAACAAGACAATATTATCTTCCCCAACTTGTTCATGAATCTCTACATTGGCACCATCTAAAGTCGCAATGGTTACAGCACCGTTCATCATAAACTTCATGTTACCTGTACCTGAAGCTTCTTTAGTGGTTGTAGATATCTGTTCAGAAACATCTGCTGCCGGCATAAGAATTTCAGCAAGAGAAACAGAATAGTTTTCTAAGAAAACAACCTTGATCTTGTCTTTGATTCTTGTGTCGTTGTTCACAAGGTCCGCTACCGTGTTAATGAGCTTGATGGTTTGCTTGGCTATATAATAAGACGGTGCAGCCTTGGCTGCGAATATAAAGGTTCTAGGCACAAAGTCCTCGTCCGGATTCTTTAAAAGACGGTTATACAAGTACATGATATGGAGTATATTTAAGGTCTGACGTTTGTATTCATGAAGTCTCTTTGCATGTACATCAAATATAGAATCTGGATTTACAACAATGTTGTTGTGCTTTAAGATGTAAGCTGCAAGCGCCTCTTTATTCTTTCTCTTAACATCATCTATTTCTTGTCTGAAGTCCTTGTCATCAATGAACTTCATCAACTCTCTAAGGTGCTGAGGATCTCTGATCCAATAATCGCCAATATATTTTGTAATCACCTTTGATAGTTCTGGATTAGAGTTGATCAACCACCTTCTATGAGTAATACCATTGGTCTTATTGTTAAACTTGGCCGGCATGATATTGTAAAAATCTTTTAACTCTTTGTTTTTAAGAATTTCAGTATGCAGTCTAGCCACACCATTGATAGAATGAGACCCGATAATAGCCAAGTGGGCCATTCTGATTTCACCATGACCAATAACCGCCATACGGTTGACTTCTTCTTGGGTCTTATGATAAACCTCAAACAAGTCTAGACAGAAGCGTTTGTTGATTTCTTCAATGATCATATATATTCTCGGCAGCAACTTGGAGAACATCTCTACAGGCCATTTTTCTAAGGCCTCAGATAAAATGGTATGGTTGGTATAGGAACATGTTTTTTCCACTATAGACCAAGATTCATCCCAACCAAAGCCCTCTTCATCCATCAGAATTCTCATAAGCTCAGGAATGGCCATGGAAGGATGGGTATCATTGATATGAATAGAAATATAATCATACAGCTTAGCCATCGGTTTACCCAGCTTCTTAAATGACCGGATAATGCCTTGTATACCTGCAGAAACAAAGAAATACTCCTGCTTTAATCTTAATACTTTACCTTCATCATAAGAATCATTTGGATAAAGCACCTGAGAAATAGACTCTACATCATACTTCTTCTTAAAGGCATCCATGTACTCGCCTCTAGAGAATGTCGAGTAGTCAAACTCTTTATTAATAGCCTGAGCGGACCAAAGTCTCAAAGTATTAACCGTATCATTTTTATAACCTACAACCGGTGTGTCATAAGGCACAGCAAGTACAGGTGTTGTATTTTCTAGAAAATAACGACCATTTTCTAATTTAACATCACCATAAAAATGAACTTCTACAGACTTATCAGCCTTCTTAACTTCCCAAACATTTCTGTTGTTTAGCCACCTGTCTGGAAACTCAACCTGATAGCCATTGATGATCTTTTGCTCAAAGAGACCATAGTTGTAACGAATACCACAACCATGACCAGGAATGGCTAGGGCTGCCATAGAGTCCATAAAACACGCAGCCAATCTACCCAAACCACCATTACCAAGACCTTGATCTTTTTCAATGCTGGCGATATCTTCCAAATCAAGTCCCAGTTCATCCAAAACCTCAGAAGCCGTTTCATCCAAACCTAGATTAATTAAGTTATTCATTAAAAACTTACCTGTTAAGAACTCTATTGAGAAATAGAAAACTTGTTTACAAGCTTTGTCATCATAACGATTATTGGTATCTACCCAGTCCATAGAAGCATACTCTCTGACCATGGACGCCAGTGCGTGATATTGGTCCCACCTTGATGCTTCTTCTATTGTTCGCCCACTTTTTACAGTCAGCTTTTTTAGATAATCTTTTTTAAATTGTGCTTTTGTAACCATTTTACACTCCAATCAAATCTTGATAAAGCGCCTTGTATTTAAGTGCAGATTGCTTCCATGAAGTATCTAACTGCATGATGTTTTTGACAAGTCCTCTCCACTCTTTTTTATTGTCGTAAAGCTCTAATGCTCGTTTGACCGCAAACAAGAGTTCATGAGCATTGTATGATCCAAATGAAAATCCTGAACCTTCCTGTGTATACTTGTTATAATGAATAACCGTATCTCTTAAACCACCTGTTTCACGTACAATTGGCACTGTACCATATCTCTGAGATATCAACTGCGACAAGCCACATGGTTCAAATAAGGAAGGCATTAATAGCATGTCTGCACCTGCATAAATCTCATGTGCAAGTTCCTCATTAAAACCGATACTCGCCGATAAATTTTCATAGTGATATGAAAAATGTTTGAACATGTTTTCATACTTTTCTTCACCTGACCCCAGTACAACCAGTTGGATATCCAGTTCTAAGAGCTCTTCAATAATATGCTCTAAAAGATCCAATCCCTTTTGGTCAGCCAGTCTAGATACCATGGCAATTAGGGGTCTCTTTGACTTTTTTAATCCCATGATATTTTGTAAGTGTTCCTTGTTAATTTGTTTTCTAGATGAATTTTTATATGTGTAGTTCTTTACAATTTTCGGATCAATTTCTGGATTGTATATCTCAAAATCTATACCATTAACAATACCATGGAGTTTCTCTTCATGGTCTCTAATTAAGTCATGTAACTTTTCACCAAAGTAAGGCTCTTTGATTTCCTTGGCATAAGTATCACTAACAGTCGTTACAGCATCTGCAAAAGTAATACCTGACTTCATAAAGTTGATGCCGCCAAAAAACTCAACTGCACCAGATTCAAATTCAGAATAATCTAGGTTTAAGAGTTCGTTTAGAACCTGAGCATCATAGACGCCTTGGTATCTTAAATTATGAATGGTAAAGACAGTTTTAATGTTTGAAAACTTTTCTATATGGCCATAGTGCTTTTTCATCAACAAAGGAATCATAGCTGTATGCCAATCATTAAAATGAATCAGGTCAGGCTCGAAATCCAGATGAATCAAAGCTTCAAGTGCAGCCCTACAGAAGTAAGAATACCTTTCTGCATCATCAAAATGACCATATATGCCTTCTCTTTTAAAATAGTATTCATTGTCTAAAAAGTAAAAAGGAATATCGTTAAACTCAGTCATGGAAATCCCCAAGTACTGCTTTCTCCAACCAACTTCTACTTCTGTGTTTAAAAGATGTCTTTCCTCTACATCTACTTTTCTATTGTGAAAGTTTCTAGAAGTCATAACCCTAACATCCACGCCTTCTTTTATAAGGGCTCTCGGCAGTGAATAAGCCACATCTGCAAGACCTCCGGTCTTTGAAAATGGTACGACTTCAGCAGAAACAAATAAAACTTTCATGTTCTTACCTCTATACTTTCGAATTTTTTGCTATTACAAATGGATGATCGACATCTCCATTAAATACTCTTTTATCACTGATTTCTACATTCTTGTCTAAAATCATATGATTGATGTTAGCCGTCTCGCCAACCTTAGAATTCTGCATGACAATTGAATTTCTTATGATGGCACCCTTTTTAACATGAACCCCTCTAGACAAGATAGAATTTTCTACAATACCTTCTATGATGCAACCCGATGACACCAAAGAGTTGGATACATAAGAATCGTCTGCATAATAGGTTGACGGTTCATCTTTGATTTTTGTATAAATCAAATCATCCGCATGGAAGAGTTCCTTCTGAACTTCTGGCAACAACATATCCATATTGGTTCTGTAGAAATTTTGAATGGTATTGATGCAGGCCAAGTAGCCATCAAAGGCAAAACCTTTCACCTTCAACTCACCAATTTGATTAAAGATACACTGCTTTAAGTAATCCACATTACCCAAGTGAATCGATTCTTCTATAAGCTCAATCAAAAGCTCACGTTTCATAATATACATTTCCATAGAAACATTGTAGTACTTCTTCTTACCTAGATTTTTCCCCATAGAAATGATATCGTCATTTTCATCAATGTTGACAGTATCACAATCTACAAAACGTCTGACATGGTTGTTCATACGCTTGTATAAAATTGTGATATCAGCCTCTTGTTCCTTATGGTAGTCTAGCATATCTTCTAAATCCACATTGCATACCATGTAGGATCTTGATAAAAATACATATTCCTGCTTTGACTTTCTAATGTAAGAAAGCATTGAATTAAAGATTTCGATGTCACCCTTTTTCTGGACAATATCCACTGAAGAGGCTTCTGGATGGAAGTAGAACAAGCCATCTTTCTTCCTGTCTAAATCCCAGTGTTTACCTGACCCCACATGGTCATACAAGGATCTTGCACGTCCCTGGGTGCAGATAGCGATATTGGTAACACCTGAATTAACCATATTGGATAAAGTGAAATCAATAACCCTATAACGACCACCAATAGGAATCGAGCCAATGGTCCTAATTTCCGTTAAGGTCTTGAGTCTTTCTGTTGATGCAGATAAATTTATAATACCCATCATTTCATTCATATTATGCCTCCTTGCCTGTTACAATGATAACATTGTCGTCACTACCTTCAACAATTGTGTTGTCTTTTACAACCGCACCACTCATAACAATGGTCTTGTGAAGTACAACATTTTCTTCAATGATTGCATCCGGCATAATAACCGATTCTGTAATGGTTGAGTTCTTACCTATCTTAACTTTGGTTGAAATAATCGACTTCTTGACATTGCCTTCAATGATACAACCATCATTAATAAGTGAATTTTCAACATTTGCAGTCGGCGCTATAAACTGAGGCGGACTGATGGTATTGGCTGAATAAACGCGCCACGCCTTGTTAAATAAGTCCAAATCAGAGTTTCTATTTAAAAGATCCATATTGGCTTCCCATAAAGATTCTACAGTACCTACATCTCTCCAGTAACCTTCAAACTCATAAGCAAATATATCTGCATTATCTGAAAGAAGCTTCGGAATGATGTTTTTACCAAAGTCATTTTTCGATTCCAAGTTGGCTTCATCGTCTGTTAAAGCTTCTTTTAACAAAGACCAATTGAATATGTAAATCCCCATAGAAGCATTTGTTGATTTAGGATGTGCAGGTTTTTCTTCAAAATCATAGATTCTTCCACTTTCATCCGCACTTAAGATACCAAATCTTGTGGCTTCTTCCATAGTCACACCCTTAACAGCTATGGTTACTTCTGCCTTCTTCTTCTTATGATATTGAAGCATCTTTGAGTAATCCATATTGTAGATATGGTCACCTGACAAGATCAAAACATACTCAGGGTCATATCTTTCAATAAAGGATAAGTTTTCATATATAGCATTGGCAGTGCCCTTATACCATCTACCACCCAATTGATTGTAATAAGGCGGTAAAACTCTTACACCACCGTGTCTTCTATCTAAATCCCAAGGTGAACCAATACCGATATGTGTTGATAAAACATAAGGTTCATACTGGGTCAATACTCCTACTGTATCAATTTCCGAATTGGCACAATTGCTCAATGCAAAATCAATGATTCTATACTTGCCGCCAAATGGTACGGCAGGCTTTGCTATCTTATGTGTCAGGTCTTTTAATCTAGATCCCTGTCCACCAGCTAGGATCATTGCAATCATTTCTTTTTTATACATTCTCATCTCGTATCTCCTCTGTCTTTTCTATCTTGAAGTACATGGTCGCAAGTGGTGCAATATCAATTTGAATACTTTGCGGTCGACCGTGGGCTTGTTTCTTAACAGCTTTCACTCTTTGTTTAGAGCAAAATCCTGAGCCCCCGTACTTGACATCGTCTGTATTCAGCACCTCTATATAGTTACCCATATATGGCGCACCTAACTCAAAAGACTTATAAACTTCTGGTGTGAAATTACATACCACCAATATATTTTCTTTTTCTCCATTTCTGACAAATGAGATGATGCTTTGCTCATTGTTTGAATAGTCAATCCACTCAAATCCCTTGTATTGATCATCGTTGAAATAAAAGGCTTCTTCTTTTGTGTAGAAGTGGTTTAAGTCTTTAACACACAGTTCCATTTCTCTATGCTTATCGTAATCTCTTAAGAACCAATCGATGGGTCTTTCATAATCCCATTCAATAAACTGGCCAAGCTCACCACCCATAAATAAGAGCTTTTTACCTGGATAAGCATACATATAGCCATAGAACATTCTTAAGTTGGCAAACTTTTGCCAATAATCGCCCGGCATTTTATTAAGTAGTGACTTCTTGCCATGAACCACTTCATCATGAGAAAGTGGCAATATAAAGTTTTCTGTAAATGCATACATAACTGAAAATGTAATGGCCTTATGATTATTGTGACGGTCATGATAATCCATTTCCATGTATTCCAGCATATCGTTCATCCAACCCATGTTCCACTTAAAGTTAAAGCCCAAACCACCATCGTGGATAGGTGCTGTTACAAGAGGCCAAGCACTGGATTCTTCAGCCATCATCAAAACATCCGGATATCTAGCAAAGACCTCTTTGTTGAGTCTTTGAAGAAAATTAACGGCATCCTCGTTTACATGACTCTGATGTGTTGTATAGCCTTGATACAACATAAAGGCAACTGCATCAACCCTTAAGCCGTCTATATGAAACTTCTCCAAGAAAAACAAGGCATTTGAGATGAGAAATGACTGTACCTGTGTTTTTGCATAATCGAAGTTGGTTGTACCCCATAGTTCATTGTCAGCAAATGTTTTGTCAGAATGTTCGAACGTTTCAGTGCCATCAAATCGTCTAAGACCATGTTCATCATTACAGAAGTGACATGGTACCCAGTCCAAAAGCACACCTATACCAGCCTTATGACAGGCATCAACAAAACTCATAAAGTCTTTTGGCGTACCATACCTAGAAGTAATTGAAAAATAACCTGTTGCCTGATAACCCCACGAACCATCAAATGGATGTTCTGTTAAAGGCATGACCTCAATGTGGGTGTAACCCATTGACTTGATGTAAGGAATCAGTTTTTCCTCCATTTGACCATAGGTCATATAGCCTTCTTCATGATGGTCCCAAGAACCAAGATGTAGTTCATATATATTAAGCGGAGATTTGTAAGGACTTTTCTTCTTACGATTTCTCATCCAATTAGCGTCATTCCATTTATAACCCTTTAAATCATAGACTCGTGATGCTGTGTTTGGCTTTACTTCTGAAAAGAAGGCAAATGGATCAGCCTTTAATGTTACCTTATCCTGATAATCCATGACAGCATATTTGTATAAAGAAAACTCTTCTACTTCAGGCACAAAAGCATGCCACATGCCTGTATCTTCTACTGGCATCATGGGACACTCATGTATGTTCCAACCATTAAAGTCGCCAACCAAACTTACTTGTTTTGCTTTTGGTGCCCATACTGTAAACTCAACGCCTGATATGCCATCTCTTTTCCTAATATGTGCACCCAATACCTTGTAAGATTTAAAATTCTCACCCTTGTTGAATAAGTAAATATCCAACGCATTTCTTTTTAATAATCTTTTTACCATTTCCGCTCCTCTTTTTTTACTTATTATAACGCTTTTTCTTAATAAAAAAATGATGATTTTGTAAATATTTTGTGAAAATTCTGGGAAAACGTTCCCTATTTTTCCAGGCTTTTTTCCTTGTAAAAATGAAAAGGTTTGCCTAATAAAAAACTCCTCAAAGCGTGAATTTATGTCGCTTTTGATAAAAAACGCTCCAAATTAAAAATACCCAGTTTTCACTGGGTATAAGCATAAATTTTCTATTTACTGTAAATAACAACTTCATCAGTACCATCTACATCTTTTAGGTGAACCTTGACACTTTCCTTACTTGAAGTCGGTACGTTTTTACCAACATAATCAGGGCGTATAGGCAGCTCTCTATGGCCTCTGTCAACTAAAACAGCCAACTGAATGGTCAAGGGTCTTCCAATATCCATAACCGCATCTAAAGCAGCTCTAACAGTTCTACCTGTATAGAGTACATCATCTACTAAAACGATGTGTTTGTTCTTCACATCGAAACCTTTTAATGTTGATTCAAAAGTCTTCTTAAGGTCCTTTTCTTCCTGACTGATATCATCTCTGTATTTGGTGATATCCAAGGTAGCAACTGATACAGATTTACCTTCTATAACATTGATGCGTTCAGCAATTTTTTCTGCTAAAGGTACACCTCTAGAATGAATACCAACGATAATAACATCGTCTATACCTTTATTATGCTCTATGATTTCATGAGATATTCTCGTCATAGATCTTACCATTGCTTTGCCATCCATAATAAGGGCTTTAAATTGCATGAGGACCTCCTTCTACACCTTTGATTTTCTTAAACATTGTTTCAAATATTTCCGGCACTTCAGAATCAAACAAGACCTCTTCACCTGTGGAAGGATGAACAAATCCAAGCGTCTTTGCATGTAGCAGTTGACCTTCATGTTTGATTTTAGGCTTTTTCACACCATAAACAGGATCACCTAAAAGAGGATGACCGATATAAGCCATATGAACCCTAATCTGATGGGTTCTGCCTGTTTCTAACTGACACTCGATGTATGTGTAATTCTTAAACCTTTTGATCACCCTAAAATGCGTGGTCGCTTCCTTACCGTTTCTTTCATTAACAGCCATTTTCAAACGGTCTTTAGGACTCCTGCCGATAGGCGCCTTAACGGTCCCTGTTTCAGAAGAGATACAACCATGAACAATGGCAACGTACTTTCTAGTAATGCTGTGTTCTTTCAATTGGTCTGCAAGAGACTGATGTGCTTGATCTGTCTTTGCGATCATCAAAAGACCCGATGTGTCCTTGTCAATTCTATGAACAATACCAGGTCTTATCACCCCGTTGATTGACGACAGCTTCTCACTGTGAAACATGAGGGCATTAACCAAGGTACCTGTATAGTTGCCAGGTGCCGGATGAACAACCATGCCGACAGGCTTGTTGATAATCATCAAATCATCGTCTTCATAAACAATATCTATAGGGATGTCTTCTGCTAAGACTTCTAATTTCTCCGGTTCTGGCATGTTGATAACAATCACATCATCCACCTTAAGCTTTAACTTCTTTGAAGTCACTTCTTTATCGTTAACATAGACGCAGCCGTCTTCAATGATCTTTTGTACATAAGATCTTGATACATCAGCAAGTTCTGAAGCAATAATCGCGTCGATACGTTTGTTTTCTTTTACTATAAGTTCAATTCTTTCCATGATTCCTCCATTTTTTTCATTATACTCAAAAACCTTATACAATGGAAGAGCCCCCTTTAAACAAGTTAAGAGTCAGAGGTAACCTCTGACTCTAATTTTATAACTTCGTTACTTGTAGAGCTGTTTCGTGGCCATTTAACTTGTATGTTTCAAAGTCATTTGATTCTACAAGCGTAAGCTCTTTTGCAAGTGTTTCTTCCATGATGTATGCTTTGTGTACTTCTACAGCTTTTACGAAATCATCTGAAGAATTGTACTCAATTTTGATGTTGTCCATCATTTCAAAGTCATGAGACTTTCTTAACTGCTGAACTCTAGAAATCATTTCTCTTGCATAACCTTCCTGAATAAGTTCTTCACTTAAGTTAGTATCTAAGATGATGAATAAGTTGTTTTCCATTCTTACAGTGAAACCTTCTTTAGCAGAGATCGAAACCATAACAAGTTCATTGTTGATTTCAAAATTCTCGCCACCAAGATCAACTATTAATGTCTCACCAGCTTCTAGCTTCATAGCAGTTTCAAATGCATCCATTTGACCCAGTGCCTTACCTAACATGCCAACCTTCTTACCTAAGATAGGACCAGCCATTTTGAAGTTAGGCTTTAAAGTAAAGTTCATGTACTCACCTAAGTTTTCAACAAACTTAACTTCTTTTACGTTTAACTCTTCCATGATTAAATCTGAAAGGTCTTCAATGATAGCAGAATACTTACCATCTAACATAACATTAGCAATAGGTTGACGTACCTTAATCTTAACAGATTCTCTTGCCGCTCTACCTAATGTTACTAAAGACTTGATTAAGTCCATTCTCTCTTCAGTTCTTTCATCAATTAATGACTCATTCACTTCAGGATACATAGCTAAGTGAACAGATCTTTCACCTGTTAAGTTTCTATAGATCTCTTCAGTTAAGTATGGTGCAAATGGTGCTGCTAATTCACATACAGTCTTTAATACTTCATAAGTTGTATTGTATACTGCTTTTTTATCTTCAGATAACTCAGCATCCCAGAATCTTCTTCTAGATCTTCTGATGTACCAGTTTGATAAGTCTTCATTTACAAACTCTTGGATCGCTCTAACTACCTTAGTTGTATCAAATACATCCATAGCAGCACGCGCTTCCTTGATAACATTGTTAAGCTTTGATAATACCCATCTGTCAAGCTCAGGTCTGTCCTTAGGCTCAACGTAGAAATCTTTTACATCAATGCCATCTGTATTTGCATAAAGTGCAAAGAAATTATATACATTCTTAAGTGTACCAAAGAACTTAGATTTAACTTCCTGTACACCCTCTTCGTCAAACTTAGTTGGTGTCCAAGCTGGTGATACATAGTATAGGTACCATCTGATAACATCAGCACCGTACTTGTCAAATAACTCAAACGGATCAACACCGTTACCTCTAGACTTAGACATCTTCTTACCGAACTTATCTAAGATCAAATCGTTAACCAGTACATTCTTATAAGGTGACTGACCTTTTACAAATGTTGCGATAGCAAGTAGTGAATAGTACCAGCCTCTTGTTTGGTCAATACCTTCACAGATAAAGTCTGCAGGGAATAATGTATCAAACTTGTCTGCATTCTCAAATGGGTAGTGATGTTGCGCAAATGGCATAGCACCCGAGTCAAACCAGCAGTCAATTACTTCTGTTACTCTTGTCATAGTGCCGCCACACTTGTCACATTCAAAGTGTACACCATCTACATGTGGTCTATGAAGATCAATCGTTTCATCGATATCTTCAATAGCCTTTTCAACCAGCTCAGCTCTAGAACCTACTGAAACCTTATGGCCACAATCACATTTCCAAATTGGAAGTGGCGTACCCCAGTATCTCGATCTTGAGATAGCCCAGTCATTTAAGTTGTCTAACCAGTTACCGAAACGCTTAACACCTACATAGTCTGGGAACCAGTTAACACCATTGTTATTTTCAATTAATTGCTCTTTAAGACGTGTCATTTCAATGTACCAGCTAGGCTTAGCATAGTAAAGAAGTGGTGTCTTACATCTCCAACAGTGTGGATAGTTATGAAGCATTTTTTCTTTTTTATAAACTTGATTTCTTTCACCAAGATAGATAACGATATCTAAATCAGCATCCATAACAAACTTACCTGCCCAAGGTGTTTCGAAGAATTTACCATCTTCACCAACTGGTTGTAATACTGGTAAGTCATACTTTCTACCAACATTGTAGTCATCCTCACCAAATGCTGGTGCGATATGGACAATACCTGTACCATCTTCAGTAGTAACAAAGTCTGCAAGTGTTACATAGAAACCTTTTCTATCAGCCTTTACAAATGGTAACAACTGCTCGTACTCCATATGCTCAAGCTCAGTACCCTTCATTTCAGCAAGTACTTCATAATCATCACCTAAAACAGCATTCGCTAAAGTCTTTTCTACATAGTAAACTTCATCATTTTGCTTAACTCTTAAGTAATCATGTGTAGGATGTACAGCTAAGGCAACGTTTGATGGTAGTGTCCATGGTGTAGTTGTCCACACTAGGAAGTACTCATCTGCATCTACTCTTTTAAACTTTGCAACAACAGTTTGAGACTTGATTTCCTCATAACCTTGAGCAACCTCATGAGATGCAAGGCCCGTACCACAACGCGTACAGTAAGGTAGGATCTTATGTCCTTCATAAATATAATCTTGCTTGTTAAATTGGTCTAAAATCCACCAAACAGATTCAATGTAGTTGTTGTCTAATGTGATGTAAGGATTATCTAAATCAATTAAATAAGCCATACGCTCAGTCATATCTCTCCAAGAAGATTCATATTCAAATACTGATTCACGACACTTGTCATTGAAGTTGGCTAAACCATAATCTTCAATTTCAGTCTTGTTGTTAAGATTTAAACGCTTTTCTACTTCAATCTCAACTGGTAGACCATGTGTATCCCAACCTGCTTTTCTCTTAACTCTGTATCCATTCATTGTCTTGTATCTACAAACCGAGTCTTTTAAAGCTCTTGAGATAACATGATGAATGCCTGGCTTACCATTTGCTGTTGGCGGGCCATCATAAAAAACAAAATTCTTTTCTTCTGGTCTTTCCTCTACACTTAGATGTAGAAGATCGATATCATTCCAATATTTCGAGATCTCTTTTTCCGTTTCAAAGATCTTCTTATCAGAAAGTTCATTATACTTCATACTTTCACTCCTTTATATCTTTCGCTTTATTATTTTATCAAGAAATGCATATAAAAAATCCCCTGACAAAAGTCAAGGGACGAATCATTCCGCGGTACCACCCAAGTTGCATAAAGCCTCTTCATTAAATGATAACGGTATTAAACCGGAAAGAACTACTGACTTCATCCTTTCTGCTCTGAAGTGATCAGATAGTAAATACACCCCCGGTTCACACCAACCACCGGTTCTCTTTAGGCAATCTTTAATACCACTCTTCATCAACGCATATAATACTAGCATTATAACTGAAATTTCTTTTAGCGTCAATACCGTGTTTTAAATCTTCTGAAAGTCAAAATTACTCATGTTCTTCTACATTCAAACGGTCTAAAACATCAATTTGCTCTCTAAGAATATACTGGTACTTTTCTTTAAAGTCCATGTAACCCTTTTTAAGGTCTTCAGTAGCATCTAGTATGTCTTTGTATTGCTGCTTGGCTTGTTCAATGTTCTTGTCAGCATCCTCTTTGGCACGTCTTCTGGTCTCAGAAGCTTCATCTTCAGCAATCTTCATCACCTTAGTCGCTTCAGCTTCAGCCGCAGAGACAATCTTTTTAGCCTCTGCGTCTGCTTTTTTCTTAACATCAGACGCTGCAATTTGAGCAACTAATAAAGCATCTTTAAGAGATTCCTCTTGTAACTGATAATCTGTTAACTTTTTTTCCGTATCTACAATCTGTGTTTTTAAATAGTCAAACTCCCTAATCACAGATTCTAAATGATCAGAAACCTTTTCCAAATAATCATCTACTTCAGCCTTGTTGTAGCCATTTAGAGCTTTGGTAAATGTTTTGCCTGCTATGTCATTTGGTGTTAACATGATTGCCCCCTTAAATATACTTTTTTATTTGAATCTTATAGCGTTCTTTTTTGCTTAGACCATTAACCTTTTCTAGTTTAATTCTACCCTTACCCTTAAGAGATATCAAGTCACCTTCTGAAAGCTCTTTAGAAGTTTGCTGGATATAGTTGTGGTTTAACTTAACACGGTCTGCCTTGATATAGTCTACAGCCTTAGACCGAGATATATTATAACCACTGGCAATAACAGCATCGAGTCTTAAGCTCTTTACAGTAGAAAAAATCATCTGAAAGTCTTGAGCTTTTTCTATCATCTGGTCTTTTTCTACAATAGACGTTTTAACATTAACACGGCCTACTTTTGATAGATGACTGGTTAAAAAAGAGGCTATGTTTTCAGAAGTCATGATCTGAACCCTGCCCTCTGTCAACAAGATATCGCCTATCACTTCCCTTTTTAAGCCAAGTCCTAAAACAGCACCCAAAACGTCTCTGTGGCCTACGGTCCCGTATTTAGGGTCATATACCAAGTCTACAATCCATATCATTTTAGGTATCTCTGTCATATAATCAGGATAAAGGGCCAGTCTTTTATATTCAGCCTCGTCATAACCACCATCTAGACTGTAAGCCACATCCATAAAATGATGGACAATATATTCTACATAGTGATGTAAATCAGGTGATAAGAAATCACTTATCACCTCTTCATAATACTTATCCACTTGACTGGCCATATCTATGATCCTTTTAAGTTTTGGAACCTGTTCAGGATCATAAATCTTCAGTTTAGATAAAATCTCTTCTTTATTCATTAGAAAATTGCACGAACCAATTCTTGTAACACAATTAGAATCAAGTAAGTTACGATGAATGAGAAATCAATCATACCACCACCAAGTCCCATCTTGTGTAGGAAATTTCTAATCGGTGAAATCATAGGTTCTGTTACTTCAAATAAAAATCTTACAATCGGGTTTGATAGATCTCGTACAAACCACGACAGTATCGCTCTTGCAAACATCAAGAACATCATTACACTTAAAAACGTGTACAACACGCTACCAATAATAGCCATATTATTTTCTCCAATCAAATGTCTTATCTGCTTCTATGCTCTCTGTTTTTTCTGCATCTAAAGTTACATTGTTAGGTGCTAAGATAAAGATTTCTTTAGAGATTTTTCTCATTTCACCATCTAATGCACAGATTGCACCAGAGCAGAAGTTAAATATTTTTCTAGCTAGTTCTACTTCTACTTCTTCTAAATTCACCACTACCGGCTTTTTAGACTTTAAATTCTTTACAATTTGCTCAGCATCTGAATACTGAGTTGGCTTATAAACGATTACTTTTAATTGATTTTGATTATTTTTAATATCCACTAGATTTGTCCTCGGCTTCACATAAGAGTCCGTAATGATGTTACGATCCTCATTCCTTACAATCGGTGTTACAGTATCATCTTTTTCTTCTACTACTTCTTCTACTTCTTGATCCTCTTCATACTCGTCTTCATCACCCATAACGAAGTATTTCATCTTTTTCCAAATGTTATCAGACATAGCCTCTCCTTATTTATATGTTCTCTTTCCATAAACACCTGTGCCTACTCTAAGGAGAGTCGCACCTTCTTCAATAGCCACTTCAAAATCATTTGTCATGCCCATTGATAAGTGTTTCAATTCTAATCTCTCATGTCTATTTGCCTTCAGTTCATCGAACAAATTCTTCATAGACTTAAAATAGTCTCGAACCTCTTCTGGATCTGAAACAAAAGGTGCTATAAACATAAGACCTTCAACTTTCACATGTTCAAGCTTTAAAATCTCATCTAAGAGTGACTTGACTTCATCCGAGTCTACACCAAACTTCTGAGCTTCATTAGCCATATCTACTTGTAAAAGTATCGACATGATTTTATCATGCTTTTCAGCACGTTTGCTGATTTCCTCAGCCAATCTATAAGAATCGACAGAATGAATCAAATCAACTTTATCGATGATGTATTTAACCTTGTTGGTCTGTAAATGACCAATCAAATGCCATTTGGCAGCTTTAACATCATCGTATTTTCTCCTGATCTCTTGGACCCTGTTTTCACCTAAATCTGTTACACCAAAATCAATCGATGCGTTCATCACATCTGCTTCCACCGTTTTAGAGACAGCAATCAATTGTACTTCCGACCTGTCCCTGCCTGCACGCTTACAAGCCGCCTGAATTCTCTCTTCAACTTCATCTAAGTTATTTTTAATGTACTCCATCTTAACCTCTAATCTATTACATCACCCGGTTGATAGTTGGCTCCGTTAACAAGAACCTTGTCAGACAAGCCCACCGTATCTATCCTGGTGTTTTTCCCATCAACAAACTCGTAAAAAGCATCTTCTTTTACAACAACCGTATCGCCTTGTCGAACGATAATCTTAACTGGTTTAAAGGAGATATTCTTATATCTATCCACTACCAAAACACCTGCCTGACCGTCAATGGTCACAATGGATGACGATTTAACAATCAAACCATTATGTGTATCTTGTGTAATTGAGACATCAAGAAATCTTTCCTTGTAAAAATCTTCTATATAAGATTCCACTTTAATAGCAATGGCTACCTTTGAAGTGGTAGGAATCATCTCTGCTATATAACCAGAGACCTTTTGATTGCCTACTTCAAGAATCAGATCTTCACTGATGTCATATAAGTTTTGCTCGCCTCTTTCTACTAAGATGATCAGATAATAATAAGAATCATCGATGATCTTACAAAGAACATCACCAGACTGGACTGCACTTTGTACAGAAGTTCTTGCTTCTATGTCCAGGTTGAGAATTTCTTCTAAATCAATCTGCATCACTTCTGCATAAGTCAGTTCCTGCTCGTAACCATCTACGTAGTATGTTAAAATACCTGCAAGTGGCGTTTCAATGGGTTGAGACTCGCCAACAGCCAGTTCACCACCGCCAACTTCGGTTTCGTTGTATGTTTCTTCTAATGCCCCATCTTCCATCATACGACGCCTCTCTATCTTGGCTTCAAGTTCCAAGGATAAAGAACCAACAGCATCATAATCTTTTTTATGGATTAAATCAGCAATCTCTTTTTTCAGTTCAGTAATTTCACCATCTATCTGTTCTAAATTGTACCTGGTAATTTCAGTTTCATTCACGACAGAAGCAACCAAACCCTCAACTTCTTCTTCTGCGCTTTTGGTTATGTCCATGATCCTCTGACCACGTTTAACTTTTTCACCATCATCTGCAATTTGAACCAATGTACCTGAACTAGAAGATTTCAAGACATGTTCTTTTCTAACAACTATTGCTTTAAAAGACTGTCTAATATCAATTTCATCATATTCCAGCACATAGGTAGGATCCTCTTTAGAAAAGTTTCCATCAATGATCAAATAAATACCAAATCCTATAGCGATCACTAAAACTAGCAGTCTAAGAACACCCTTTATCTTTATCCTTGATCTCCGTCTAGTTTTAGCCATTCATTACTCCCAAATGGTTTCTTTTGTAACTTCTTCCATCTCATGTTTTCTTGCTCTTAACATCAGATTTTTAACTGCTTGTTTGGCGTCAGCCTCTTCATATAGAACCGCATAGAGTTCATCTACAATCGGCATTTCTACACCTAGCTTTTTAGAAAGATCATAAGCTGCCTTTGTTGCATAAATACCTTCTACAACCATGCCTACTTTTTCTTCCGCTTCTTTTCTAGACAAACCCTCACCAATCATGATACCACAGCGTCTATTTCTAGAATGCATAGAAGTACAAGTAACAATTAAGTCACCTACACCAGACAAACCTGTGAAGGTATCTACTTTAGCACCTAGTTTAATACCAAGACGCGTAATCTCTCTGATACCTCTTGTCATAAGTGCAGCTTTGGCATTGTCACCAAAACCCATGCCATCTGTAATACCAGCTGCTAGGGCTATGATGTTTTTAAGGGCACCACCCAGTTCAACGCCAACCACATCTGGGTTGGTATAAACTCTTAAGTAATCTGTAGAAAACAAATCTTGTATACACTCTGCTACTTCCTTAGATGTAGAAGCAGAAACCAAAGTTGTCGGAAGTCTATGACTCACCTCTTCTGCATGAGAAGGTCCTGACAGACAAACAAAAGGATTGTTCGGCTTAAACTCAGCAATCACTTCAGAAATTCTTAACAAAGAACCATTTTCTATACCCTTAGCCACATTGACGATAATTGTCTTATCATCCATGTAAGCACCATGACTTTCCATAACAGACCTATAAGCCTGAGAAGCAACAGCAATAACTAAAACATCTGCACCAGCCAAACAATATTCTATATCACTTGTCGGCTCAATATTATCTGGAATAACCACACCACCTAGATACTTATCATTTCTTCTAGTGGTTTTCATAGCTTCTATATGTTCAGGATTGATATCCCATATTTTAACTTCATGACCGTTATCAGCAACAACTATAGAAAGAGCTGTTCCCCACGAACCGGCACCTATAAAAGATACTTTCATTTTTATCACCTTTCTTATTAGATATACAAATAAATTATAACATATGTAAACATCCTATTCCACATATGTCTAAACTCTTTAGAAAATGATTATATCTATTTTAAAAGTCATATCTTATATGAAGAAAAAATAAAAAGGGACCTATAAAGATCCCTAATTTACTAGTCAAACATAGTTGAATTCTTTTGACGCACCTTCATAACAATTGGTGTACCCTCGAATACAAAGTTCTTTCTTATTTGGTTTTCTAAATATCTCATATAAGAGAAGTGTGCCAGCTCACGGTCATTTACAAAGGTTACAAATGTCGGTGGTTTAACCGATGATTGTGTCATATAGTAAATCTTCAAACGTTTACCCTTGTCAGAAGGTGGTTGATTCAGCATAATTGCCTCATTGATGATATCATTAAGAAGACCTGTCGAAACTCTAAGCGCTCTCTGGTTGGATACATGCATCACCATCTCAAGAAGCTTATCTAATCGCTGCTTGGTTAAGGCAGATACAAACATAATCGGTGCATAAGTCATAAAGGCAAGCTCTTCTCTTACAAGCTTTTCAAATTCCTTGTAAGTATAATTGTCTTTTTCAACTAAGTCCCACTTGTTTACCGCTACTATGATACCTCTACCCGCTTCATGTGCATAACCAGCAACCTTCTTGTCCTGTTCAGTGACACCAACTGTTGCATCTATTACAACCACGCAGACATCTGATCTTTCAATAGCAGCTAAAGCACGAAGCACTGAGTATCTTTCAATGTTTTCATTGACTCTCGACTTTCTTCTAAGACCAGCTGTATCAATAAGTGTAAACTTATTACCATGTCTTTCAAATGGCGTATCAATGGCGTCACGCGTTGTACCCGCTACATCGGATACAATCACTCTATTTTCACCAACAAATGAATTTACAAGACTTGACTTACCAGCATTCGGCTTACCAATTAAAGCCACCTTAATGATGTCATCGTCTTCTTCAACCTCTTCAATGTCTTTGAAGTGGTCAACAATAACATCTAATAAGTCACCGATGTTTAAGGCATTTACTGATGAAATCGGAATAGGTTCACCTAAACCTAAATTGTAAAAATCATAAATGGTATCTGGTACATCTGAGTTGTCAATCTTGTTTACAGCTAAGATAATCGGCTTTTTAGCACGTCTTAACATCATGGCAATTTCCTCATCTGCAGATGTGTAATCTACACGACCATCTACCATGAAAACAATGACATCTGCTGTGTCAATGGCAACTTGTGCTTGGTCTCTCATCTGAGATAAAATTACATCCGTTGATGCAGGTTCTATACCACCTGTATCAATCATAACAAACTCATTATCCAACCAAGAAACATCAGCATAGATTCTGTCTCTTGTTACGCCAGGCGTATCTTCTACAATAGAAATTCTTCTGCCGGCTATTCTATTAAAAAACGTTGATTTACCAACATTCGGTCGTCCTACAACTGCTACTATCGGCTTCATGTTTACCTCCCTAATATTCGATCAAGAAAATCCTGCCCTTCAACTTTAATGACCTGGACTTTTCTATCTACTCTTTCTTCAAATTCATCTAATGTGACATTATCTAAGAAGATGGCTTCGCCAGTTCTTAACATAACATCAGGTATGATGATCTGTTCATTTAACTCATGTTTTTTTGCTTCTTTTAAAAGATCTTCTGCCGTCAAAAGACCAGCGACTGTAATTGTGTGACCATAGAAGTCATTTAAGACCTTAACAACCTCAACATTTACATCGTACTTTTCTTTAATCTTAGCAACCATATCACTGATAAATTCAAAGGCCGATGCACCCGTTAAAATAGTCGACGACGGCAAGTCTGTCAAGTCATAATCACCTTTTAAAGCTTGTTCAAGCTCATACTCAAACTTCTTCATAAGACCAACACCATTTTCTATCTGTATGAAACCTTCATAGGCTTCATAAGATGGAAATTCTTTTTCAGCCAAGATGTAAAACTCGTCTGATAAAAAGGCGAATCTTGAGCCAGTTTCTAAAAAGACTTCTTGAAGTTTTTCAACCTGTTCAATGGTTTCTTTTGCCATCTTGGAATCGAAAATGGTAAGCGGTGCTAAGCCATCTCTGTATTTAGTAATACCCACTGGTACAATGGCTACACTATGAAGAGAACCTAAAGCATATAAATCTCTTAAAGTTTCTTCTAAAACAGGGCCATCATTGTAACCTGGGCATAAAACAATCTGTCCATTAATTTCTATATCATGCTCAGTTAAGTATTTTAAACGATCTAATACATCACCTGCAAAGCGGTTGTTAAGCATCCTTCTTCTCACATCAGGATTGGTTGCATGAATGGAAACATTTAAGGGACTGATTCTATATTCTACAACACGCTCCAAATCTCTTTGTTTCATGTTGGTTAAAGTTACGAAGTTACCTTGTAAAAATGACAGTCTTGAATCATCATCTTTAAAGTAAAGCGTCTCACGCATGCCCTTAGGGTTCTGATCGATAAAGCAAAAAACACAGTTGTTAGAACAGTGGTTGGCCTTATCCATAATTGGATTTTCAAACTCAACCCCCAGCTCTTCGTAGTAGTCCTTATCAATTTCTAAAAGCCAAACTTCGCCATTTACTTTCTCTACTTCTACTTCTACATATTCGTCCGCTAATAAATAGAAGTAATCAATGATATCATCCACATCTTTACCATTGATTTTAGTGACTCTATCACCAATTTCAAGACCCAGCTCTTCAGCAATGGAGTCTTTCTCTATTAAAATAATCTTATTTTTATCTTTAATTGAATAATTTTTTTCCATAAGTCACCTCTTCAACATTTCAATGATACTAGGATATCATGTATTCGTCAAGGAAAAGAATGTCTAATAAAAAGAAAACCATCACAAAATGGTTTAGTGATGGCTACTTGATTTTCTTTTCATCTAATAACTTTGTAAGTTCATCAACAAAGGTATTTAAATCTTTAAACTGACGATAAACACTGGCAAAACGTACATATGCCACCTCATCTAGCAACTTCAATTTTTCCATGATCAATTCCCCTATTCTCTTAGAAGGAATTTCTCTTTCCAAATCGTTATGTAATGAACGTTCAACTTCGTCAATCATCCTTTCAATCATTTCGATAGAAACCGGACGTTTTTCACAAGCTCTGATCAGTCCATTGATAAGTTTCGGCCTATTGTAAGACTCACGTGTGCCATCTTTCTTAACAACGATCAATGGTATTTCTTCAATCTTCTCATAAGTGGTGAAGCGGTTTTTACACTTGGTACACTCACGGCGACGACGAATCACATGACCTTCATCTGTTGGTCTAGAATCAATTACTTTTGATTCATCAAACTCACAATAAGGACATTTCATAAATTGCCTCCTTTAACGTTTCTTCCTTAAGAAAGTCGGAATGTCAAAGTCACTCTCATCTTCTGTCTTCTCTACTTGTTCTACGACTTCTTCTTTAACTTCTTCTACTGGTTTCTTAACTTCTACTTCTGCTTCTTTTTTCTGCTCTACTTGTGGCAACTTAGAATAAAGAACATCGTCATTGTCAAAACCTGTTGCAATAACTGTTACTCTAACTTCACCAGCCATTTTTTCATCTAAGGCAGCACCGAAGATGATGTTGGCTTCTGGATCTGCAATTTCTCTAATAAGTTCAGCAGCTTCATTAACTTCTAATACACCAATATCTGCACCAGTTACATTTAATAAAACACCAGTAGCGCCACCAACAGTTGTTTCTAAAAGTGGTGATGTAATAGCTGTCTTAACAGCATCGATGATGTTGTTGTCACCAGCCGCTGTACCAATACCCATATGCGCCAAGCCTCTTTCAAACATAATTGTTTTAACATCAGCAAAGTCAAGGTTGATAAGGCCTGGGATGGCGATCAGGTCTGAAATACCCTGTACACCTTGTAATAAAACTGAATCGGCAATTTGGAATGCCTCAATCATAGTTGTTTTCTTTTCAGCGATTTGTAATAAACGGTCGTTTGGAATAGTTACCAAAGTATCCACTTTATTTCTTAATGCTTCTATACCTGAAATGGCATTTTTCATTCTTCTCTTGCCTTCAAAGCTAAATGGCTTTGTGACAACAGCAACTGTTAAAATACCCATTTCTTTTGCAATTTGAGCAACGATTGGTGCAGCACCTGTACCAGTACCACCGCCCATACCAGCAGTAACGAAAACCATATCAGCACCTTGAAGGGCTTGATATATATCGTCTCTAGACTCTTCAGCAGCCTTAGAACCCACTTCAGGGTTAGCACCAGCGCCAAGACCTCTTGTTAATTTCTCACCAATTTGAATTTTATATTCAGCCTTCGATGTAAAAAGTGATTGCTTATCCGTGTTCACAGAAATAAACTCAACACCTTGTAATTTAGATTCAATCATACGATTCACAGCGTTGTTACCGCCGCCACCTACACCAACAACTTTTATCTTTGCAAATTGTTCCGTTTCGATATCATATTCAAACAAACTAATTGCCTCCTTTTATAATCCCCAGTCTATATTTTCAATAGCTTTTTTTGCGTAAAAAGCCACTCTTTTACCTATTTTTTTCATTATACCATAAAAGATTTATAATGTTATGGCATTTTCATAATTTTATTGACATTTTTCAATATATCTAGTAGGTTAGCAAAAACTAACGGCTACATATTGTGTCTAGAAGATCTAAACTTCTCTATCATATCACGTCTGATTCTTGCCAAGTTGTTGAAAAGTCTCATACCAAAGGCAAAGATTGCAGCGTAGTATAACGGAATACCTAAAAGGTCACCTGCATATGCTAAAGACATTGCAATAAGAGAGTTTAAAATAAAGCCCGATAAGAATATTGCCGAATCGAACTGTTCTTCAATATTGGCCCTAATAGCACCTATTACAGAGTCAATGGCTGCCAGTATACCAACTGACAGATAGAGAGAATACCCTCCGGCTATGGTTAAAGGCACGTATAGGCCTATACCAAAGCCAACCAACAAACCAACAATTGCACCAATCATTATTGACCACCTTCTTCATAATATCTCATATAACCCGATCTTAGATCACCGTTATATTTATCAATCCTAACAGAAATACTTGTATTAACATCTACAAAGAGCCCATAATCTGATAAAAAGTCTGCATAAGAAGACGGGGCAGTTATGGCTGCTTCTAGATATTTTCTATTGCCTATGGCCTTAATGACATAAGGCGCAGACATTTGTTCACCATTTATCTTTACTGTAGGTCCAACACAGATAATCTCAGTCGACAGATAAACAATTCTTGTATCATTGATTGAAATTGCTTCTGCACCTGCTTGTCTGAGTTCATCTACAATGATGTTGATGTCTTGATCGTGCACAAGGACATTGTTGCCTGACTCACCTTGAATGAGTTCTCTATCCGCATCATCGATGATCACAATAACACCCGGTCCTTCTACATCTGTTATGTTGACAAACTTTTCTAAATCTTGCCGCCTTTTTTCAAGTTGCACCACAACATCCGTATCATCAACCTGACGATTGTAGAGTTCTATCTGTTCATTAAACTGGGCAATAGACTGCTTGAGCTGCTCAACTTCTGCCCGCTCTTTCTCTACAGCCTTTACCGTTTCCTGCAGGTTGACTACCCCCACATGCTTGACACCCTTAGAAAGGACACGCACCTGAACAGTTAATAGAAGACCAAACATCATAAATAAGATAAAGAGTCTTTTATCAAACAATTTCATCTTATTCACCCTTTATAGTCTCTACATACTCAAAATTAATAAGGCCATGGTATCTTGGGATAATGACTTCATCTAGGACCTTTACATCTACTAAAAGATTGGCTTCTCTTAATCTTGTTACCTGTCCATATCTAAAAGTTAAGGCACCCTCTAAGGCATCTTTTTTGCCTATGGCCTTAATCACCAGTGGTGTCGTTTGAGGGACAAAGTTGACATTAATCGAATTACCAGCTGCCCTGATTTCAGAGATGGCTATGACTCTTTGCTCATTAATAGAAATCGCTTCTGCACCAGCAGCATTTAAGTCATTGACAAGCTTTAAAACTTCATCGTAATAGTTCACCACACTGATATCGGTTGTGTTTTGATCTGCAGGTGGATTGTCTATGGTAACAACAATTCCTTGTCCAGATACATCGGTCATACCAGCTAGTATTTCATACTCTCTTATGGTATCTGTTAAATTCTTAATAATGGCATTGTCTTTAGAAGCTGACTCCTCTATTTCAAGAAGGGTTGTTCGTGCAGCGTCTAATTCTACCAAAAGCTGTTGTTTTTCTTCTTTTAAAATAAAAAGTTCATTGGTAAGATCTGTTTGCTTTTTAAATAGGGAATCACCGCCAGCAAGCGAATCTTGGAAAATCTTATACTGTAAGGCTAAAATAATACCAAGGGCCACACAGACGATGCCTATTGCAATTTGATTCTTTATCTTCATATCTACTCCTCAAATGGATCGAATGTCGGATAGCCATCATGAAAAACCTTGATAACACCGGAGTATATACCATCCTCCTGTAGTTTTTCATAAACACCAACCATCTTATTAAAACGCTCTTCCATGTTATCACCATCACCGAACTCAACTCTTAAGTTGTCATTGACAGAAAGAAAAATCTTGTTTTCTTCTATGGTGATAGCAGGTTGCTCTAAAGCATCGTAATTCATAATCATAAAGGCTAAAAACATAGCATTTTCTAATATATAACGATGATTGTCTTTGATTTCACATCCTATGTTAAAGTTTTCAAACTTATAACCATGGATTGGATAATAACCACTTGTTGAAGAAGCAACTTCCACAACAACCAGTTCCTCATCAACCAAGAGATACTGTTCTGACCATTCAAGGGCCACTACAGGCATACGCTCGTCGACAACAATCTCTAACCGGTCAGGAAAGACTTTTTTTATAACGCCAGTTTTCACTTTTGGATAGGCTAAAAGTTTTTCATCCAGTTCATATTGGTTCAACTTAAAGAAATGCAGTTCATCTGTTAAAAGGTAGTCTTTAAGCTCATCTTCTGTAATCCTCATATTCCCCATAACACTGATGTCTTTTATTATAAATACATCTGTCTTCTCATAGACATAGTAGCCCATATAAACGAGTACGCCAATTAATATTAAAACAAAGAAGTTTCTGACATAATGGGTTTTTCTTCTCATTACATATTCACCAAATTCCTTATCGAATCTACAATTTCCTTAGTTGCATAAGGCTTAGCAAGGCCCTTTGCATTGATTGACATGGTTTCTAAATGATCTTTATTAAAGAGGTGTTCCTCTACAATTTGATAGATGGTATTCTCTTTAATATCCGATTCCTTTAACATGATTGCAGCACCGTGTTTTTCATAAACTTTTGCATTATGTTCTTGATGGTTATGCGCCACATTAGGTGAAGGTATTAAAATTGATGGAATACCTACCAGGGCAATCTCAGATAAAGATAGAGCACCTGATCTTGAAATCATTAAATCTGCAGCCACCATGTACTCCGGCATGTTATAGACATACTTCATCACTTTGATATTGTCTTCTAATACAAGACCCTTAGAAGATAATTTCTCCATAAACTCATCGTAGTATCTCTTACCCGTTACATGGATGACTTGAACATCCTTACCATTGTACTTTTCTATAACTTCCATAGCTGCATCATTGATGCACATAGCACCACCTGAACCGCCAACTGAAAACAAACAAGGTTTGTCAATTTGAAGTTTTTTTCGACAGATTTCCTTATCTAAATTAGAAAAAGCATTTCTAACAGGATTACCTGCCACTTCTAAATGGTCTTTCTTTTTAAAGTATGTTTCACTTTCTTCATAAGAAAGGACTACCTTATTTACAAATCTACTTAAAATTTTTACCGTAACACCAGGAATAGCATTTTGTTCATGAACAAGGGTCTTAATACCTCGCATAACCCCCTGCATCATAACAGGACCGGCCACATAGCCACCCGTTCCAACAATGATATCAGGCTTAAACTGCTTGATGATCTTACCAGCCTGGTGGTAACCTTTAAACATAACACCGAAGGTTTTAAGTGTATCTAAGCTCAGTTTTCTTCTAAAACCTTTCACTTCAACGGTCTTAAAATCATAACCCGCCTTAGGTACAACGTCCGCTTCTAAGCCCCTGTTTGTACCTACAAATAAGATATCTATTTTATTGTACTTCTTTTTTAATTCATCAGCGATTGATAGAGCTGGATAAACATGTCCACCTGTACCACCACCTGTTATTAATACTCTCATTTTCACCTTTCTAAACACCATCTGGATGGGCGCTTAAGTTTAAGACAATCCCCAAAGATGACAATAATATAAGTATAGACGTACCACCTGAAGAAACGAGGGGTAAAGTCACACCTGTTACTGGAAATAACTTAACATTTACCAGCATATGAATCAAGGCTTGGACACCAATCATAGTCCCCACCCCAGTCATTACAAGGGATGCATACCTGGATTCCGTTAAGAGCGACGCCCTGAAAATACGCCATAACATAAACATATAGCCTGTTATCAAAAGGACGCAGCCGAAAAATCCTGTTGTCTCTGCAACTGTTGCAAAGATAAAATCACTTTCCGCCTGGCTCATGGCATTCTTAGTTTGAAATGCCCTACCAGCACCAACACCAAAAACCTCACCTTCTGCTATAGACATAAGGGCCTGATTGGCCTGTGCTTCATCACCAGTCAAATCGGTATGTTCTGACCCTAGACCTGTGATTCTTTCCAAACGATATGGCGTTGAAATAATGGCCACACCTATCAGCATGGCACCTATTAAAACAAGGACTACCAAATGTCTGAACTTAGCACCGGCTGTGAACATCATTACACCCAATATCAAGCAATATATAATGGCTGAAGACAAGTCAGGCTGAATAACAATTAAGAAAGCACTGACACCCCCAAATAGGAGTATATTGATCCATGCATTTTGATACTTTCTATCACTAGAAGTGAAATTCTCAAGTATCTTAGCAAAATACAGGATTGATGCCAGTTTTGCAAACTCAGCGGTTGCAAATGAAAAGGAACCTATCATCAACCATCGGTTGGCACCATTAAGATTAGGACCAATTATTTTAGTCAAAAGGAGTAAAAGAATGGAACCCATCATAATTGCAGGTGACAGCTTCTTGATGATTTTTACCTTAAAGAAGATAAAGAAAACAAGTGCCCCCAACGCTATGAATAATTTTCTGAAGTCTGACAAAAAACTGGTCAGAGGACTGTTAGATTCATCGAACATACTGTTGTAGTATGTCGCACTTAAAACCATATAGATGCCAAAGAATGTAATGGCTATGGTAATCAAAAGCAGTGCATAGTCAATTGTATCTTTTTTCTTTAATACTTCTCTAGACATGACTTGAAATGTTCACCTCTCACTTCAAAACTAGGATACATATCCCAGCTCGCGCATGCTGGTGATAATAATAAAATATCACCCCTGTCGCCTATCTCAAAAGCTTTTTCTACAGCTTGGTCCATAGTCTCTACAAAAATAATTTTATCAAAACCAGTCTTCTTCGCTGCTTCAGCTATTTTTTCCTTGGTTTCACCTAATAAAATCAATGATTTCACATGTTTAAAATAAGACACAAACTCATCAAACTCACTGCCCTTGTCCATACCACCAGCTATTAGAAGCGTTGGTGATGTCATGGCCTTTACAGCAACTATAGAAGAATCAGGGTTTGTTCCTTTTGAATCGTTGTAACATTTAATGCCTTGATGAGTACCTACATATTCTATACGGTGGGCAACACCTCTAAAAGCATCAATGGCCTTATGCATGGCTTCAGTTGAAACCCCCGCCAGATAGGCAATCCCTATAGCTGCTAAAATGTTTTCTAAGTTATGGTCACCTGGCACATGTATAAGGGATAAAGGCAAGAGTTTAATCTTACCATTAAAATCAGCTACAATATGGTCATCTTCAATGTAGAAACCTTCCTTTAAAGGTGACTTAGAAAAATAAATGACTTTAGACTTAAAGCGACTCGTATCTAAGTCTCTTGTGCCTTCGTTGTCGTAGTTGAGAAGCAGATAATCATCGGATGTTTGATTTTCAGCTATACGACACTTGCTGTCTATATAGTTTTCCATGGTCTTATGTCTGTTCAAGTGATCAGGTGCAAAATTTAAGATGGCTGCAATGTGTACTTTAAACTGATCGATTGATTCTAACTGAAAAGACGAAACCTCTGTTATCAGATGACTCTTTTCAGTCGTTTCTAAAGCAACTGATGCAACTGAATTACCAATGTTACCTACAGCATAAGCATCGCATTCTCCTGCTTTGAAAATCTCATAAGTCAAAGTAGTAGTCGTCGTTTTACCGTTGGTTCCTGTGATACCGTAGAAGCGACCTTTTGATAAAAGGTAACCCACTTCTAAAGCACCGATAACTTTCATCTTAGATTTTGCCTCTAAAACAAATGGCAAATCAGTGGGTACACCAGGACTTAAAACCATGATGTCATAGTCTAAAGACGATGGTGGTCCACCAAGGTCTTTTTTAACTTCAAAATCAATTTCTATATCAGCTTTTGAATCGTTAACCGTTACATCAGCACCTGCTTCAATCAAAGCCTTTGCAGCCGAAATACCAGAACGCGCCATGCCTACAACAATTATTTTTTTATCCTTAAACATTACATTCTCCCTATCAAGCTAAGCATACCTAAAACAACACCTACAAGTGTTACGAGTGAAAAGTTTCTTACTATCTTTGTTTCATGCCAACCACTTAACTCATAGTGATGATGAAGGGGCGACATCTTAAAGACACGCTTACCTGTCTTCTTAAAATACAAGACTTGTATGGTAACAGACAAGGTTTCAGCAAAATAGATCACACCTACAATAGGAATCAAAAGTAAGGTATTTGTAAAGATGGCCAGCGATACCACTGCTCCACCTAATGCAAGTGAACCGATATCACCCATAAAGATTTTGGCTGGATATCTGTTAAAGAAGATAAAACCTACCAAACCACCTATTAATGATGCTGCAAATATTGCAGCAAACTGCATATCAAACTTAATACCTACAAAAACAAAGAAAGCCATAACAAGTACAGTTACTGAACTTGATAAACCATCTACTCCATCTGTTAGGTTGACAGCATTGGTTGTAGCAATAACAACAAATAAAACAACAAATGCTTTTAACCAACCAAGATCCCAATAGATGTTTGTAAAGGGAATCCATAGTTCTGGATTTAAGTATGTTGCAAACAATGCCAGTGGTAAAGCAATCATCAACTGACCTATTAATTTTTCTCTAGATTTTAAACCTTCATTGTGTTTTCTTATAACTTTTCTGTAATCATCGATAAAACCAACTGCGCCAAATAGGATGGTTGCCAGTATGGCTGCAATCAACTCTGGTGTGACTGCCTCTAAAAAGAAGGCACTGACAAGTGTCATTAATATAGCCGGCACCAAGAAGATAAATCCACCCATGGTAGGTGTACCAGTCTTTTTATGGTGAGACTCAAGGCCTTCTTCTCTTACGACCTGTCTAACAGACAGTCTTTTAAAATACTCTATGATCATAGGTCCAAGTAGGACACTAAGGATATACGTAATCAGGGCAATAAGGCCCATACTAGCTAAGATTATTCTCATGCTTTCCTCCTAAAAAATCTACAATACGTGACATACCCATACCAAACGAACCCTTTACCAGTATGGTTGAACTATCTAGATGCTTGTCTATAAATTCATAAAGCGCATCTATATCACTAAAATGATAGGCATGATCATAACCCAATGATTCTGCTTTTAATTTTATATATTCACTATCTTTACCAAATGTCATCAGCATATCCATTGGATGTGCTGCAAGATACTCTCCCACGGCCTCATGAGAAATCTTAGAAAAGTCACCGAGTTCCAAGACATCACCTAAGATAGCAATGGTCTTACCCTCATAGTTGTTAAGGACATCAATTGCAGAAATCATAGATTCCTGACTTGCATTGTAACAGTCCGAAATGATGCTCGACCCTTTTTTACCTTGTAAAATCTCAAGACGTTTATTGGTCTCCACAAAATCAGATACCAACTTGCAAGCATCAGACACTTCAACGCCCATTTCAATTCCAACAGCTATGGCAAGCGCTGAGTTGATGATATTGTGTTTGCCAAGTACATTCAGTTCAACTGGATGACAGCCCTTATAATTAAAATCGTAAGTAAAGCAGCCGTCTTCTTTCATTAAAACTCGACTGATTGTCATATCAGATCCAATTCTAAGAGTCTTAAAAGAAGTAGAACCAATGCGCTTTAAGAAGTTATCCTCTTCATGAATGATCAGTGTATCCTCATCTCTTAAGTAAGAGGTTATCTCCATTTTCGCTTGGAAAATATTTTCTCTAGATCCTAAAATACCGATATGAGATGTACCGATGTTTGTGACCACAGCTACATGAGGTCTTGCAATTTCAGCTAAGACCTCTATTTCCTTAAAGTGGTTCATCCCCATCTCTAGTACAGCAAGTTCATGCTCCATAGTCAAATCAAAAATGGTCAAAGGCATACCGATATGGTTGTTAAAGTTACCCTTGTTTTTATGTACAGAGTACTTATTTTTAAGTACATGGTAAACAAATTCTTTTGTAGACGTCTTGCCAACACTTCCTGTGATGCCAATGGTCTGAACCCCTGTTTTTTCAAGGATATACTTAGAGATCCTATGGAGTGTTTTGGTTGTGTTGTCTACAAGTATTAAAGTCAGATCCTTTAAAGCCTCCTGGTTGGCATAATAATAAGCTCTTTCACAGAAAGCAATCTGAACACCAGCTTCAAAGGCATTTAAGATAAACTTATGGCCATCATGGACTTCACCTAGAATAGGCATGAAATAAGCCTTTGGATCAACTTTTCTTGAGTCTATTTCTATTCTATTAAAAAGAATATTAACAGAAGGGTTAATGAGTACGCCTTCTGTTATCTTTAGCATTTCATTTAAATTAATTTCTATCATAATCATCCTCTCAAATCCATCACTTATTATAACATATATTGATGGTCTATGACAGAACTAGTCTTTTATTTCAAGCAGAATCAAAGAACCTGATTCTCTTAGAGAACCACCCTTTGGATATTGGTTGATAACTATGTTTTCTTCTGTGTATGTTTCATCTGTTACTACCTTGTATGTCATGCCTGCAGCTTCAATCAAATCCTGAGCATCTTCAAGCTTTAAGCCAAGCACATCTGGTACTTGGTAATAAGAAACGCCTGTTGTCATATCTTTTTCAATTTCTAGATAATCAAGTGTGTCAACTAGGATATTTTTTGTAATCGGACCCGCTACCTGGCTACCATAGATATTGTCTTGCGGTTCATCAACAACCACATAAACAAGAATTTCAGGGTTGTTGATTGGAGCAACTGCAACGAATGAGGCAATGGCTTTTTCACCAGAATACTCACCATCTACAACCTTTTCACTTGTACCTGTTTTACCACCAATTCGGTAACCTGGAATCTGTACAGCTTTACCAGATGCATCTGTTACAACATACTCCATGATTTCACGCATTTGCTGAGATGTAATTTCAGAAATTACCTGACGTCTAACTTCTCTTACAGCCTCATAAGTAATCAAGCCTTCTTCATCTACAACACGTTTAACCATATGAGGTTCTAATAGATAGCCGCCATTAACAGTAGCAGCAACTGCTGTTGCAACTTGTATAGGTGTTTGGGCAATACCATGACCGAATGTCATAGTTGCAAGCTCCGTTTCACCCACTCTATCAAACGGGAATGTTAAAGGGTAACCCTCAAAAGGTAAATCTATACCCGTCAACTCTTTTAGTCCGAAATCTTCATAATACTTATAAAAAGTTTCCTTGCCAATCATTTGACCCAATCTTACAAAAACAGGGTTACATGAGTTACCAACAGCTTCAGTTAAGGTTTCCTTACCATGAGACTGAGGATAAAACCAGCACTTGATATTTCTATCAGCAACTTGAATGTTGTTACCTTCATTAAAAACTGTATCCGGTGTAGCAACAGACTCCTCTAAGGCAATGGCTGCAGTAATCAGCTTGAGAGTTGATCCAAGTTCATACCTAGACTGAATCATGTCATTTGACCATGTATTAAAGGTCAGCATGTTTTTATCATAGGAGTTAAGGTCTGCGGTTCTTTCTTCTGGCATACCTACCAAGTCCATAGATGTCGGATCAAAAGTTGGATAAGAACCCATACCTAAAATCTCACCATTGTTAACATCCATTACTAAGGCATGGACTGCCAGTGGTTGATGTTCTAAAAATGCAGCTTCCAGTGCTTGTTCTACATAGTGCTGAATAACTGCATCAATGGTTAGATAGACATCCGACCCGTCCACTGCTGGAACTTCAACTCTTTCATTATATACAAGTTCTCTATTTTGCTTATCAGCCTGGGTTATAACCTTGCCATCTGTCCCAGTAAGAGCATCTTCCATCTGATACTCAACACCATATTTGCCTGAGAATCGTTTGGTTTCATCATCTACAGCCACCCTACCAAGCACATCAGCTGCCAATGATTCATTAGGATATACCCTGGCGCCTACTTCATCTAACCACAAGTAGTTATGATAAATTGTATCAATACGTTTGTACTGAGCCCTAGTGGCTTCTTTAGTCACCACCATGTGTTTGCTTCCATCTTTTCTTGTAGCCAAGATTTCTTCATTAGTCATATCTAAAACTTCAGCAAGATGACTTACTAGATCATTAAAATCTTCTGGATGAATGTTAGCAACATTGGCAATGGTCACCTTGTAATTGGTTACTGAAAAGGCAAGCTTGTTGCCCTTTCTATCAAGGACATCGCCACGTTTATATTCGATTACTTTCTCAAAATACTTATCATCTGCAACCATGTCTCTTAACATTTGACCCTGATAGACATTTATATAAGCCAGCCTTGCTATTACGCCTGCAAAAATGATCATCAAAACGATAAATATAAAAATTGTTTTCCCTCTAATACTCTTATCCATAGGTCCTCCATCATATCACCCCATAAAAATAAGGGCTAGTGCCCTTTATCTTCTGATGCTGAAAAATCATAACCGGTATTATAATAAGCATCTCGGGCATCGTCCAAAGAATAATATCTACTTGTTTTAACGGTTTCAACCTTACCGTCTTTCTTTCTGACCAACCCAAGCTTTTCCTTCGCTTCTTGTTCTATATTCACCATATCTCTTTTTTGTTCAAACTCATATTTAACTTCTTCTATGGCTTGTTCTAATCTTGCTATTTCTCTTTTATAAGAGTCTTCCTCAATCTTAAGTTGAGCAAGTTGTGTTTCACGAATCAAAGGCATTAAAAGCAGGCCTAAGATCACCAAACAGTAAACAATACTTGTCACAATACCAAAGGCATTACAAATAATACTGCCTTTTTTCTTGCTTGTGACTGCCTGTGGTTTCTCTTTAGGCGCATCATTAAGATAAGCTTTTGCTAAAGACGCAGTTTCTTGTCTCTCACTATATGAATTGTCATACATGCGTTTAGCTGCTTCCATGCGGCCTCCTAGATTCGCTTCGCTACCCTCAACTTAGCTGACTTAGATCTAGCATTCATCTCTAGCTCCTTCTGAGATGGTAAAATAGGTTTCCTTGTGATCACCTTTAACTTAGGTTTGTTGTTACACATACAAACCGGTAACTCCGGTGGACAAATACATCCTGTTGCTAATTCCTTATATGTCTGCTTTACTAATCTGTCCTCTAAAGAATGGAAAGTTATAATTGATATTCTACCACCCTTGTTTAACACTGAAGTAATATCTTCAATGGTTTGTTTGATAATTTCCAGTTCACCATTTACTTCGATTCTAATGGCCTGGAAGGTTCTTTTAGCAGGATGGCCACCTTCTTTTCTAGCCCCCGCTGGAATGGCACGGTAGATTAAATCCACCAATTCTAGTGTTGTTTCAATTGGTTTTTCTTCACGCTGTTCACAAATGAACTTGGCAATTCTTCTAGCCCAATTTTCTTCTCCGTACAATTTGAAGATTCTGTTTAAGTCATCTTCTGAATATGTATTAACGACCTTATAAGCATCTAAGTCGCTTCTTTGATCCATCCTCATATCTAAAGGCGCATCAAATCTGTATGAAAAACCTCTGTCCGCTTCATCTAATTGATGCGACGATACACCCAAGTCCATCATCATACCGTCAATCTTATGAATCTCCAGTTTTTTTAATACTTCTAATATATTTGAGAAATTATCTCTGACAGGCACAAACTTATCACCATATTCTGATAATCTTTCAGATGCAGCCTTTAAGGCATTCTCATCTTGATCGATACCTATAAGCTTGCCTGTTGTTAATCTTTTTAAAATTTCTTCAGAGTGACCACCGCCACCTAAAGTGCCATCTACATAAATACCATCAGGCTTAATATCAAGTCCATCAACCGTTTCTTTTAACAGTACACTGATATGTTCGAAATTCATTTGTCCTCCTAGATTCCTAACTCTTCCATTTGTTCAGCAATTTCATCGTAATTCATATTTTCAGGAGAATTGTAATCTTCCCAAGCATCTTTCGACCAGATCTCTAATCTGGTACCAACACCAATGATTACAACTTCTTTTTCAATTTCAGCATGTTTTCTTAATGTAGATGTTATGTTAATACGACCTTGTTTATCTAATCCATAGTCCATTGTACCTGCAGAGAAAAAACGGCTAAACTTACGTGCAGCAGATTTTGTGAGTGGTAAAGACATTAACTTTTCTTGAAATTTTTCCCATTCGTCAGATGGAAATACAAACAGACATTGATCCAGACCTCTGGTCACGTAGAATTTTTCTCCTAAACCTTCTCTAAACTTGGCTGGGATAGACATTCTACCTTTATCATCGATGTTATGGTTGTATTCTCCAAAAAACATATGACTTCCCCACTTTGATGTGTATTTACCCACATCTCCCCACTTTGTACCACTATTTAGATTTATTTTACCTTTTTTTTTATTCCTATTCAAGGGGTTTACATAAATTAGGTGTGTCTAAAGCAAAGTATTTTCAACACTTGCAAGAATTTTGTGCAATTTGTGGGGCAAATGTGGTATAAAGTGGGGCAAAAAATAAAAAAGACCCCCTACATGTAGTAGGTGTCTTCTCTAAAAAATTTATGCAACTTTTTTTGCATTTTTTCCTTTAATATAAAGGATTGCCACGCCTAGAAGAGCTAAAACGATTGAAATCAACTGAGCTACCCTGATAGGACCTAGGTATAAAGAGTCTGTTCTTAGTCCTTCTATGAAGAATCTGATGATTGAATACAAGATCATGTACCATGCTATCTGCTGACCATCAAACTTCTTAGTCTTTCTCATTTTAAATAAAATGAAGAAGATTATGAAGTTACCAAGTGACTCATATAAGAATGTCGGATGTACCTTAACACCATCTACCATGATACCCCAAGGTAAATCGGTCGGACCACCATGAGCTTCCTGGTTGATAAAGTTACCCCAGCGGCCAATGGCTTGACCTAAAATTAGTGAAGGTGCAACAATATCTAACCATTTCCAGAAGTCTAGTTTCTTGACTCTAGAATAGATCCAGAAAGATCCAACTGCTGCTAAGACACCACCGTGTATGGCAAGACCACCTGATCGAATGTTGATGGCTTCCCAAATGGTATCATACAAATCTAAATTAAATAATACATAATAAAGTCTTGCACCAATGATTGCACAAGGCAGTGCAATGATTAAAATGTCTAAAAGTGTTTCTTCTTCAAAACCTTGTCTTTTTGCTTCTTTCATAGCGATATAAGCACCGATTAACATACCGCATCCTATAAGGATGCCATACCATCTGATACTGATACCGAATATTTCAAATGCTACTGGATTCATTTCTACTCCTTTTTATCTAAGTTCCATCTATTTGACAATAGACACTGTACTATATTGTAAATCAAAATGCTCTAAAAATCTATCCTCCACTTCGTCAAAAGTAATATTTTCTAGTATTTCTAAATAATCAAAGAGCTCGATGCCCTTCATATAATAATTGACAAAGGTATTGGCGATGTACTTGGTCGAGTTAAACGAAGATAAGTGTCTACCTATCATCTTCTTTCTAATACGTTCAAAGTCATCTCTAGAAAGACCATGTGCTTTCATATAATCAATTTCATCAGAAATCTTTTCTTTCAAAAGCTTAGGTTGTCTTGTTTCAGCACTGACTGCTGTATAACCAAATGTTCTACCATATGAAAAGTCACATGAAAAAGACTGGTTAATAAGACCACTTTCATAATGCTTTTCAAAAAAAGCAGATGATTTACCAAAAATCATATCCGATAAAACTTTTGAGATCAGGCCTTTTTTAAGTCTAGCTTTGGTATCTGAATAAAACACCCTGTCTTTGATACCCATATAGAATATAGGCATTGGCATCTCAAAGTCTTCTTCATGAAAATCTCTAACCACATGATTAGGTTCATCTGGCAAGACAATTTTCGGTGCACTCGGTCGACTTAAGAAATTCCTGCACAAGTTCTTCTTTATAATAGAAACAATTTGGTCGACATCTACATCACCTATCAAGAAAAAGAACATTCTGTCTGGTGTATAAAACTTGTTGTAGCAAGTTTCAAGTTGATCTTTAGTCACCGATCTTACAGAACTTTCAGTGCCTCCGATATCAAACTGAATCGGATGTTCATGGTAGAGACCTTTAAGCATATTCATAAAGGCACGCCACTGTGGCTGGTCATCATACATCTTCAGTTCCTGTACAATAACATCCTTTTCTTTCTCGACACTTTCATCAGAAAGCTTTAACTCACATACAAAAGAAAGGAGTTCAGAAATACACTCTTCTACATTATCAACAGTAGAAAAAGTATAACAAGTTGCAAAGTGATTGGTAAAGGCATTAACTGAAGCACCTAAATCAGCGAACTTGTCAAAAGTATTTTCTCCTTCATCTTCAAATATCTTGTGTTCTAAAAAATGAGCGATGCCTAAGGGCATTTCATAAGACTTACCGTCTTTTTCAAACTTGTTGTAAAGAGAACCATACTCAGTTGAGAAAAAAGCATGGGTTTTCATATAACCCTTTTTAGGTAAAACATATATCTTAAAACCATTGTCTAAGGTCTCTTTATAAAGGGATTCGTTTAATAAGGGATGGTAAAAAATCATTGGCTACCTCCATTAATAAAGTAAATCGTATCTAAGGTCATCTGTTTATATATAGACATAACATCCTCTAAATCCACATCTTCAAACCTGTCAACCATATCATCTAGAGAAAATTTCTTGCTCAAATCACGATCAAGCATCTCCGTATAGAAGAAGTTGATAAAAGAGTTTGGAAAATCCAGTATAGACCTAACCGAAGCAATCATAGCATCTTTGGCATGAATCAAATCATCAGCTGTGATTGTTAGATTTTCTAAACAAGAGCCAATTAAAGCCACCACATGATCGTAGTTTTCAGATTCTATACCTGCACCAACAAAAACATTGCCTTTAAACTTATCAGACTTGGTATAAACGTAATAACATAAGCCGTGTTCTTCACGTAAAAGTTTAAAAAGCTTGGAGTTTGGTCCCCCACCTAAAATATGAAAAGCAAGGATTGATGCTTCATATAAAGGATGAGAAAATGAATACGGTGTATTGTAACCCAGTACCAATTTCCCCTGTTTTACATTTAGCTCTTCATGTATAACCTTTAAGTCATCTGTTTTATGACGGTCATTTAAACTGACCACAACCGGACCGGCTTCTATTGGAAGACTTCTAAGCTTTGACTCAACCACATCATAGTCTATGTCACCCATTATGCTTATATCTACCTTAGACGAATCGATGATTTTCTTATAGTGTAAGTAAAGATCTTCATTTGTAATTTTTTCAATGCCTTCTACATCACCATAGACATAATTGGCATAATTCTCACCTTCATACATATACTCAATACATCTTTCAAGGGAATAAGACATCTTATCATTGATGCGGCCTTCTATTTCATCTATCAAATGGGCCTTTTCTTGTTCGAAGTATGACTGCTTAAAGCCACCATTTTCTATAAGAGGATTAAAAAGAATTTCCTTGACCAAATCTATGGCATTATCAAATATATCCTTATCTAATATATGTTTTGGATCTGGAAACTGTAACTTAACTTGTAAGATATGGTGATCACCATATTTAACCACATCAGAAACCAAGATCATACCATAACAACTTTCTAAGTAGGTATTGAGTGATTTGGTTGTTTGGTAAGTCTTTGTCGCTCGTATCAAAATTCTTGATAACAGAGCATTCAAAGAGGCTTCTTCCTTATTTAATTGTCGTTTTATATAGACACCGATTAAATCGGTTTTGAACTTATCAGACTTTATCATATAACCACTTAAACGGTTATTGATAGATACTGTTTTCATTGATTGCATATAAATCTCCTAACTCAATGCTATTATAACACGATAAGTCATAATAGTTTAGCGTTTTGAATGGTTGAATTCAGTATATATATCATGTATAATTATTTCTGTATGAAAAATTCACTACGAGAGGAAGAAAAATAAATGAAATTAGGAATCGTTGGCTTACCAAATGTCGGTAAGAGTACATTATTTAACGCTATTACAAAAGCAGGTGCTGAATCTGCTAACTACCCTTTCTGTACAATAGAACCAAACATGGGTGTTGTAACTGTACCCGATCATAGATTAAGTGTATTGAGAGATTTATATGACTCTAAAAAAGTTATCCCAACAGCAATCGAGTTTTACGATATTGCTGGTCTTGTAAAAGGTGCTTCTAATGGTGAAGGTCTTGGTAACAAGTTCTTATCTCACATCAGAGAAGTTGCAGCAATCGTTCATGTTGTTAGATGTTTCGAAGACGAAAACGTTATTCACGTAGACGGCAAAATTGGTCCTGCAAGTGATATTGAAACAATCAACTTGGAATTAATTTTCTCAGATGCTGAAATGATTGATAGAAGATTACAAAAGACTGTTAAAGCTCTAAAAGGCGACAAAACTTTAAAAGGTGAAGTTGAAATTTTAGAAAGAGTTAAAGAAACTTTAGACAATGGTCTTTCTGCAAGAACAATGGATTTAACTCCAGAAGAAACTGAGTTTGTTAAATCATTAAACCTATTATCGTTTAAGCCTATCATCTACTGTGCAAACATCTCTGAAGATGATATCGCTGAAGGCAACTTCGATAATGATTTTGTAAAAGAAGTTAGAGAACATGCTGCTACAGAAGATGCAGAAGTTGTTGTTGTATGTGCTAGAATCGAGCAAGAAATTTCTGAGTTAGATGAAGATGATAAGAAGGAATTCTTAGCTGAGCTAGGCCTTGATGAATCAGGTTTAGATAAGTTAATCAAGTCTTCTTACCACCTATTAGACTTAATCTCTTTCTTAACAGCTGGTCCTCAAGAAGTTAGAGCTTGGACAATCAAGCGAGGTACAAAAGCACCAGGTGCTGCTGGTAAAATCCATACAGACTTCGAAAGAGGTTTCATCAGAGCTGAAACTATCGCATTCAACGATTTACAAGAACACGGTACAATGGCTGCTGCCAAAGAAAAAGGTTTAGTAAGACTAGAAGGTAAAGAATACATCGTTAATGATGGTGATGTAATCCTATTTAGATTCAACGTATAAAACACACAAATCAACAAACCCGCTAACACTGTAATAGCAACAGTTTTAGCGGGTTATTTTAAGTCAAATATCAAATTGGTGTAGTAGGAATTGAACTGATAAAAGTCAACTATTTAAACTCCTTGACTAACGGTGTCTAACTTCTATTGGCTTAGCGAAATTCTAATGATTCAATCTAATGCTTCACTGATAAACTTGAAATGATATCCGATAGCTATTTACTAATAGCGCACTAAATCTTAAACTTTACACCTGTCGCTTTTTCACTTGTACGCCATAACATTTTGATATTTTTATGGTCATTCTCAAATGGTTCAGGTGGATTTGGTACTGCTTCTCCTTTGTTGCCCGAGTTTTTAGGACCATATAGAACACCTGATTTGGCATCTGTAGCCATCATGCCAGTAATAAGCCCCATAGCTCCATCTTCAGCTGATTGAGACTGGAATGTTGACATAACTCTCATAACTACTTTCAGACCAAAACCTAACTGCATATGGCTCCAGAGGTTAGTCCCAGACCAACCAGGGTGAGATCCTACAGCTCTGACATTAGATTTTCTTGCCTTCAGTTTATCAGCTAAACCGTATGTGAAAACAGCATTTGCAAGCTTAGTTTGCATATAGCGTTCCATGCAACCACCAGAGCTAATCTTTAGTTCATTACCTCCAAGGTTTCCACCATTCTTACCAAAATATCTTTCTTCCAATTTATTATTTGGAGTATGGAGGCGCCCAAAACTGCTTTGATTAACGATACGAGCATCACCATTTGCCTGCGATTCTGCTTCAAGTAGGGGGAATAATTCTGCCGTGAGTAAAAAGTGACTCAAATGATTCGTTTGCATTTGTTTGTCATAACCATCTACGGTTGCTTCATCTGGAGTTCCCATAATGCCCGCATTATTAGCAAGACAGTAAATTCTGTCATATTTCTTTTTTATCTCATAAATTGCCTTTCTAACACTGTCAAATGATTGTAAGTCACATTCGACGTTGACAAATTTGCCTTTGGGAACTGCTTCTTTAAGTGATCTCATCATAGTTTCTGTACGCTTAGATTTACGGTTTAGTAACACTACTTCACCACCATGTTCGGCAGCAGTGCGAGCTGCAACATACCCAGTACCACTAGTCGTACCTGTAATAATAAAGACTTTTCCATTTACATTCGGAAGTCCTTGATTGAACTCCTGATACAATTTAGTTCTAGCCATAATACCCTCCTTAAGATTTTGAGTTATACCATTCAATCATTTGCTGTGGATTTTCAGAGTAATATGTGTAACCTCGGAAACGCTGCTTCATTCCTTCAATCCAAAAAAGCTTCTTGTCATTAACAGGTATAGCATCATAAATCGCTTGTACATCATCAGGTGTTGTCATTGTATCTTCTCTTACCTGTGTCACAAATGTTGGCATAGATACAAATTCTGCATCTGTACGAGGGGTTACATCATCTCCTCTGAAACCCCATATTTGACGATAGTACTTTTCATATAACTCAGGACCTTTTTTAGGCATTCTTAGCATATTAGAAATAGTTTGTGCCGTTACATCACTAGAAAGTGGCTGAATCAACATCATAGATTTTACATCTTCAAATGCTTCTGGATGTCTACGCATAGCCACTAGAGTAGCATTACCACCAAGACACACACTATGAAGATGAATATCCATCTCTTTTGTATCTTCTCTATTACGAATATAGTTGAGAGAACCAATTACATCTCGGTAGCCAAAAAGACCAACATTATATCCACCATTGTGTGATTGTCCACTTAGTCCATGATTTCTCAAATCATAAGCAAAAACATTATAACCGGCTTCAGTCAGTGCTTTGTATTTTGGAATAAAGTTAACTTCAAATCCACCGAAATTACGGTAACCTCTAAGATGTCCAGCATAGCCATAACGGTTTCCTGGGGAAAAGTGGTTACAGATGACCACTTTACTAGATTTTGTTGTAGCAGGCATATACCACCCTTCTAGGGTAACACCGTCAGGGGCCTGAAAGTAAACTTCTTCATAATCCATTCCATAATCATCAGGTCTCCTAAGCACTGGAGTTCTCATTGCTTGTCCTGCAAATTTAACTACACGTTTCATTATAAAATCACTAATCATATTAATTCTCCTTTTCCGTTTCCTTTTCGAGTGTTGATTCTTGTCTCAATGGTAACGGAAATGGAAATGATTATACATATTCAGATTAAGGATATAATTATCATTTTTCCTTAATATTCATAGGAATCCTTAAAAATGATAATTTCATCAGCAATCCAGATAAGCTTGTTATTATTCTGTATGATATAATTGATATAGAACAGGAGGCGAATTATGGAAACAATCATTTCAATAGATAGTATTACCCAACTTCACGAAATATGTGGATATGAAAAACCTACACATCCTTTAGTTACTGTGATGGATATCAGTAAAATCAATCCAGTTCAGGAGAAAACGAATGTCAGAGTTCGTCAAGGCTTCTATGCCATATCAATGAAATCTAACGTTGAAGCAGGCATGGAGTATGGACGACAATACTATGATTTTCAAGAAGGTAGTCTTGTTTTTGTAGAACCAAACCAGATCGCCACCTATAACATTACAACTAAAGGTAAAGAAGCTGAAGGTTGGTTACTTTGTATTCACCCTGAATTTCTTAGAGGTAGCGAACTTGCAAAGAAGATGGATTATTACACGTTTTTCTCATATGATGCACATGAAGCACTTCATGTTTCAGAAGTAGAAAGGAATACACTTAACAACTTGGTAAAGTCCATTCAAAATGAAATAACACAAAATATCGATCACTTCAGCAGAGACCTGATTATCAATAATTTAGAACTCATTCTAAATTACAGTAATCGTTACTACAGCCGACAATTTCTAACTAGAACAACTAAAAATAAGGATGTCATCACAGAATTTCACAACTTACTAAAAGATAGATTTCAATTAGCACAATTAGAAGAGCAAGGGATTCCATCAGTAAAAGAATTAGCAACTTCTCTTGGTTATTCTCCATATTATCTAAGTGATCTTCTAAAAAAAGAAACAGGAAAAGGGACCAAAGAATATATACAGGAGCATTTATTAGCTAAGTCTAAAGATCTACTAATCAGTTCTGAAGAATCTGTCGCTAATATCGGTTATCTACTTGGCTTTGAATATCCTGCAAACTTCTCTAAATTCTTTAAGAATATGACAGGCATTACACCAAGTAAATATCGTCATGTTAATTGATGGAAATAACAAAACTGATAGATTACACCCTGTAATTCATTTAATAACATCACCCAATACTGATTGACCAATATATTCTAAGCACACTCCCACACATCTAGGAATTAATAAGTACTAACAGGTAACCACCTACTACACCCACACAAAGATTTTTGTATGGGTGTAACTAATGGTGTAGTAGCCCAATTAACTCCATCAAAACTATTGACTCAGTTAGACTCAAATGACAAGCATCATCAACTCAAAAGCACTCAGAAGACACTATTTAACTCGATAATTAGATTCAACGTATAAAATTAATCCGCTAACCTGTATAAACAGATTAGCGGATTTTTATGTTATTTGATGCAAGCCCTCAACTAAGACAATATATTTGCTTTTAGATGCATAAGCTATCAAATCTTCTGAGAATCCATTTAACGAGTACAAAACATAATACTCCATTCGATTTTCTATATTCCAGTCAACAGATTTACTTCTTTTTTGCAAATCCAAAAGCACCGACATCCCAACTTTACCTTTCCAGTACTTGCATTCTCCAAATAAAATAATTTTATTATTTTCATCTAGAGCAACAATATCGATTTCATTATCCTTACTCCACCATCTACCAAGCGCATCTATAAAGATGGCATTATCTTTTATGAAATTCAGTTTATACAAGCTTTCTCTAGCAACATCTTCATAAACAAATGCTACATGACCATCAACAAAGTTTAACATAATTTTATTCAACACTTCAGCATAGCGACCTTTTTCTATCTGACTTTTATTGGGATAGATAAATTTAAACCAGAACTTTAGATAGTTATCCTTAAACCTATACAGACCTTTTTTGCTCTTTTCTGGGTGTTTTTCAGTAACTGGGACATCTCTATATAAAATATCTAGATCCATCAGTACTTTTAAATATCTTGTTAAACTCACTTGCTTTACTTCCAAGAAAGATGAAATTCTAGCCATTTTATGATTGCCGGCAGCTATAGCCCGCAAAATTGAAAAATAAGATCCTATTTCAGATACTTCCTTCGATAACAGAAAATAAGGTTCTTCATATAGAAAGTTAGATTTTGAAAAAAAGATGTCTTCAATCAAGTTACGTATATCCCTCTTACAGTCTAGTAACTCAATATACTTCGGAACGCCACCACTAATACTATACAACTCAATCAATTTCTTAAAAGATTTTTCTTCGAAGAATTCACTAAAATGTACAAAATCGACCTGGCCTAACTTAATTTGGCCAGTCCTTCTTCCATACAAAGGACTTGAATAGGATAATGTTTGATCTACCATCATCGAAATAAGCGAACCACAAAGAATCAACATAATATTTTCTTTTTCAAGTATGTTATCCCATATTTTTTGTATCACTGACGGAAAAGAAGCATCACTTTTACCTATATACTGAAATTCATCTATTACAACAAGCTTTCTTCCCTTATCACTTATTAGTGTTTCAAATATCGGCTCCCATCGGTCCAGTTTAGCTGACTTCAGCAAATCACTACCTAAGTATTCGGCTACCTCTTCTCTAAACAAGTTTCTGTTTACTTTTTCAGATTCTTCGGTTGCTAAAAAATAAATTGAGGCTTTATCCTTAATAAACTCACGAATCAGAGACGTTTTACCTACGCGTCTTCTCCCATAAATAATTACTAAAGAGGAGCAGTCTTTATCATACTCTTCATTTAAAAACTGAAGTTCCTCATTTCTATTAACAAATCTCATCCATATCACCTCTAATTAAATTATACACCATTTTATTATAATTTGAAATATAATAATCGTATGTATAATACTTTCCGTGCTAGGATACTAGATTAGTCAGATATAATTCATAATCAACACATCAGTCTCTGTATCTTAATATTCCATTTCTTCATCTGATGAATACAGTAAATCTGCATAATTAATAAGATTATCTTCTATTTCTAAATCATATGTAGCATAGAATCCATTTGATCCAGAACCAAAATTTACATGATTATAAAGTCTTGCACCTTTATCGGTGTAAATAATTTTTAAGACATCATATTCCAAAGATAGAACTTCACGACTTGCCCAAGCTTCAATGGCTTCTTTACCTTCAATCAATCTTCCCACATCTTTAACAGAGCCGTCGTTTGTAAACCCAGAAACAAGGAGCTTCTCATCATCATCTGCGACACCATCTAAATAAAGAGAAAAACTATATGGTATCAGATCAGTTGCGTTAAGAGTTAAATCCTTAAAGTATGCTTTATCTTCATCATTTGCATATTGAAGATTTGCATGAGTGATCTTATTGTCTTGAATTTCAAAATCATAGACTGCCATAGGCTCGGGATTATCCCATCCTCTAGGTGTAAACTGTAACAATATTCTTATACCACGATCTGTCATTTCAGCCCTGTAGACTTCATATAATCCACCAAATACTTCTCTTGTTGCAAAAGATGAGATTCTATCTTTTGTGTCTAAATCTCTACTTACTACTGAAACAACAGCATCTTCACTGAAAGCATTTAAAAAAGCATCTAAATCTTCATCTACAACAGCTTTAAAATACTGCTGAACGACAGGCAACATAACCTCTTCTTTGGATTCTATGATAACATTTTCTTCAGCACTGCTTACTACGACCTCTTCATTTGTATCAACGCTTACTTCTTCGGAACAACCTACACATAATAAAAGACTTAATAATACTGCAATCATTTTTATACCTACCTCCTAGTAGTCAATCACATTTCTATATCTAATAAACTGTCCTTGTAACTCATCATTACTTGCCAACCAATATATTTCTTCTGCTGCCTCTTCAGGACTTAAAGTCGCGCCCATACCACCCATATCTGTTCTGACCCATCCAGGACATAAGGCATTTACTTTTATATTCGTTCCGCCAAATACATTGCCCATCTTAACAGTTAATGCATTTAGTGCAGCCTTTGAAATGGAATAAGCTGGTGTACCTGAACCCATTCCTTTAAATGCGCCTAAACCCGATGACATGTTCACAATTCTACCGAAACTCTTCTTTTTCATCATAGGTGTAAAAGCTTGAATAAGACGCCAAGCACCTAAAACATTTACATTAATGGTGTCTAGAACTAGATTCATATCAGCACTTACCGTTTTTTGCCAAGTATCATAGTTAATTGCTGCATTATTAACTAGGACATCTAATCTACCAAAACTATCTTCAACATATGATAAAATCTTATTTACACTGTCATCACTTGAGATATCTAGCCTGTGAAAATGAAGCCTTGCACTCTCTCCTAATGATTTCATAGCTTTTTTACCTTTAATCTCATCTCTCGCTGTAAAAATAACATCATATCCCTTGTTTAAAAACAATTCTGAAGCAGCTAAACCAATACCTCTGTTTGCACCTGTAATTAGAACTACTTTATTCATCTCAAGACTCCCTTCAAAAGCAGATACCATCTGCATCATATAATCTTTATTTGTAAGCCCTTAGTTTTCTGTTGTAGAATACTTGGGTCGTCTTAAGCTTATCAAAATGAAACATTCAATACATGTAGATTAATGCGACATAAGAGAAGATAATTGGTCTATCGGTAAACACAACTAAAAAACGGTAGAAGGATTGAATAATCACATCTACCATTTTTGTTTATTTAATAACTTGATTCACTTTTTAATAACGATAGAATAAATAGTATTTCCTATTTAATCAACTCTAATGAGCGAATCAACTTAGGAAGCACCTGCTTCTTTCTAGATAAGAGTTCTGGTATAAAAGTCCCTTGATTACAATCACATTCAAAGGCATTTGATAATAGCAAGTTGTAAGTAGAGGCATAGTAAATATATGATCCGTTTCTTACAATGTCAGTCACAAGCATGATGGTTACATCATGTTTGTTCAATTGGTTGATGCCTTCAATATGTTTAACAATAGCTTCTTCATTCTGTGATATTTCTTCAAAATCTAAAGTGAATACTTGTGAAATACCTACTTTGGTAGATTCTATGTTAAACTCCTTGTAATCCTTACTAAAGATTTCCTCAAGTGATAAGTTTTGAATACTGGTCCCTACCTTGAACATTTCCATTGAATATTCTTTGTAGTCAATACCTAGATAATCAGATAACTCCTCTATATATTCTTTATCAAGATTTGTAGAAGTTGGCGATTTAAGCATCAATGTATCTGATAAAATACCAGATAAGATAGCGCCTGCTATAGACCTTGATATCTCTACTTTATTTTCCTTTAATAGTGCATACACAATGGTACACGTTGAACCAACAGGTTTGTTGATAAACTCAATAGGCACAGGCGTTTGAATACAACCGATTTTATGATGGTCCACAATTTCAGTAATCTCTGCTTCTTCAATACCAAGCGCACTTTGTGAAAACTCATTGTGATCAACTAAGATGACTTTCTTTCTTCTAGGAAGCATAACATGTCTTCTACTGATAAAGCCAATATAGCTGTTATCATCTGAAACGATGGGGAACTGTACATGAGGCTTTTCATGAATGATTTCTATAACATCTTCAATATACTCATTTAATGAGAACTTAGAAATACCTTTTGTTAACATGATATGAGACAAGAAATTACTCTGAGTCAACAGCCTTGATGTAGCGTAAATATCTTTTGATGACCCTATAATTGTTGTTTTTTCCTCATCAACCATGTCTAACATGGATTGAGGCAGTGAATCCAGACCACAAACAATAAGAAGTCTTGGGTTCATCTCTAAGACAGATGAAATCATTTCATGGTCATCTGGTAGTATGAGGATATCTGTTTCATTGACTTTAACATCTTTCTTGGCAAGATTATAATATGAGTGTATCTTTGGTATCTTACCTGATATCTCACCTTCTACACCTGCAATCAAAGTGCCACCTAGTACATTTAAAAGGTTTCTTGTTCTTGTGTTGATCTTAGAAAAATCTTCTTCTATAAATGACATTGCAATGTCTTTAATAGAAACGATACCTAAAAACTTACCATCGTCGTCAACAATAGCAACCTGTCTTAGAGATTCTCTTTTCATCAAATCATAAGCTTTTTTAATAGAGTTTGTTGGCTTTAATGCCATGGGACAAATATAGTCAAGATCTGAAACCTGTACCTTTACATCATCAATAAGTCTTGGGGCTTCAAGGCCAAAGTAATCTAAAATGAATTTCGTCTCCTCATTCATTTCCCCCAGTCTACATGCTTCTGTTTTTTGACCCAGTTGATTCTTCATATACGATAATGCTATAGAAGATAGTATAGAATCCGAATCGGGATTTTTATGTCCAAAAATTAGTGTGTTCATTAATATCATCCTTACTTATATAAACAAAACAAAATCATTATAATATTCAAATTATAACAAATCATTTATACCTGTATCAGTATTATTTACTCTTTTGATACTTTTTATCAAAAATAAGCATCAACTTAGTATCATCTATTATAGGGCACTTTTACCATAAGTTCTATACCAAAGCAAATATTCTTTTTTTCTCAGTTACTGAATCCTTATATGAATCTTAAATCGCTACTCATTCCATAGTTCCAAGCCTTTAAACTACTCATAAAACAAAATTTGAAATACCTTATTAAGTCTATATGATATAATGTGGGTAATAACTAAATTTTCCCCATGACTATAAAAATAAGGAGAATATTATGTCTAAGCACTTTTGTACCTGTAAAGATAAGGCATGTCCCTTACATCCTACTAATCAGCCAAATGGATGTGATTTGTGTATTCAGAAATGCCTAAAATTAGGTGAAATCCCTTCATGTTTCTATAATGAAATTTCAGATCAGACTAACGAATCTGGAGATTATACCTACAAAGGTTTTGTAGATTTCTATCATAAACATGTAAATGATTAATATATAAAGGAGCAGGACGATCCTACTCCTTTATATTAACCTACTCTATAGTTCTTTTTAAAAACATTTTGCCATGGCTGCCACTTGTCTTGTCCCATACTGTGGTATTTAAGGACTTCATACTTTTCACACATAGGATGATTCGCCAAGGACTCTAAAAATTCCAGTTTAAAGGGTCTATTTGGTAGTTTCACATGCCTGATCCAATGTTTAATTTTGTTTTCTCTTAAAAACTCAAGGGTCTTTAAAGGTTTAAACAAGCTCATCTTACTGATTTCCTTGTAGCTTTCATCATCAAAAGCCTTGATGTCAAGTATAACCAAGTCACAACTTCTTAAGACTTTCATGGTTATCTCGTCAAGCTTGTAACCAGATGTATCTATAGTTACATGAATGTTCTCTTTTTTTAGCATCTTTATGAAGGCTAGTAAGTTTTCTGATTGCATCAGAGGTTCTCCACCTGAAAAGGTTACACCCCCAGTCCTAGCAAAATAAGGTTGGTTCTTTTTTACCATTTCAAATAAATCATCAAAGGTCCACCACTGACCTTTCCCCTGCAACCATGAATCAGGGTTATGGCAATAGTCACATCTCAGCGGACAACCTTGGAGAAAAAATACAGTTCGTACACCTGGTCCATCTAAGGTTCCCATAGATTCTATATGATATATTTCAAGTTGATTATATTTTTTCATGATAGGTCCTTCCTATAACTTCTAGTTTCTGGGCATGTGTTAGACGATGAAAATTAACAGCATAACCTGAAACTCTTATTGTAAGGTTTGGATACTTCTCAGGCTTTTCTATAGCCTCTATTAGTTTTTCTTTACTTATGACATTAACGTTTACATGGTGGGCTTTTTTAGAAAAATAACCATCTAAAACTGATACAAGATTATCAACTCTATCAAGTTCTTCTCTACCCAAAGTCTTAGGCTCTATAGAGAAGGTGCAAGATATCCCATCTTCACAAGATTCATAAGGTAGTTTGGCAACAGAGTTAAGAGATGCTATAGCCCCCATTTCTTCTCTATTATGCATAGGGTTTGCCCCTGGCGCAAAAGCTTGTCCAGATTTTCTGCCATCAGGTGTATTGCCAGTTTTCTTACCATACACAACATTAGATGTGATGGTTAAAATAGATAGTGTCTGTTTGGCCTTTCTATAGGTTTCATGTTTTCTCAGTTCACTAATAAACTGGTCTGTCAATTCACTTGCAATAGAATCTACTCTATCATCATCATTGCCGAACTTAGGAAAATCGCCTTCAATGATATAGTCAACAATCATACCATCTTCACTATAGATAGGTTTTACTTTGGCGTATTTGATAGCAGACAAGGCGTCTGATACAACACTGAGCCCTGCTATTCCAAAAGCCATATTCCTTTTTACATGAGTATCATGAAGTGCCATTTGTGTTTTTTCATAAGCATACTTATCATGCATGTAGTGAATGATGTTCATGGCGTTTACATACTCTTTACAAATCCAAGAAAGCATCTTATCAAAAGCCTGCTTGACAGCATCATAATCTAAGTAACCATAAGAAAAATCATGAGAAAAACCTGGTGCAACTTGCTTGCCTGATACTTCATCTTTACCATTGTTTAAAGCCAGAAGAAGGGTCTTTGCCAAGTTACAGCGCGCACCAAAAAACTGCATTTCCTTACCGATAGCCATTGCAGATACACAACATGCAATACCATAATCATCCCCATAAGACGATCTCATTAAATCATCATTTTCATACTGAATAGCATCTGTTTCAATAGACAATTTAGAACAATAAGCTTTGAAACTTTCTGGTAGTGATTTGGACCATAATACCGTCATGTTGGGCTCTGGGGCAGGGCCTAAATTTGTAAGGGTGTGTAAAAAACGATAGGTCGTTTTTGATACCAAAGGTCTTCCATCAAGACCTATACCTCCAAGACTCTCAGTAATCCAAAGAGGGTCTCCTGCAAATAGTTCATTATATTCTGGTGTTCTAAGTTGTCTGGCCATCCTTAACTTAATAACAAAATCATCCATGTATTCCTGAGCTTGTGATTCTGTTATCAAACCTTCTTCAATATCCCTTTGGATATAAATATCAAAGAAAGTACTCACTCTACCAAGAGACATAGCTGCACCGTTTTGTTCTTTGATAGCAGCCAAGTAACCATAGTAAGTCCATTGTATAGCCTCATGGGCATTCTTTGCAGGTATAGAGATATCGTGACCATAAGCTTCAGCCATTTGAATAAGCTTCTTTAAGAAGTCTATTTGCTTGTAAACCTCTTCTATCAAGCGGATTGTTTCTTCTGTCATAGGAGACTTTGATAAATTCCTTTTGTCATTTCTTTTTTCTTCTATCAATTTATCAATCCCATAAAGGGCAACTCTTCTGTAATCGCCAATGATTCTACCACGTCCATAGGCATCAGGTAGACCTGTTAATATACCAGCCGAACGAAGTTTTTTAGTCTCATCAGAATAAACTCTAAAAACACCATCATTATGTGTCGTTTTGTACTCAAAATGCTCTTCAACCTTTTCAGACAACTTATAACCATAAGATTCACAAGCCTGTCTAGCCATTCGAATGCCGCCAAAAGGATTAACACCTCTCTTAAGTGGCTTATCAGTCTGAAGGCCAAGAATCAGCTCCTTGTCTGCATCAATATAACCGGGTTCATAAGTCAGAAGAGAAGATACCCTTTCTAGATCAATATCTAGTACGCCCCCTTTTTCAAGCTCTTTTTTCATCAAAGACGTCACTTGATCAAACAAGTTCTTTGTTCTTTCAGTTGGGCTTTCAAGAAATGACTCGTCTCCATAGTAAGGTGTGTAGTTTTCTTGTATAAAGTTTCTTACATCAATTGCCTCTTGCCATTTTGTGCCTTTAAAGCTTCTGTAACTGTTCATATTATCCTCCTTCGTCATAGCAGGATACAAAAAAGCCGACGCATCCTGAGCTATGTGCCCAGGCGGTCGGCTAAATGGTCATTTAATCTCAATCCCTTGTGGTACTCCACTGATCCGCCAGTCTTGAGATGACAGTTATTTTTTACTAGTATATAGCATAAATATACGAACGTAAATAGAAACTTTATAAAAAATGTTTGCTTTTTGCATCAGTCATGACATTTTATACTAATCCAATCCCTTAATCACTCGACCATCTGGAAGGACAAGCTCACCTCTTATTTTAGAGTCTTTAATATATACCGTTTCAAGCTTGGTTAATCCACTTAAATCACCTATATCACCATAAACCGCTGCATGACCTAATGAAAGCGTGGTCAAGTTGCTAAGCGTGCTAAGTGAGGCTATATTACCTTGAATAGATTCACCACCTAGTCTGATTTCTCTTAAGTCACTTAAGCCAGATAAAGATTCTATGTCCCCTTTGACAAAGGTGTTGCTGATAGATAAGACTTTAAGTTTAGACAACTTTTTCAGTTCTGAAATATTCCCTCTTAAACCCAAACTCAAAAATCTGATAGTCTCTAGATTTGTTAATTCACTTAAGGAAGACATTTCTCCTGATATGGTCAAGCAGTAGATATCTACATAACTAAGCTGGTTCATCTCAACAAGAGCAGACAAGTTTCCTTCGACTGCAGTATCATTTAGATACAGATGTCTCATCTCTACCAACTTGTTAAGTGACATCAAATCACCTGTTATGGTTCGTTTTGACAAGGCGAGGTGATTTAAGTTAATGAGATTCGATAAAGATGATAAGTCTCCTTCAACCATTGTTGAAGACAAGTCGATGTAAACTAAGTTCCTTAGGTCACTTAGTGAAGACAGGTTACCTTTAACTTCTACCTGTTCGTCTTCACCAATGGTTACACTGATTTTTTCTAAGAATACAAACCACTTTAAATCTTCTAAAGTCTCGGTCATACTCAACTCATCAAACACCAGGTCTTTGATATCAGCCAAATCTCCCCATTTGATCTCAGCTCCAAGGTCTGGATATTGAATTCTCACCAAGTCTTCAAATCCCTTATCAACAAACTCAATCACTTGATCAGGCTCAGTAATTTCTAGTGGTTCTAAAACCACTTCTTCTTTCATCTCCTCTTCTTCTACCAATACAACTTTCTCCTCATTTTCAGCCACATCCATATTTTCGTTTTCAACGGCTTTATTTTCAGTTTCATTTACAACAGCTACCTCATCCATTTCATTTGAGTTTGATTCACTGCCACATCCTATGAATGATAATGTTATGACTAATATGAGGATTACTAATCTGAAAAAAATTCGTTTTCTCACAACCTACCTCCTTTCAATAACATGTACGCTTATCCTTGAAGGATAATCAACTGCCCTACTTCCTGAAATCATTCAACCTAATATTTCAAAATAAATCCACGGATTCTAAAACATAAAACTACGAATATCACTATAATAGTCTAGTATCATAAAAAAACTGCCCATTTACGGCAGTTTGTCGATCATGATACTCATGTATTTTAGAATCAAACTTTGCGTCTCTACCTTTCGATAGATTTGCTATTTCACATATATTTTTACCCTGAATCTTAATTTCTTAAACAAATTCAAGCATAAAATGTAACATTTCGCAACACGTCACTATCTAAGTAAAAAGACACCCATCTTAAATAGGCGCCTTCTTACATAATGCTGATTTTTGTCTTTAGGATATTATTTATGAAAGTCCTTTAAGCTTTTATAATAGCAAGGACTAATCTAGCTGAGTTTACAAGGTCTACGATATGAAGGTGTTCTTCTAAAGTATGAGGTTTTCTTTCACCAATTCCTAAGTTAACAGCCTTAATACCGTTAGCATTTAGTACATTGGTATCCGAACCGCCACCAGTTGAATCCGTAAATGGTTTCACACCGATTTCTTCACATGCCTTTTTTACAAGTGCAACAATTTCATCATCTGCTGATATTTCAAATGCACCATACATTCTTTCAACATCTGCTTTTATGTTTGCACCGAACTTCTTTCCTGCAGCTTCAAAACATTCAACCATGTGTTTGCTTTGAGCGTCTAACTTATGGTTAGAAAGCGATCTAGCTTCAGCTTTAACAACCACTTCAGGTGTAACGATATTGGTCGCACCACCGCCTTCGATGGCTCCGATATTAGCAGTTGTCTCTTCATCGATTCTTAAAAGTTTCATATTTGAAATCGCATCAGAAGCAACCATAATCGCACTGATGCCTTCCTCTGGCGCAACACCTGCATGGGCAGGCTTTCCTGTTATGGTCACATTGATCTTGTCCTGAGCAGGTCCTTGAATGATGATTTGACCCGGATCACCACCAGAGTCCAATACAAAAGCCTTTTTAGACTCTAGTTTTGCATAATCTAGATTCTTGGCACCATGTAAGCCACCCTCTTCATAGATACTGAATACAATTTCAATTGGTCCATGTTCAAGTTTATTTTCTTTGATGACCTTCATCGCTTCTACAACAGCAGCAATACCTGCCTTGTTATCGCCACCTAAAATAGTTGTACCATCTGAGTAGATTGTGCCATCTTTAATAATTGGCTTGATACCGATACTCGGTGATACCGTATCCATATGACAAGAGAATAAGATAGACTCCTTATCTAAATCCCCCTTTATTCTTGCAATCACATTGCCTGTATTGGAACCACACTTTTCACCTGCTTGATCAATTGTTACATCGAAGCCAAGTGCTTCAAGTTCCTTTTTAATAAATATTGAAAACTCTAATTCTGATTTTGTTGGGCTGTCGATTTGCACATATTCCATAAATGCATCGACGATCCTTTTTTCATTAACCATTATTACCTCCTAAAAAAAGGCATCATAGATGCCTTTAAAAATTACATTGCAATAAATGCATCTGGACCAATTGGGAAACCTGCTACATACCAGATACCTAATAATATTGTCCAACCAATTAAGAATACAAGTGAGTATGGTAACATTGTAGAAATCAATGTACCGATACCTGAATCTTCATCGTACTTTTGAGCAAATACAACGATGATTGCAAAGTATGACATAAGTGGCGAAATAATATTTGTAGTAGAATCACCAATTCTGTATGCTAATTGTGTAAAGGCTGGTGAGAAACCTAACTTAGCCATCATTGGTACGAATACTGGTGCCATGATACCCCACTTAGCTGAAGCTGAACCAATAAATAAGTTGATGAAACCTGCTACTAAGATAAAGGCAACTACTAATGGGAATCCTACGAAACCAATGCTCTCTAAGAAGCTAGCACCTGAAACAGCAAGGATTGTACCTAAGTTTGTATAACCAAAGTATTTGATAAACTGTGCAGCAAAGAATGATAATACTAAATAACCACCCATTGTTGACATTGACTTAGACATAAACTTAACAACATCTTTATCATTTCTAACTGTACCTGAAGCCATACCGTAAGCAAGACCAGGAATTAAGAAGAACAACATGATTGTTGGTACTAAACCATAGTGTGTAAAGTCATTTAACTCACCATCAACTCTTAATAAAGCGTTTTCTGGAACTGTTAAAAATAACATAACTGCCGCAAATACCAGTAATGATAACCCAGCAGCTACAAGACCTTTTTTCTCTTCTTTAGTAACTGTCATAGACTCATCGTCATGAGCACCACCCTTGTATTCTCCAAGTCTCGGCTCAACAATCTTTTCAGTTACCCATGTACCAAGCACTGTGATTAAAATTGTAGATACAAACATAAAGAAATAGTTTGCAGTTGGTAAAATAGTTTCAGTCATACCTGAAGCTGCTAAAGCTTCATTTGTGATACCCGATAATAATGGATCTAGTGTACCTACTAATAAGTTAGCAGAGAAACCACCTGATACACCGGCAAATGCTGCTGCAAGACCAGCAAGTGGATGACGCTTAAAGCTGATAAATACAATAGCACCAAGTGGTACAAGTACAACATAACCAGCATCTGATGCTACGTTTGACATAACACCTGCGAAAACTACCATTGCTGTGATCAATCTAGACGGTGTAGATAATACAGCTTTTTTAAGTGCCGCGCCTATAAGACCTGTACCTTCAGCAACACCAACACCAAGCATAGCTACTAATACTGTACCTAATGGTGCAAAGCTTGTAAAGTTCTTTGTCGCTGTATGTAACATAAAACGAAGACCTTCTGGTGTCATTAATGATACAGCTTGAATTGTTTTGTCTGTTTTAAATTTAGCATCATAGAATGTAACAGTTAAACCTGCTCTTGATGCGATTTCTGAAATAACAATAACTGCTAATGCAAAGATGATGAATAATGTAACAGGGTGTGGCAAACGATTTCCCGCAGCCTCTACTGTATTTAGAAACCTGTTGAATAATCCATTCTTTTTTTCTGGTCCTTTGTTTGGAGCAGATTTCTTTAATTGTGCATTTGCGCTCATAAATCCTCCTCAAAATAATATAATTGCAACTTCCGAAACCTAGTATACTGTGTTCAAATTTCATTTAATATTTTTCGGACATATTTCTCTGAGAAATTTCTCACTATTGACAATAATGAAACATTCATATACTTTATTATCAGAATGAGGTATATATATGAAGTCTTATGTTAAATCTTTTTTATTAGGATGTATAGTTACAATTTTCCTATGGGCTATCATTGGTCCAACAAGAAATTACAATGCTGAATTCCTACAGGATATTTTTAATTCAAACAGTGAAGATCAAAAGATCTTACACATTGGTCGCGCCCACGATTCACTGGGTTTAGACCCTGCAACAGAAACAGACCAAGAATCTTTTAGAGTTACTGTTAATATCTATGATACTCTGGTCAAACACTCTAGTGACGGCAGGACCATACTACCTTCACTGGCTACAAAATGGGATGCAGATGAAAGTGGTCAGGTGTGGACCTTTGACATTAGAGATGACGTTGAATTTCATGATGGCTCTGCTTTAGATGCCCATGATATAAAATTTAATTTTGAACGTTGGATGGATAAAGACAATCCCTATCATGCTGGTAATTTTAACTACTGGGCTATTAACTTTGATGGTTTTCCTGGTATTGTAGATCAAGTTAATGTGCTGTCTGATTATAAACTTGAAATTGTTTTAAACAGACCTTTTGCACCTTTTTTAAGCGCGCTTACTCAACCAGCTTTTGGTATAGCCAGTCCTGATGCCATTAAGACATTTAACGACAGTCTTGATACACATCCAATTGGAACCGGTCCGTTTATTTTCAGTAAATGGGAAGATCACACCATTACTTTAAGAAGAAATGAAAATTACTGGGGACAAGTTGCCAATGTCCATGGTGTTGTCTTTGAAACCATAGAAGATTCAAGTGTTCGATTGGAAAAGTTAAAATCTGGTCAGCTCCATATAGCAGACCTCAATTATCTAGAAACCATAGATAGAGAGTTTTTAACAAGCGGCTTGAGAATAGCCACAAGACCCTCTTTCAACATCGGTTATCTCGCTTTAAATATGAACAATGATTACTTAGAAAATAAAGATGTCAGAAGAGCCATCGCCCATGCATTTGATCGCCGTCTTATGATGGATAGGGCTTTTAATGAAACTTCTAAAAATGCCAACACTTTTGTGCCACCTGTTTTGTGGGGCCATAACGAATCATTGTTGGCACCAAAGTATGACATAGAAGAAGCACTTATGCTTTTAGAGCCTTATGCAGGTCAAGAGATTAAGCTGGACTTATTAGTCATGGATACGCCTAGAAATTACTTCCCCGCACCTATAAAACTGGGGAACTTTATAAAAGAAAGCCTTGAGCCACTGGGGATTACAGCGGATGTTCGTATAGAGACTTGGAAAGAAGTAATCCGTTTAAAAACAGAAGGCGACTATGATATGGTTTTAACAGGATGGAATGGTGACATTATTGATCCTGACAATTTCCTGTTCACATTATTTTCGTCTAACAACATCGGATCAGAATTGTCAACAAACTACTCTAACTATTCAAATCCAAATGTTGATAAGCTATTGGTACAGGCAAGACAAGTCCTAGATCAAGACTTCAGGACTGCCCTTTATCGAGAGCTGCAGGAAATCATCCAAGAAGATATGCCGGCCATACCACTGGCCCATACAACCCCAATTACTGTTACTCAAGGCCTAATAGGCTTTGAACCCTATTTAAGTGGTGGAGATGCATTAAATTACTTAGACTTGGAGGTAGACCTTGAATAATTATATAAAAAACATTGTCGGGTTTATCTTAGGCATCCTAATAACGACAAGTATTATTATGATCATAAACGATGAGGAAAAGACTACACCTAATCAAGCCACATACCTGTCACAGCCTATAGCGTCTGAAAAAATCTTGATTACATCAGCAGGTCAATCTACTGATACTTACATCATCAAGGATGTTGCCAATGATTTACTTTTAGAAAACGTCTTTAAACCGAGTGCTGAGTCAGATGATTTAGATGGGGTTAATTCCCTTGTTATTGTGGTCGCTCATAGTGATATTGGAGAAGTACTTCATAATATCGACCATGAAAAGGAATATGAACGTGTTAAAGATTTGATAGATGAAGCCCAAATCAACGACCTTCCGATAATAGGTGTTTATATTGGTGGCAAGATGAGAAGTAATAAAAAAACAGACCAGCTTATAGAACTTGTTTTCTCATCATCAAGCTACAATCTAGTAGCAGGTCAGTCAAATGACATCATCACAGAAGATGTACCTTTGATTTACGTTGACGATATACAAGAAATCAAGGGTCCATTTTCGTCACTCTTTAGATGAGGTATTTTATGATTAATTATTATAAATCAAACATAAAAAAATTTCCTTTGGAAGTCTTAATCCTGGTCTTTATCACCTTCTTTTATCTGGCACTGCCTTCTCTTATAAGAGGCAACTGGTTTTCAGTAGTTGTTTGGATCAGAGAAGCCATTCATACAGGAGACGGTGCAAAGCTATTTGTTGCCAGTGCATCACTTAATTTTTCCTATGCACTGATTGCATCTACAGCCTATTTCATAGCACTACTATCTGTAAAGTTTACATTTTCTCATCAGACTATTATGACACAGCGTCTGATGATCTTAGGACTTTACATGCTTATCAGACTATTGTCATGGGCTCTAGGTGTGCCTTTTGAACCTATGCTTGACCTGGTCACTATGGTTTTCATTATCTTACTGACAAAGTATGCAAGGATGACTTTAAAAAATATGAGTGCAGAGCTCGTTATCGCCCTTCAACTTTTTATTGCTCTTCAGTGGTTAAACACAATGCCTTTGATGACATCCTTTCATATAGGGCAAACGGAACTGCCTGTCAGTATAAAAATTGCAGGCGCATATTTAGACAATGGCTTTATACAAAATATGATCAGTATTTCCTTTACACTGCCTCTTCTTCTAAGTGCTGTAATGACATCTATGCGCTTTAGGGCCAACAACACAGTAATGACTGTTTTAGAAGAAAATATCCAAAAGGCAAAGGAGCTTAAAGATGCTCAAACCAAAATCATGGAAAACCGTGTTTACAAGGAAGTCAATGCCATGGCACATGACCTTAAAACACCACTTGTGACCATAAGAGGCCTCAACTCCATGCTTATGTTGTCTAAGGATATGACCAAGTTAGAACCTTATACAGAGCGTATAGAAAATGCCGTCGAAAAAATGAACGAGCTCATCTCTGGTTTCTTATACGGAAGCCATAGACAGAGAATCAGCATTGGTGAGCTTATCAACTATGTTAGAGCTCAGGTACCCATTGACAATGATGCCATTGATTTTTCATTCGAAACTGAAAATGACAACATTCTAGTTTGCGGCAACCAGATTCGTCTATCTAGGGCAATTATAAACATTATTGAAAATGCTATAATTGCAACCGCCAATCAAACAGATAGACTTGTTTCGCTTAAATGTCGTTCAGATAATGAAACGCTTCAAATATGCTTAGAGGATAATGGTAAAGGCATTGAAGATAAAGATATTGACCACTTGTTCGATATCGGTTATTCTGGGGTTGGCTCTACAGGACTCGGCCTTCCCTTTGCCAAACAAATCATCGAAGAACATGATGGCCGTATACAGATAGAAAGTAACTTAAATCAAGGGACGCGTGTAACCATAAGCCTACAAATATGCAATGATGAAAAGGAGTAAACATGTCAGATAAAATTAAAGTCGTCGTGATTGATGATAACCATGATATACTTTTTACTGTTAAAGAAATTTGTGAGTTTTGCGGTTATACAGTCTTTACTGCTGATCAAGGTGAAACGGGTTACAAACTCGCTTTAAAAGAAAAGCCACAATTGATCATCATTGATTATCATATGCCTGGATGGGATGGTTTATTAACAGTCAAGAAAATCACCAAAGATCTACCTCAAGCAGCTATACTGGTCCTGACTGTAGATGAAAATCAAGAAACAGCTGAAAACTTTTTAAATGCTGGTGCTACAGACTTTGCCATAAAACCAATTAAAGCCCCTGACCTGATTGCCAGGATGAAAATCAACTTGCAGTTACAGAACATGCAATCGCAAAATACAGTCAAGCAGGAACAGGAATACATTGAAAAAGGTATCAGTGCAATCACGCTAGAAAAAATTGAAACATTTATGAGAAATGAAAATTCGCCTGTTACCATACACGATGTTTCCATAGCCGTTGAACTGTCCTATAAAACAGTACACAGATACATTCAATACCTAGTTGAAAACAACAAGGCCGAAACCATCCACCAATACGGTACGGTAGGTCGACCTAAAAACAGGTATCAGATCCTATAAACATTTAAAGACCGATTGACAATCGGTCTTCGTTCATTTCATTATCCAATTAATGAGTTCAGTTAAAGAAAAACAATACTTTCCAAACTCCTCCACACTAAGAAGTCAAATTTTATTCTAAACTTGCGTTAGAGGGGCCTTCCCACTTAAGACTGCAATAATATTATTAGCTGCTAAATCGCCCATTGCGCTTCTGGTTTCAATGGAAGAAGATCCTATATGCGGTAAAAGAACGACATTTTTCATTTTTATAAGAGCCTCAGGAACCATAGGCTCATGTTCAAAAACATCAAGTCCCGCTCCAAAAATTCGTTTTTCTTCAAGAACTTTTATCAGAGCTTTCTCATCAATAACCGGACCTCTAGCTGTATTGATTAGAGTTGCATGCTCTTTCATTAAACAGAGTTTCTCATAGTCTAAAAGATGATGCGTTTCATTTGTCAAAGGCATGTGAAGGGATACAATATCAGATTCTTTTAGCAAGGTCTCTAAATCCACATATTTAGCATTGAACTTCTCTTCAAACTCAAAATTTCTATTACGATTATGATAAAGAATGGGCATATGAAAACCCACAGTCTTTTCTGCCATTTTTTGACCGATTCTCCCCGCTCCAATTATTCCTATAGTTTTTTTATAAATATCTTGTCCCGATAAAAAGTCATAAGAAAATCTCCCCCAACCACCATTTCTCAATAGATGATCTGCTTCTACAACTCTTCTTGAGACAGCAAACAATAATGCCCAAGCAGTTTCAGCCGTCGTATCAGACAAAACTCCCGGTGTATTGGTTACGATTATCCCTTTTGATCTTGCACACTCTGTATCAATGTTATTATAACCAACTGCATAGTTGGCAATGATTTCTGTATGGTCTAAAGTTTCTATAATATCTTGGTCAACAGTATCTGTAAACATAGTCAGTATCCCATCATACTTTTTAAACTCTACCATCATTTCATCTTTTGTTAAGTTTCTACCTTTTTTATTTACAGTTACATCAAAATGTTCTTGTAATAAGTTAATAGAACTTTCTGGAATTAAATCGGTTACCAATACTTTTTTCATATGCTCTCCTAAAAATAAAATCCTCTACATACCATTTATATTATTTTACCACAATACCACTCTTTAAGAATATATCATCAGTATGATTGTACTGCATTAAAGCACCTTTTCACACAGTAATGAGAAACTCATCTTTCTAGGAGCATTATTCTCTTCCTTGATCAGCAACTTCCTTATTTAAAGCTTCCAGTTTTTTCTCAGGATCAAGTAATGGGTCCGTTATATGGTCGTAGTAGGCTTTTGCAATACTTGATAATTCATCAGAATCATTTGTTAAGCCAACTCTGACTGAATCGTGTACCCTAAATGGTTTTCTATACTTCATTTGAGATAAGATTGCTGTTTGCTGAATTGGCTTTAAAAACTCTGATACTGCAAAAGTGTTGTACTCCCCCGCCTGATAAGACCAATCTGGTCCACCAATAGTAATAGCAGCTAGAAATTCCTTATTTTTTAAACGATCACCTTCTGGTCCAAAGGCCCAATTGTATTCAAATACTTCATCAAACCATTTTTTCATCAGTGCAGGCATGTTGTACCAGTAAAAAGGAAACTGAATAACAATTCTATCTGCAGCTTCACAAGCTGCTTGCTCTTGATCTTTATCAATCTGCCAGTCAGGATATAAATCATACAATCTTCTAACTGTCACATCGTCCTTGCCTTCTAAATAAGATAACATTTCCTTATTAACAACTGATTTTTCCATTGTTGGATGCGCTTGAACAACTAATACTTTCATAACTTCTCCTTGTATAATGAAGTTAAGTAGTTTAGCTACTGTTTCATTATTTTATATTTACTGTATATATAACATAGGTGCTGTGAATTAGTTTCTTCTCCTGTAGCTAGACTACTTGTTTGAGACAATAATCACATATCTATGTTTTTC
>NZ_VANV01000183.1 GCF_022496765.1 Acidaminobacter sp. JC074 | reverse complement strand
CTTTGACGGACTTAACTATCCCTATTGGAAAGATARGATGACYACATACTTACAAKCCCAAAAYKTCAAAMTTTGGARAWYKATAAAAGTAGGATATGTCGCACCTAATTTTAGAGATAGCGAAACTCCTATTCCCTACGAAGATCTAAATGATGAGCAARTAGGACTTCACTCCTTAAATGCTAAGGCTAAAAATCTCATCATTTGCGCTTTATCCCCTAGCGARTACAATAAAATATCCGCTTGTAGAACGGCAAAGGATATATGGGAAAAACTAGAAATTATGCACGAAGGAACTAACCAAGTTAAGGATTGCAAACTTCAAATCCTAGTGCACGATTATGAACTCTTTAGGATGAACGAGGGAGAAAC
>NZ_VANV01000182.1 GCF_022496765.1 Acidaminobacter sp. JC074 | reverse complement strand
GAATAGGTCTCGTACTTCGCGGTTATTAATGTTGTTGTTGTCATATTTATGGTTGATGGAAGTATTAAAATCCATGTTAATGGATGAGTTATAATCGATTTCTTGTTATTCGTAGTTGCTGTGTGGTGAACTGTTGAACTGTAAAACGCGTTTTTGACCTCTGTATGATCGTTTTCTTAAAATCCTTAAAACACGAAAGTTGACGGTCTTTGCTGTAGCTTTCCAAATCTTTTTKAATCACCCAATTTGGAGTTCGGATGAATTAGTTATGGCCTTTTTACTAAACTGGACAGAATATTGCTGTTTTGCTGTTTTGATTTCGATGTGTTGCCATTCACCTTTAAAATGTTCATGTTACATCCAAAATGATTT
>NZ_VANV01000181.1 GCF_022496765.1 Acidaminobacter sp. JC074 | reverse complement strand
TACAATCAGTAAGCTGAAGTTATTGTCATAACCTGCTTTTTCCAATTCCAACGAACTAGATCTAGTTAAACTCTGATTATGATGAGCAAGTCCATAAATATACTCCTGAAATATAAGCGGATATAGGAAGTCATGCTGCTGARATCTATCTAGTTCTAAATATCTTTTGAATTCCTCCATGAATTCCTCCATAKAAAATWAAAATGGAACCAAARATAGAGGATTTTTGGGGGGTTTATCAAATGATACATAGTGCGATATAGTCAAAACAAGGTATTRCGAGTAAGAAAAGATACCTCGGTAAACTTATTAACAGATTCTCTATCCTTTCTTTTTCCATTGAATTTAATTAATTTATGTTCGTTATAGGATAA
>NZ_VANV01000180.1 GCF_022496765.1 Acidaminobacter sp. JC074 | reverse complement strand
CCTACTATTCTTGCAGAATTTATAGCCGGACAATTAAAAAATAGAGTTTCTTGTCGCAAAGCAATGAAAAAGGCTATTGAATTAACCGAACAAGCGGATACAAAAGGAATTCAAGTACAAATTGCAGGWCGYATTGATGGAAAAGAAATYGCACGCRTCGAATGGATCAGAGAAGGYAGGGTTCCCCTACAAACCATTCGGGCTAAAATTGATTATTGTGCCTATACAGTTCGAACTATCTATGGCGTATTAGGTATCAAAATTTGGATATTTATAGATGAAGAATAAAAAAACYTTCCTYRGCTTTTCTTTTTTTTTACTCCCAAAATCCAACAAAAAATAAGAAACWCGTTCATTTTTTCGATTGAAGATAAAA
>NZ_VANV01000177.1 GCF_022496765.1 Acidaminobacter sp. JC074 | reverse complement strand
TCTTGATTTATCAGCTGCTTCTTTCTCAACCATTTCTAAGTCTACTGCTGACACTGATGAAGTGTAAGCTTCATTCATCATTACTACTTTTATGCCATGTTTTGCAGCTTTATACTTAATCTGATTGATTAGACGCGTATGTGGAATTTGAACAAAATACTTGATCTTGTTCTCTTTCTTTATGCCTTTGAAATCACCTATAACGATAGTACCAACTTGATGGTCATTGGCGATATCAATGATCATTTTACTTGCTTTATGAGTATAATAATCTACAAAGCCTCTTCTAGTATCCAAAACCTTATTCATGCGATTTGTTGCCTTAAAATCATCACTTCCTACAATCTTCATATGTTTACTTTGAAGTTCAGCAATTTG
>NZ_VANV01000176.1 GCF_022496765.1 Acidaminobacter sp. JC074 | reverse complement strand
TTTATAAATTTTCGAAATTTCAACAATAGGCTCTTCATAGAATTATAGATAGACAAKGAGGAAGATCYAATTTTATTTGTTTTACTGCTTACTGTTCAAAGACGCAGCCGTTCTGGTMAGTGTCTACACACTTGTTCTGAGAAACAATAKAAAATGCCTAAAAAAAAMGATGTATTTTGCCTTAAGAGRGTYKCATATTGRSCATTTACCRCTTGTTTTATTATTTTTGAAATTGGATTCCCATAGAACTCCAGAATTMCTGTTAGTGACTCAATTACCTCTTTGAAATGCTAAAGTAAAAAAAACGACTTGATTTTTTTAATCAAACTTCCGTCATTGATCTTACTTTTTCGATAGATATGGAGATTCATATTGGAAA
>NZ_VANV01000021.1 GCF_022496765.1 Acidaminobacter sp. JC074 | reverse complement strand
TACTATGTATACTAAGTAGATTCGACATCGGATCTACTTTTCCTTTTTGTAATTTTTACCAATTGATAAATAAAAGAAATGAACTATAAATCATCTGATTCATAGTTCATTTTTGTTTTGTTAATTATTTACTTTCGACAGCCCCTTTATTTCTTACATAATTTTTTGTTGACACTTGTTTGTTTCTCCTCTAAAATACCTTGTATCAGAAGGGAGCAATCATGAAAATCAGAAAAGAAATTACATGTCCTTTAGAAATCACCCACGATATTATAAAAGGTAAGTGGAAAACTGTCATTTTATACCAAATCAATCACATAGAAAAAGCTTCGCTGTCTCAATTGGAATCTTCCATAAAAGGGATCAGTCAGAAAATGTTATTAGAACAATTAAAAGAACTGATGTCATATGGCCTAGTAGGTAAAAATACTTTTCAAGGATACCCTTTGCGTGTGGAATATTACATTACAGAGGATAGGGGGAAAAAATTGATAGAAGCTTTAGATATCATGCAAGAAATTGGTGTGAAGTATCTTGAAGACCAAGGGACTACCGAAGGGTAGATCTTTAAAATTCAATTATTTGGCCGTCTTCTGGAATGATCATTCTTTCCTTAATACCAGCCTTTAATGCTTTTTCTCTCAATTCCTCTCTAGTTACAGGACAATGGTCTAAACTTTCCATATGAATGGCAACTATTTTTGCATTAGGTACTAATTTAGAAATTTCTATTGTATCTTCTGCATTCATAACAAGTTGGGCCATATTGCCTTCTGCATCAATTGGCAGACTTGCACCACCTGAATGAACAATCACAATATCTGGTTTAAATGATTTAATAGCTTCTTTCATGTCGTCTGTTAGTAAGTTGTCACCTGTCCAGAATATAGTTGGTTCACCTTCAGCTTCTAAAACATATGCTGAGCTATCGCCGACAATTGGTAGAAGAAATTCTACATCTGCATGAACACCTATAATTCTAGTAATTGTTATGTTATCGATCTTAATTTGCGAGCTGATTGGCTGTAAGTTTGTAAAACCCTTACGCTTTAATCCAGCTTCATCAAATGGCTGGATGTAGACAGGCATATCTTTATCTAAGACTTGAACTGCTTTTGCATCAAAGTGATCAGATGGGCCTTCCATGTTAGAATCTTCTGGTATATGCGTATGAGTAACCAGTGTGAACTCAACATTCTTTAATAGAGTATCAATATCTACTGGCATGCCTACTGTAGGATTTGCTAAGACTTCATTGTTTAAAAAGCCTGGATACGCAGCTTGATCTGCTAACATGGGATCCGTTAAAAATGTTTTTCCTGCATATTCAATTTTCATAGTTGCATTTCTTACAAACTCGATTTTAGTAGTATTTTTTTCTTGTGGTTGGCAACTTAATATCAAAAATGAGATTAAGCTGATCATAATAATTAATTTTTTCATTTTCTGTCCTCCGTTACATTGTGTAACCTAAATATAAAAATATGAGTGATGTTAATGCCACATAGGTTAAAGCATAAGGCATTAAAGCTAAAACTTGATTGACTGGCTTGAGGCCAAGTGTGCCTGAAACAAGTATGTTGGATTCCGATATAAAACATACTTGTGTACCAAAGCTGATTCCAGAAAGTATAGCTCCGATAACCATGAAAGCATTGACTTCATGAACTTGAGCTAATGGTAGTAAGACGGGTAATATAAGTGGTATGGTTGCCCATACATCAATCCCGGCAAAAACAAGACCAGCTACCAAAAGGAAGGAAAATACCAGAAGGTTTTCCCTCGTGATTAATGGATTGATTAAGTTTAACACTGTATCTGCGAAGCCTAACTCAGTAAGTATTTCACCGAAAGTAAAAGCAAAGATAATAAATATCAAAGGTGAGGTCATAGTAGACATACCTTTTAAAACGATATCAACGGCTTCTTTGAAGTAGACTTGTTCAGAAAAGCTCAACCATGCTGTCGTAACCACTAAAGCTGTGACCAAGCCGTAAGTTATGTTTAAAGTTAATACTGTTACGACTATTAATATAACAATTGGTATTACAAAGTTTAGTGGATTACCTTTTACCGAGATTTCTTGATCTTCTCTCGCCTTGAAGTTATCATATGCTCTTTTTAGTCTAAAAACCCTAGGTGCAAGCCCTGAAATCATTAAAACTGTTCCAATAATGCTGATTATAGGATAAATCATGAATGGCATTATTTTAATGTGGGTGCCAATTTGTCCATGACTAGTATCTATGCCTGTCGTTTTAAGAACACCATATATGAATACTGCCCATGTTGATACTGGTGTCATAATACTTAGTGGTACGCTAGTTGTGATGGATATGATCGACACTTGAACTCTTGGTATTTCAAACTTATCTATGATCTTTCTCATAGTTGTTCCTACTAATAAGGAGTTGAGATAATCATCCATGAACAAAGCTATTCCTAATAGCCAAGTAAATAGTAGAGCGCTTTTTTGAGTATGAATTCTATTTTTAAGAAACTCAATCATACCCAGTATCCCTCTTGAATGTGTGATAAGTTCTATTAGACCACCAAATAAAGTTAACATAATAATTAAAAATATAATGGTCTCATTTGCTAGTGTGTTATAAACACCAGCAAGAAAGTGCTCAGGAAATGTCAGCCCATACTTAATGATATATGCTGTCAAAACGGCTAGAATTATTGGTTCAACTGTTCTTTTACTCATTATGGAATAAAGGATGAGTAAAAGAACAGGAAGGTATATAATGATTGATTCTATAGACACACAATTTCACCATCTTCTGGAATGATAATATTCAAAACTTGATTTTTCTCCGCTTTCATTCTAAGTTCTTGTCTGGTAACTGGACAGTGGTCAAGGGATTCCATATGAACAGCAATTATTTTAGCATCTGGTAGAAGTTTGGCTATTTCTATTGTGTCATCTGCATGCATAACGAGTTGTGACATGTTGCCTTCAGCATCTATTGGCAACTCTGCACCACCTGCATGGACAATCACAAGATCTGGTTTCTCATCTAGAAGGTACTTTTTCATTTTCTCTGTCAAAAGTGTATCTCCAGTCCAAAAGATACTTGGTTCATCTTGAGATTTAAGCATGTAAGCGGAACTATCACCAACAAGCGGTAAGAGGGCATCTATATCTGCATGTCGACCAATGAATCGTTTTACTGTTATTTCCTTATAATCCAAGGATTCTTCAATTGCATGTACATTCACAAAGCCGGCATTCTCAAGTCCTTTTACATCACTTGGTTGCGTAAGGATAGGTAAATCCTTCTTTAGTTTGGATACCGCGACTTGATCGAAATGATCTGAAGGTCCGCCAGCTCCTTTTGCAGGAATATGCGTATGTGAGACGAGCACGCTGGTAACATTTTTTGTTATTTCATCTAAAGTTGTCTTTAGTTCTGCTGTAGGATTTACTAGATTTTCACGATCCATAAATCCTCTATAAGCGCCTTTCTCAGCTAACATGGGATCTGTAAGAATGACTTCTCCAGCATAACTGATCCTCATAGTTGCATTCCTAATTAATTGAATTTTCATTTTTGTTCTCCTTAATTTGTCAATATGTTGTGACTAACTACACAATAACATCGTATTATTTTCCTTGTAAATTACCCACTTTTTTGTGGGTATGAAAAAAAATGAACTTGACATTAATCGAACGGTCGTTTATTATAGACTTATAAGGAGATAGAATTTGAGAAAAAAAGATGAATTAAAAGCTTTGGGAATTCGCTCATCAGTTATAAAATTAGCTAGAGATTTTGGTCTACAAGGCATTTCAATGTCAAAGATCGCAAAAGACTGTGGGATTTCATCATCAACAATCTATACATACTATAAAGACAAGAATGAAATGATCCATAGTATTTATCATGATCTTAGAGAGAAGAGACATAATAATATATACAACTCAATTAAGGAAGGCATGAATGCTGAGGAGACTTTAAAAGTCATTTACCTTGATTTTTATGATTATTTGATTGAGTTTGAAGATGAATATTATTATATAAGACAGTTTTCTTCTTGTCCTTGTTTAGATGAAGAGATAAGAGAAAAAGAATATCATATCGCTATTGATAAGATCATTGGAGGTTTTATAGAATCAGGCGATTTAGTAGATGTGGACATTACAATCATTCATGCTATGTTGTCATCTACAATAGAAAGAATAGCTGAAAACTATTTTACAGGAAAAAGAAAGTTAAGTAGAGATGAAATTATCAAAAGCTTTGATTTAATATGGAAAGGCATTAAAGCCCACTAGGGCTTTAATTTAAACATTCTAAATTAAACGAACGTTCGATTAAGGAGCGTTATGAAAGTATTTAAGAAAAATAAGTTGGGAAGTATTGAATTAAAAAACAGATTTGTAAGGTCAGCTGCGGGATCTGGTGTTGCATCAAAAGAAGGTTTTGTAACTTATGAAGTAAAGGATTGGTACAGAAAAGTTGCTTCTGGTGGCGCAGGGCTTCTGATTACAGAAATGATGACGGTATGGGATGATAGTAATTTCCCAGAGTATTATTTAAGAGTAGATGATGACAAGTATATTAAGGGATTAAAAGAACTTGCGGATATAAGTCATAGCTATAGGTCTGGAATTGTCGCTCAGATTGGAAATTATGGTTCACTTTTACATTGGGAGCCCAATAAAATACCTGTAGGTCCATCAAATGTCAAGGATGCAATTAGCTGTATTGAGCCACATGCCCTAAGTGAAATAGAGATAAATGATTTAGTGAACTATTTTATAGAAGCGGCAAAACGTGTAAAGGAAGCGGACTTTGATGGTGTACAAGTTCATGCAGCTCATGGTTTTCTATTAAATAAGTTTATCAATCCCTATTATAACAATAGAAAAGACAGATATGGCGGTTCGACAGAAAATCGTTCGAGAATTATTGTTGAAATTGTTGATGGTATAAAAAAAGCTTGTGGGAAGGATTTCTTAGTCTTACTCAAATTAAATAGCGACGATTATGTAAATGAAAGCTATGGCTTTAAGTTTGATGAAGCTAGAAAAGTTGCAAGTTATTTATCAAATAAAGGATTTGATGGATATGAAATAACAAGTGGATTAGCAGGTGGAAGAATATCTCCTGCAAGGCCTTTAGATGAGGAGGCCTATAACTTAAAACATGCAAAAATTATTTCTGAAGAAAACAATCTACCTGTTATTTTGGTAGGTGGTATCAGGTCTTTAACTCTTGCAGAAAAGATTCTAAATGAAACATCAATAAACAGTATTGGAATGACACGAGCTTTGACTTATAAGCCAGATTTAATCAATGAATGGATGAATGGAGAGCAAGTATCGAAATGTATCGCTTGCAATAAATGTTTTGTAACAGACGGACAATTATGTATTTTTAACATAAACAAGGAGGCCATATGATTTCTGAATCACTAGCTGCTTTGAAGAATAATTTCTATTCAAGTGCTCCAAAAGACATACTGGATATAATTGATCAAAGCATATTTGACTTGGTTGAAAACAAGTTGGTAGAAAAGGCCATCAAAGTTGGCAAGAAGATGCCTGAGTTTACTCTAAAAAATGCTGTAGGTAATCAGATTTCTTTGAGCAGTTTACTACAAAAGGGGCCATTAGTCGTTAACTTTTATAGAGGTGGATGGTGACCGTTTTGTAATATTGAGCTTGGAGGTTACCAAGAGATAATAAATGAAATTCACAGAAGAGGTGGACAATTAATTGCGATTTCACCGGAAAAACCTAATGACTCACTGTCGCTTCATGAGAAGATGGCTCTGGACTTTGAAATCCTGTCTGATATTGATAATAGGTTAGCAAAGAAGTTAGGCATTGCCTTTTCCATGGGTGAGGAGTTAAAGAAAGTATATCATTCCTTTGGTATTGATTTGAAGTCAAAACATGGCAATGACGAATATGTTATGCCTGTACCGGCAACCTTTGTGATTGATAAAGAAGGCATGATACAACTTGCGCATATAGGTGTTGATTATACTCAAAGACTAGAACCTGAAGAAGTCTTGAAGTATCTATAATAAGGAGGCAATAATGACTAAGAAAACACATACAAAAGAAGCAATTAGAGAGGCTATGGATCACTTAATTGATCGAGCAACAAATTTTGATACTGAAGCATTAGAGCTAATTTATCATGATGATTTTCATACGACACTCATTAACCCTGATGATACAGTGGTAACCTACAATAAAAGTGAGTTTAAATCACATTTTAAAAAGCAAGCTGATGAAGGTAAGCATCAGTTAAATACATGGGCAAAATGGCATGACTTTCACGTTTTAGGTGATACAGCGGTATGTGTGTTAACAAGAAAACATTCTGGTATGAATGGTGAGGAAATGAAACTTTTATGTAACATTGAGTTTAGATATGAGGATAATAGATGGCAAGTACTTAGAGAGCAGATATTTCTTCGTCCATTAAATGAATAACTTACCGACTAAAAAGATGAGCTTTGCTCATCTTTTTAGTTTATAAGCATTAATATCTAGTTTGTCTCCTTCTTGATGAAATGAAAATGATAAGCCTTTTCCTGTGTTTTTTAAAGTGGCAATATTTTCAGATTCAACTATTTTGTAACCATTTTCCTTTAAGCTATGAAGGTATTTGTTACTATTGAAATTGTCAGGTGAGGTCTCAGGGTAATGCTTTGAGATATAAGTTCGTGATAGACACCCATCTTGTAATGAAAAAAATACGGAGTAGATAGTTGAATCTTTTTTAAGGTAGGGATGGATATTAAAAATAAGCCTTGTTTTGTTAAAAAGCATATGTTCACTACTAGAGCTGAAATCAATAAATGTATCAACACATTTATCACGAATTGGCAGACAAAAGTCATTGTTGGTGATGTATATGATATCAAGGTCTAATCCTAAGTATTCTAGATTCTTCTTAAACATGGCAATGAGATCTTTGAACTTATCAATCACGATGAATAGATTATTTGAGCCTAATTTATCCATAGTCTGGTATAAAAAGAAAAAAGAGTTGAGATTGGTTTCCAAAATTACCTTATCATTTTGAGGTATCATTTGATCATATATCCATTGACTAGATCGATTGATGATATTAATGAGGTCAGTGGAATTGTCTTTATATACTTGTCTTTCTAAATCAGGTTTATCATATTGACTGATAGGTTTTGAATCTGTAATTAGAATACCGTCCTGAACAAGTGCTGAATATTTGCAGGTGTTACAGAGAAGGTCAGCTTGGTAGATATATTTATGATCCATTTGTGCATTTGTAAGTACCAAAGGTTTCTTGCAATGTGGGCAGTAGAGCAAGTATAGCCCCCTGATTGGCAGTCCTGTACTAGTTCTTTCTTTGGTAGGTGTGTTCTCATTTATCTCTTGATCTGCTTGTTTTATCATTTCTTTTATAGCCATCATGTCTGACCTTAATTTTTCCTTATGATCAGATAGAATTTTGTGATACTCGTTTATGTCTTCTGGCTCAACCCAATTGGATATTTTTCTAAGTGCTATAACTTTTTCGATGTCTTTAACAGGCATGCCCATGCTCTTGAGTTTTCTAATGAACTCAAGCTGGATAATATTCTCTTTACTAAAATCGAATTTTGAATTGATCTTTTTAGGATTTACAAGGTTTAGATTGATATAGTGACGAATGGCACCAATACTCAATCCTGTTTCTTTACTTGCTAAGCTAATTTTCATCATGCCTCCTTGACTGAAGTTTACCATAATTTTAATTGAATGAATAAGAAAATAATTAATTAGAAAAGAGTGTATAAATTTTATACATTGATGTATAAAATTTATATACATTCTATATGTTTATTATACTGGTAATCTTTATATTTTGTGTATAAAAATTATACAGCAGCTTTCTGAGAGTGTCTGAAATGCATAAGTCTTAGTTGGCATGGTACTTGCAATAAGTAATCTAAACGAAGGAGGACTAGATGAAAACACAAGTATTATATGAGATTAAACCACCAAAAGGAACAGAACTAAGATGTAAAGGATGGAGACAAGAAGGGCTTCTAAGAATGCTCGAAAATAATTTGGCTAATGCAGAAGCACCAGAAAAATTAGTCATATATGGTGGCAATGGCACTTGCGCAAGAAACTGGGAATCGTACCATGCCATTGTAAAATCACTAACAGAACTTGAAAATGATGAAACATTGGTTATGCAATCAGGCATGCCGGTAGCTGTCTTTAAAACACATCGATTGGCTCCGAGAGTTGTCATGGCCAATACTAATTTTCTACCAGCCACATGGGATACATACTTTGATTTAAGAGACAAGAACTTAATGATGCATGGTCAATATACAGCAGGTCCATGGGAATACATTGGTACTCAAGGCGTTATTCAAGGTACCTTTGAAATCTTAGCTGTTATAGCTGAGCAAAAGTTCAATGGCTCATTAGAAGGAAAAATCCTTTTAAGTGCTGGCGTTGGCGGTATGGGTGGCAATCAGGGCAAGGCTATGGCATTACATGGTGGATGCGCCATTATACCTGATGCTGATGAACGTGTTATTAAGAGAAGAATGAAGGCAGGCTTTATTGATAAGATGGTTCATACATTTGATGAAGCTTTAGAGCTTGTTAACCAAGCTATTATTAAAGGTGAGGCACTTTCAGTTGCAATACTTGCTAATGCTGCAGATATCTTTGAAGAGTGTTTAGAAAAGAATTTTATACCAGATATTTTAACAGAGATGACACCATGTCATGATCCAAGTATTTATATACCTTCTGGCTATACAGGTGAAGAAGCAGACAAGTATAGAGCAAGTGATAGAGATGCCTATATGAAAGAAGCTTATGAAACCATGAAACGCCAACTTAGGGTGATGAATGCTTATTATGATAAGGGGGTGGAGACCTTTGAGTATGGTACTTCTATTAGAAAAGAATGTATGGACGCAGGTATGGCTAGAGAAGAGGCTTTAAAGATTCCTGGCTTCTTGGTGAAATATGTGAGACCTCTTTTCTGTGAAGGTCGTGGTCCTTTTAGATGGCTATGTTTATCAGGTGATTCAAAAGATCAAAAGCGCTTGGACGATCTTGCTCTTGAGCTATTTAAAGGGGATGAGATTATTGAAAGATGGATTAAACTAGCATCTGAGCATCTACCTATTGAGAGCTTACCAGCTAGAATTTGTTTCCTAGGTTACGGCCAGAGAAAAGCTTTTGCTTTAGCTGTTAATGAGCTTATCAGAAATGGAGAAGTTGGTCCAGTTGCCTTTACCAGAGATAATTTAGATGTTGGCTCAATTGCCAATCCACTGGTAGAAACACAAGATATGAAAGATGGTTCTGATAGTGTAACCGACTGGGTTTATTTAAATGGTTTATTAAATGTAGCATCAATGGCAGACCTTGTGTCTCTTCAAGCCAATGGTTCTATGGGGACATGTATTCATAATGGTGCAACAATCATTGCTGATGGTAGCGAAGAAGCTGAGCTTAGGTTAGAAGCGTATATGAATGCTGATGTTGGACTTGGTGTTGTTAGACATGCTCATGCAGGCTATGAGAAGGCCGTTGAGGTAATCAGTGGTGATGGACCTTTAACAAATGATTCTATTAAGATTCCATTATGGTGGACTAGAGAAGCTACTTATGGTCCTGAGGACTTATAAGATGTTAACGATTAAAAATTGCAAGTATATTACTAAAGACTTAGATCTTGCTCAAGGTGATATATTTATAAAAGATGGCGTAATAGCTGGGATTGGTGATTATTTTAAGGGCGTAATCATCGATGCAACAGATAAACTGGTTATGCCAGGTCTTGTGAATGCACATTTGCATTCACATGACCATTTTAATAAGGGGGCTGTCGATAATCTTCCTTTAGAGATTTATCTGATGTACTTAAGACCTTTTTATAGTGGGATACAAACGACACCAGAAGAGATTTATTACAGGACCTTATATGGTTGTATTGAAATGATTAAGACAGGTACGACCTCCATAATGGACGATGTCATCATCAATCCTTTGTTAGAAGAGGCTCACTTAGATGCCGTCATGAGGGCCTATCAAGATGCAGGCCTAAGGGGTTATGTGGCTGGTCATGTACTTAACATACCGATAGATAAGACCATTCCTTACTTAGATCAAAGTGTGGATGAAAACCTAAAAATGAAAATAAACAGAGATTATCCACCTGTTGAAGAAATCATTGCTTATTTTGAAAAGCATATTGCAAAATACCGTGACAAACTCATGAAGTTTACAATTGCACCTTCTGGTCCGCAGAGATGTACATTGGAACTTTTAAAAGGGGCTAAATATTTATCTGAAAAATATGATGTACCTGCAGTGAGCCACATACTAGAATCAAAGATGCAAAAATATGCTGGTGACTACTTATTTGGAAAAACACTGATTGAGTACCTTTTCGAACATGATTTACTTTACCCAAATCTGTGTTCTGTACATTCTGTTTGGGTAACTGAAAGAGATATTGAACTTTTAAGTCATGCAGGCTGCTCAGTTATTCATAATCCAGCTTCTAACTTGAAGCTTGGGTCAGGCATAGCACCTATAGAAAAGTTTTTATCATTAAATATGAATGTTTCTTTAGGAACCGATAACATCAGCGCAAATGATACCATAAACATGTTTGAAAGTATGAAGCTTACTGGACTCATTCATAAAACAAAAAATATTAATTACAATAATTGGCTTGGTCATAAAGAAGCTTTTCGTATGGCTACAATAGAAGGTGGCAAATGCATTAAAGAAGATATTGGTGCGATTGAAGTAGGGAAAAAAGCTGACTTGCTTATCTTAGATACTTTCAATGAACGTATGATGCCATCACAGGATCCTGTGAAAAACTTGGTATATGCAGAAAATGGTGCATCAGTAGAGATGGTTATTGTAGATGGAAAGATTATCTATGACGGTGAGATAAAAACTTTTGATGAAAGACTTGTTTTAGAGAAAATCAGAACCCTATCAGACCATATTAATAAGGTCTATATACAGTCTGCTGATCAAGCTGGAGAGATACACAATGCAATGGATATCGCCTATCGTAGATGTTTGGAGGAAAAAGATGTATGATTTAAAGATTCAAAACGCAACTTATTACAGTTGTGATATGTTTTTAAAAGGCAATATCTATATCAGTGATGGTATCATCAAGTGCATAAGTCTAGAAGATAGTCCTTCAAAGGAAGTCATTGATGCAAAAAATTATTTTGTTTTACCGGGCATCATAGATCCTCATATGCACTTTAGAGATCCAGGCAACACTGAAAGAGAAGATTTTTATTCAGGTTCACAAGCTGCAGCAGCAGGTGGGATTACGACAGTATTTGAAATGCCTATATCAAAACCACCTGTCTATAATACCCATATCCTTGATAATCGTATAAGAATTGCAAAGGAAAAAAGCATGGTGAATTTTGCCTTCTATGGTGCTGCGGGTTATGAAAATTTAGATGACTTAGATGACTTAAGCAGGGCAGGTGTAGTAGCTTTTAAGACTTTCTTGCATCCTGCACCAATAGGACGTGATGAAGAATTTAGAGGCTTAACAGTAAGAGACGACGGTGAACTTTTTAGGCTATTTCAGAAGGCTGCTGACTATGATTTTAGATTATGTTTCCATGCTGAAAACAATGATATTATCAAGGCATGTGCAGAAAAATTAGAAATAGAAGATAATTCCTATCATTATAAGTCTAGACCAAAATCTGCTGAGCTATCTTCTGTAAGTACATTGATTCATTTAGCAGAAAGCTTTAAGGTAAAAATAGGTATTTGTCATATCTCTTGTCCCGAGGCAATTGATCTTATTCAAGCTGCCAAGAAGAGAGGTCTTGATGTAATCGCTGAAACGTGTCCACACTATTTAGTGATGGATCATGGACATATTATGAAATATGGAGCTTTCGCTAAGTGTAATCCACCTTTAAGGTCAAAAGAGGATGTAAAGGGGATGTGGCATCACTTGTCAAAACGCCATATAGATACACTCTGTAGTGATCATGCACCATTTGTCTTAGAAGAAAAGAATAAAGGAATTAAGGCTTCCTATGCTGGTATGCCAGGTATAGAAGTTTCTTTACCTATTATGCTTAATCAAGTTAACTTAGGAAATCTAACACTAGGAGATGTTGTCAGATTAATGAGTGAAAACATTGCAAAACTCTATGGACTTTATCCTAGAAAAGGTTCTTTATCAGTAGGTGCAGATGCAGATATCACGATTGTTGATATGAATAGGCAACATGTCTTTAAAAAGGATCATTTAAAAACAAAGTCAAAGGATACAGCACTCGTATTTGACGGTATGCAGGTAAAAGGTATGCCTGTTTACACGATTGTATCAGGTCAAACAGTCATGGATCATGGACAAGTTAGTCTTCTCAAAGGTCATGGAAAGTTTGTAAAGAGGTTATAATGAAGATCAAGATAGATAGAGTAAAAAAATTACTTGATGAGTTATCACTCATAGGAAAAACAGAGGATGATGGTGTTACTAGAGTTGCTTTTTCAAAGGAAGATTTAAAGGCAAGAAATATGCTTATCTCTAGATTTAAAGCACTTGATATGATTGTTAGACAGGATCCAGCTGGTAACATCATAGCAAGTACATCACCTGGTAAAGGTTTGGTCATAGGCTCACATTTAGACACGGTTGTCAATGGTGGCAACTTAGATGGTATACTTGGTGTGGTAGCTGGCCTTGAAGTGTATGAAACACTTAGAGAACATGACATTGATTTTAATATGCCATTTCATATTGTGATATTTGCAGCGGAAGAAGGCGTACGTTTAAATGGAACTTTTGGCAGCCGCGCTATAGCTGGTCTGATTTCTGACCAAGAAATTTACGATTTAAGTGGTCAAAACTATGGCATTGTAGATTTTGAGAATATTCATTTATGTCAACGATTTAAAGATGAGATGAAATATCTACTAGAAATGCACATTGAGCAAGGTAGACTTTTAGAAAAAAATAAAAACAAGATTGGGATTGTAAAAGATATTTTTGGTATAAAAAGAAAGACAATTCATATTTATGGTCAAGCAGATCATGCTGGTAATACGCCAATGAATATCAGAAATGATGCCATGGTTTCTGCGGCGAGAGTCATTTGTGATCTAACCAATCAAGCGGAAATACTAGATGATACAGTTGCTACTTTTGGTTATGTGAATGTAAAACCTAATTGTGTTAATGTTATACCGAGTGAAGTAGAGTTAAAACTTGAAGTAAGAAGTAACAATCCTGAAAACTTTGATAAGATTGACCAGGCCCTTATGAATATCTTGGACAATTATAAGATTCAATGTTTAATTAAAGAAGATGTCTATAAAAAACCTAAGTTACTAAGTAAAGAATTACAAGATGTCATTGAAGAGGTGGTCATTAAAAGCGTGCCTTTCCAGTATATATCTAGTGGTGCAGGCCACGATTCAGCTTCTTTTGCAGAAAAAATACCGACTGCAATGATATTTGTACCTTCCATTGATGGTGTCAGTCATTCACCTAAAGAAGATACTTCGATGGAAGATATTGAAATTGGATGCCAAGTCTTATTAGACACGGTATATAGATTAATAACCTAAGAATCTTCAGACTTGGTCTGGAGATTTTCATTTACAGTTTTATCGGGTATAATTTTTATATAAAGGAGTTGGCATGAACTATTTAGAGCTATTAATGACAGTTAATGAGAATTTGATACTTGTGTGTAAAGATAAAATTGTTAAGCAGGGGAAAAAGATATCTGTGATTGGTGATTTTATAGGCATGAATTTTTCGGATACTTTTCTAAAAGAGGATGATTTGTATGTTTATAAGGAGAAATATTATTCACTTAAACACTTTATATATCAGGATTATGATGTATATGAGTTAAAGAGTAGTGGTATGACTTTAGAAGAAAAAGTTATTTGCTATGAAGAAATAATTGATAAAATGAGTGAAGGTGTCATTTTATCAGATAAGGACCATAATATCGTTTCATACAATCCATCTATAGAACAAATGGAAAGGCTAAGTGCAAAAGAGATTGTTGGCAAGAAATTATGGGAAGCTTTCGATTATAGTGATGAAAACCTTTCAGAACATAAAATGGTATTCGATTCAAAAGAAGCCATCATTGATAAATATAAGGCACATACAGAGTTAAATGGTATACCTCAATATACATCTTATTCAACATACCCTGTAATTAATCATGGAAGAATGATGGGTGTTTTTTCTATAGCCAAGAATGAAACAGTTCTTAGAAACTTACTGTATGAAACAATTGAATTAAAAAGAAAGCTGTTTGTCGAACCTGAGAAAAAACCTAAGTCAAATGAAAACGGTGCTAGATATCAATTTTCAGATATCTTAGGAGAAGATCAGCTGATCAAAGATGTTATTAGAGAAGCACAAACTATTGCTCTTCTAGATACACCGATTGTTATAGTTGGAGAAACTGGTACAGGTAAAGAAATGTTTGCTCAAAGTATTCATAACTTTTCTAGGGCAAAATCAAAGTTTGTAGCCATAAATTGCGCTGCTATTCCAGAAAATCTTTTAGAGAGTATTCTATTTGGTACTGTAAAAGGTTCATACACGGGTGCTATGGATAAAAGAGGTTTGTTTGAAGAGGCTGGTAATGGTACTTTATTTTTAGATGAAATCAACTCCATGTCTATGATGATGCAGGCAAAACTTTTAAGAGTTTTACAGGAAAGACTAGTTAGACGTGTAGGTTCAACGGAGACTATTCCTGTAGAATGTCGCATCATAAGTGCTATTAATGAAGAGCCCAAACATTTAATAGAAACTGATAAGATGAGACAGGATCTTTTCTTTAGACTCTCTGGTTATTCCTTGTATTTACCTTCTTTAAAAGGGAGAAGTAATGATATCTATCTTTTGATCACTAAGTTTATAGGACGCTATAATCAGTTACTAGGGAAAAATATTAAGGGTATGAATAGTGAGTTGACAAGTTTGCTTCTTGGTTATTCCTGGCCTGGAAACATTAGAGAATTAGAGCACATGGTTCATAACTTAATGGTTAAAGCTGTAGGCAATGAGCTAACCATTGAGGATATACCAAGTTACTTGGTGGACTTTAAGTTTAAAAGTGATGATGATGAGACACTGCCAAACACTTTGAGAAAACTTGAAAAACACTTGATTGAAAAGGCACTCTTAGAGCATGACGGTAATATAACTAAAACTTCTAGGGCCCTTGGTATTATTCGTCAGAGTCTTTTGTATAGAATTAAGAAGTTGGATATTAAACGTTAATTATACTAGGAATAAGGTGTTATGAAAAAAGATTTGATAACAATTGGAGAAATGGCAAAACTACACGGTATTTCAACACAAGCCTTAAGATTTTATGATAAGCATGATATCTTCAAACCAGCTTACATTGATGATGTTAATGGTTATAGGTATTACAAAAGAGAGCAATTTGCTGAGCTGGATATGATTATTTTCTTAGCTAAAATGAACATTTCTTTAGAAGAGATCAAGAAAATAATTCAAAGCCGTAGAGTTGAATCCATGCATATCTTATTTGAAGGCTTCTTAAGTTCTGTCAACAAGCAACTAGAAGAGTTAAGTCTTGTAAAGGAGAGCTTAGAGACTCAGCTCAGCAGAATTAAGAAATATGATGATTTTACTTTTAATACTTGTCGTGTCGTTTATGAATCCAGTAGAGCTGTTCTTTACAATAAAGATCAAACAAGCATATCAAAAAAAGAAAGTATCAAGGAATATGCTTTAGGCATTAAAGATATTCTGAAGCAAACAAAACGGATGAGTCCTTTGTTTGATGAGATATTTGCCATCAAGTTGCCTTTTACCCATATATTTAACAAGACATATCATCTTGAAGATAAGATTATGCTCTTTGGATGTGAGGATTTTAAGGAACATAAAATTATTCCATCAGGTCATTTTGCTTCAATTGTTTTTAAAGGAGATATTATTGACGGAGAAACCTTTTACCACAAGTTACTTAAATGGATTGAAGAAAATGATTTTCAAATAATTGGTGATGGCTTATATGTTTCAATAATTGATGATTGCTATACCATTGACTCAAATGAATACATATCAGAGATACAAATACCAATAAAAAAGCTTAATTGAACTTCCAAATAGGAGGTTCTTTTATTTTGGATTTTTATTCAGAATTGTCAGAAAAGTTCTTGACTTTATTCTAAGTATAATCCTTAAACTTGATAGTAAAGGGGGGATTTACATGGAAGAGTTAAAGAGGCAAGAACATGTAGCAGTTAAGTTAAGTAGGAGGCTGAAACTTGGTTATGGTCTAGGTTCAACTGGTGAACAACTGGCTTATAACGTGTTCTACATTTACTTTATGATGTTTTTAACAGACGTCGTAGGTATCGGACCAGCATCAGCCGGTCTTATATCATTAATGGCAGTTGTTTGGGATGGTATTACAGATCCCATAATCGGATATTTATCTGATAACAGCAAAAACCCAAAAGGGAGAAGAAGTCCAATGATGCTTTATGCATCAATACCACTTGGGATACTGACGTTTGCATTGTTTACGAAAGTGAACCTAAGTGAGTCTTATGCAATTATTTATTATCTAGGTATTAACATGCTCTTTTGGTTGTTTTTCACCATGGTTGATATTCCTTATCTATCACTTGGTGGAGAGTTGACGAATGATTTTAATGAACGAACAGAGCTAAGAGGCTATGCTGCAGTATTTTTCAATTTAGGTGTCCTTATAGCCAGCTCGGGTTTCATTATATTTGTTGATATTTTTATGAAAATGACTGGTGATACAGCAAAATCATGGTCTTATGCAGCTATGGTTGTTGCTGGCATAATTATTATGAGTTTCATTATTACATACTTATCAGTGAATAAACACGAGCCTAAAAATAAGTTGATGACTAGAGATAAATTTTCTGTCAAAAAAATAGTTGAATCTTATCAATCTGTACTCAAAATCAAGTCCTACAGATTTATAGCATTTACGACTTTATTTTTTATCATCGCTTATTCATTTTCAACTTCAAACGCTATGTATTTTATGACTTACTACGCAAAGTTGACACCAGGCGCTATTGCCTTAGCTTTTATTATCATTAGTATATCAGCTGCAGCCATGTCAGCATTTGTTTCGCTTTTAGCAAAGAGATTTGATAAGAAAGGTGTTTATTTAACGGGTATTCTTATTTTTTCACTAGGGGTTTTTCTTTTTAGGTATTTAGATGTTTCAAATCCTATGATGATTTATGTTTACTTCTTATTTATGGGAGTAGGGTCATCTGCATTTTGGACTTTGATTTATGCCATGTCCTATGACGTATCAGAAGTGGAAGAGTATAAGACTGGATTAAAAAAACAAGGCGCAATTGTTGCTTTTATGTCATTTTTCGTCAAGCTGGGAACTGCACTAGCCATGTGGTGGATTGGTGTTTACCTACAGAAAATTGGTTATGATCCAACACTACTTAACCAATCAGATCAGACTGTAAAAGGTATTTTAGATTTACAAACCATCTATCCAGCGGTATTTGGCTTATTGGCTTTTCTAGCCATGTTAAAGTATCCAATCACAAGACAAGCATTTGACAAGTTAAATGTAGCATTAGAATTAAAAAAACAAGGTAAAGCACATTCAGAAGAAGACTTTAAGCATTTACTGTAGGAGAGCATATGTATGATTTAGTGATAAAGGATGGTATTGTTATTGATCCTGAAAGAGGTATTAGAACAATAGCATCCATAGGTATAACAAATGGCATTATAAAAAGAATCACAAGAGAAGATATTGAAGGTAAAAGTATCATTGATGCTGGGGGCTTAATAGTCAGTCCAGGATTTATAGATATTCATACCCATGTAGATGCCAAGGAAGATCTAGGTAAATGCATGGCCATACAAGGCGTTACCTCTGTGGTAAGTGGCAACTGTGGTTTGAACACTTATCCAGTTGATAAGTTTTATAAGACATTTGAAAAAGGTGGTTTGGTTGTTAATGAAGCCATGCTTATCGGGCATACTTTTGAACTAAGATCACAAGTTGGCATCACAGACATTTTTGAACCTGCTTCGAAAGAGCAAATAAATGAAATGGTTAAATTATGTGAGGATGCATTTAAGGCTGGTGCATTTGGTTTATCTTTTGGCATTGAATATCAACCTGGTTCGTCTTTTGATGAAATGTTAGAACTCGCCAAAGTGAGTGCAAAGTATGGACGAATGATTGCAGTTCATACAAGACATGATGCTTTTAGGGCAGTAGAAGGCATACATGAAGCCTTAAAACTAGCTGAACTGACAGGTGCCTCTTTACAGTTTGCCCATTTAGAGCATACCTTTGGTGTTGGACTTATGACAGAAGTTTTAGATTCTTTAAAACGAGCCAGAAAGAAAGGTTATGATGTTTGGGCAGATTCAGGCCTTTATAGTGCTTTTGCTACACTTACATCAGCACCATGCTTTGACGATGGCTGTGCAGAAAAATTTGGTGTAGACTATTCCGATTTTGTTATTGCGACAGGCACTTACGCAGGCTCAAGGTGTACAAGAGAACTGCTAAAGCAAGTTAGAAAAGAAGAGCCAAACTCATTTACTATTGGATTTACCAACAGAGATTCAGATGCAGTTGAGGCAATTAAAGAACCTTTTGTGATGCTGTCTTCAGATATCATTCCATCTGAGAATCCTGATGAAGGACATCCACAAGCGACTGGTACAGTGCCTAAACTCTTTAGATGGATTTCAAGAGAAATGGGGCTTCTTACGACTTTAGAGGCTATTAATAAGGCAGCATTTTTACCCGCAGAAAGACTTGGATTAACAAATAAAGGACGCATAAAAGTTGGTGCTGATGCAGATATAGTCATTTTTAATGAGCGTACTATAAGAGATACTTCTGATTATTCGATTTATGGCAATCCAAAAGAAAAGCCACAAGGAATCTCAGCAGTCATTATCGATGGCAAAATAGTTGTCAAAGATAATGAGTTCATCAATTTAAAAGCAGGTAAGGCTTTAAGAAAGCCTTTAGAATATTATGAATTATAGGGGGGCATATGAAACAGTTTAATGAAAAGGAAATCAGAAGCTATTATGAGGATGACAAGAAATATTTTGTTCATGCAGACAACAGTGTATCAGCTCAACAAAATGGTTCTTCACTCATTTATAAAGCTGCGAAAGGTAATTATTTATATACCATAGATGGTAGGGAGATTTTGGATGCTACTGCTGGTCTAGCACTTGCCAATATTGGACATGGCAATGAGGAAGTTGCTAGAGCAGCTTATGATCAGTATTTAACATTAGATTACAACCAAAACTTCTTTGAGTTTGCATCATTAAAACCTATTGAACTGGCAAAAAAGATTTCTGAGCTATCTCCTATTGATAATAGTAAGGTATTCTTTGTAAGTGGTGGCTCTGAAGCCAATGATACCATGTACAAGTTTATTAGATATTACTGGTATTGTAAGAATCAAGACAGCAAAGACTTCATCATTTCTAGAGATAAGGCTTATCATGGATTATCTTATGGTTCTATGTCAGCGACTGGACTTCAAGGTATGAGGGAAGGTTTTGGTCCTATGAATCCAGGTCATGCACACATCAATGCACCTCATTGTTATTATTGTCCTCATGGATTAGATAAGGAAAACTGTCATTTGGAATGTGCTGTAGAATTAGAGACAAAAATATTAGAACTTGGTCAAGACAATGTAGCGGCATTTGTAGCAGAACCCATTCATGGTGTGGGCGGTTACTTAACACCACCTGAAGGGTATTATGAGAAGATAAGAGAAATTTGTGATAAACATAACATCTTGTTTGCAGTAGATGAAGTAATTAGTGGCTTTGGTAGAACAGGTAAAATGTTTGGTATTTTACACTGGGACGTTAAACCAGACCTTATTGCTTTTGCCAAGGGTGTTACAAGTGCTTATTTCCCAGTAGGTGGTGTGATTTTCCCTGAGTATATGTACAAAGCATTTGGTTCAAAACACTCATTGGACCATGGCTTTACTTATGGTGGTCATCCTGTAGGCTGTGCAGTAGCACTAAAAAACCTTGAGATTATTGAAAAGAATGACTTAATTGAAAGAGCAGATAAAATGGGTAACATGCTCATCAAAGGTTTAAGAGAGATAGCTCATCCAGCTATTGGGGAAGTCAGGGGTAAAGGTCTAATGGTTGGTATAGAAATGATCAAAAATAAAGAAACAAAAGAGAAATTCGATGATTACCTATCAGATAGAGTTGTAGCACTTGCCTATGAAAGAGGTGTCAATATCAGAAATACACCTGGAGATGTCATTGAAATATCACCACCATTTACAGTTACAGAAGAAGAGATAGACCGAATTGTTAAGACGACTGGAGAATGTATTGAGATAGCTTATAAAGAATTTATGAAGTAGGGAGGAAATATGGAAGGTATAGGAATTTTATCTTTAGTCGCTCCTATTGTCGTTATTTTACTGGCAATAAAGACCAAGAAGATATTTGAAACACTGATAATAGGCACATTTGTAGCACTCTTATTATTAGATGGACCAAAATCTTTCTTCATGCATTTTGTAGATAATATATATGTCATGATGACCAATGAAGACAATATCTACATTTTAGCATCACTCTTACTTTTAGGACCATTTTTTAAGCTACTAGAAAATTCAAATGGCCTTTTAAAGGTTGCCCAGTTTTTAGCTGGTAAATGCAAGTCATCAAAGTCAGCTTTATTTTCAGTTTACATACTAGGGATTATTGTATTTATCGATGACTATTTGAATGCTCTTGTACTTGGTTCAACTATGAGACCTGTTACGGACAAGTATAAAGTGCCAAGAGAAATGCTTGCCTGTGTAACCAATTGTACTGGCGTGCCAGTCTGTACCTTGATTCCACTTTCTACTTACGCCATTTTCTATGCAAGTGTTTGTGGTACTCAACCAGAACTTGCAGCTTTTGGAGAAAATGGTATGGGCATATATATAAGTGCATTGCCATTTATCTTTTATCCAATAGTAGCCCTTGTGATTGTACCATTATTAATCATGGGGAAAATACCGATTGTAGGGAAAATGAAAGAAGCTTATAAAAGAGTAGAAACAAATGGACAGCTTTGGTCTGATTTAAGTAGTGAAATGAACGTAGAAACTTCAAATATAGAGGACAATAGTGGTTCAGCCTGGTTCTTTGTAATTCCAATGATTGTACTTGTAACTCTAACTTTTGTGTATGACTTATTAGTAGCTGTTATAGTAGCCACATTTGTTATAGCCTTGATGGTTATGATCACAAAAAAAATGAATTACGACCAAGTGACTGATTGTATTCAAGAAGGTATGGTCGTTATGTTGCCGATGGTTCTTATCATTGTAGGTGCCTTCCTGTTTAAGGAGGCTGTATTAGAAACAGGTTTGGTCGAATTCGTAGTAGATTTACTTGTGCCAATTGTTAGTGCTAATTTATTGCCAATGATCACCTTTATTGTTGTCTTTTTAATTGTATTTGCAACTTCTTCATCTTATGCTGTTCCAGCGGTAGCTATGGCAATCATTATACCGCTTGCCGTAGCTGTAGATGCAAACTTGCTCTTAACAACAGGTGCCATATTTGCAGGTGGTGCTGGAGGTGTTCATGCTTGCTTGTACTCAGATGCAACAGTTGTTACATCTTCTGCGTGTCGTATCAATGTACTTGACCACACCTTTAGCCAGTTACCTTATGCACTTTTAATTGCAGGCATATCACTCATAGGTTATTTGGTTATGGGATTTGTGATTTGATGGAGGTGTTATGAAATTAGTATTTGATGAAAGCAAGTGTTTAAGTTGCAAGCTATGTGAAATAGCTTGCACTTTTACTCATGAAAATGTTTTTGCAACAAAACATTCAAGAATCTCAGTAGAAAAAGTTTATACAGGAAAAGGGATAGAGGTACATACTGGTATTTGCAGTATGTGTGGTTTATGTGTTGAAAAGTGTCCTTTTGGTGCTATAGAAATAAAAGACGGTCATTTGTCACTAGAGGAAAGTAAGTGTAGATCATGCAAAATATGTGTAAAGGTATGTCCTGAGGGGGCTATTAAAATGGAGGGTAAGTTACCACTTATCTGCAACCTATGTGGTGGCGATCCTGCTTGTATCAAATGGTGTCCGCATCAAGCTTTGACAATAGGAGTGTAATATGTACGGTTATAAAGGTATCATCTTAAGAATTGACTTAACAAATAAAGTAATATCGAAAGAAGCTTTGAACAAAGAATGGTTAATCAAGTATCTGGGTGGAAAGGGATTGGCTATAAAATATCTCTATGAAGAGCTAGAAGCTCATATTGATCCCCTGTCAGAGAAAAATAAACTCATTGTTATGACAGGTCCATTTACAGGAACAGCTGTACCATGTTCAGGAAAAATTGCAATAGCATCTAAGTCGCCTGCAACAGGCACAATCCTTGATTGTTCAATTGGTGGTTCTTTTGGTGCTAAGTTAAAGTATGCCGGTTATGACGGTATTATATTAGAAGGCAGATCGGAGAAACCTGTTTATATTGATATAAAGGACCATGAGGTAGAGATAAGAGATGCTGACCACTTGTGGGGAAGAGGTGCTCACGAGGTTGAGCTAGAACTAAAAAATCAAGAGAGTGAAGTTTTAACCATAGGTCAAGCCGGTGAAAACCTCGTTAAAATGGCATGTATCAATACTGACTTATATAGGCAAGCTGGTAGAGGTGGTATTGGTGCTGTTATGGGGAGTAAACATGTTAAAGCTATTAGAGTTGAAGGAAGTGCTTGTGTAAAAGTTGCCTATCCTGACATCTTTTTAGAGAGAGTTTCAAAACTTATTCAAAAGAATTTACAAGATGATCACAATGGATGGGCTTTTTCTGATGGCACATCTGGCAATGTTGAAATCTGTAATGCATCAGGATGTATGCCTACCGAGAATTTTACTAAGGGTTCTTTTGAATATGCAGATCAAATTGGACCAGATGAAATGAGGAGAAACAGGGTATCTAAAAAAGGTTGTTTTTCATGTATACTTGGCTGTGGTAATTTTACAAAAAAAGCTGGCAAAATCGTTGAAGGACCTGAATATGAAACCCTGTCTGTTGCTGGTGCAAATTGTGGTATCAGAAATTTAGAATCCATAATTGAATTTAATAGGTTATGTGATGACTTTGGCGTGGACACAATCTCAGTAGGCAATATCACTGCTTTTGCTATGGAAATGACAGAAAAAGGTGTCTATGATTTTGGTTTAAGATTCGGTGATGATGCATCCTATTTAAAGGTACCTGAGTTAATATCCAAGAGGATTGGTATTGGAAAGGAACTCTCAAAAGGTGTTAAGTATTTAGGAGAAAAACTAGGACAGAGTCATGTGGCTATGGAAGTAAAAGGATTAGAGTTTCCAGGTTACGACCCGAGAGGGGCTTTTGGTATGGCCTTAACTTACGCTACTGCTGATAGAGGTGCCTGTCATCTCAGATCCTATGTTGTATTAGAAGAGCTCCTAGGAGATGCTGATGCAGTTTCTATTGAGAATAAGTCATCTATGGTAGCTGATTTGCAAAAGTTAAATGGCGCAAAGTTTTCATTGATTTTCTGTGATTTTCTTCCAGTAAACGCTGAGGAAATGGCAGAAATCTATGAAGCTGTTGTAGGCGTATCTTCAACAGAAAAAGAAATCATAGAAATTGGCACCAGAGTTAACACTTTAGCTAGGCTCTTTAATGTTAGAGAAGGCTTTAGTAAAAAAGATGATGTTTTACCTAGAAGGGTATTTGATGAAATCTTAAAGTCCAATATAGGCGATTTAAGTCTTAAGGAATCAGAGTTTGACTTAATGTTAGAAGAGTTTTATGGCTTATGTGATTGGGATGACAATGGCATACCTAGACAGTCACTGTTGGAAAGTTTAGACCTATGATTGTACATGTTAAAATGATGGGTGTTCTAAAAAAATATGGTGATAATCAATGTCTATGGGTAAAAAATAATACAAGTATTCAAGAGGTAATAGAAATCTTAGACATACCTAAAAGGTCTGTAGCCTTAGTATCCATAAACAATGCAAGATCTGATATGCATGCAATTTTAAGGTATGGAGATACTATAAAGATTGTAGGTTTTGTAGCAGGAGGTTAAATGGATTGAGTGCCTAATGTTACTAACTTACTGATTAATTTCAACCAGAATGAAACAGATAGACTTTTCTATCTGTTTTTTACATTTTTTGTTTATTTACATGTATAATATAGTTGGAAGTCCTATTATTTTTGGAGGTGTTCATGAAAAATGTAATGATTACCATAACGTTAGCATTTTTTGTTTTGGTAAGTGCATTCGAATATACGTATTATGCATCAAGTGATCTTGAAGACATGGAAGTCAGTTATAAAAGTGACTTAGAAGCCTATTACAACGAGGGTATACTCATATGTCTAGAAGCTCAGTTAGCCATGTCAGCCTATCCTAGTCAAGTGCTTGAGAATACAGCATTCAAAAATGTTATTTTAGATGAGATGGATAAGATAAAGGAAAAAAGAAGTTATTTACTGGTCATAGAAGGTTGTGAAGAGGCTGATAAAATATTAGATGAACTTTTAGTGCTTGTAGATACAAATATTGAACTGCTAGAAAACTATCATGAAGACCAATTAGGCTTTGATGAGGCCTTGGACAATAATTTTAGGATTACTGAGCTTTTTATGGATTTCGAAGCATTATCGGAACAAAGCGGTGTTAACTTAACCAACTCGTCTGTTAGACGCATGAATAGTATGACTAGAAAATATGTAGATGGACAAAGGGGAGACTAAGTTGAAAAAATTAATTGTTATTAATGGCACCATGGGAATTGGAAAGACAACCACATGTCAAGCACTCAATAAAAGGTTGTCAAGAAGTGTTATGTTAGATGGCGACTGGTGCTGGCATATGGATCCTTTTATCGTAAACGATGAAACCAAGGATATGGTGGAAGGAAACATTGTGCACCTTATAAATTCATATTTGGCATGCAGCCATTTAGATCATATTGTTTTCTGCTGGGTCATACCATATGAGAAGATATTAGATAGCTTAAGGGCTAGACTGATAGGCGATTATGAACTCTATTTTATTACTCTTATGTCCTCTGAAGATGCGTTAAAGTCGAGGCTTGAAAAGGATGTAAAAGTAGGTAAGAGGTCTTCTGATATTATTAAAAGAAGCATTGAAAGACTAGGTCTTTATGAAAATATGTCTTCAACAAAAATAGATGTGAGCCAGATGAGTACAGATGAAATTGTATACCATATTATCAAACTCGTAAAATGAGGAGCAAAATGATGAAGAAAGTAATTCTTATAATGTGTTTAATATTATTAACAGGATGTCAAAGTATAAATAATGAAGCTGACATAAAGCCGACAGAGATTGTAGAGGAAGCTGATGTAGTAAGGACTGAGACAACTGTAGATGATGAGCCACTTGAGCTGATAGACCATGTTAAATTAAAGTTAGACAACTGGTTAGATTATGACCATGTTGAGCTTTTAGATAATTATCGCCATCACCATATGATTAGAACTCAAAAAGAAACTTTTGCAGATAGATACTTTCTTTACAATGAAATAAGAGACCTTCTTATTGATATGTCATTAGGAGGGGAAATCGTATCATCTTATGAGATACTTGATGAAGATACCGTAAAGTTTATTATGGCTGGAAAGCACCATGAATCAGATTTTCAAGGTATACCATATGTATTAGAATGCAGACGAGGAATTATTGAGGGAAAAGAAACTTTTTTTTCTGAAAGAAAGGACTACTTGATACCACTATCTGAGTCTATAGAATTTGGCAACAAAGACAATCACCAGCTGAGAGATATAATTGTGACATTGGAGGGACTACAAGTCCTATTTGGCCCTAAAGATGAAAATGACCCTATGTATTTCGCTGCTTATACCAATGTGCCTGTTACACAAACTTCATTTGATGAGAGTACACTTGAACTAAAATTTGAATTTAAAAGCACCAGTGTAGATCCAGACTTTGATATGAAGTCTATGGAGGGGAATCATTTCATAACATCAATGAGTCTAGATGAATCAGAGGATTCTCTAATTTTAACAATAAAACTTCTCCGAACAAGTGGCCAAGAGCTTCCAAAATACTATAAGCTCAGAATCATTCATACAATGAGGTTACCTGCAGCTTTGGATTTGAGATTTTATGAAGAACATTAGAGGTAGACTTGTACCTCTAAAGTCTTTTTTCAGCATCATTATAAACTTGATTATCTTTTCGAAGTCCTATAATGATAACTTTCATAAGATCATTTTCTTTTACTAGTTGATAGACAACTCTATAGTTTTTATCAAACTTAAACTTCAGAAGCCCATTTAGGTTACCTTTCAAACTTTCTCCTAATCCACCATATTCTTTAGGATATGGGTTTAAGGCAATCTGTTCAATTTTTCTTTTTAAACGTGAGAGTTGTATATAGGACAACTTTAATTTTTTAATGTCCTTTCCAAACTTTTCGTGATAAATTATATGGAAACTCATTAGTCTACTCCTAGATCGTCCCAGAATTTTTTGTGGGCTATATATTTAGCCTGTGATTCTGCAACACGATCTTCAGCTACCTTAACAAGTATTTCGTCCATTTGCTCTTCTAATGCGGCCTCCATGCTCTTAAATACATCATATGGAACAAGGACAGCCTTGGCTTTATCCCTGTTCATAAGGATTTTAGGGCTATCTAGTTCATCGAGAACTTCTGTCATTCTCTTTCTAAACTCTGTAATTGGAAGAATTGATTTTTCAAACTCTTTAATCATAATGATACCTCCTTCTAAATTAAGCTTATCATTTTGTGATTTAAGTTTCAACTTAAAATGATATTTAAATTTAAATTAAAACTGTAACAAGAAAGCAATATGCATGTTCTTTTAGAAATTGGCTTGATAGTTTATGAATCGTAAAAGAATTTATTTAGTGTATAATGAAGTTAGCTCTATTTAATATTGATTTGGAGGAAATAAATGAAACTAAGAATGGATGAAGTTGTAAAGATACTTGTTGGATTTATCAATGTTCTGTTTACAGGCATTGTTATATATTATACTGCTGTTATTGGATTTATCCTATATGCGCATTTATCAAGTGAAATGGCCTACTCGATTAGGATGAATAGCCCTTTACCTGCACTTATATTTTTTGCTGTATTTGCTGTGGTATACTTCATCAGAAAATCAAAGGTCATGTTTGTTATCTCACTAGTTGGCTTATTTGACTTTTTAGTATTGAGTATGTTGATGTTTTAGTTTTTTTAATCAGCTTGTCAAATGTAGAACGAATCCTGTTTTGCATATGACGGCTTTTTTATTTATAATGTCATTAATAGATTTAAGGGGGCCTTATGCAAGTACTTATTGTAGGACACACCAATCGTACAAATAAAGTTGTTGAATCACTTAAAGCAGTTGAGGACATTGAAGCAAGTGTTTTTCTAGTGGATTCATATATCAATTATAAAGAGTCAAAGTCTGCTATAGTAAAGATGAAAGATGCAGTAAAAAAAGCGGATATCACTTTATTTTGTGGAAAGCTGACTTATTCATGGTTTAATAAGAACATTATATTTTCAGACAATGTCGGTTATATTCCCAAAAATACTGAAACCTTTTTAAGAGCTCTTATGGAAGCCGTTTATAAGGGATACGATATAGAGAATATCAGTGTGGATGGCTTTACTTTAGACAGTGTAAGAGACTTGTATCATGATTTTGGTAATGAGAAGAAGGATACGAATATCAGATGTCATGAATCGACAGGTTTTGAAGATCTCTTCTTAGAAAATACTTTTAACTTTCATAAGAATCTTTATCTTAATCAATCAGTGAAGACATGCATGACTTCCATGCCAGATGTATATGATATGCTTATAAATGAAAAAATCCCATGTGTACTAATCCATTCTACAGATTCACTTATTAAGGCTACATTTGAAAAGCTTAAACTGAAGAAGTTGTTAAATGATAAGTCTGGAAATGATTTGGTTTTTATAGCCATTGACAATACCATACCAGATGAATCTCTCAACTACGATGATGATTATCAACTTGTTCAAGAAAGAATCAATGTTGCCAATCAGATGTATTTGTTTTCGCAACTCATTAATGGTGCAATAGAGGAAATCAACTTAAGAAGGTATGTCATTACAACCAAGTTTAAACACTTGGCTGAAGAGACAGACCAGCTTAGAAACATCATTCTTTTTGATATGATAGGAGAAAATACGACGTCTTACTTGAGTATGGGGATTGGTTTTGGAGATACAGCTAGAGAAGCCAGACATAATGCTCATATGGGTATGAGAAAAGCTAGGAAAAAGGATGTCTCTTCTGCCTACGTTGTTTATTCAAAAGATAGAATAGAAGGCCCCATCTATAGAAAAAACAAGCCAGATAAGGATAAAGTTTTAGATGAATCTCATTTAATTGCTGCTCAAAAGACAGGATTAAGTGTTAACACCATCTTTAAGTTAAAGGCACAAATTGATAAACACGGGAAAAATGTCTTTACAGTTAAAGAGCTTTCATCCTATTGTAATCTTTCACTAAGAAGTATGTATAGGGTCTTAGAAAAATTAGAATCAGGTGGTTACATTTCTGATGTCGGTAAAAAAATGAAAGACCAAGCAGGACGTCCTGGAAGACTATTTAGGATTGAAATTTAGCAAGTCATTGACTTGCTTTTTTTATTGCATAATTCTTGACTAATTCTTGTCATATTATTGCGCTAAAAAAAATATGACAATAATTACAGGAGAACGTTTTCATAAGATTCAGAAATTTATTCTAGGAGGACAAAGTGAAGTATAAGTATATATCAAAAAGATATCATGTAGATAAATCTACACCCATGGGACAGGTAGATGAACTTGCCAAGAAATATGAGGGCGTGATTGATTTGAGTCTAGGAGATCCTGATATAACCACACATCAGATTATAATTGAAAAGGCATTTGAGGATGCAAAAAATGGACATACCAAGTATACGGATTTTAGAGGGGATCCGGAGCTAAGAGATGAGATAAGAAAGTTTTATGGAGAGGAATATAATATTGATTTACTTGACGAAGAGATCATGGTAACAGCAAGTGGCTGTGTGGCCATGTATCTTGTTTTAGAAGCCATATTAGATGATGGTGACGAGGTTATTATGCATGCACCATTTTTCACGCCATATCCTCAGCAAGTTGAATTGACAAGAGGTGTGCCTGTCATTTTAGATACTTTTGAAGAAGAGGACTTTCAGATTAATATGGAAAGGCTTGAAAAGCTGATTACTGATAAAACAAAGGCTATTGTCATCAATACGCCCAACAATCCAACGGGGACGTGCTTTACCTTAGAAACAATGAGAAATATTGCATCTATAGCAAAAAAGCATGACCTTCTTGTAATCGCTGATGACATTTACGGTTCATATTCTTACCAAGAAAAATTTGTTCCATTTCTAAGTTTAGAAGGCATGAAAGAAAGAACGATTACCATTAACAGTTTTTCAAAAGACTTTACCATGACAGGCTGGCGTGTCGGCAATATCATAGCACCTTCTTATATGATAAAGGTGATTCAGCTAATTAATGAAAATGTTGTTTTTACAACATCGTCTGTTTCTCAAAGAGCAGCTATAGCTGCTTTGCAAAATCGAAAAATGATTCAGCCAGATATGATCTTAGAGTATAAGTCTAGAATGTTTTATGCAGCAGACCGTATTAATAAGATTAAAAATCTCTCTGTATTGCCACCGAAGGGCACCTTTTATCTCTTTGTAAATATAAGAAAAACAGGTTTAACATCTGCTGAAATCAGTGAGTTGATTTTACGAGAAGCCAGAGTATTAGGCATACCAGGTAATGCATTTGGTGATTGTGGGGAAGGCTTTATAAGGTTTGCCTGTACAGTGAATAAGGAGGCGCTCAAAGAAGCCTTTGACAGGATTGAAGAAATGGAGATGTTTAAATCATGACTAAAACAAAAGCAATGAATACTCTATTTATTTTCAGTGACGAACATTGTAAGAAAATGCTGGGCTGTTATGGCAATGAAGACATCCATACACCCAACTTAGACAAGTTGGCTTCAGAAGGTGTTCGGTTTACAAATGCTTATTGCAACAATCCAATTTGCATGCCATCAAGGGCAAGTATGACCGTTGGTGATTTTGGTTCTAAGTATGGTTATTGGGATAATATGTCCCCATATGGAGGAGAAGAAAAGGGATATGGTCATCGCCTAGTGGATGAAGGCATCAAGGTGACGACTATAGGCAAGCTTCACTATAAGAGTGATTCTAGTCAAACAGGTTTTCCTGATATGAGACATCCATTAAATGCTAATGGTGGTGTTGGTGATTACTTTGCTGCCATCAGAGGATTTGGTAATGATGCTTATAAACATGCATTTGAAAAAAACATTACAGGCGCACGCTGGGGAGATGCACCACATTTAAGGTTTGATAGAAAAACAACTGAGGAAGCCATTGATTGTATAGCTAGTAAAAATGAGGATGATGAGCCTTGGATAATTCAGGTAGGATATATCACGCCACATTATCCACTGGTTGCACCTGAAAAGTATAAGGATTTGTACCCGCCAGACAAGCTGCCACTTCCCAAACAATTCTCTTTAGACAAAAGACCCAAACATCCAGTGGTATCTGAGATGAGAAGGTATATGGGTGTTGACTATGAAATGAGTGAAAAAACAATCAGAAAGGCAAGAGCAGTTTATTATGGTATGTGCTCTTTTCTTGATGACCAGGTTGGCATGCTTTTAAAAGCACTTAAATTACAAGGCCTCGATAAAAACACAAGGATTATTTATGCAACAGATCATGGAGAGATGCTAGGTGAACATGCCACATGGTTTAAGGAGCTATTTTATGAAGAGTCTGTTTCTATCCCAATGATTATGAACGGTCCTGATATAGTACCTATGGAAGTTCAAGAAAATGTTTCTTTGTTTGATATATATCCAACTCTTTTGGATGGTGCGGGTATAGCTTTATCAGATCAAGATTTAAAAAAGCCAGGTAGATCTTTATGGCCAGTTGCACAGGGAAGAGAAAGGATTGAAAAAGAAAGACTTGCCATTTCAGAGTATCATGCAGATGGTCTATCTACTTCATCCTATATGGTAAGAGACCATAGATACAAGTTTATCTACCATGTGGATTTTCCAAATCAGTTGTTTGATTTAAAAAATGATCCTGAAGAGCTTCATGACTTAGGTCAAGACTTAAACTATGAAGCCGTCGTTTTTGCTATGGAAGATAAGCTTAGGCTGATTATCGATCCGGAAGAAACATTTATGAAAAGTAAAATTCATCAGTTTGAAAGTATGAGAAAATATGGTGGACATAAGAAGATACTCAGTCAGGGTGTAGATTTTGCCTGTACACCTGTACCTGAAGAACTTAATAAAGCGGACTAATGTATGATATTATAAAAAGGGGGAAATTCATGAGTTATGCATTAAAAGAGAAAAAGAGTGAGGAAGTATCCGGTAAGTCAAATCTTAAGCAAAGTTTGACACACGCCTATGTCATACTGGCAGTATTAATTGTTGCCTGTACACTGCTGACATACATCATTCCATCCGGTAGTTTTGAAAGAGTAGTACATGAAGCAACAGGAAAAACGGTTATTGATCCGTCTACCTTCCAGTATGTTGACAACTCGCCAGTGGGATTACTTGGTATGCTTTTAGCAGTACCAAAAGGCATGAAGCAGGTTGCCAGTATTATATTCTTTATATTTATTATCGGTGGTGCTTTTGAAGTTCTAACACAAACAGGCTTTACACTAGCCATCGTTGGTCACAACATAAAGAAGTTTCAGGGTAAGGAATGGCTCTTGTTTCCAATCATTGTGATTATGCTTGCATGTCTAGCTGCAACTATGGGCCTTGCTGAAGAAATCATCATCTTTATTCCAATTCTAATGGTACTTTCAAAAGCCATGGGTGGCGATGAGTTAACGGCTGTTGGCTTGGCTTATTGCGGGGCTAGGGCAGGTCATATCAACGGTATGTTAAATCCTTTTTCTTTAGGTACTGCACAATCTTTTGCTGAACTGCCACTTTATTCAGGTCTTTGGTACAGGTCTATATGGTTTGTAATTACCATTATAGTGACAACTATTATTGTTTATAGATATACCATGAAGATAAAAAGAAATCCTGAAAAGTCGATTATGTATAATCCAAACAAGCCAAGTGGTCAAGATGACATTGATTTTTCAAAGATTCCTGATTATACAAGAACTCATAAGATCTTAGGTCTTGCTCTAGTAGCATCTTTAGCCCTTACAGTATTTGGTGTTTTCAAGTATGGCTGGTACATCAATGAGATAGCTGCAGTATACTTAGGATTTGGTATATTGTTTGGCCTGATAGCAAGATTTCCAGCCCACAAGATTGCAGATTATTTCTTAATCGGTGCAAAGAACATCGCTTTTGGTGCTTTAATTGTTGGTGTAGCAAGAGGCTTATTGGTTGTTTTACAAGATGGTCAGGTATTAGATACGATTACACATTTTTCAGCTAACTTACTAAGTGGTGCTCCTAAGCTAATCGCTGTTAATGGTATGTATGTTTTCCAATGGATTTTAAATATTTTAATCCCATCTGGTTCAGGTCAGGCAGCGACAACCATGCCTTTAATGATCCCAATATCAGACATATTGGAAATCAACAGACAGGTTACAGTTACAGCATTCCACTATGGTGATGGTGTCACCAATATCTTAACGCCTACCTCAGGTGCCTTGATGGCATGTCTTGCAGTTGGTAAAGTACCATACAGCAAATGGGTCAAGTGGGTTGTTCCAATGTTGGTTGCGTGGTCTATTATAGGATTTTCTGCAGTAACAATTGCTCAAATGATTAATTTAGGACCATTTTAGATAGAAGGTATAAGATGTATGGATATGCTTCCTAAGAGGAGCATATCCTATTTTTATAAAGAAAAGATTAATTCATATCTGTTAAGTTACGACAATTCATAGATTATATCGTAGAATAAGTATAAGTGCTAAAATAATGAATAGAATATACTAGGAGAATAAGATGACAAAAATATACTTAATAAGACATGGTGAAACAGAGTGGAATAGATTGACTAAACTACAGGGGAGAGAAGATATTTCTCTTAATCAGACTGGTCTTATGCAGGCGGATAAAGTATCTGAATACTTTTGTGATAAAAAGTTAGACCTGGTCTTTTCAAGTCCCTTAAAACGTGCATATGAGACTGCTGATGTCATTGCTAAAAAACATGACATAGATGGAGTTTTTACTTTAGAAGGTCTCATTGAAAGAGATTATGGTCAGGCTTCGGGTTATACATCAGCAGAGAGAAAAATTAAGTTTCCTGATGGCAAGTTTGAGGGTATGGAAGATTCTGAACTAGTAACTGAAAGGATGATGACATCGCTTTATAAGATTGCCAGAGAAAATACAAACAAGTCAATTTTAGTTGTGTCTCATGGTTCAGCCATTAATACCGTACTTGCATATCTGTCAGATAATGAAATTGGCAGCGGTAAAACAAGACTTCATAATTGTTCTGTTAACTTACTGAACTATAAAAATGAGTCTTTTTCCATTGAGTACTTTAACAGGGATGTTCTATGAAGAGGTCATTAGTTTTTATTTTAATATTTATCTTACTTTCACCCTTAAATGTCTATGCCAATTCAGCTGAACCGCCTTCTATAGTGATTATGTGTATGGATGGACCGGATGACTTAGAGATCTATTATGGTGATGTAAAGCTTTCTAAAAATCAAAGAATAGGAGAGGACTTTTTTTCTCTTTATCGATCCGATTTTAAAAATGAGAAAAATCACGTTTTAAAATTTGTATCAGACAAGAAAACCTTTGAAATAGAGATTGTTAAGTTAGACAAATACAGGTCTTATTATCGCTTAGACTATTCAAAAGAAAAACTGAGTGAAGGTAAAGGTGTTGTTAGATCATCTGTACTAATTGCCATAAGAATACTTCTGACATTAATAGTTGAGGCGGCAGTCTTCTTTGTATTTGGTTTTAGAAGTAAAAAATCTTGGAGAGCTTTTTTACTGATAAATCTCTTAACCCAGGGCTCTTTAAATATATGGCTATCAACTATGACACCAGGTTACGGTTATATCATCCTTGCCTTGATATTTTCTGAGGTATTAATCTTGCTTGTAGAGTCTTTAGGATTGTCTTGGTATATAGACGAACTAGCCACAAAATATACGGTTGTAACTGTTATTGTAGCCAATCTTATAAGCTTTTATGTAGGTATGATGGTCATACCCTTATTACCCATTTAGATGCAAGTCATATGACTTGTATTTATTTTGACTGATTTGACCATTTTGGCTAAATTAGCTACAATTGATTTAGGAGGTGGATATTATGAAAGTTACATCGACAGAAATTAAGAATTCATTCGGTAAGTATCTGAGGTTGTGTGCATCAGAAGACGTTGAAATAACAAAGAATGGTCTCACTGTTGCGAAGCTTGTATCTCTAGAGAATAATTATGACAGAGTTTGTGAAGCGGAGGCGGCATATAATGCAGATAGGTTGAAAATGTCTTTTGAAGCTTTTGAAAAAATGAATAAAACTGCTGACAAAAGATATGAGTATATAGATGGAGAAGTCTACTTAATGACATCACCTAGCATAAGGCATCAGTGGGTTGTTTCTAAGCTTCATGTTGCTCTAGACAAGTTTTTAAGAGGAAAGCCATGTGATGCTTTTGTATCGCCTTTTGATGTCACTTTAAAGGCAGAAAATAATTGGAATGTTGTCCAACCTGACATATTGGTATTATGTAACTGGAGACAAGATGCTGATGAAAATGATCGTTATCGTGGGATACCAAAATTAGTTGTTGAAGTCCTATCACCAAGTACACAAGAAAAAGATAAGACTAAAAAGTTAAAACTCTATAAGTTGTCTGGCGTAGAAGAGTTTTGGGTGATTGATCCAAAAGAAATGTATGTTACAATATATAATTTCCAAGATCAAAAAGTTCATTCTATAAAAGCCTATAGTTCTTCAGAAGCCTGGAAGTCGATTATATATCCTGAGTTTGAATACGAATTTGATGAAAGTTTTTAAAAATTTTATGATTTTTTCATCAAATGTACATATGAAGTACACATGGGGGTGTTATTATGTATTCAAGAAGAGAGATATCATAGTAAATAGATGATTTTAAACTTCAATCCCCCCTATTAATATTTTATGCGAGAAATCACTTGGTGCGAATCAGGTGATTTTTTATTTGTATTAAAATAAGGCCCTAGAGCCTTATCTGATAATATTGCCATTATAGCATGCACAGTTTCTTCCTTTGAACTTAGCAGTATATAGGTTCATATCTGCATGATCGATGAAGCTTTGTAAATCTTCTCTTGAATCAGAATTTGTAGACGCACCAATACTAATGGTGGCTATTTGATGTTTGTTTGTTATATGTTCTATCTGTAAATCACGTACAGCATTTAAAATGATGCTGACTAAATCCTGGATATTTACATGTTCTGATAAGAGTATGATAAATTCATCACCACCATATCTGTAAATCTGTTCTTTTCCTTCAGGTAATATTTTTGAGAGAGCATTAATGATGTCTCTGATACATGCATCGCCTTTTAAATGTCCATAAGTATCGTTATAGCCCTTAAAGAAATCAATATCAAACATAAGAAGGGCATACAGTTTATTTTGATCAAGTAGGCTCTTAGCGTCTTTTATGAGAGCTTTTCTATTTTGTGACTCAGTCAGTGTATCTCTTAGACTTTCTTCCATAACCGTTTTAACTTGTCTGGTTAAATCAAGTATCTTAAGGGTGTTTTCAGTAATGAACTGTTGATTTTTCTTATATAGCCTGTCTTGAACGGCTCGTGATTCCTTGTAAAGTTTAATAGATTTTTCTAAGTTTCCATGGTCTTCATGTATTTTTGCTAGATAATACATAAGCTGGGATTTAGCAATGGAATCGTGTTCAGTAATACAATCGAGGCAGTGTTCAATGGCTTTCTCTGCTAAATCAATAGAATCATTTTTGTCCATAGCAATGCACCATTCAATGACATAGTCATAATGGTTGATATGGGTATCTTTATTGTATTTATCCATGATGAGTAAGTTCATTTTCTGGCTGGATTCTAAGGTGTACCCTTGGTATGCTTCTATGAGATGGTAGGTCATAGCTAGAATGAAACGCGTACTCTCATCAACTTCATCTATAAAATTTTGTGCAGTACTTAGATACGCTTTTGCTTCATCATGCTTGCCTTGTTTAATAAGGTCATTGGCTAAATTGAGGTTAATAAAATATCGGTGAAATGTGTTGTCATGGTTATTGATAATTTCATAGGCTTTTCTAGTATAGTTTGTAGCTTCATCTATCATATCTAGCTTGAATAAGCAAGTACCAATGTTGGCGTTTAAAGGCCCAAGGTATTTAACGAGCTTGTTATCTGTAACTTTTTCAAGTGCTGACATAAAGAGTTGAAAAGAATGATTAAAAAAACCAAGATGCGTATAGAGTGCGCCTAAACGTGTTTCTATGATCACCAAACTTTCTATATTTCCTAAATTAGTAGCTAGGATTTGAGCTTTTGTAAGGACTTCAAAGGCCTCCTTAGCATCGTCTTTTAGATAATAGTACAAACCCTTGGCCAGTAGTAATTCCAGTTTGGCATTGACATGATCTAGTTCTTCAGCAAACTGAATAAGCTGGTCGAGTTCATCAAGTGAATATTTGTTAGCAAAGATATCATCTTGCATGTTTTCAATCTTTTTTGATAATGTTTTATAATCCATAATAAGCTCCTTAAAATAATTATACCCCATGACTTTAACTAATAACAATGTTGTAAATTGGAAGCTTAATAGAATAAAAAAAGTGTGTTAAAAGTTCTTAATGATTTAGGTCAAAAAAAGTTGATTTTCTTTGAAATGTACATATGAAGTACACATGAGGGTGTTATTATGTATTCAAGAAGAGAGATATCATAGTAAATAGATGATTTTAAACTTCAATCCCCCCTATTAATATTTTATGCGAGAAATCACTTGGTGCGAATCAGGTGATTTTTTATTTTTTTGGTGTATAATAGTAGAGGTGATGGAGGAAAGAGATATGGAAATGTGTGGCGTATGTTTGATTACAAGAGATGTAAGAAGACTAGCAGATTTTTACTCAAGCGTACTTGAAACCGATGCTATGGGTGATGATTACCATGTAGCCTTTGAAGGAAAGAACTTGGCCATATGGAATCATGGAGTAAAGAAGTCAGTCAGAACATCATCCTTATGTTTTATGTAGACGATCTCGAGGGTGAGTTTAAGAGAATTAATGAACTGGGTATAGAAATTACAACTGAGATAGAAAGCAAGCCTTGGGGCGTAAAAGTCTTTACATTTAGAGATCCAGACGGGCATGGTGTACACTTTTTAGAGAAGTTATAGGAGAGGATTATGAAAATAAATTATACATTAACAGCTAAAGATTATATAGACTTTAATATTTATCATATGAATACATCAAAAACAATGAAGAGAAACATCATGTTTCAAAGGCTGATGGGACCTCTTATCTTCACTATTTTTACATACATAGCTTATAGACTTACCAATATATCTCTTATGTATTGGTCAATAGTTTTTTTAATAGCCAGTGTCATATGGTTCTTTGTTTATCCAAGCAGATTAAAGAAGAGACTCATAAAGCACATCGTCAAGCTTCTTTCGGAAGATGAAAATAGAGGTCTTTTAGGTGACAAGGTCATGGAGTTAGGTGATGAGGGTATCATCGTTACAGATCAGTTTGGAAAGAACTCAGCATCTTACTCAGTGCTTTCAAGAATAGAAAAAACAGATGAACATATCTTTGCATTTAACAGTGCAGTTTCAGCTTACATCATACCATTATCAGCATTTGAAAATGACAGTCAAGTTGAAGCATTTATTGAGGAACTAAAGAATAGGGGATAATTATGAATGATAAAGAACTAGAACTACTAAAGAAAGCCATGATGAATGAAGATGATGGCGCTGATTATTATTTTAAACAATCACAGCAGTGGCATGAAAAGACTGTATGTGACAACTTTATAAAACTTTCTGAGGAAGAAAAACTTCATTCAAAGTGGTTAAGAGAATTATTCGACTCTAAAAAATCATTTGGAGATGAAAGAGTTTTTTCATATCTTGAGGTGAGTAGACCTAAGATTTATGATTGGACTGACATAAAAAAGATCTCTGATTTGGGTATTAAAGATGTTTTTAAAAAGGCCATGGCAATGGAGGAAGCTTCATATGAATACTACAAAGACATCAAGGCTTCTTCTCAAGATAAGGATTTGATACAGCTACTAGATATCCTTATTGAGTGGGAACTTGAACACTATAAGTCATTCAAAGAAGTCTATGAAAGCATGTAAAAATCCACAACTGATGTTATGGATTATAAAGTACATTTAATGATTCTAATAAAGTCTCTTCTAGAGGCTTTTTTTCGTTGTATAAAAAGTATTCGATGATGATACCATTCTGAATTCTTATGGCTACATCACATAAAAGTTCAGGGTTTGATTGATTAGTAATCTCTCCCGATTCTTGGCACTGCTGAATAAGTGGTATTAAGAGCTGTTTGACTTTTCTTGTAAACTCAATTGTATCTTCATTAGGTGCGACCAAGGTTGCAGCTATAAAGTGCCTGATAGCCTCGTCACTGCCTATACTTAATAAATGCCTATTGTAGACCAGTTGGATACGAACTGCTCTTTCATAGTTGTTTGGTGCTGTTAAGATCCATGACATGCTTTTAGTATCATAAACTGAATCTGAAATATAGTATTCTGTTAAAATTTGCTCTTTGGTTTTAAAGTGGTAATAGAAAGTTGATCGACCAAAGCTCATTTTAGAACAGATTTCTTTAATACTGACATTTTCATAACCCTTTTCAGCAAATAAATCGATGGCCGTATCGATTATTTTTTGTCTCGTTTTCTTACTTGTGTGCATTTTATAGCCTTTCTTAATATATTGTACAAACAGTATAACACCTATGCAAAGTTGAATCAAATATTAAAAAACTGTACAGTGTACAAATTTTGTTGACAAAGTATAAATATGAGTGTAGTATGTATAGCAAATAGATCAAGAAAACATGCATAGGAGGCATAAATGAAAATAGGTTATTTATTATTAGAGGGTTTTTCTAATGGTGATGTTATTGGTAGTCAAGCAGTACTGGCTTTTTCAAAATCGAAATTTTACTATATAGGCAAGGAAGAGAAGATGCTTCTTGGAGACTCTCAGTATTCTCTTAGAACCAATACAACATTAAAGTCGTGTCCTAAGTTAGATGTTCTAATCATACCAGGCTTAAAAGAAGAAACTCTAACCGAAGAGATCTTGGATTTTATAAGATTGCAAGCTAAATCTTGCAAACATGTTCTTGCATTTTCATCAGGTGTATTAGCTCTGGCTAAAACAGGTATTCTTAAAAATCGCTATGTGACAGCTGATAAGAAAACTCTACAGCGGCTTGAAGCATTTGGTGCTAGACCTGTAAATAGAAAGACTTTTATGAAAGATCATAAGTTTATTACAGCAGGTCCTTCAACGGGCGTGATTGAAGCGGCATATTATCTTGTCTACTTGGAAAGAGGTAAGGGCTTAACTAAATTATTAGAGCTTAATTTAGAGTATAATCCTACTAAGGCATTTGATCATATTGATCAAAGAGAATTACCGGATATAGACTATAAACCATTAAGAGTAGGCGTGACTTGTCCAGACAAACTTTACATGCCAGATGTAGCAGGGGCTGTTGATGTTTTTAAGAACATACCAAATGCAGAAATTTACTATGTGTGGAAAGAATATGGTCAAATGACTTCAATTTTAGGTCCAGATACTGAGGTAACCATGACATTTAAGGAAAGTCCTCAGTTTGATGTATTAATAACGGGTGCCATTGCACCTGGTGCTACAGTAGATGATGACTTGATAAATTTTTATAGAAGTCAGTCAAAAGGAGCTAAGGCGGTGGTAGGCGTTTGTGCAGGTGTATTCGTTTTAGGTGCTGCTGGTCTTTTAGAAAATAGGATGTCAGTAACGAATCTTCATATGTTGTCTATGTTAAAGAAGGTTGGCGCAAAAAGACATAACACAGAAACAACGGTAGATGGCAAGTACTTTACTGCAGGACCTGCAATAGGTTCATATGAAATAGCGCTCCAGGTTGTTGCGCAAATTTACGGTGAACCGTTAGCGGCATATTTAGAATCTGAAGTGTTAGAATATCATCCAAATCCTATATTTGATATGGGGACACCTAAAAAGGCCGGTAAGATTAGGCATATGATGAGTTTATGTCTCTCAACACCACTTTTACCTTTGTATGGCGGCAAAGTCAAAAGAGCATATAAAACAAATAAAACACTTCTTTAGAAGTGTTTTTTAAATGAGAGATTTTATAAGAGTAAATACTCTGGTCTTGTTGTATTTATCATGTAAACTGTCATTGTTTTCATCTTGCACCATATAGGCGAATGATAGAAACATGATCCAAGGGAGTGCTACAAGGTAATAGATTATTTGATGTATAAAACTCTGCTGACACCAAGTGATAAATCCATCTAATATCCCCACTTGATACATAAGAAAGAGTAGCCATATATTTATCTTCTCAATAAATGTTTTCCAGATGATTTCTCTATGTATAATTTGATCATAAGTATTCGTCTTATAAATCACTTTGATACGCATAAGACGTTTTCCAATTGTTTTAGATTTTAGTAATAAATTATATATACCAGCAATCAAAGAGATTACAGCAATGTTTTTAACAGGAGTTAAGGGATCTAGAACAGGTGTTGAAATCACATAGATTATTACTGAATCTATAAGATAGGAGATCAGACGTGCACCTAAGGGTGCTTTTTTATTTTTTTGCATTATAAGTCCTTTCTGTGCATAAGTTTACACTTATATTGTATAAAAATAGTCTGCAAATTGTAACGGAGATTTCAAACTAGAGATAGTATATTTCAAACCAAGTCCTCTTGAATTATAGAGAAAACGTTTGCTGGATGTTACTTTTTAATCACACCACATCAGGTGGTTGAATATTAAGGGAGGGACTATAATGAAGAAATTTTTAGTAATCATGTTGAGTGTATTACTAGCATTTACATCAATTGGATGTTCATCTAGCGATACAAACGCAGGAGGGGAAACACCAAAGGAATTGACCTTGTCATATCAATATTGGGATTTAATTCCTAATCAAGAAGAGGTCTTTGCAGAATTTACTAAGCAATATGAAGCAGAGTCAGGAATTAAAGTAACAATTGACGGTAATTTAGTTGGTGATGCTGGATGGCAAGATATATTAAAGACTCAAGTTGCTGCAGGTAATGGTCCAGATGTATTCCATATGGATTTAAATGAATTCTCTGCATGGAGAGATGTTGTTATTCAACCAATTTCACCTTACATTGATCAAACTTTAGTAGATGAGTTTGTGCCAAGTGCAGTGGGTGTATGGAAGGCAGACGATAAACTTTATGCACTTCCAAACTCTTTTTCTGTTGTTGCCTTTTTATACAATAAAGAAATGTTTGAAAAGGCTGGCTTAGATGTATCTGGTCAGACAAGAATGACCTTAGAAGATTTTGAAAATACAATGGATGCACTTTACAATACTTTTAAAGATGAACAAGTAAAATATGAAGAAGATGGTGAAAACTATCAAAATTATGTAGTTGGTACCAGATCACTTCTATACTGGTGGTGGTTATTTAATTCATATGGTGGTGAATCACTAGATACAACAAACAATATTGCTCAGGAAGCATATGTTGATGCAATTATGAAAATAGCTGAATATGCAGATAAGGGTTGGATAACTAATGCATCAGACGTTATGCCAGGTGGTGTAACCAATGCCTTTGGTTCAGCGGGCAATGTGGCTATTTATCCAACGGGTGACTGGACAACAACAGGCTATTACAGAACGCAACATGGTATTGGTCAAGTTGCAAAAGACATCACAACTGATTTTGGTTCATTAACTGTACCGCTTGGTTCTGATGGCAAAGTACATGCAGAAATGTATAATCAAGGTGTTGTTATGAATAAAAACATTGATGGTGCGAAAGCAGAAGCTGCTGCAGCTTTTATTGAGTATATGACAACTTCTGATGCATGGTTAAAAGCACGTGGTCCTGAAGCTGGTGGTTTAGGTATCCCAGGTAGAAAAGAATGGGCTGATGCATATAGCAATACTTGGTTTGAAAAGCCAGAACAAAGAGAAGCTTTTGTTTGGGAAGCTAACAATGGTGTCATCACATCACCAGACTATCAAATTCAAGGTATCGATCTATACAGTTTTGTTCAAGAGGCCATTACTCTATCTTATGATGTTGCCATTGAAGAAGGTCAAATGGATTATGATGCAGTTAGAAAACTAGTTATAGAAAGCTTAGAAAAATCACAAGAATCAATTAACTTACAGTTAAAAGAAAATGGATTAGAAATTGATAATCCAGAAGCAAAAGTTAAATAATATAAGCCCCCGTTTTGGGGGCTCTTATTGGGATGAAGCATGAGTGCTGACTTCTTATTTAGAGGAGAAACTATGTTAAAAGGTAGAAAACTCAACAGAATAGAGAAAAACGAAAACATAATGGGTTATCTATTTATGAGTCCTGCAATTATTATGTTAATTGTATGGATTATATTACCCATCATAATAGCTTTTGTATTATCATTTACGAACTATGATGTTTTACGAGACAATATCACACAGCCTTTTAATGGGGATATTGATTTTGTAGGATTTGATAACTACATAATGGCTATTGAAAATCCAATCTTTAGACAAGCATTAGGTCAAACCATTTACTATGCATTTGGTTCTGTAATTCTTACCACTTCCATAGGCTTGATATTAGCTCTTATTGCACACAATGCAAAGGGCAAAGGCTTCTTTAGAATTGCCTATTATATTCCAACTGTTACTTCAGTTGCAGTACTTGTTATCATTTTTGATGGCTTGTTTAGACCTGATACGATAATCAGTAATTTTCTTCAAACCTTTGGAATACCACCAATCCATTGGAGGCAAGAACCAGCATTTACAATGCCACTTGCCATCATTATGGCAGTGTGGGCAGGAAGTGGTTATTCGATGCTTATTTATCTAGCTGGTTTACAAGAGATTCCAGACAGTGTTTATGAAGCGGCTTCTTTGGATAGTGCACCTAGATTTAAGCAGTTTATACATATTACATTCCCACTACTTAACAATAAGACATTCTTTTTAATGGCAACTGGTTTTATTGGCTCATTACAAGTTTATGATGCAGTACAGATGTTGGCAGATTACGGTGATGCACCTATTACTGGTGGTCCCGAAGGTTCTTTATGGACTGTCGTGTATTATATTTACTATGTTGGATGGCAACAAAACAAAATGGGAAGAGCATCAGCCATATCTTTCTTGTTGCTCATTGTAATAATGGTATTCACATTGGTTCAAAGAAAGATATTTAAAGATCAAACGTATTAAGGAGTGTTTATGAAACAGAAAAGCAATGACTCAATTTGGTCTGATCCATTTAAAAGATCAGCCATGATATATAAAATCAATACCATCATTTTCACACTTCTGGCTCTTGCATTAACAGTATATACATTGTACCCATATTTTTTCTCGATCGTTGCATCTTTGAGATCTGGTTTTGATATATATACTGCAAAATTTAGCTTCAGTGAATTATCAACCTATGCATATGAAAGGATTCTCTTTGGAATAACAGCGGATGAGTCCATTAAATTATGGCAGTGGATGGGCAATACAGCTTTTGTTTCCATTGTAACGACATTTTTAACTCTTCTTGTTTCTGCTATGGGTGGCTATGCACTTGCTAGAATTAAGTTTAAAGGGGCAAATATATTACTGGTGATTATATTAGGTGTCATGATGATACCTGGTCAGATTACTTTGATTCCCAAATACATCATTATTGCAAACTTCCTTAAATGGGGGGATTCGTATTTAGGACTCATTGTTCCTGCAATATTTTCTGCATATTTTACATTTATGATGAGGCAATTCTTCCTGTCGTTTCCAAAGGAAGTGGAGGAAGCAGCTATACTAGATGGCATGAGCAGAGTGGGTGTTTTCTTTAAAATGCTTTTACCACTCTCGAAGGCACCATTATTAGCAGCTGGAACATTAATATTTATGGGGACATGGAACTCATATTTATGGCCGAAGCTTCTGATTAATGACTCATCAAGGTACCTTTTATCTCAAGGTATGACTGTTATGATGGGCGGCAGGTATACAAATACACCAGCTGTCAGTATGGCAGCGGCTATTATTTCAACATTACCATTGATTCTATTATTTATGGTATTTCAAAAACAGTTTATTGGTTCCATAGCTCAGACGGGACACAAAGGGGCATAGGAGGATTCGCTTATGGAAGAAAGGCGCAAATTATTTGCACTGCCTTATAAGGATTTAAAACCATCTGGTTGGTTATTAGACCAGATGACTTTACAAATGGATGGTATTACAAGAGATCTTGATCAAGTATGGGGTTCGGTATCAAACCATTCGGACTGGATAGGTGGTACGAATAACTCTTGGGAAAGACCGCCATACTGGCTTGATGGATTGGTGCCACTGTCATACCTTCTTGATGATCAAACAGGTATTGATAAATCAAAAAAATGGCTGGAATGGAGTTTAAATAGTCAAAGAGCTAATGGTGACTTTGGACCTAACTATAGAAAAACTGACTTTGATGAAACCCTATTTTGGCCAAAGTTTGTCATGCTTAAAAGCTTTGTATCTTATTATGAGTCTACAGAGGATGTAAGAGTAATTAGCTTGATGACAAATTACTTTAAGTTCGTTTTGGACAAGCTAGACACTTATAAGATGTCTGGATGGGGACAGGCTAGAGGGGCTGACTTAACTTATACCGTCATGTGGTTATATGACATTACTAAAGATGAGTTTTTAATGGACTTAGCCAAAAAGATAAACGACCAGAGTTTAAACTGGGTAGATACTTTCGAGTCTTTTCCATTTGTACAACCTACAGCTTATTATTATCCTTGGGAAAAAACATTAGAAAATACATTTAGAGGCGCCTTATATGATGTCATGAAATATCATTTAACACATGTTGTAAATGTAGCTATGGGCTTTAAACAACCAGCTATGAAGTACCTTGAAACAGGCAATGAAGAAGTTCTAAAAAGTTTTTATAAAGGCATCGAAGCTTTAGAAAAATATCATGGTCAGATCACAGGCATGTTTTCTGGTGATGAACATTTAAGCGGGGATAATCCTACTCAAGGAACAGAGCTGTGTGCAGTTGTGGAAATGATGTTCTCGCTTCAGATTATGCTAGAAGTAACAGGTGATCCTAAAATTGCAGATTTGCTTGAGAGAATCACTTACAATGCGCTTCCGGCAACCATATCTGAGGATTTTAAAACCCATCAATACGACCAACAAGTCAATCAAGTATTGGTTAGTGTAGCAGAAAGAAACTGGTACAACAATGAACCTGATTCCAATGTTTTTGGCTTTGAACCTAACTTTGGGTGTTGTCTTGCAAACATGCACCAGGGATGGCCAAAATTTATAAAATCAGGACTCTTTAAGAAAGAAAATAATATTTACGCTATGGTTCATATGCCCTTAAAAGCAGAATTTGACATAGATGGTCAAGCTGTACACTTGGATGTTATAACGGATTATCCATTTAGAGAAAAGATTGTTTATAAGGTACACACGACTGAAGCTACTAAGTTTCAGATGATGATTAGGATTCCTAGCTGGTGTGATGATTATAGACTTAAAATAAACAATAAAGTCTTGAAAACAGAAGATAGAGATTTTATTAAGATAGATAGGGTCTTTTGTGATGGTGATACCATAGAAGTAAAATTTGTTATGGAAGTTAAGAAGCATACAGGATGGTACCATAACGGTATGACCGTAGAAAGAGGACCATTAATCTATGCTTTACAAATAGATGAGGAATGGATTGAAAGACCAGAGGGCATTAAAAGTCATCCTAATTATGAAATATATCCTCATTCGCCTTGGAACTATGCTTTAGTTGATGACGAGGCATTCAAGGTATACGAGAAGAAATTAGAAAAACAGCCTTTTGGTTCTACTTGTCCTGTTCAAATTAAAACCAATGCAAAACGTGTTTCTTCTTGGTTTTTAGAAAAGAGTCAAGCAGGTGATCTACCTTTATCTCCAGTGGATATTGAAGCTGATTTAGAGGAAATAACTTTGATACCATATGCGAATGCTAAACTAAGAATTGGTTTATTTCCTTGGAGTCAATCATGAAAAAAGTGAGTTTTGATAAGGTAAAAATTCTTTCTGAATTTTGGAATGAGCGTATTGAGACGGTTCGCTCTAAGACCATTTGGCAAGTGCTTGATAAATGTAATGAAAGCAGAGTTAGGAATTTTGAAGCTGCAGGCATGTACCTTAGCGGAGATAAAAGTCAAGTCTTTGAAGGGCGGTTTTATGATGATTCTGATGTATATAAAGCTTTAGAAGGACTCAGCTATTTGCTGGTCGGTCATTATGATGAGAACTTGATGAAACAAGCAGATGAGATCATTGATAAGATTGCCTCTGCCCAGTGGCATGATGGCTATATCTCAACATACTTTACATTAACAGATGAAGATCGATATTCAGATATGGACCGTCATGAACTTTACTGTGGTGGCCATTTGATTGAAGCAGCCATAGCTTATTATAAGGCTACTGGTAAGGATGCATTATTAAATGTAGCTATAAAACTTGCAGACCACTGGGTTGACTATTTTCATTTGAAAAACTGGGTTTGTGGTCATCCGGAAGCAGAACTTGCCTTATTCAAACTTTATGAACTAACGAATGAAATAAAGTATAAAGAGTTGTCTTTATACTTACTAGAGCAAAGAGGCAAGGGTTTTTATAAGAGTGAGTCAAGACCCATTTGTAATCAATCGAATTTCTATACACTTGAATATGCTCAGGATCATGAACCCGTAAAAAAACAGGTGAAGGTTAAAGGACATGCTGTAAGAGCTATGTATCTCTATACAGCTATGGCTATGCTTGGTTATCCCGTGAAAGCTCTTTTTGAAGATTTAGTCAAGCATATGTATATAACAGGTGGTATTGGAGATTCCATAAAAAATGAAGGTTTTTCGGATGATAACAACATGAAAAATGAAAATGCCTACGCTGAAACTTGTGCCAGTATTGGATGTGTATTTTTTGCAGATAACATAAACGATAACTTGAATCAGCATGAAATAATTGAAAGTCAGATCTATAACAATATATTGGCTGGATTATCTGCTGATGGACAAAAGTTCTTTTATGTGAATCCAATGGTAACTAATGGTTTAAATAGGAAAGAGGGTGGACACAAGGAAAGAAGTCCATGGTTTACAACATCGTGTTGTCCGACTAATCTTACTAGATTTATTCCTTCTATCGGGTCATACATCTATCGTTATACAGATGATGTCATTTATATCAATCAACATATTGGGTCAGAAGTTACCATTGAAGGTGTAAACATTACTTTGAAGACGGATTACCCAAGAGGTGGGCATTTTGAAATTGATTACGATGGTAACATTCGTTTTAAGAAAATCTATTTCAGGCTGCCATCTTGGATAAAAACATTTAGGGTATCTGAAAGCTATGGACTAGAGAATGACTACATCATGATTGACTTAAAAGAGTCTGCTTCTTTTTCAATAGATTTTGAACTAGAAGTGAGAAAGTTATCAACACCTTTGATTGATTCAAATAAAGGAAAGAGTGCCCTAGCTTACGGTCCCTTTGTTTACTGTTTTGAAGGTAAAGATAGTCGTATAGAATTTTTAGAGGATGACTATGACATTATATGGAATGATGAACTTAAGGTTCATACGCAAGTAAATAATTATGAGGCAATACCTTATTATATATGGGGCAATAGGGGCAAGAGTGCCATGAAAGTATTTGTAAAAGAGAAAGGACGTGACTAAATGGCTAGTATCGTAATGAATAATTTAACGAAAAGCTATGACGGTGAATATAAGGCAGTCAATAATGCAAATCTTGAAATAGATGAAAAAGAGTTTTGTGTACTTTTAGGTCCTTCTGGATGTGGTAAAACAACACTCTTAAGAATGATTGCAGGCTTAGAAACAATAACAGATGGTGATCTTTATTTAGATGGCGTACATTTAAATCAGGTTTTACCAAAAGACCGTAATATAGCGATGGTGTTTCAAAGCTATGCGCTATATCCTCATTATAGTGTTTACAAGAATATGGCTTTTGGCCTTAAAATGAAGAAAATTCAGAAAGAAGAGATTGATAAGAGAATAAAGAAAGCAGCTGAGTATTTAGACCTTACAGAGTATCTTGATAGAAAACCAAGAAATCTTTCAGGCGGTCAGCAACAAAGAGTTGCTTTAGGACGAGCTTTAGTTAAACAAACAAAAGTGTTTTTAATGGATGAACCTTTATCAAACTTAGATGCAAAACTTCGTCAACAGACAAGAGAAACCATTGTCAAGATTCATGAGGATTCCGAAGCCACTACCTTGTATGTCACTCATGACCAGGTTGAGGCTATGACCATGGGCACTAAAATCGTTGTTATGAATAGAGGGGTTATTCAACAAATGGGTACTCCAGAGCAAATCTATGAAGAACCGAATAATGATTTTGTTGCAGGTTTTATTGGTTCGCCTTCCATTAATTTTATTGAGGGTATTGTAGAAGAAGATTCTTTCATAAGTGAAGACATAAAACTGAAGCTTACTGAAAATCAAAAGGACCTTCTAAGTGATTATCAAGGCAAGAATGTGAAGTTAGGCATTAGGCCAGAACACCTGTATAATGAAGAAGATGTTAAAGAAGACATGTTTGTTTCACCAATTAAAATGAAAATTAATTTCATTGAAAGACTTGGTGCTGAAACGATTTTAAACGGCCAAGTTGGAAGCACGAGAATTGTTGGTAAACTGGCATACTTCTTAAAGAAGGCTTTGACAGATATTGAGCTTCAAGTTGATATGACCAAGGCTCACTTCTTTGATATGGATACTAAAGAGGCAATTCGATAGGAGGCGTAATGGCTGCATTTATCAAACCTTTTCCAGGCATGAGGATTACAGAGGATGTAACTTTCATGCCTGGTGTATATAATTTCTATAATCTAGAAGGCATTATCATTGATGGTAATCATATTACCATAGATGGTTCATATGCCTTGTTTGTAGGTGGAAAAGAACTTGAAAAACAAGAAGTAGATATTGATACAAGTGAGTTCTCGTATGGCTATAGTGATAAAAAATACAACGCCAACTTACCCTATAAGGGTATTGGTATAAGGTCTGTCAAGACTAGAGGTGTTACTATTAAGAATCTGTCCTGCAGAGGGTTTAAGATTGGACTTTCACTTGATAACTGTGAAAACTGGCATATAGAAGCTTGCGATTTTTCTATGAATTATCATCATCCTGAACATGGATGGGACGATCATGATGATCTAGGTGGCGTTGTTCTGACTAATAGTCAAAAGTGTGTACTCCAAAATAATAAAGCCAACCAAGTATGGAATGCTTTAACTTTGAGACATTCAAATGAGAATTTAATTGTAAACAACAACTTTTCTTATACCTCTAACGTTGGTTTAAGAATGTGGCAATCAAGCCATAATAAAATATATGATAATAACTTTAGTCATGGTTTAAGAAAGAAACCTAATGAGATACATGCAAGAGATTCTTCTTGTGTTTTAGTAGAAACTAAGTCATGTCATAATCACTTCAAAGGAAATGATATGAGATATGGTGGAGATGGATTTTTTATAAGATCTTTGAATAACCTGATGTCTACTGATAATATCATTGAAGAAAATGATATGTCTTTTTCCAATAACAATGCCATTGAAGCGTGGGATGAAGGCAATATATACATCAGGAACAAAGCAAATGCCTCAAGCTACGGCTTTTGGCTAGGAAACTCTGATAACACCACCCTTATAGAGAATGAGGTTGCTTTCAATGGATGTACATTTAAGAATGCACCTGAAGCTTTTGGTAATGCAGGTATTGCAGTCGTAAATGGTTCAGGTACCAACTTTAAAGTGATTGGCAATCATATACATGATAACTCAGGACCTGGTCTTGCGATAAAAAACAAGTCTTACTATCCAAGTCAAAACTGGTTAATTAAAGACAATCAGTTTATTAGAAATCGTGATGATCAAAGAGGTTATTTGGGACATGGTATTTATATGAAGTATGTTCAAAATATTCACTTGATCAATAATATTTTTGAAGCTAATGACGGTAGGGATGTTTATCAAGACAAAGCTTGTTCTGAAGTTATTATTGAAACAAAAGACAAAATTCTAGTTGACTTTGAAATCAAGAAAGTGAAGAAAATATTTCAAGTTGAAGAATCCATTATCCTATCTACCACGACAAACTATCCTGTAGTTTGGTATATTGATGGAAAAAAGATAAAGGGCAATCTAATAGATTATAGCTTTGATGAACCTGGACTCAAAAGAATAGGAGCAAAGATAGAGCATAAGGATTACTGTGGTATCGCTTCTACTCATCTATACGTGATGCCTCAAGGAGAGAGCTTTAGTAATAAAATGATTAGTGGTACACATATAGCTCTACTGCTAAGAATTGAAGATGACTATATTGAATGGTATCAAACATCAGAAGAGCCAAGGATAGAGTTGAGTGGACAAGGTACATGTCTTTTAAAGCCTAAGAAGGGATTTTATGAACACTGTAACAGTATCATGAACGAGTATAAGTACGATCTATTATACATTGAAGTAAACCTTGAAGATGATCCACATTTTGATGTTGTCTCAGATGGAAAATCTAACTATAACAAGTATAAGATCATAACTGACAGAGCAGGTGTTCAGATTGAGGATATTGTCTTATTTTCTAAGAAGCCAAAAGATTCTTCTATGATGTATGGTATAGAGTCAGTTAGAACATCTTGCAATGACGAATTAAAGTATAAGCCTTTAGATAAACAAATAGAGACTTATGATAAGAGTCACTATTGGTTAAGTGAAGATAAGTCCTATTATCAAGTAAACTTTAAAACACCTCGCTACATCGATTCAATTGAATATGAGTTTTTGGACAATATTACAACAGATAGATTAATATCTTTTCCTGAACATGCAGAGGTTGAACTTATAGGGGCAAACACATCCTATAATCTTGATGGAAAAAGAAAAAGGTTAGTAATAAATAGAATCGAAGTTGAAGGATTAAGACTTCATGTATCTTCAAAAGATGCAGGACTTAAATATCTTAACTGCTTTGATAGTCATGCTTATCTTGTTGATATTGAATCAAACAATAAGGTAAAGGTAGAATCTCTTGATGTTATGCTTGCTTATAACAATGGGGATAATGGACAAGTTTCTGATTTAATCGTTGAAATTATTGAAGATGGCATGACACTTGTTAGTACTGAGGTAGAGTATGGTCAAGTTGAATTTATGAAACCTATCAATCTTCCTTTAGCTTTTGAGTATCTACCTAAAAGAGACTATATGGTTACCATGACCCAAAAAGAAATTCAGGAGGACCAAAGTGGTAAGTTCTACAGGTGGTGCAGCAATAAAATCGGACCTATGAATGGCCAATATGGCTTTATATCAAATGATAAGATTATTGATTCAGGCCGACTTGGCTGGGGAAACATGTGGTATAGACTCCATACAAAAGAAGGACTGTTTGATAAAAGTTTTGAAGATGAATTGGTAGGCAATAGAATAGGTATCAAGGAGATGGAAGTTTTATTTCAAAAGCTTGATATGACAGGCTATCATACTGGTTTGACCTACAATACAAAGTCAAGTGAACTAAGACGAGGTAAGTATACCTTAAAATGCCATCCTAACACTTCCAAAATAGTTATGTTTGGAAAGGGTGAAGTAACTATAAATAATGAGACCTACATGATAGATGAAAAGTTAGAAGTCTCAGTTAAAGAGACAGTTCTAGATTTATCTATTATAAATGAGGGATATATTTCTGATATTCGCACATTTTAGATTATAATTGCTTATAATTTTGCTATAATATAGGTGATTAGAGGGGGTTTTCATGTATATTGCTTTTAGTTGTCCACCATTTCCACATTTCATCGTTGCTGGTTCTGCAAAATATGGTGTACAAAATAGTCATCCGAATAGAAAAAATGTCGGTATATTCGATTTAATAGTCGTAGAATCAGGTGAATTGTATATCCAAGAGGAGCAGAAAAAATATGTTCTAAAGAAGAATCAATATATATTGTTGATGCCGGATACTATACATATTGGTTATAAAAATTCATGTCCAGATACAAGATTCTATTGGTTACACTTTGATACAATGGGTGACTATTCAACGGGCATTGACCCTAAACATTTTAAGCCTTTTGGAACTATGGAGTTAAGTGATTTTAAGAAGTTTAATCCATCCATGATTAACATCAAAAAAACGGATACACTTACAAATGTACTAGCAGATGAAGTTTTTAGATATATGAAAGAGTTAGCATCTTTAAACTTGGATCTTCGCAACAATACAATGAACATAACAGATTCAAAGATGCCACAACTTCTTCAGCAAAACTTATTTAACAACCTCATGAATGTTTTAAGTGCAAAGGAAAAGACTGTATCATTAGTTTCTAATGTGATTTCCTATATTGAAGCCAACTTCAAGAATCAGTTTACATTTTCAGAGATGGCTAAAACACTTAATTATCACCCAAATTATATTGCTAGGTTGATGAGAGATCAAACAGGTTACTCTCCAATGCAATACTTAATGTATTACAGATTGAATTATTCTAAGCAACTTCTTGCCAATACAAATTTAACAGTAGGCCAGATTGGTATGGAATCAGGCTTTACAGCAACAGCATATTTTTCTAAGGTATTTAAAGAAAAAACCAATATGCTTCCAACTGAATACAGGTTGAAAATGAGGAACACAATTGAATAAATTGAGGTGGTTTTTACCATCTCTTTTTTAGTTTTTAAACCTATTGTGTGACATTTTAAACTTGATGAATAGAATCGACCCAATACTGAATCAAATGTGTTAATCTTTGAGTAATTAGGAGGCGTTTATGTTAGGAAATTTAAGTCGTTTAAGTAAAAGAGAAAGTCGTTCGATCAGTGCTGAAAACATGACTGGAGAAAAAAACATGGGAGCACTTGCTCGTGAAGGTACTGGTGCTAGTGCAGCTGAGGGACTTGGTCAAGGCTGGAAGGTATCTCCATGTATTGAGATTGGTCCAGAAGCAACAGTTGAGATTGCATCAGTTTCTGGTCCCGGTCTTATAAAGTCTATGTGGTTTACAATCATAGGTATTCCGAGGTATACAGTACTAAGAATCTATTGGGATCATCAACCGCATCCATCTGTAGAAGTACCAATAGGGGACTTCTTTGTAGGAGCTAGCGGTAATTTTAAACAAGTAAGTGCATTACCTATATGTGTTAATCCTGTCAATGGTTATAACTCATACTTTGAGATGCCTTTTAACAAACACTGCAGAATTACCATTGAAAATCTAAATGATGAGAAGATGACCTTGTTTTATCAGATTAATTATGAAATAGGAGAAATAGATAAGGATGCTGCCTATTTTCATGCATCTTTTAGAAGGACTAATCCTTTACCTTATAAAGAGGTTTATACAATTGTAGATGGCATAAAAGGGACAGGTCATTATGTTGGGACCTATATGTATTGGCAAACTAATAATAACTACTGGTGGGGCGAAGGCGAAATAAAGTTCTATTTAGATGGTGATATGAACCCTAGTATTTGCGGCACCGGTACAGAAGATTACTTTGGTGGTGCTTGGTCATTTAGAACTAAGGATATGAAATATTTAGAATATACCACGCCATATTTGGGATTTTCAGTTGATAGGATCGACAATAATAACTGTGATATCTCTAATACACGGTTTAACTTATATAGGTTTCATGTACAAGATCCTATTCATTTTAAAGAGGATTTAAAAGTGAACATACAAGCACTCGGATGGCGAAGTAATTTTAAACGTTATTTGCCATTGATGGATGATATATCATCGGTTGCCTATTGGTATCAAACCTTACCTAGCAAACCATTTAAACCATTAGCTGATAAAGATTACTTGGAGATAATATGACAACAATTAATCAAACATTTGAAAAAGAACATTACAAACACTTTGAAGGACTTATGACCCAGGGCAATGGTTATCTCTCCATCAGGGCTTCATTTGAGGAAGATTATATTGAAGGACAAGATGATCTTTACTGGCGCATGCCTGCTAATGTGACCGTTGAAAAGAAGAGGCATACTGAAGGGAAGTTTGGCACCTATATACCACTTATAGTTGGAAATCATCCAATTCTTAGAGAAGAGATGATCAACTTACCTTACTTTTTAGGCATGAACTTTTATGTAGATGGTTGCAAGTTTCATATTAATCATGCAAGAAATCATCATAGAAAGCTAGACTTAAAGGATGGCCTTATTACTAGATATTTTGATTTTAAGGGGATTCATATAAAAACTGAGAGATACATCCATCAGGTACATAAGAACCTTGTGGTTCAAAAGTATGAAATACAAGGAGATAAAGATATAGAAGTTGAGTCTTACATTGACTATGGCGTTACGACCAATGGCTATAATCATTTTGTAGAGACATCTTATAATTTAGAGAATGGACTTCACTTGAATCTTTTAACTGATATGAATGATGAAGTTGAGATAGTCTCACGTTTATCCTTAGATAAGACAACAAGTGTTTCTGATCCACCTTACCTAATGGAAAAAAAGTTACTTCATCTTAAAAAAGATCAAAAGTATGTGTTTTACAAATACACACTTATCAGAACCTCTAAGGATGTTAATCCATGTGGTATAGATTTTGACTTCGATAAATTATATGCTGAGCATCAAAAGGCATGGCAAGAAAAGTGGGACATGGCCGATGTTGTAATTGAAGGTGATTCAAATTTGCAGTATGCACTTAGAGTATCGATTTACCACTTATTAAGATCAAACAATGAACACGAGTCAAGAGTTGCTATAGACGCCAAAGGAGCAGCCGGTGAAGCTTATTTTGGTCATTTTTTCTGGGATACAGAAATTTATCTCTTGCCCTTTTACTTGCTTACAAATCCTGTCGCTGCTAAGAACCTACTTATGTTTAGAGTCAACACATTAGAAGCGGCCAAGAAGAATGCAAAGTCTTATGGCTATAATGGGGCAAAGTATCCCTGGGAGTCTTCTGTTAGCGGAGCAGAACAATGCTCAAACTGGCAATATGCAGATTTGGAGATCCATGTAGGACTTGATATAGCCTATGCCATGATTAACTATTTGAAGGCTACAGGTGATCAAGAGTGTTTTAATAATCACTTCTTGGAATGTATCGATGAAGTACTGATGTATTTTATGGAGAGATTATCTTATAAAGACGGTGAGTTTCATTTAAAAGGGGTAATGGGACCTGATGAGTATATTCATTACTCTGATAATAACGCCTATACCAACAAACTTTTGTATGAGATTATGAAGTTTAGAATACAATATCAATCGGATACATTTTCAAAGAAGTTGTTGATATATAAAGATGGCTTGGTAATACAAGATGACTATATAATAGAGCAATGTGATCATTTTGGTGATTTTGATAATCTTGACTTCGATCTTGTATGGCCAGATAAATCAAAACCTTTTGGAGCGACAATCTCTCAAGAAAAGAATTATCGATCAAAGGCTCTGAAGCAAGCAGATGTATTGATGTTGTTTTTCTTATATAAAGATCAATATTCAAAAGAACGTATGAAAGATAACTTAGATTATTATTTGCCTTTGACAACACATGATTCAAGCTTATCCTATATTATACACTCAATCATTATGAATTGGACATGTGATGAAAGAGCCTATGAGTATTTAGAAAAAGCAATGGCCATAGATATAAATTATGGTGCAGAAGACGGCATACATATAGCAAATTGTGGAGGTTTGTATCAAGGACTTGTTTTTGGCTTATGCGGTATGAAAGTAGGAGCGAATGTTACTTTTGATCCAAAACTTCCAAAGAATATAAGAAAGGTATCTTTCAAATACAATCACTTAGGAAAAAAATATCAGGTGGACATAAACCATAATGGCGTAAATGTGAATGAAATTATGTAATTGTAGGTGAAATATTAAATAATTTTATAAAATATTCATGAAATGTACATATGAAGTACACATGGGGGTGTTATTATTTATTCAAGAAGAGAGATATCATAGTAAATGATTTTAACCTTCAATCCCCCCTATTAATATTTTATGCGAGAAATCACTTGGTGCGAATCAGGTGATTTTTTATTTTTTTGCCGAGAAGTAAGCGATTAAGTACTCGGTATAATAACTCTTTTTCTAAGAATATAGGAAGTATTCTAAGTATACAAAAATGGAGAATTCTATTTCAGTATATATTGAAGAAAAGTTTAGATATTGGAGGAAATTATGAAAGATATTATATTAAATGGGCCTTCAGAATATTATGCCTTATTAGAGAAAAATATCACTTTTGGATTTAAAGCAGAGTTGGATGAGACAGTATCATCTAAGAAACTTAGACAAGCACTTAATGATACGTTAGATATTTATAAAGGTTTTAAGGTGAAACTAGTAGGAGGCATACTAAAATTTAGGTTTAAAGTTAATGAGAATGAACTACCTATATATCATAAAAGAGTGGATAAGGTGGAATCGTTTGACATAAAAGATAACAACGATTATTTGTTTAGGGTACTCTATTTTGAAAATCAAATACTACTTGAATTCTCTCATGCATTATGTGATGGTTCAGGTGGTTTAGAGTTTATGAAAAAGCTCTTATATACCTATCAGGATCAACCTTATCAATCAATCACCTTATCAAAAACGATTGAAGATGCTTACAGTACTTATAGAGAAAAAGTTATACCTAAAAAAGAATTAAGTATGAACGAAAGTAGATCATTTGATTTTACCTCTACTGGCGACTTTTATCATTTATCGTATAAACTTGATACTAAAAAGGTCATTATGAAATCAAAATTAAATAGTTGTAGTGTTTCAGTATTACTCACTAGTGTATTTATCCACACCTTATATGTATTGGAATTGGTTGAGAATGAGAACATTAACTTATCTGTACCAGTTGATTTTAGAAATGTTTTTCCATCAAAGACCTTGTATAACTTTGCTGGTTCTTATGAGTTTAAAGTCAACTATGACAAAGATTTACGTTCTTTGGATGAATGCTATAAAAAAATTGGAGATCTTTATAAGTCAGCAGATCCTAATAAACCTTTTTTAGTATCTGATACACTCGCAAGATGGCCTTTGAATTTTATACCAATCTTCTTAAAGAAAAAGATACTTCTTAATAAAGGTGGTATTTATAAAAAGAATATCAACTTTTCTAATCTAGGCAGAGTTGAACCGATAGCAGGTGTTAAAAACCTATCATTCTTACTACCACAAGTGGCGTCTTCGCCTGTATCGGTTGCTGTCTTATCATATGGTAAGTCATTAAATATGGATATCACAACCAATTACAAAAAATCATATTACGAATGTCTTGAAGGCATATTAAAAGATCTAGAATAAACTAGATCTTTTTCTTAACTCACTTGGCGTTACTTCCTTATACTTCTTGAAGGTTCTAACAAAATTAGAAATGGTGTTATAACCTAAATAATCTGATATATCGTAAATTTTGTTGCTTGTGTGCAAAAGTAAATGCTCAGCGATATCCACTTTCTTTTTGTTGATATAAGTCATTATGCTGATACCTGTTGTTTGCTTGAAATGATGAGACAAATAGTCTTTGTTATAATCTAAGGATTTTGCGATATCAGATACATAAATAGCCTCGTTGATATGTTTATCAATATAGGCCTTTATATGATGGACCAAAGGTGATTCATTAGAAAGTTGGGATCTTTTATAAGCATTAAAAAATGCCTTTAACATGTGTGTTCTTATAGACATAAGTTCATCCACGTCATCACATGATTCAACGATCTTATTGTAATGTATCAAAAGATTTGTTGCATATTCAAGGTCTGTATTTCTTCTAATAGCTTCATTGAAAGTAAATGCTGTGGAGTTTAGCAGTAAGTTTTTCATCAACCTCAACTTAGGGATATCTTTATCATCAAATAGATATTCAAAGGGTTCGCTGATGAAGTAGTACTTATGCATAACAGAATTCAGTTCATTTTCATCTTTGCATTTAAAGAAATTTTCGTAAAAAATTTGATTATGTTTGATTGCTTTGACATTAAGGTTTTCTTGCCACTTGTAAAAAGACTGAGTATTTTCATTTGTAACTTGGTCAAAGACTAGATCAGAAGACCTAATGAAATCATCTTCGTTTCCTTTTACAAGAAGATTCAAAAGGGTTTGGTAGTCGTCTACTTTGCCATTGCCAAGGACTTGAAGTGATTTATAATGATTACTTAGAAGTTTAATGTCTGTATTATCAGGATGGTACTTTCTTAGATCATTAATATGAGGTATAGATTCAAGATAAGGTCCAGCCAGGAATAAATCCTTATTTTTAACTCTAAGAAAATAATGATTGATGGTATGATCCGAAAACTTAAATAGTCCATCCTTTTTATAGCCTTCTAAGTGTTCTGCTAGATGTCTTTTTTCATCTGCCTTAAGATCGATGAAAGAAGAAAATGTTTTATCTTCTTTGTTATAGTATGAAATGTTTATTTTGCTCAATCGGTAAAATGTCTTCATGATCTTTTCTATTAATGCTTGCTTCATAATGAGCCTCCTAAACTTAGTATAATCAAGTGGGAGAGACTCCTCAACAAAAATTAATGCTTTATAAACATTAATATAAGAATCCTTAAAAGAATCAAAGAATTTGCCACTTCTGTATTTCTGCAACTTTTAAAATAGTAGATAGAAATTATGGAGGAGCTATGAATACAGAATACTATTTAAGGCAAATGTCTTTAGAAGAAAAAGCTAAGTTTTGTCAAGGCAAAGACACATGGCGGACTATGGATTTAGAACGATTAGGACTCAAATTTTGTCTTATGTCTGATGGTCCTCATGGACTAAGAAAACAAGAGGGGGCATCAGACCATCTTGGGATTAACAAGAGTGTTGAAGCAACGTGTTTTCCTGCAGCATGTCTAACGGCTTGTTCTTTTGATGAGGATTTGATATATGAGATGGGTCAGGCACTTGGTAAAGAGTGTGTACATGCAGATGTTTCAGTATTGTTAGGCCCAGGCGTCAACATTAAACGATCACCCTTGTGTGGTAGAAATTTTGAATATTTTTCTGAAGATCCATATTTAACGGGAAAACTTGCTGCTTCATATATTAAAGGTGTCCAGTCAAATGGTGTCGGTACATCACTTAAGCATTTTGCTGCTAATAACAGAGAATACTATCGGATGATTGCAGACAGTCTTGTTGACGAAAGAGCCTTGCGAGAAATATACTTACCTGCATTTGAGATCTGTGTCAAAGAAGCCAAACCTTGGACAGTCATGTCTGCTTATAATAAGCTCAATGGACTTTATGCCAGTGAGAATAAAAGATTGTTAACAGATATTCTTAAAGATGAGTGGGGCTATGATGGCTGTGTTGTAACAGACTGGGGTGGTGTTAATAATCGTGTTTTAGGTATAAAGGCAGGTTGTCATCTTGAAATGCCCTATATTGACGAAAGAAATACTAAGAAAATTATCTCTGATGTGAAAACCAATAAGTTATCTATGGAAGATTTAGACAGAGCTGTTTCAAAGGTCATAGAGTTAAATCTTAAATCTTTTAACGTGAGTAAAGGTGATTTAAACAAGGATAAACATCATGAACTTGCAAATCGAATTGTAGGTGAAAGTGCTGTACTTTTAAAAAATGATGGCCTTTTACCAATTAAGGAAGGGATGAAGATAGGACTCATCGGAAGTTTCGCTGAAAAGCCTAGGTATCAAGGGGCAGGTTCGTCACTAGTCAATCCTTATCGTCTAGATACCATAAAGTCAGTGCTTGAGAAAGATAAAAACTTTATAGGGTATGCAGAAGGCTATGAAAGATATACATCAGATGTGAATCCAAAGCTAGTAGATCAAGCTGTAGAGCTTTCAAAAAAATCAGATGTCATCATACTAGTCGCAGGCTTAACTGAAAGCTATGAATCAGAAGGCTATGATAGAGAAGATCTTTGTCTACCTAAAAATCATAATCACTTAATCAAAGAAGTGTCAAAATACGCTGATGTCATAGTTATTTTACAAAATGGTTCTGTGGTAGACATCCCTTGGTTAAGTGATGTTAAAGGACTACTAGAAGTCTATCTGCAAGGACAAGCAGGTTCGAAGGCTGTTTATGATATTTTGAAGGGAAAAATCAACCCATCAGGTAAACTAGCTGAGACATTTCCTTATAAACTTGAAGATAATCCGTCATTTCCTTATTACTCAAGTTACGAAAAGTCCTGTGAGTACAGAGAGAGTATCTATGTAGGATATAGATACTATGATAAAGCAAATGTTAAACCACTCTTTCCATTTGGGTATGGACTATCATATTCAGAATTTGAGTATAGCAATTTGATGATTACAGCTTTGGATGATTATGACTTTGAAGTTTCTTTACAAGTTAAGAATATTGGGGATTATCCAGGTAAGGAAGTTGTTCAACTGTACGTCCATAGTAATGATTCAAAGGTTTTTAAGGAAGTTAAATCTTTAAAGGGCTTTAAGAAAGTTCATTTAGAACCTGGACATACAAAAGAAGTAAGATTTACTCTCAATAAGAGATCCTTTGCTTATTACAATACAATTATCAAAGATTGGCATGTAGATGGGGGAAGGTATAAAGTAGCCATAGGCGCTTCTTCAAGAGATCTTAGATTAAGTGATTACATCACCTTTGAAAATGATCATGTCAACGTAGATCAGAAAGATTCCTTAGCTGCATATAACGAAATGAAGGAACCAATAGATGAGAAAAGTTTCTTAGAACTGTATGGAAAACCTCTGTCCAAGGATGTTCAATCTAATGTGTTTGATTTATCTTCTTCACTGCATGATATCAGACATACTTTTCTTGGAAAGAAGATACTTAGTCATGCAGATCGTCGTGAAAAATCATGTAGCATTACTTTAGATGGCATAGATTCAGATCAAAAGCCTTCTACAGTTGGTCAAACACCGATTAAAGTGCTGCCCATGTTTTCTAAAATGTCTGGTAAAAAATTAAGTCCTTACTTTATTGATGGTCTTGTATCCATATCCAATAAGAGATACCTAAAAGGCATTTACTACATGTTAAAAAGATAGGAGTAATAATGTTATATCCACAAAGAAATAAAACTAGAGAAATAATAGAATTAGATGGCATATGGAATTTTAAGTTAGATGATGGTCAAGAGAATAGACTCTATGAAAACCCATTAACAGATACCATGATGATGCCTGTACCAGCCTCTTATAATGATATTTACGATGATCCGAAAATACATCACCATATAGGCGGTGCCTGGTATGAAAGAAGTGTCTACCTACCTGAGTCATGGTCAGACAAGCGTATTGTCCTTAGATTTGGTGCTGTAACTCATCATGCTAAGGTTTGGATAAATGGTCAGTTAGCTTTAGAACATTCAGGTGGTTATACGCCTTTTGAAGCAGATGTTTCAAATTTTCTAGATAAAGATTATAACAATCGTATAACCGTTTGGGTAGACAATAGACTAGACTTTACAAGTGTACCTATGGGCAAGATGTTTCAAGTTACAGAAGATATAAAGTGGTTGAAGTATTACTTTGATTTCTACAACTATGCTGGCATCAACAGGCCTGTTGTCATGTATTGTACAGACCAATTGTTTATTGAAGATGTAAACATTACAACAGAAGTTGAAAAAAATAATGGGTATGTAGATTATGTGATAGATACGAAAGCGTCAGATGTTCGATTACTTGTTAAAGATATGGAAGGTAAGCTTGTAGCTAAAGGAAGCGGTTTAAAAGGACGATTGTCCATTGAAAATGTGAAACTTTGGCAACCACTAAATGCCTATCTCTATACATGTGTGGTGGAAGTATACCATGAAGAACAATTAATAGACGCTTATGAAGAGTCATTTGGGGTAAGGAGTGTGGAAGTTTTAAATGATCAGTTCTTGATTAATGGGAAGCCTTTTTACTTTAAAGGCTTTGGTAAACATGAGGATTCAGATATTGTTGGAAGAGGTTACAATGAGGCTTTAAACATAAGAGATTTTTCATTACTGAAGTGGATTGGCGCTAATTCATTTAGAACGTCACACTATCCATATGCTGAGGAAATACTTAAAATGGCTGATCGAGAAGGTATTGTTGTCATAGGGGAAAGTCCTGCAGTCGGTCTTAACATGAATCTTTTTCAGACCAAAGATGAAACATTTGATTACATAAACTTAAAACCTATAAAATATCCATCTGTTTGGGAAGTTGCTGAGTGCCAGGATAATCATATCAAGGTCATGGAAGAAATGATCAAAAGAGATAAAAACCATCCTTCCATTGTCATGTGGTGTGTTGCTAATGAACCAGCATCTGATGATAAGGGGGCTTATGAGTATTTTAAACCAATCGTCAACTTTACAAGAAGTTTAGACCCAAGTAGACCTATAACAATTGTTGAGTACAATGGTGCTTTACCTATGACGTCAGAAGTTACGAAACTTGTTGATGTGGTATGTTTAAATAGGTATTATGGCTGGTACTTGGCAACTGGTAAACTTGATTTAGCAGAGATTCTTCTGAGTAAAGAACTAGATGGCTGGTATCAGATGCATAAGAAACCTATCATAATCACTGAATACGGCGTTGATACCCTTCATGGCAATACAGATACAATAGCAAAACTTTGGACAGAAGAATTTCAAGAGGCATATCTGAATCTTTACCATAAGGTGTTTGATAGTAAAAAATTCTTAATTGGTGAGCATGTATGGAATTTTGCTGATTTTGCTACAGCTGAAGGTATTACAAGGGTTGACGGTAATAAAAAAGGAATCTTTACTAGAAATAGAAAACCTAAAAAAGCTGCTTATCTTCTAAAGGATAGATGGCATAAAATAGATAGTTTTTATTATAAATAGCTTTGACCTCTTCTTAGAGTCAAAATACATTGTACGTGAATTGTCCTCATTTGAGGACTTTTTACTTTTACATAAGACCAAAGGTCATGTCAAAGATTTGATGGTTAGAGTGTATGACTTATATAAGAATATGCGCACGAAAATAAGAAATGGACATATTGCATGAATCTTCTTTCTATATACTTGGTATAGGAAAACGTTGTATTAATCAGGAGGTCAAATGAAGAAAGAGAGATTTACGAAACTGTCATACAGTTTATCGGGAGCAGGTAAAGAAATTTCTTATGGCTTAACATCGAGCTATTTGATGTATTTCTATACTGAAATGTTCGGTATTTCTGTAATAGCGGCTGGCACACTATTCTTAGTTGCAAGGATATGGGATGCCATAAATGATCCATTAATGGGTGTTATTATGGAGAAAACCAACTCTAAAAGAGGTAAGGTAAAACCTTATGTCTTACTCAGTTCCATTGCCGTGTTTGTCTTTACGGTACTAGCATTTCTAGCACCAGATGTAAAAAACAAGTTACTTTATGCTTATATCACTTACATAGGATGGGGTATGTCCTTTACAGTTCTAGCCATTGCAAATACATCGGCAGCATCTCTGATGACAAGAGATGATTCTAAACGGACGTCACTGATTACTTGGCATAGACTTGGTACCCTTATAGGTAACACCTTGCCTTTGATAGCAGTTATACCTGTCGTTCAAGCCTTTGGTGGTGGCCTTACAGGATTTAGATCAATGGGTATCTTGTTTGGTGTAATTGGTTTAGTACTGTGTATACAGTTTTACTTTTTCTTTAACGAGAATGTAACAGAAAGAAAAGTAGAAAGCCATGAATCTCTTAAAAGAGATAAGAAATCTATCACTAAAAATATCCCTTTGTTTATCATATTTGCATCAGCTTTTCTTGGTCTTTTAAAAGGCTTGGTTGGGGCTGTGGCCATTTATTTCTGTAAATACACCTTAGGGTCAGAATCTTATATGGTACCACTTAGTATGGCTGGTCTTGTGGGTACTATTTTATCTGCACTCAGTATCAAGTTTTGGCTTAAGTTCATTGACAAAAGACAAATTTTAATATGGACAAATGTTATTGCAGGTCTCATGGGCTTATTTGCCTATTACTTTATTCCATATACTAATGTTAATGTTATTATTGTCTATACCTTCTTTAGTCAATATTTCCAGGCATTTGGACTTATATTATTCTTTGCTATGATAGCTGATACCATTGATTATGGCGAATGGAAATATGGTACAAGGTATGAAGCCTTTACTTATTCATTTTTCACTTTTGTCTCAAAAATGCGTGGTGCTTTATCACAGTGGTTATTAGGTATTATGCTTGCCTACTATGGTTATATATCTGGTGTGGAACAAGTTGCTACTCTTGGTGGAGATATATACAAGATCATAACGATCTATCCTGCTATAGGTGCATTTTTAGCAGCTATTCCAATGTTATTCTATCCAATTAACAGAAAACTAAGACAAGAAATTCAAAAGGATTTAGAACTTAGGGAGGTTTCTTAATGGATAAAGTTGCAGTTGTCACAGGCGCTGCCAGCGGCATTGGCTTTTCAATAGCAAAAATGTTAGCTGGTGAAGGTTATAAAATTGCTCTATTAGATGTAAACGAGAGAGCTCTTGAAGAAAAATGTACATACCTTGAATCCAAAGGTTATACTGTCAAGGCATTTGTTTGTGACGTTTCTCATTATGAAAATGTCCAGTCCTGTGCTAGAGAGGTTATTTTACACTACGAGAGAGTGGATATATTAGTCAACAATGCAGGTGTTATTGCTATGGGTTCTTTAGAGGACATACCACTTGAAGATATCAAGTGGGTCCTTGATATCAATGTATATGGCGTCTTGCATTGCTATAAGGCATTTTTACCTTATTTAAAGACTCAAAAAGGACACATTGTTAATATTGCATCTACAGCCTCATTTTTTTCTCAGAGAAGAAGAGGGGCATATTCCTTATCAAAGACAGCTGTTCACAGTATTAGTGAGACCATGAAAAAGGAAGTTAAATCTTATGACGTTCATGTATCAACAGTCTATCCTGGTATTATAAAAACCAATATATCTAAATCAACGCGTTATACAGGACAGGCTAGTAAAAAATCACTTACACCGACAAAAGCACATTCACCTGATTTGGTTGCTAAAAAGGTTCTTCAGGCAATAAAGAGGAATAAAACAAGAGTTTTAGCTGGAAAAGAAGTTTACTTTGTAGATCTGGGAATGAGGTTGTTTCCAAATAAAATGGATCAATTTTTAGATAAGTATTTTACTTAAAGAGTTCTTAATTGAGTTCTTTTTTTAGAAAACAGGTAACTTACACCTGTATTTTTGTAAGTTACGAATTAATCGTGATTATTTTATAATCTTGTCTTATATTTGGATAAAAGGAGGATGATATGGTCAATAATCATATATTTTATAAATGGATGTGCGATATAGACTTGTTTGACTTAGAAAGAACCAATGACTTTTATCACAGTTTATTTAGATGTGAAAATGATATAGAGTTTCAAAGTGTTTTGAATGATTATAAGTACTTGTTTGAAGTCTACGAAACTTTGTATGATGATCGTAAAAAAGATCTGTCTAACTTTAAGTGGGTTCTGACGACTTGGGTAGCATTTACTTATAGGGAAGTTCAAGTACATAATGTGGATGCAAGAAAGGCTCTTAACACATTAATTGAGTATAATGTAAAGGTTAAAGAAGCAAGTACAACATCTGAGCTTCATGCTTTGATTAAATCCATGTTGAAGGCTTTTTTAAAACTTGTTCAACTAGAAAGGTTGAGAGCATCTGATCCGATTACTATTCACGTTAAAAAGTATGTTAGGAGAAACATCAGTAAGAAAATCAATCTTACAGATATTTCTGATAGCCTAGGCTACAATAAGGAATACTTATCACACCATTTTAAAAGAGTAGAAGGGATTTCTATTGTTGACTACATTCACTATAAAAGGGTAGAGCTTGCTAAGGAAATACTTATAAACTCGACAGCTAAAATGGATGATATTACAATCTATGCTGGGTTTTCAAGTAATAGCAATTTCTTTAGAACATTTAAAAAGCTCACGGGGATGACCCCGAAAGCTTATAGAAAGTCATATGCATCATGATGCGATTTCTTCTTTTCTTAACTCATCAAGTTTAGCTTGAGTGATAGGAAACCTTGAAAAGATAAGAGCATTAATGACCAAGAATAGAGCAGGTAAAAGTGTAAAGATTATAAAGATTCCTGATATGGTTTGACTAGATTGAACTTCAAGTGTGTTGTCAAATCCAATAAATGTCATGTAAAGTCCAAGTACAAGACCTGCGCCACCCATGGTCATCTTTGTTATAAAAGTTCTTGTGGCAAAAATCATAGCCTCAATGTTCATGCCATGTTGTAAGAATGTATATTCTGCAACTCGTGTTAACATAACCATTGCATAGATTCCTGAAATAGTGTTAACATAACCGATGAGGCCCTCAAAAGTCAAGATGACATATGGGTTTGAGTAACCAACAAAATAATAAACTGTGTTTATAGCAGCCTGTATAAGCAGTAATGCGATATATAGGTGCTTTTTTTCTATACTCGCTTTTTTATTGATGTACTTGACTGAATTTAGTGCCAAAATAGCAAATGGTACTGTGAATAACGTGAATAAGGACATATATTTTGCATCTCCCATCACATAGATGGCATAGTTTAACTTTGACATTGAACGCATCCCATAAAGGATAGCACCTAGAAATGAAACTGACACACATATAAGCAGAGGTTTGTTGGTTATTAGTACCTTTAATGATTCTTTCAGCTTAGGTTTATCCTCTGTATAATTAACATTTTCTCTCACCTTATGAGCGGTATTGAGTATTAGAAGACAAGCAACTATACCGACTACGATACTGAATCTTCCTATACCGATTCTGAATGCTTCGTTGGAATCGCCACCTCCAAGAAAGGTGATAGCTGGTACAGCACCAACACCGATGATTAAATGAGCCAACATATTGAAGGCTTTATTTTTACTTACAAGCGCAACTTTTTCATCTTGATTGGGTGTCATTACTGCAGTAAGGGTCCAGAATGGCACGTCACATACAGTAAAGGCCATACTGTAAAGTACATAGGCTACAGATGCCCAAATCACTTTTCCTTTCATACTTAAATCAGGCACATTGAAAAGCATAACCAGGGTTACAAATATAATTGGTGCACTGATGTACAAGTAGGGTCTGAGTTTTCCTATTTTTGTTCTGGTGTTGTCTATGAGTGCCCCCATCATCATGTCGTTTATGCCATCCCATAATCTTACGAGTGCGAATATCGTACCTACTACAATGGCATTGATACCAACATAGTTGGTAAAGTATGAATAAATATAGCTGCTGACTAAGGTGACAATCATAGCCTGCCCCATGATCCCCAGTGCATATGCATTCATTTGTTTGTTAGTAATAACTTTATTTGTCATAAATCCTCCCTTTAATTTTACTTAATTATATGAAATCCCAAAGCCACACATGCTAAGAATTATTTGATTTACATGCATTTTATTTGAAATACTCATTTACTTAAACAAAGAATATTCCAGTGTTTCTAAGTAATTGTAAAATAAATTAAATCAAGTTTGATATGCTTAGTTCAGTATTACACTACTTATTCAGTTCTGAATGAGTCCCCCTGAGCTGCAACTTTATAGTTGCAGCTCTCTAGAATTAATAGTACTGAGACAGGAGAAAAGATGAGAAAAGTAACTTATATCAATGACAATTGGTTATACAAACCTTCTTTTAAAACTGGTGATCAAATGAATGATTTTGATGTCAAGCAATATCAAGAAGTAGAATTACCCCATAATAACATTGACTTGCCTTACAACTGTTTTGATGAAAACATGTATCAGTTTGTATCTTGCTATAGGAGGAACATTTACATTTCATCAGAAGATAAGAATAAATATATCTTTGTAGATTTTGAAGGTGTTATGTCTTATGCAAAGGTTTATATCAATGGCAAATATTTAGGTGAACATAAGGGTGGCTATACACCATTTAGTATGGAGTTAACAGACCATTTAGAGTTTGATCAAGATAACCACTTGGTAGTTATGGTTGATTCAAGGGAAAGAGAAGATATCCCTCCATTTGGACACGTGGTAGATTTTTTAACCTATGGTGGTATTTATAGAGAGGTATCTTTAAGGTTTGTTGAAAAATCCTATGTGAACCATGTATTTGTAAAGACCTTGCATGTTCTAGAAACGCCAAGTCTAGAAGTTGATTTGGAACTAATAAGAGAAAATGATCTTGTGATAGAAGTCGCCTTGTACGATGATGATCAACTTATAAAGTATGTTAAAAAAGACATTGATAAAGGTTTAATGGATGTTTCTATTGAAATGAACCATCTTACAGGCATCGAACTGTGGTCGCTTGAAAAGCCTAAACTTTATGACCTATCTATCAAATTGTATGATAATAATTTGCTAATGGACGACTATAAAGTTAAGTTTGGCTTTAGATCAGCCGAGTTTAAATCAGATGGATTTTATCTGAACAATAAAAAGGTAAAACTAAATGGCCTTAATAGACATCAGTCTTTTCCGTATGTAGGCTATGCCATGCCAGAAAGAGCTCAGAAGAAAGATGCAGATATCATCAAGTACAATCTAGGACTTAACATTGTTAGAACAAGTCATTATCCTCAATCTAGGCACTTCTTGGACAGATGTGATGAAATTGGACTTATGGTATTTGAGGAGATTCCTGGTTGGCAACACATTGGTGAGAAAAAGTGGCAAGAAGTATCAAAACAAGAGTTAAGAGAAATGATCAGACGTGATTGTAACAGGCCTTCTGTAACCATCTGGGGCGTTAGAGTCAATGAATCGAAAGATCACCATGATTTTTATACACTAACAAATGATTTAGCCAGGTCCTTAGATCCTACAAGACAAACAACTGGTGTTAGATGTACAGAGGGCAGTGAATTTTTAGAAGACGTTTATTCAATGAACGACTTTGTTCACAGTGGTCATAACCAAGTTTTAAGAAAACAAGAAAAAGTAACACGTTTAAAATCTGATGTACCTTATTTAGTGTCTGAACATACTGGTCACATGTATCCGACTAAAAGGTTTGATCATGAAACAAGACTTATAGAGCATGCCAATAGACATTTAAGGGTTTTAAATGAACAAGTAGGTAGACAAGATATTACAGGTGCTATAGGCTGGTGTGCTTTTGATTACAATACCCACAAGGATTTTGGCTCGGGTGATAAAATTTGCTATCACGGAGTGATGGATATGTTCAGAATTCCTAAGTATGCCGCAAGCGTTTATAGCAGCCAAAGAGATGATGAGATTATCATGGATGTGGCATCACTCATTGCAAAGGGAGAAAGAGATTCAGGGGGCTATTTTCCAATACAGGTGTTTACCAACTGTGACGCCATAAAGGTTGAAATGGCAGGTAGTGACAAAGGTACTTATTATCCTGATAAAAAAAGATATCCTCATGTGAAGCATGCACCTATTATGATAGAAAATACACTTGGAGAAGCGTTTGAGAGAACAATGGCGACAACAAAGTTTTCTGATAAGGATAAAGACAAGTTTAAAAGCTTTGTTCTAGAAGTTATGAAAGGTGAGCATCATCTAAGTAAGAAAACTAAACGTATGTTATTAGGACTTGTCTTTAAGTATCGTTTAAAGACTTCGGATATTGGGAAACTAGCTAGGATGTCACTGGACTCTTGGGGAGAAAAAGATACTTCTGTGACCTTGATAGGTGTAAAAAATGGCGTTGAAGTTATTAGAAAAACTTTAGGCGGTATGGTTTATAAGGACAGGCTAGAAGTTAAGGTGGATGATATTGTCTTATCTACGAAGAAATCATCTTATGATGTAACAAGGATTGAGTTTAAGATGTTAGATCAAAGAGGCAACTTGCTGCCTTTTTCAGATGATGTACTCAATATTAAGTTAGATGGTCCCGGGCAAATAATTGGTCCTAATCAAGTATCGCTAATAGGTGGTGCAAGAGCGGTATGGGTCAAGACGACTGGAAAAAAAGGTGTCATTAAGGTCAGTGTAGATACACCTGTAAGATGTGACACGATTTCGATTAAGGTTAAATAGGTGAAAATGATGAAGAACAAACAAATGTATGTACTGTATGTCTTGATTGCCTTTATGGCGGTCTTTACATTTACTGATTTAAGTATTTCTCAACTCTTGTATAAACCAGGCACTCTATATGGTGCGCTTTTCAAAGTTCTAGGTGAGTTACCTTACTTTATGGTCGGCTTGTTTTCAACTTCATACTTACTGATAACAAGTTCAAGTGAAAATGTCTTGTTTAGGTTGTTAAAGAAAATTCTTCTCTTGTTTCTTTTAACGAGGGTATCTATTCATTTTGCAATAAATATAAGGCATTACATGAATCTTGAGTTTAGTGATTTTTGGTTGATTGTGTTAATCAATGTGATTATCTTTTTATCATTTCTCGTAGGCTTATGGATTTCAAAAAGAGTGGCTATTGAGACTTTTACAAAACTTGCATTGTGCGGTTTAATCATGTGCTTGGCTTCTTATATTCTTATAAATCTTTTAAAGAACACATTTGGTAGGATGAGATTTAGAGAGTTTAAAGATATGGCGGATTATACAAGATGGTATGTTATAAATTCTAGTGCATTAAATGATGGTTTTAAGTCCTTCCCATCAGGTCATACATCTGGTGCATCACTTATTTTGTGGTTTACACTATTACCTAACGCTCTAAACCTAAAAGTAAAATCTTATGTGTGTCATTTAATAGCTTGGATATGGATTCTACTGACTATGTTTTCAAGAGTTGTTGAGGGCGCTCATTTTGTAACTGATACGACCATGTCGATCATTATTATTTACATCACATTTATGATATCGACTCATGTACTCGGATTAAATAAGGAAAATAGCTCTAAGCACAATTACGAGTTTAACGAAAGGAAAGTTGGCAATGTTTAATTTAAAGAATGCTACAATGAGTGATTTTGAAATTGAAAATCAAGTAGAGAAGATTTTGAATGAAATGACTTTAAAAGAAAAGGTCTTTTTACTCAATGGTGTTTGGGACCCTGTTGATAATATCATTAAACATAAGACCATGTATAATCCTGTTCCAATAGACACATTAGGGAGTAAAAAGTATGGCGTTTTACCTGTTAGATTCACAGATGGTCCAAGAGGGATAGCTATGGGAAGTTCCACATGCTTTCCTGTTTCCATGGCCAGAGGTGCAAGTTTTGACATTGATTTAGAGAAAAGAATCGGCCATGCTATGGCTAGGGAGGCTAGAGCTCAAGGAGCCAATTATTTTGGTGGGGTATGTATCAACTTACTTCGTCATCCAGCTTGGGGAAGAGCTCAAGAAACATATGGAGAAGATCCTTTCCTAGTCGGAGAGTTTGGACTTGCATTAACAGAGGCTGTACAAGATCATAATGTCATGGCATGTTTAAAGCATTTTGCAGTAAACTCAATTGAAAATAATCGATTTAGAGTAGATGTAAAAGTCGATGAAAGAACACTTCATGAAGTTTATTTACCACATTTTAAGAAGTCCGTAGATGCGGGGGCTGCTTCTTTAATGGGGGCCTATAATAAGATTAATGGACATTACTGCTGTGAATCAAAGGAACTACTTTCTGACATACTGAGAAAGCAGTGGCATTTTAAAGGTTTCACCAGTTCTGATTTTTCTTATGGTATACACAATACCAAGAAGGCTATAGAGTCAGGTATGGATCTAGAAATGCCTATGCCTGTCTTTTACCATAAACATCTATTAAAGGCTGTTAAAGATGGCAGTATCAGCGAGTCGGTCATAGATGAATCAGCTAGAAGGATCATTAGGACATCATTATCATTTTCAAATACTAAGGATCCTGAAAGCTATTCGCTTGATATGGTAGCCTGCAAAGAGCATATTTCTATTGCTCAAGAAGCAGCAGAAAAATCCATGGTTCTTTTAAAGAATGACTTTAATGCTTTACCAATTAAAAAACAAGGAAAACTTGTACTTGTAGGTGATTTAGCCAGCTCTGAGAATATTGGTGACAAGGGTAGCTCAAGGGTAAGATCAAAATCAAATATTAATGTTTTAGAAGGATTAAAAACTTATTTAGCTACAGACATGATGGTTGAGTATTTCTCATCAGATCAAATAAAGGAGGCGTTAGAGGCTTCAGCTCTTGCTGATCATGTTGTCATTGTATGCGGTAATGATTATAGGGATGAAGGTGAATACGTTGTACCCGATGCTCATAAAGATGTACCAGACAATGTGACTTTTAGAGGCTATATGAATCAAAAGAAGTTCATAAAGGCTGGACTTGTGAAACATCATGACTCTAAAAAGAAAAAGTCTTATACTGGTTCACTAAAAGGTGAGGGTGGCGACCGTGAAAGCTTAGGCTTAAAAGAAAAAGAAGTTAAGCTCATTAAGGCCATTTCTAAGATAAACATCAATACGACAGTCGTATTAGTAGGTGGTAGTGCTATTACAACGAGTCAATGGGATAAAGATGTGTCATCTGTCTTAATGATGTGGTATGCAGGGATGGCAGGTGGCCATGCGCTTGCAAGGATTTTATTTGGCGATATTTCTCCATCTGGTAAACTGCCTTTTACAGTGCCACTGGATGAAAAAGATTTACCTTACTTTTCAAGCTCTGACGATGAAATCGTGTATGATTTTTATCACGGATATTCTTATTTTGATGAACATAAGAAAAAGCCACATTATCATTTTGGTCATGGCCTTTCTTATACCAGTTTTAAATATTCTAATCTAAGATTAAAAAGATTCAAAGACCATGTTACTGTTAAAGTTGATGTAAAAAATGTTGGAAAAATGGATGTAGAGGAAGTGGTTCAGGTATATGTAGGCATGAAAGACTCACGAGTTGAAAGACAAGAAAAACTGCTTAAAGGATTTAAAAAAGTTATGATTGAAGCTGGACAAGTAAAGACTGTAACCATTGATGTTAAACTAGATGAACTAAGATATTATGATGTTGACAGTAAGAACTGGCTTTTAGAAAATGGCTCTTACACTTTCATGGTTGGACCTAGTTCAGATGAAGAGACTTTGTTAAAGGAGACAATAACTTTAACATAAAAAAACCACGTGAATCTAATCAAGTGATTTTTAGTTTAGAATATTATGTGCTTTTAAACCAAGAGAAATGGTCTCAAAAAACTGTATGTTTTGGTTTTCAAGGTTGAGTATTTGCTTGATTTTTTTGATTTGATACCTGATGGTGTTTTCATGTTGGTTGGTATCAAAGGCTGTTTTCTTATAATCACCATCGTTTCGTACAAATGCTTCAAGGGTTAAGAAAAGAGAAGTCTTGTACTTTTGATCATATGACAGTATTTTCTTGATGGTTAGATGATAGTAGTTGTAAAGTTCCTGATGATTTTGGAGGGCTACTAGGAGTCTAATGGAGCCTAAATCGTCATAACACATCATATTCTTTTTCGTGTAAGGCACTGAATTTGATGCAAATAAAGCTTCTCTTATACCATCGCTAAGATCGTAAAGTGTCTCATGATCAGAACTGATACCAATGATTGCACCAGGATATTTGCCGCCTTGGCTATAAATAAAAGACTTAAGTGATTTCAGTTCCTTAAGACCATCAGAGTAGGTCACAATTACAAGAAGGCCATCTATATAAGGAACTGCCAGCCAGGCCTTATGATTGTTGACTTCTTTCATAAAAGCTTGTTCGTGAAGCGGCTCGAGATTATTGATATAAAAGACAAGAAAAGAAGACTTAAAGTAAGGATTTAAACGACGTATAAGGTCGTTTTTTTCTGTTTTTGAGATATTGCCATTTATAAGAGCGTTGATGATATTTAAGTTAACAACATGTGATTGATTGGAAATGATGGTTTCTGTAATCCTTCTGATAATCATGGCATAAGGTACATCCTTGTCTATCATAATTAAAGGAAAGTTTTCTGCATTACATAAATCAATTATTTCATCAGGTACTTTGTTAAGGTACTGATTGGTAATGCAAAGCCCTGAGCATCTTGCAGCTATAAGGATCTTTACATTTTTATAGAAAATGCCAAAGTCTCTTTGTGTATAGGCAAGTGTAGATAAGAAGAAATCTCCAGGTCTTAAAATCTCATCTTCAATCATATCTTCAGCTAATTCCACATCTGTAACAGAAACTGCCTTTATAACACGTAAAGCGGATTTTTCATTTGTTAAAAGTCTTGCTTGTTTAAATACATCCAAGTCTAAAATAGTCTTTATTGAAATAGACATCTCTAATCCTTTCTTTCATATCACTTTCTACTTAATATGATATTGTGAAAATTACATATATACAAGCAAATTATTATGATATTAACAAGGATTATGTTTTTTCTATTGGCTACAATTTATATAAGGAGGGGGATATGGAGATAATAAAAGACTTAGAAGGCTTCATAGCCATTAGGAGTGTCTTAGATGAAAATGACGGTTTTGCCTATGGGAAGTCTATAGATGATGCCTTAAATTACATATTGGATCTAGCAGGGGCTTATGGATTTAATACGTCAAATCTAGATGGACAAGTAGGCATCATTGAATATGGAGACTCCGATAAAGCTGTTGGGGTTCTTGCCCATTGTGATGTTGTTCCAGAAGGCTCTGGTTGGTTAACAGATCCATTTGTACTTACAGAAATAGACGGCAAGCTTTATGGAAGAGGGTCTATAGATGACAAAGGACCAATCATTGCTTGTTTACATGCTTTAAAAGAGATCAAAGACCAGGAGATAAAACTCGATAGAAAGATACAGATTATCATTGGAACTGATGAGGAAACTCTATGGCGAGGGATCTCAAGGTTTACAGATAGTGAGAAGATGCCTGAGCTAGGCTTTACACCGGATGGTTCATTTCCACTGATTCACGCAGAAAAAGGCATATTAGATTTTGACATTTCTTTCGATTTACCACTTGATGAAAGAGGCAATCCAATTGAAATATCAGGTGGTATGTCTAGAAATAGTGTACCAGATACCTGTAGTTTAATAGTCGATGGTCAAAATCATACTTATAAAGGTCAGTCCTGTCATGCTATGCAGCCAGAAAAAGGTGAGAATGCTATATGCAAAGCTTTAATGGATTTATCTAAGAAAATAAACCATCCTAGCTTACAAACATTCAGCGATTTAATTGGACTTGACTATTACGGTAAAAAAGCTGGATGTGATTTTGAAGATGATATCTCAGGTAAGTTAACTTTTAATCTTGGAAAAATAAGTGTTAACAAAGAGAAAATGCACATGAACATCAATGTCAGGTATCCAGTAACATCAGAACCGTCTCTTGTCCTAGAACGTTTTGAAAGTGTTTTTTCAGACTATGGATATGATTTGATTGATCACTTAGAACCACTTTATGTAGATAAGGACCATGCCATTGTTACTTCTTTAATGGAAACATATCAGGAGCATACAGGCGATTATAAATCAAAGCCAATGGTAATAGGTGGCGGCACCTATGCACGTGTTATGAAGAATATGGTCAGCTTTGGTCCAGTCTATCCAGATCAAGAAGAACTGGCTCATGAAGCCAATGAATATATAGAAAAAGAAAAACTCTTTAAGCTTGTAGACATATATAAAGATGCCATGATTCGTTTGTCACATACAATTGTGTGAAAATTCTAAAAATAAAACGTATATTTTGTGAATATCATAAAGAACTTATATCTATGATTTCATAAACTTATTATAAGAAAGGAAGTAAGTATGAGTAAATACGATTATGAGCTTAACTTAATCGCTCATAAAATGATGAAAGACATGTTTAAAGTACAGCCAGGGGAGTCTGTTGTTTTAACGGCTGATACTGGTTCTGATATGGAGATTGTAGAAGCTTTTGCCAAGGCAGCCTTTACAGCTGGTGGTAAGCCAATGGTTGTTCGTGTTGCGACACCAAGAGGAGAAGGGCAAGAAGGCATGGCTGACTGGCCACATGAATGTTTAACAGGTGCTATTTTACATGCAGATGTATGGATAGAGTTTAACTCACAGTTTATGCTTTACTCTGATATTTGGGAAACAGCCATGAGAGACAACAAGAAACTAAGATATTTAATCATTTATGATGCAAGTGTCGAGCAACTCAATCAACTGGTTACTAAAGTGGATATTCCACTTATGGGTCAACTTCTAAATGGCATCAATGTGATGTTGGAAAAAGCAGCCACTATTAGAGTAACAACAGAGAGGGGTACAGACTTTACTTATGAGTTAGACCATAATCATGTCCTTGATTTAGATGATGGTCAGTACCATAAACCTAAGTTTGGCACACTGCCAGGTTATATCAACATAGTTCCTAAGTTTAATACCATGAAGGGCCGTATTGTCTTTGATGAACTCATGCAAGTAGGGATGACCAAAGATAGTCGAGTAGAGTTTGTCATGGACAAAGGCAGGATTGTAGACTTTGTTGGAGATGGCAAGGCAGAACAAATGAAGGCCTTTGTAGATAGTTTTGAAGATGAAAACATGTATAAGATTTCACATATGATGATTTCATTGAATCCTGGTGTTAGAGCTTTAACTGAAAGTATTGTTATAGATGAAAGAATATATGGTGGCATAGATTTAGGTTTTGGTCATACAAGCCCTATAGATGCACCACCACATGGACAGCCTGCTAAATCACACTTTGATGGTATATTAGAAAAGACAACTATATACATTGATGATGTGAAGATAACGGAAAATGGTCAGGTTATTCATGAGGATTTAAAAGATATAGCAGATGCACTTTTATTAATAGCAGATAAGTAAGTTGAGGCTAGGTTGGTATTGCTGTAAAATAAGAATAGGGGGAACTATGAGTCAAGCAAATGCTAGAATTGAAGTGGATCAGCTTCAAGAGTTAAAAGAGGTACCATCAATGTTTAAAGGTAAGTACACCAAATTCATCGTTATGTCTGTCTGTGCTTTTATCTTTTATCTGACACCTATGTTGTTTAACTTTAACATAGGTGGCGTGGATCAAAGTTTAATTGCTCATTTAATCAGCTTTGTATTATCACCACCAGTCTATGACTTTGCCATGATATTTGCAACCTTATTATTTTCTGTCATTATTTTAGGAACGATTATTTTTACTTTTTATGAATCGAAGTCAGAGTTTTTAAATCAGGTCTTTAAATGCAGTCCTGCCCATAAATTTTTCAGAATTTTCGGTTCGATTGTCTTTTTATTTACCCACTACCAAATTGGCCTAGACACGGCTATAGGTTCTATCATCTTTGGTGACTTTACAGGTGGTGTATTAACAGGACTAGGTAGAACCATGCTGGTTACTATGGTAACAGGTGTTTTCTTCTTACCATTTCTAGTAGACTTTGGTCTGATAGAGTTTGTTGGAGAGTTTTTAAATCCAGTTATGAAAAAGCTTTTTAGAGTACCTGGCTATTCAGCCGTTGATGCAACAACATCATTTTTAGGTGATGGTACCATTGGTATTGTTGTTACAGATAAGCTTTATCAAGATGGCTATTACAACAAAAAAGAAGCTGCAAAAATCGCTACAAATTTCTCAGTTATTGGACTAGGATTTGCTATTGTAGTAGGTATCAACCTAGGCTTTACAGATAACTTTGGTTTGTTCTATGGAACCATAGCACTTGTTACTGTTATCGTTGGTATCATCATGGCGAGAATGCCTTATAAGAAATGGGATGAATCTTATTACTCAGAACCTAAAGTGATGCCTATGTTGCCAGGAAATGCCTTTGAAAGAGGTTTGGTATTGGCTGATAGAAAGGCAAAAGAAACAGATACTCTGACATCTTTCTTGGCAAGTTGGAAAATCGGTGTTATGTTATATGTTGGCCTATTACCTGTTATCATAGCTGCAGGTACCATTGGTCTTATCATTGCTGAACATACACCATTCTTTGAAATAGTAACCAAGCCAATTGTACCACTTTATCAATTACTGGGCTTTGGAGCAGAAACATCTGTTTCAATGGCGACTGGTACTATTGCTGGTCTGTTTGATATGTACCTGCCAACTATTTTTATTATGGGTGATGCAAGTGTTAAGGCTAAGTTTATCATTGGTGTGCTTTCTTTTACACAATTGGTTTTCTTATCAGAAACTGGTATTGCACTTTTGAGAACAAAGATGGGTTTCAATGTTTTAGACATCATCAAGTTTTATTTAATTAGAACTGTATTCTCATTACCGTTTATCATCGTTCTAACTTTTATTTACGACGCACTTAAGTTGATATGATGAAGATAGCCTATATAGATCCTGTTGGAAAAGAACATGCTCTTGAAAGTCTATTAGACGGTGTTAAATCTTATGCTAGAAAGTCCACGGTCATTGATTATTTAACTTTGGATTCTGGTGCAGTCACACTTGAAAATGAAGAGGATGAATTAAAAGCCATTGAAGGCATGGACAGGTTAATTGACTCTACTGACTATGACGCCTACATCATAGGATGCTTCTATGATCCCGGTCTAAAAGAGATGAGAGAGAAACACAGTGTCATCATGACAGGACCCTTTGAAGCGACCAGTCACATAGGCTTTATGTTGGATGACCAGGCTACAATTATTGCTGGAAATGAAGATCATACAAGGAGGATTTCTATTCAAACGTTTGATAGTGTGTTTGAATCATCAAAGTTTAAGACAAAATCGCTTGGTATGAGTGTAGAAGACATGTTAATGGATCCTGATAAAACAGAAGGAAAAATGATTCATACATGTAAAGATGCTGGTCGCATCATCATTCCTGGTTGTACCATAGAATCTGGACGTTTTGAAAACATGCAAAAGCTTATAAACAAGAAGATCATTGATCCTATTGTAGCCAGTGTGAAATATGTAGAGTTTTTATATGAACTAAAAATGACATGCAAATGGTAAAACATACCCCCTTCAGTTAACTGAAGGGGGTATTCTAATTGAAATCTCTATAGTATTTTGGTGTTGTTGATGTCCACTTTTTAAAAGTTCTGGAGAAATGACTTTGATCATTAAAGCTTACCATGCTACAGATGTCAGATAAGGAGTGATTGGTGTATTTAAGAAGTTTCTTGGCTTCTTCAATACGTGTATAAATGATGTAGTCTTTGATGGACATTTGAAGTTGTGACTTAAACAAGTTTAAAAGATGACTTTCACTGATATGGACATGTTCTGATAAATCTGATATCTTAATTTTCTCCCTATAGTGTTTATGGATATAATCTATAGACATGTAGACGGGTTTTGAATATTTGATTTTTTTAGCCTTTTGAACCATCTCAGTAAAGGTTAAGAACATTTGAATATAGATTTCAGTCACTTCTTCATGTGACTTACATGAATCCGCCTTAAGGATAAAAGCATCACTTAGTGTAAAGGCGGTCTCAGAATCTAAACCACCACTGACTGCGGCGTTATTGGCTTCACTGACAGATGTCATAAACAAGTTTTTATAAGACCTGAGTGGGTCGTTTTTACTTAGGATGCCTGTTGGTCCGTCGTCTGGAGAAATCAATATCTTCTTCATACCTTCAGTATCACCATTTTTTATGGCCTCAATGATTTGATAGGTCTTTTCCATGGAGTGGTGGTGACTGGAGGTGTTTTGTATAAATGATTTCTCATCCTCTAAATCCACCTCCACCTTCATAAGATTTGAAATATCATAGTAAAGACCAGTCAAAAGGAAAATAACTAAAGGGAGTGACTTAGTCAGTCTGTTTGGTGCGTAGATTGGTAGGGCATTAAAATATCGTTCATATGCTTTTATTATACTATGAGAAAGTTCTCTGCCTTCAAGCAAGTTAACAACTGTTTGTTCTTCATAGGCATAGGATACCGTAGGACCACAGACCACCTGGAGTGTATCATGATTAACTGCAAAGTAATGCTCGCCATACTTAGAAGTTAAAAAAGTGATGAAGTCATCTGAGTCTAGAAGCTTTTCTATATCAGAAGCATGTTCTTTCTTATCGACAGGTGTTTGAGACTTTGTATTTTTTGAATGAATAAGTTTTTTATCCTTATAGACCTTAACTGGTATGCCGGAGCTTAACCAGAAAAAATCGATTTTCTTTAGTAAATCTTTCATAAGACTCCTTACATAATGATTTTGTTATAAAAACCATGAATTAATTTGATGATATCATATATGAACTTATTAGGCCAGTAAGTAAAAAAAGTGTTTGGAAGGTATAATAAAATACAAATATAATAAAAAGATATAACATCTTATAAGGGGAAATGATAACTTTTATTAATGATTTTAAGACAATATAGTAATATTTTTGTTCACTTTTTCTGATGTTTCTAACATAAAAGTAACAATTGACTGTTTGTTTTGAATATTCAAACAATTCGTTTTTTTATGTGGTATTATAGCCCTATACATTTAAGGAAGGGGTTCTATTTTTATGTACGGTAAGGATTTTGATTTACGAAAAAACAATAAAACATACACACCATGGCAAAAGTTTTGGCACGACATAGGCATTAAGATTGGTAGGCTCCATTACAAGATTTTTCTTTTCTTTTTAGACCTTGAAGATAAAAGAGATTATTATCCTGATGATCTACGAAAACACAATAGAAATATGAATATTGATAAGGCCTACCGAAGGGAGTACAACAGGATAAACTTCCTATACCAGCTTCGTTACAAGACCATCCACTTCATCACAACTGTAATAGTTACCATTATTGTTTTTATCATACTGGCTATCTTATTAGTTGTAACAGGCTTCATTGCCTACTTACTTATGTTATTACTGGTCTTTTGGAGACCTTTTGAATAGTTTAATGAAATATCTTATTACATATGATTTTAAGACCTTATCGGGTCTTTTTTAATTTGAACACATGATAGTGATTTTGTTATAAATATCATGAATTAATTCAATAAGATTCACTATAGTTTCTTTATTCTATAAGTGGGAGGAAAAGATGAGCAAATTCAAAAATAGAGAGGACTGGGATAATCCTTACATTATTTCAAGGAATAAAGAAAAAAGTCATGTTAGAATGATGCCACTCGATTCAGTGGACGATACAGAATCTACTTGGTTTAAATCACTTAATGGTTTATGGAAACATCACTATGTAGATAAGCCAAGTGATAGGCCACTTGACTTCTATAAAGAGGATTACGATGTAAGAGAGTGGGCAAGTATTGAAGTCCCATCCAACCAGGAGTTTAAGGGTTTTGGTATACCCATTTATACGGATACCTTGTATCCAACAAGCATTGATATGAAAAAAATACCTAATATCAGCCATGACTATAATCCTGTTGGTTCTTATAAAAGAAGCTTCCAAGTGGATGCAGACTGGCTGGAAAGACAGGTTTTTATCTCCTTTGAAGGGGTCAATTCAGCCTTTTATCTGTGGATCAACGGTAAAAAGGTTGGTTATTCTCAAGGCTCTTTTACAACCGCAGAGTTTGATATAAGTGATTATATTGTTTCTGGGAGCAATCAAGTTGCTGTGGAGGTCTATAAGTGGTGTGATGGCTCTTACTTAGAAGATCAAGATATGTGGCGATTATCAGGTATATTTAGACAAGTTTCTCTTATGGCCAGGCCTAAAGTAGAAATTTTAGACGTCTATATCCACTGCGAGTTTGATGAAGATTACAATCATGCAGTCCTCAAGTGTCAAGTCAAACTTAAGAACCATTCAAATCTAGATGCAAGAGACTTAAAACTTTCAACAACAATCAATGACCAAATGAAAACGCTTGATTCCATCACAGTTAAGAAGGGACAGATTAAGGTCTTATCCTATGATATAGCTATTACGTCGCCTTTAAAGTGGACGGCAGAAACCCCACACTTGTACGATGTTTATTTTAAATTATCTGGCCACGGTCTAGTGGACATCAGGATGCAGAAGTTTGGTTTTAGAGAAGTAAAGATTGAAAACAATCAATTATATGTGAATGGTGTTTCCATAATAATCAAAGGGGTGAACAGACATGAATTTCATCCAGAGTTTGGTCATGCCGTGCCTTATGAGATTTTAGAGAAAGACATTAAGCTCATAAAATCCAATAACATCAATGCCATTAGAACCAGTCATTATCCAAATGTCAAAGCCTTTTATGACTTGTGTGATACATACGGCTTATATGTTATGGATGAATGTAATGTAGAAACCCATGGCTTAAGAGATAAGATACCTGGCTCAAAACCTATGTGGACACTGGCTGTGGTAGATAGAATGAAAAGAATGGTTGAACAACATAAGAACCATGCTTGTATCATCTTTTGGTCTCTAGGAAATGAATCGGGTTATGGTGACAACTTCAGATACATGAAAGAGGCTGCTTTAAAGATTGACCATACAAGACCTATCCATTATGAAGGAGACCATGTCTTAGATATATCTGATGTTTTTTCTATGATGTATGCCACTGTAGATGATACGGTAAAGATTGGTAAAGGACAACCATTAAGAGTTGGCCTTGCTGAGGAAGGCGGTAGATTTGGTAAGAGATTGACTGTAAAAGATTATGGTGACAAACCTTTTATCATATGTGAGTACGCCCATAACATGGGTAATGGCCTAGGAAACTTTAAGGAATATGTAGAAGCTTTTAAGAAATACAATAGATGCATTGGTGGCTTTATTTGGGATTATGTGGACCAATCTATATATAAAGATGGTAAATGGCTTTATGGTGGAGACTTTGGAGACAGTCCAAACAGTAAGAACTTCTGCGGAAACGGTCTTTTAGCAGGAGACAGAAGCCCACATCCTGCCTGGTACGAAGTTAAGAAATGTTATCAGGAAATTGAAATTGAAGGTCTTGATTTGATGACAGGCAAGATTCAAGTCCAGTCAACCTACAGTTTTAAAAGACTAGATGCACAAATGAGATGGACCTTAAGTTCTGGAGAAAAGCAGCTGACAGATCAGGTCTTACCAATCTCTTTATTACCGGGAGAAAGTAGTGTCTATAAGCTTGATTATGATTTGGATGCAGACTATCAAGAAGCAGTCTATCTAACTGTGAGCATTCTTTTAGATGAAACTGCTTATAGTAAAAAAGGACATGAAATAGCAAAAGACCAGTTTGAAGTACCTGTAAACATTGTAGCTAGAAAATCAAAACCAGCTAGGACCATATGTAGTCTAGAAGAATCCGAAGATCTTATAGAACTTTCAAATGACTTTATAAGGATGTCTGTTTCAAAAAGAAAAGCTGGCATTACATCACTGGTCTATAATGACCAAGAACTGCTAAGAAGTGCCTTAGAACCGAACTTTTATAGGGTACCTATTGATAATGAATGTGAAGGCATAGGGGCTACATTTCCAAAGTTTAATAAATCACTCATTGAAAAAATCAATTATCACATGTATGGACGTTACTATAGGGATGTATTAAATAGCCTAAGTTTAAAATCCTGTCATATATCCAATCGAAATGGAACATGTAAGATAGACTTAGACTATAAGATGAAATACTTTAAGAGTTTGTCGGTATCTTATACATTAACAGATAATCGAGTCATAGTTTCAATGTCAGGAAGGCCTCAACAGGACTTGATACGATTTGGCTTTACATGTGGACTAAAAGGTGATTTTAACAAGGTCAAATGGTTTGGTAGAGGACCACATGAAAACTATGTTGATAGAAAGTCATCAGCCTTGATTGGTCTGTATGAATCTAGTGTTAAAGATATGACACATGATTACTTAAAGCCACAGGAAAATGGCAACAGGTGTGATGTATCCTATTTGGAACTTTTTAGTGATGATCACAAGATAAAGATTTTTAACGATAATAAGTTTTCTTTTAGTGCTTGGCCTTATAGCTTTGAAAGTTTAGAAAGCGCTACACATATACATGAGCTAAAAAATGAAGATATAACGACTTTGAACATTGACCATGTGCAAAGAGGTCTAGGTGGCAGCCTTCCAGCGTTTTTAGCCTTGATGGACAAGTATAAGCTGAAGGGGAAGAAAAAATACGCATACAGCTTTACAATTGAGTTAGGAGGAGAAATTGAATAGTCAAATTGGTAAACTTGAGAAAGCTTCCTTTGTCTTCGGCGTCTTTAGTCAGAACTTAGTTTATGCTTTTATTAGTTCTTATATCATGATATTTTATACAGATTATATTGGCATCTCATCAGCCCTTGTAGGCACCATATTCTTTGTTGCAAGAATATGGGATGCCATAAACGATCCTATGATGGGCATTTTAACAGATAGAACCAGGACAAGGTTTGGAAGGTTCAGGCCTTATCTATTACTTGTATCTGTTCCGATTATGGTCAGTGTCTATATGCTTTTTTCGAAGAGTCCAATCTCTAATCATATTTTATGGGCTTATATGACTTACATCTTATTTGGTATGATTTATACGGTGTCTGATATACCTCTTTGGTCAATGGCATCTTGTATGTCAAATGATTCTCTAGAAAGAACAAAACTTATATCCCTTGGTAAGGCAGTGCCGCCTGTAGCATTTGTACTTGTGTCGGTTGTAACAGTACCTTTGATTCAGAGGTTTGGAGATAACATTTCAGCTTACAGGAGTGTAGGGATGATTTATGCAGGTCTTATGATGATCGGCATGATAGGTATGTTTTTTAATCCAAGAGAAAGAGTGAATGTCTCTAAAGAGAAATTGTCTGTTAAGGAGATTTTTTCCGCGCTCTTACTCAATAAACCACTACTTTTGATACTGGCTTCTCAAGTCTTTATCATGATTGTGGATAATCTGGTGCTTGCTATTGGTATTTACTATGCAAAGTATAACCTTGGTGATCCAAATCTTGTGACAGTTATGAGTCTTGTAATTATAGTACCGCTTCTGATAAGCATTTTTATTTCTAGTAAGCTTGCTGAAAAACATGATAAGAAGAAGTTGATTTTAGGTTTTCTCATGTTTAGGGTAATAGGATATATACTTCTATTTTTAGTGGGATTTGAAAATCATTTACTATTTTTTATTGTGTTGGGTGCATCGTCTTTAACAGCTGGTGCTGCAGAGGTACTCTTACCATCCATGATGGTTGAAACCATTGATTTTGTTCAATTAAAGACAGGCAAAAGACCAGAAGGCATTATGTGGTCAACTCAAACCTTTGTGGCAAAGGCTTCTTCATCCGTATCTGGTATTTTATTAGGTTTCTTGTTGGTTGTCATTGAGTTTGTACCGAATGTAACACAAAGTATCCATACACTGAATGGCATGCATATGATTTTAACATTGTTGCCAGCTCTATGTATTGCATTATCTATGATGCCGTTATTTTTCTATCCTCTGACAAGAGATAAGTACAAGGTGATTGTAGACCAGTTAAATTCTATGAAAGAAGTGAGTTAGTTATGAATTATTCAAATAAAGATATATCGCTCTTATGTTCTGGAAAAAACTTTTGGGAGTTAAATGGGTTAGAAGAGAAAGGTCTTAAGTCCATAAAGGTATCAGATGGCCCTCATGGACTTAGAAAACAGGATGGACAGTCTGATCACATAGGCATCAATGCCAGCGAAAAAGCGACATGCTTTCCGCCAGCAGTTCTGTCAGGTTCTTCTTGGGATCAAGACCTTGTATTTAAAATGGGTCAGGCTCTTGGAGATGAATGTTTAAAGGCCGGCGTCTCTGTCCTACTGGGACCGGGTGTTAACATCAAGCGATCACCCTTGTGTGGTAGAAACTTTGAGTATTTTTCAGAAGACCCTTACCACGGTGGCATTATGGCTGCAGCCTTGATTAGAGGTGTTCAGTCGAGAAATGTCGGAACTTCTTTGAAACATTTTGCAGTCAACAATCAGGAGACTAGAAGGTTGGTTATTTCATCTGAAGTAGATGAAAGGGCTCTTAGAGAAATCTACTTAAAGAGTTTTGAAATTGCTGTTAAAGAATCAAAGCCTTGGACCATTATGGCTTCTTATAACAGGTTAAATGGTACCCATGTTTCTGAAAATAAAAGACTTCTAACTGATATTCTAAGAGGAGAATGGGGCTATAAAGGGGCTGTCATAAGTGATTGGGGTGCTGTCAATGACAGAGTGAAAGGTCTAGAAGCTGGCATGGACTTAGAGATGCCAGGTAACAGGGCCAATAGGACAAAGCTTTTACTGGCGCTTGATCATGAAATCTCTCAAAAGGCCAAAGAGGCTTCTAGAGACAGAATGGTCGATCTGATTAAAAAAAGTCAGAAGAGCCTACAAGAAAATTATGAAGTCGATCTTGATAAACACCACAACCTTTCTAGAGAACTCGTCTCTAAATCCAATGTGCTTTTAGTTAACGATGGTATTTTACCCTTAAGTAAATCCATGAACATAGGTCTTATAGGTGAATTTTCAAGAAATCCTAGGATACAAGGGGCAGGATCGTCTATTGTCAACTCACATAAAATAGACAACTTATACGACATCATGAAAGCTGAGGGGATTCAGTTTGATTATGCTAGAGGCTATGAAAGCACAAGCGACCATGTTAATAAGTCCTTGATTGATGAAGCATTAGAAGTCGCTGAGAGAAAAGATGCTGTAATAATTGTCGCAGGTTTATCCGCTACATACGAAAGTGAAGGTGTGGACAGAAGACACCTTGAAATGCCAGACAATCATGTAGCCCTTATAGAGGCTGTTAAATCTGTTAATAAAAACATGGTCGTTGTGTTACAAAACGGCTCGCCAATCACCATGCCATGGCTAGAAAATATACCAGCAGTCCTAGAATCTTATCTGGGAGGCCAAGCAGGTGCAGGTGGTACATATGACAATCTCTTTGGGCGAATAAACCCATCTGGCAAATTGGCTGAGACTTTTCCACTAAAACTGGAAGATACACCTTCTTATCAATACTTTCCTGGTCATAGAGATTATGTGGCATATAGGGAAAGTATATATGTAGGCTATAGGTATTATGACAAGGCAAATAAAGATGTACTATTTCCATTTGGTCATGGTCTTTCTTATACAAACTTTGATTATGAGCATCTTGAAGTATCAAGAGAAAATAACAAGATTCAAGTAAGCTGTGATGTTTCAAATACAGGTTCATTTGATGGTGAAGAAATTGTACAAGTTTATGTGGGAAAAAAAGATTCATCTGGTTTTAGACTCATAAAAGAGTTGAAATCCTTTGATAAAAAAATGATACCAAAAGGTCATAGCCAATCTTTTGACTTTAGCTTGGACTATTTAGATTTCGGCTATTACAACGTTGAAATGAATCAGATTCATGTAGAAGAAGGCATCTACACCATTTATGTTGGCGCATCCAGTAGAGATATAAGACTGACTTGCGATATTGTACTTGAAGACCAGATTGGAGGCAGCTATCCTAAAGTCTATGGTGAACTAGAGTCCTATAAGTGTTTAGATAAGGGTATACTCGAAATATCAGATCATGATTTTTATAAACTTAAAGGCTCAGTGACCAGCGCATATGATCATAGCATCTTCCATGAGAACTCTCTTGTTGATGATCTTAAGTCAACTTTTATTGGTAGGAAAGTTCGAAAATATATTTTAAAAGAAGCCAGAAAAGTTGTAGGTCAGATAGATGAGGATGATGCAAGTTTAATCATGTTTGAAGAGTCTCTTAAAACAACGCCCATTAGGGCACTGAGTCTCAATGGTGATCAAGACCTGCCAAAATATTTTACTAGAGGTATTTTAGATATTTTAAATGGCCATTATATAAAGGGAATCTTTTGGCTTTTAAAGAAATAAGATTAGCAATCACTTTTGTGGTTGCTTTTTGAATAATCTCCTTTTTAGTGGGCATATAGCTACTAGGATTAAATGAATGAAAGGAGTATTAAATGTCAGGTGGAAAATGCCCTGTAACTGGTGCAACAAGTAAAGCAGGTACAAAAAACAGAGATTGGTGGCCAGGTCAACTCAACCTCAAGATCTTGCAGCAAAACTCTAATAAGATAGATCCGATGGGAGAAGACTTTAATTACAAAGAAGCCTTTGAATCGCTGGATTACCAAGGACTTAAAAAAGACTTATATGATTTGATGACAGACTCTCAGGACTGGTGGCCAGCGGATTATGGTCATTATGGAGGTTTATTTATCCGTATGGCTTGGCATAGTGCCGGGACTTACAGAGTCAACGATGGACGTGGTGGTGCAGTAACTGGGACGCAAAGATTTGCCCCTCTAAATTCATGGCCTGATAATGCCAATCTAGATAAGGCAAGGAGACTCTTATGGCCGATTAAGAAAAAATACGGCAAGGCCATCTCATGGGCAGACCTGATGATTCTTGCTGGTAACTGCGCCTTAGAATCCATGGGATTTAAGACTTTTGGCTTTGCAGGTGGCCGTGAGGATGTTTGGGAACCAGAAGAAGATATCTACTGGGGAAATGAAAATGAATGGTTAGGAGACGAAAGATATACAGGTGAAAGAGATTTAGATAATCCTTTGGCTGCTGTTCAGATGGGCCTTATCTATGTCAATCCAGAAGGTCCTAATGGTGTACCAGATGCTGTTGCTTCTGGTAAGGATGTTAGAGAAACCTTTGCTAGAATGGCAATGAACGACGAAGAGACCGTGGCTTTAGTTGCAGGTGGTCATACCTTTGGTAAGTGCCATGGTGCAGGTGATGCCTCAAAGGTGGGTCCTGAACCGGAAGCTGCTGATATTGAAGAGATGGGTCTTGGTTGGATCAGTAAATATAAATCAGGGATCGGTGATGATACCATCACATCTGGTATAGAAGGCCCTTGGAATGCCACACCTACTAAGTGGGATATGGGCTATTTTGATACCTTGTTTGGCCATGACTGGAATTTGGTAAAAAGTCCAGCAGGGGCATGGCAGTGGGTACCGGCGGATCCAGAAGCACATAATATAAAGACTGCACAAGGAACCGGCCTACAAGCGCCAATTATGACAACTGCTGACTTGTCTCTTAGAATGGACCCTAAGTATAAAGCTATATCTAAAAGGTATCATGAAAATCCAGAAGTCTTTGCGGATGCTTTTGCAAGAGCTTGGTTCAAACTCACTCATAGGGACCTTGGACCAAAATCGAGATATTTAGGTCCAGAAGTACCAGAAGAAGATCTTATCTGGCAAGATCCGATACCTAAAGTTAATTACCAGGTGATTGGTCAAGAAGATATTCAACTTCTAAAGAAAATTTTACTAGATAAGATGTCTGTTTCAGATCTCGTTTGGCTTTCATGGGCTTCTGCTTCTACTTATAGAGGATCTGATTTCAGAGGTGGGGCAAATGGCGGACGTATAAGATTGTCTCCACAAAAGGATTGGGAAGTCAATGAGCCAGAGAAGCTTCACAAGTTATTAGATATTATAGAAGGTATTAAAGCCGATTTTGATACTGATGATAAAAAGGTTTCTCTTGCGGACTTGATTGTCCTTGGTGGTTCAGTAGCCATTGAAAAGGCTAGTGGTGTGGAAGTAGCCTTTACACCTGGTAGAAATGATGCAAGCAGTGAGCAAACTGATGAGAAGTCCTTTGCTTATCTAGAACCTATAGCAGATGGCTTTAGAAATTATCAAAAGTGTTTAGGAAAATCTGAAGAGCTTCTTATTGATAAAGCACAATTACTTGGTTTAACACCACCTGAGATGACTGTTTTACTAGGAGGACTAAGAAGTCTTAACATCAACTTTGGACACTCACCACTTGGTGTGTTAACAGATCATCCAGGTAAGCTTTCAAATGATTTCTTTATCAATATCCTCGATATGAATATAAAGTGGCAGCCTTTAGATCAAGGTGTTTATGAAGGGATTGACAGATCTACAAACAAACGTAAATGGCTAGCAACAAGAGTTGATTTAATATTTGGTTCTAACTCACAGTTGAGAGCCTTATCAGAAGTTTATGCCAGTGATGATGGAAAAGATAAGTTTATCTGTGATTTCATCAGTGCCTGGAACAAGGTAATGAATGCAGATAGATTTGATCTGAAATAAGTAAGTTGGCCAAGATGAAATCTTGGTCATTTTTACGCTTTAATTAAGTTGAATGATGCATAACTTTTTTAGGTATATATAGAATAGGAGGCGCCTATGCATGATTATTATATGAAAAGACAGAAGTCAATTAAAAAAACATATAGCAAAATGACAAAATGGGCAGAAAAGATCCTTATAGCTTATTTGAAACCTGAAGAAGTTAACTTAATACTTGATGATGTCAAACTAGAAGCAGACCAAATCATATCCAGACTGCCTTATATAGGTGGAAGAAAAAATGCCTTTTCAAACATCATTGAAATGAATGGTTGGTTTATTGCCTTTTATAAGGCCTCAAGCAAACATGGCTTTGATGCGGTTATGGCTTCATATATTAACTATAAAGTGTCGATTAAGTTTTTTGACCAGGTGCCTAGACTGTTTAGAAGACCCATTGGACGACTAGCTTTTACTAGTCTAGGAAAGTCCTACTTTAGGAGACAAGCTTTAGAAAGTCAAAAGGAAAAGTTTGAAGAAGATTTTATTTATACCTTTGATGCTGCAGATAAATCATGTAGATTTGAGTTTAAAGAATGTGCAGTTCAGAAGTTTTACGAGTCAGAAGGTGTCGAAGAACTCAAGCATTTTTGTAACTTTGCAGACCCGATTTATTCAAAACTTTTTGGTATGGGCTGTGATGCTAGTCATTCACTGGCAACAGGCTTTAATACCTGCATATTAGATTATGAACTAAACCGTGAAACCAAGCTTCCAGACAATGTAGAGGAAATGATTCAAATGGCCGAAGAAAAGTTATTGACGCTCACTTAAGAAAGTATTAGAATTTCCTTAAACTTATACCATATTTCTACATTTTTGATGAATGACACACTATTATGATGTATACTGTTAGTGGGTTGATTATATATGAAATTTGGTTGAAATGTAGGAGAGATGGCTTTCTGGATTATATTAAAGCCTTCAAAACCTAAATGGTGATTATGATGGGAACTACCAAGTTTATGATAAATGGTAGTTCCTTATTTTTAAGGATTTTATGAAAAAGTATAGATTTTTAATTATAGCTTTCTTTGTAGCACTTTTACTAAATGGGATGTCATTGTATCAGGAGATTCAAAGCACACGTGAGTTTGAAGCGTTTCTTATTAGGTATGACAAGATTGAAATAGACAGGATATCTGCTAGGAATGCCATGGTAGATCATTCAATTCAGATAAAGGATGACGATATAGAAGAGCTTAAAGATAAGCTAACAAGGTATGATTGGGAAATAACTTCAGAAAGGTATTTGTCATCTGATGGTCAAAGCTCTTTTTATATCACGTTTAATGGAGACGAAGCCATTAGTATGCGTATTATCGGTAAAGACTATGTGTCTGTTTTATATGGAAAAGATGACAGTCAAGAAATCTTACAAGCTACTATGAAGGTGGAGTGGCAAGAAAGTGCGTACGAAAGAGTTAAAGAACTTATTAAGGCATCCAAATAGAGGAGGGAATATGACTAGGTCTAAACCCAAAGCACTACTTGTAGGATCGGTGGTTATTATGATGTTATTGTTTAGTCTTATGGAAAAATCAGGACCTGATTATCCTAAGTCATTTGATTTTTCTGATTATGATGTGCATATAATCTTCCCTAGTCTAAGTATGAACAGAGAATCGTTTATGCTACTTGAAGAGGACAAGAAAATACTATCAGATATATTTGTGAATAATTATTTAGAGATAGGACCAAAAAAGGCCGTATATGATCATCATTCAGTTGTTTTTGAAATGGAAAATCAGACTTCGCTTGAGACATATATGTGGGTGATACACACCAATACAAAGCAAAATTATTTAGCTGGTTTAAGTAAAAATAAGGTTCACTATATATGTGATTTAAGTGATGAAGCGTTGGAAATAATTAAAGAAATGAATAAAAAATATCTTTTGGTAGCTGCAGGTACCTCATCAAGTAAACATATTGAAGTATCATTAGGTTATCAGGAGGAAAAAGAATCATATAGAGTAAACGACTATAAGATTCATTATGATGACGTAGTCTTAACAGAAGTTTTTATGACTACTAAACACAATTATAAACATTTATCAATGAAGTATTTTGAAGAATCAGATTGGTTAGATGGGATGATATCTTTGGCTATTCAAGTTGATGAACCAGTTGAAGAATTATCTCTAATTGCAAGAGGCTATGAGATAATAAATGGTGAAAAGAGACTTTTTCAGGAAATCCATAGCTTAGAGTATTAGGGAGGAATGTATGAATATCATCTTGTTATTAGCAATTCTTATTGTATTAGGCGCTATAGTGTTTGCTGGGATTATGAGTAAAAGAAACTCATAAAAAATGGATTTAACAAAGCATGGAGGCAGGATGGAAGATCGTTATCTACAGACTAAGAAGCAAAAAATTAAACTTCAAAGAGAATATGAAGACGCAGCTATTTTAGATATTGGTGGCGGTGGTGAAGGATTTATCGGCAGACTATACGGTAAAAATGTCATTGCCATAGATCCTCGTGAGGATGAGTTATTAGAGACTGACAACGACTCTATAAAACTTATTATGGATGGCAGAGCTCTTAAGTTTACTGATGAAAATTTTGATGTTGTAACACTCTTTTATTCTTTAATGTATATGAACATAGAAACAAAGCTTGAAGTCTTATCTGAAGCTGTAAGAGTTTTAAAAAGAAATGGTCTCCTTGATATTTGGGATGTCGACTTACCAGATTATAAGAATGATGGTAAAGATGTCTTTGTAGCTCAGTTAGACGTTGAGTTAGAAGACGATATCACAAGTACTGGATATGGTGTTTTGTTAGAAGGTAAGAAACAATCTAAATCATCCATTGATGCTATGCTTGAGCCACTAGGATTAAAACTTATAAAAGAAGAATGTATGGACCAAAGCTTCAGATTGCAATATAAAAAACTATAGGGAGAATATGAACTTATGAAGAAACTAATCATTTATCTAGCACTAATAAGTTCGGTTTTTATTGGATGCCAAGAGGCTACAGAAAACTCACTAGAAAATACTGTTCCTCATGAAGTAGTTGTAGATAAAGAGTTGAATGAAAGCGTTGAAGAAGAGACAGACCTAATAAAGGAAACAGAGTTAGAAGGTCCTGAGGTTTTACTTTCATACTTTAAGGACAACTCAAAGGCTATTACTAATCTTGATAGCTTAGAAGAGGGTCTGATTTCAATGGAGGACCTTGATCAACACGAAATATTCTTGACTGGAGAAGTTCACGGTATAAAAGCAAACTCTGATTTGAATATAGCATTTGTAAAATACTTTAAAGAAGAGACTAACTTTAAATATTATTTATCAGAAATGCCTTATTCTATGTCTTACTTCTTGAATCAATTTCTTGAGAGTGGAGATGAAACTATACTTTTAGATATATTTAAGGATTTAGGAAAATACGGAAGTGATGACAAGGAATACTATGAGTTCTGGACGAACTTTTATTCATACAATTATAACCTTGCAGATGAGGAAAAAATTAAGGTGGTAGGGCTTGATATTGAGTCGAACATTATTCAAGCCTATAAATGTCTTTTAGATATGTTGCCTGATGAAGAGGCTCCTATAGAAATTAAGGAGAGTATTTCTAGTCTAGGTGATATACTTGAGCTTTTGAATACGAGTTTTCGAAACAATTATAAGGGTGAAAAAAATGCTGAAGCCATACTAGAGGATATGGGTGAACATAGAGATCTCTATAAGGACTACCTAGGTGAAAATTATGTCTATTTTGAATTGGTTTTATGGAACATATTAAATTCAAAAAAAGCTTATAAGGTCGTTGATGATTGGGTAGAATGGAACAATACAAGAGACCGCATCATTTATGATAATTTCAAAACGATTGATAACGTGTTGCCTAGAGATAACTATTATGGTCAATGGGGAGCAGGTCATGTATTCCAAGATGTAAATACAGATGTAAAATGGTTTGCGACTTATTTAAACAAATATCCTAAATACCAAGACAAGGTCTTATCTATTACATATAATTATCTGGATTGTCAGATGAAATCAGCAGATGGTCTTACAGAAGATTTTGTTTTTATATTGCCATTTATTGATGAAATAAAGGATCAAATAGATAGTGATTTTTCTATCTATAAAGTAAATGGTCAAGAAGAGGATAGACCCTACATGCCAATGTATGATATCTTAACTGGAGATGAACTTAACAAGGATGTATCAGAGTACTTTCAATACATCGTTCTAATAAAAAACTCAGGACCAACACACACATTTAATCAATGACAAGGAGATTTATCTTGAAATCATATAAGAAATTGTCTGTATTTCTAATAATTTTGTTGCTTATTTTAGGCCTTGCAAAGCTTCAAACTAATAAGGAGAATAAGACCTTCTATATAGAGGAGTTGTCTAGCTTGATCAAAATAGCCAGTTCTGCTGTTGATAGAGTTCCTGATATTGAAGGTGACTTTGAAGAGGTTCGATTAGATATATATGATGGCTGATAAGTTTCAAGATATTTACTACTTTCTTTATTACACTGATCACTATATTCATAAAGGTGATAATCTTCAGTACAACATATTTGCTTATCTAAAAACAAGTTTAAGGCATATAATTGTTGACAAACAACTTGATCAGGAAGAACGTAGGCTTTTAAAAGAACTGTCTAAAGACTTGAACACTTTAAATGCAAGTATTAATAGTGGCTACGTGGCTTACGATGAAGTTAATGAACATCTACACAAGTTTAGGTATAAATGGGATGACGAGTCATTGTTTCCGTCCTATAAGCCTACTCACTTGAGTGATGATGAAGTCATGGTACTTTATGATAAAGCTATGGACTTGTACAGCATATTTGATGTGGGATATTTGCCAGTAGATGTCGATCAACAGTTTCAAGTAAAGGATCAGACTTATTACAAAGTTAATCAGGTTTTTTCTTCATACGATGAGTTGGTAGAAGCACTGAATGGTACTTACAAGAATAAAGTCGTTGATTCTCTCCTCAAAAGAAATATCTATATCAATGTTAATGGAGACTTATATGGTAGAGTCGGTGATAGAGGAACAAATATTTATATGGGTGAAGAAACTTATGAAGTTATAAGAGAATCCGATCATAAAATAGTTATAAGAGTTACTGTGGAAAAACTAAATGACGATAATCAAGTTATTGATTATGTGACTTATGATTATATCTTAAGATTTTATAGTAATGGAAAGTGGTTATTTGAAGAGTTCTATATGTTTAAATAGGGAGGACAAAGAATGTATGAAAGCGGCGCAATAACAGGTTTAGTGAGTTTTGATGCAACACTGATTTTTCAAATTATTAATACCATAGTTATATTGGCAATATTTATAGGTGTACCCTATGTCTTATTTAAATACATAAGGAAAACCAATGGTAATAATAGAAAAATTGATCAGGTTAATAAAAAAGTTGATCTAATTTTAGAGAAACTAGATAAGGAGTAAATGATGTTTGAATGTCCTAATTGTGGTGAGAAAACGATTAAGAAATGGACTAAGTTCTGTATGGGGCCTATAAGATCAACCAGATGTAGTCACTGTGGTGTTAAACTGTCTGTTCCATATAAGAGTCTCTATATTATATCGGCCCTACTTATTTTAATCTATGCAAGTCCACGCCTGGGTATTAGAGGTATAAGCCATTTGATATTAATGTCTTTCTATGGATTTATTGGTACATATGGCTATTATAAGTTCGTGCCTTTGATAGTTAAACTAGAAGAAGGTGATGCTGGCTATAAAGAACAAAGACGAAACAATACCTTTCATGGTCTTGCTTACTTTGTAGTTACCTTTGGAGCCATGATTGCACTTACTATTTGATTCTGGTAATTAGACCAGCGGTTGCTGGTCTTTTTATGTCTGGATATTTAAAATAAAGTCTTAATAGTATAAATTATCTTTTTCTCATAAGATACAATAGCAACATTGGAGGATTTTATGAATACGATATTATTTGATTTAGATGGTACCTTATTAGAGGTAGATAAAGAGACTTTTGTAAGAACTTATTTTAAGAGTGTTAGCAGCTATTTTTCTGATTTGACAACACCAGAGTATTTGATGTCTGTTTTTATGAAAGGGACAGAAAAGATGGTCATGGACAATTCAGGCAAGACCAATAAAGATGTTTTTATAGAGAATATGGATGACATGCTTGAAGATACAGATAAGTTTGTTGAACGCTTTGACGACTATTATTTAAAAGAGTTTGTTAAACTGGATTATTTATTGCAACCTAAAGAATGGATGCAAAAATCCATTGGTCTTTTAAAAGAAAAAGGGTATAGGCTTGTGATTGCGACTAATCCAATGTTTCCTGACTTAGCTGTTAGACAAAGAATTAAATGGACGGGCCTTGATGTAGAAGATTTTAACTACTATCCTACGTATGACAATCACTGTTTTACAAAACCTCATGCAAATTTTTATGAAGAAATTGCTGAGAAACTAGATGTGAATCCAAGTGATTGTCTGATGGTCGGTAATGATAGAAGAGATGATATGGTGGCTTCAAAAGTAGGCATGAAAACATATTTTCTAACAGACCAAGCTGCAAATTATGATGTGAATCATGAAATAACATATGAGGGTGATTCCAAAGCATTTTATGACTTTGTATCAAACTTACCTAAAATTAGCTAGTGAATATTCACTAGCTATTTCTGTATTCTGAGGGGGTTAACCCAGTTCTCTTTTTAAATTGCTTAGATAAATAAGCTTGACTGTTAAAGCCGACTCGACTGGCTATTTCCACCATGTTGTAACGTGTATGTTTCAGAAGTATTTTAGCATGTTCTATTTTAAAGTCATTATAGGCTTCGGTATAGGTTTTGCCTGTTTCTTCTGATATGAGTCTGGATAAATGTCTTTTACTGATACCTAAGATATTTGACATATGGTCTATGGTGATATGTTCATCCATGTTTTCTTGTAAGTACTTAAATGCATCAGTTACATACTTAGAGTGGTATTTAGACTTCTTATTCATACCCAGAAGAAAATACTCGTTCAAATGAGCTTGTGCATACAAAATGAGTTTATCTGCATCAGCGATGTTATGAAGTTTCGCTATAAACCTTTGAACAGTGATGCCTGTAAATTGAAGGTCATAACCATTATCAAGCATCATTAGGATTAATAGACCGTAATAGAGCATGATGTAGTATTTGATATAAGATCTATTGGTCCATTCCAGTTCTTTGATGAATGAATCAAAGAAAAGTCTGGTGTAGGATTCGACTGCTTCAATGTCGTTGACTTTAAAGGCTTCAAGGAGTTTATTTAAGACTTCTAAAAACTCATAGTTTTCATGTGCAGTGATGATCTCAAATGGGATGTCACTTTTATCTATAAGATCCATTTCAGGTTCTATTTCTTCTTGTAGTCTAGAAAGATTAAAGACAATCAATTTTAGGTTTTCAAAGTAGATTGTATTTTTACTTTCAAGTGGACCTACAGCGTACCTTCCAATCACGCGGTCTTTATAAGTATATTGTCCAAGTATATAGATCTGATTGTCGATGACCTTTTGATGAAGTTTGTTACTGATGACCTGATCTGAAACACCTGCTATATAAGCTTCTACAAGCTCTATAAGTTCTAAATCGCCAATCCCTTGATTTTTTCTATCGACAACAAGACACTTACTAGAAGTCACTTGCTTCATCATGTCGATGGTCTGTTTGATTCTCTGACTAACCTTTATCTCTTGGAGAGACTTTTTATCGATCATATTCTATTACCCTTAAAATTTCAAATTTAGCCATTTCTCCTGAAATAACTGCCTTGTATCTATTTGTTTTTAAAAAGAGTTTTTCTGAAAAACCTTCTATATCCACTGAGTATGATTTAGCCTTGTTGATAAGGATGTAGGCTTTAGCATGGTCAGGCAAATTTTTTAAGAAACCATCTTGGTGCGTCAGTAAATCGATGATAGCATCTGGCCTTATAATTTGACCTTCTTTTAAGCCTGTAATGGTCATAAAGGGATCTATTCTATGTACAAGGTCTTCTGATAGAGGCTGGTTAAAAACCTCTGCGCCTATAACAATGACAACCATATCACTAGAACTTGGTATAACAGGTTCATGGTGACCATATGATTTAAGTGGTCTTGATTTGGAACCATCACCTTCATTGAGAATCAAATCAAATTTTTTTTCATCTTTGATACCATTAACTTGGTCTTTACTGATGCCTTTTACCTTGTTTTTTACTGGGTCATATAAAGTAAAGAGTCCTACAATATTTGACTCTACTTCATCTGGTAAATCACCAAAGTAGACCCTGTCTACCTGGTCATGTGGATGAAACATATGAGTAGTGGTTGTCACAAGTACAGTATGATCTTTTTTCAAGGTCTGAGCGATCTTATAAATGGATGTTGTCTTGCCGCCACCACCAACAAATGTTATCAGTTTTGTATGAGTTTTTATATCTAATATTTCATCAATTAAGTAATTGTCCATATAGCCCTCCGTCTTTATTATAACAGATGAAAGGCTTTGTTAGATAAAACCAAGTATTCTTTTGCTTGAGATATTATTTTTATTGTGTGGTAACAAAGGATTAGGGGTATAAATTCTAGAAGTGTACTATGGGAGGGAATTACCATGGATTTTAAAGAGTTAAGTGTAAAAAAATATCACCTCATGTTAGAAAATAAAGACATAACAAGTAGCCAAGTCGTTGCCTACTATTTAGAAAGAATTCAGGCATATGATCATGATTTAAACGCTATTATATGCATCAATGATAGGGCCTTAGAAGAAGCTGAAAAACTTGATTTATATTATAAGGAAAAAGGCCTTAAAGGCAAGCTTCACGGTGTGCCGATTTTACTAAAAGACAATGTAGAAACTTCTGATATGCCTACAACTGCTGGTAGTAAAAGTCTCCAAGGTTATATGGCTAAAGAGGATGCGCCTGTAGTTAAACTTTTGAAAGAAGCAGGAGCTATAATAATAGCCAAAACAAACCTTCATGAGTTTGCCATATGGGGAGAGACCATCTCATCCATACAGGGTCAAACACTTAATCCATATGATTTAACAAGAACACCAGGAGGATCTAGTGGTGGTACAGGTGCTTCTGTAGCTGCAGACTTTGGTATGATAGGCATCGGAACGGACACCATCAACTCAGTAAGGTCACCATCATCTGCAAATGCACTAGTAGGTATAAGACCTAGTGCCGGGCTCATTAGTAAAAAAGGTGTTGTTCCTTATTCAAATACACAAGATGCTCTTGGTCCAATAGCCAGAAGTCTAGAAGATGCTAAAGTCCTATTAGAAGTACTTTCTGATAAAGATTACTCAGATCTACAAGTTGATTTCAAGACCCTTAGAGTAGGTGTTTTAAGGGATTTCTTTGGTCAAGATGATTGTCACCAAGAGATAAATAAGGCAATGGACCATCAGATAGATAAACTAAGAGCGCAAGGTGTTTATATACTTGATCTTAAAGATGTATTTGATACTGCCTACCTTGTTAAGGATGTTTCGGTTCATTTGTATGAGTTAAAAGACCATTTAAATGCTTATCTAAGAAATCTACCAGACCATGTTTCAGTACATTCTCTTGAGGAGATTCTTTCAAGTGGTTTACACCATGAAGGCATCAAAGATAATCTTATAAAAGCAAGTGAGCTTTCTACTTCATCAGAAGATTATAGAAAGAGACTTGAGAGAAGAGACTTAGTAAAAGATAAGTTGAAGGCATTGTTTGAAAAAAACCAATTAGATGTCATCTTGTATCCACATCAGAAGAGGTTGGTTTGTAAAATAGGTCAGTCTCAGCTAGAAAGAAATGGTGTACTTGCTTCTGTCACAGGTTATCCTTCCATATGTATACCAGCAGGTTTCTCTTCAGTAACTTCTCATGCACCTATTGGTGTGCCAATTGGTATGGAGCTACTAGGACCTTTAAACTCAGAAGAAAAGCTTATGGCAATCGCTTCAAAATTAGAAGGATTGACCCATGTTAGAAAAGCACCAATCATAAATAGAAAAGGATAGATATGAAAATATACGACGTTGTAATTATTGGTGGTGGACCAAGCGGTATCTCTTGTTCCTATCACCTAAAAAGAAAAAATATAGATCATTTGATTGTTGAAAAATACGAGATGCTCCACACTTGGAAAAATGAAAGGTGGGATTCCTTTTATTTGGTCACACCCAATTGGATGACCAATCTACCCGGGGTCGATCATTTGATACCTTATGACAATGAGTTTATGTCTCGTGCAGAAATTGAACATGTCTTGATGGAGTACTTGTATTTTGTTAAGCCTATGACGCTTGAAAATACAAGCATTCAGAGCGTTGATAAAATCAAGGATTACTATCAGCTAAACACAAACAATGGACTTATATATGCAAGAAACATCATTGTAGCAACAGGTCTTTTTAATCAACCATTTACGCCTAAAATATCTGACTTATTGCCTGACACTATCCATCAGATACACTCAAAGGACTATAAGAATCCAAGTCAGCTTGTTGAGGGGGCGACACTCGTCGTTGGATCAGGTCGGTCGGGTGTTCAGATTGCCTTAGAAGTTAAGGAAACCTTAGGGTGTAAAACTTATCTGTCAGTCGGATCTTCCACACCACTGCCTGTAGTCTATAAAAACATCAACGGTGTCTTTTGGTTAAACAAGCTTTCAGGCTATCACGATGAAAAGAAACTCCTTACCTATAGTCATGATGACTTGAACAATAAAAACATCATAGATAAGTTGAATCAAAATCTTTATCACTGCCAAGTAGAAGGTGTTGAGATTGTTGGAAGAATGGTCAATGTCATTGACGGTAAAATCGAATTTTCAGATGACCTTAGAAAGATACTAGATGACGGTCATCTTTATTTGGAAAGACTAGAAAGCATGATCAATGATTTAGTTCATAAAGAAGACTTGCCTGTTCAAGAGAATGTTCCATTTGATTTAAAAGATGTGAATTATGATATTTTAAAGCCTTTAACAGTTTTAGATCTTGAAAAGGAAGTTATAAAAAATATCATCTGGTGCACGGGTTTTAAGGCCAATTACAAGTGGTTGACTTTAGATGTATTTGATGATGAAGGTGAGCTGATCTTAGTAGATGGCATATCTACATCTGAGCATGTTTATTTCTGTGGTATGGATTTAAAACCAGATCCAAATACAAAATCATCTTTTGGAGTTGGTCTCTATGCCCTAGTAGAGTCTGCTAAAAGAGCGGTTGATAAAGTAATTTCTGATATGGAAAGTAGGTAAGAAATGAAAGGAAAAGTAGGAAGTTCTGTAAGAAGAAAAGAATCTTATGACAAAGTTCATGGGAATATTTCATACACAGCAGATGAAATAACAAAACAAATGCTCCATGCTGCCATTAAAACAAGTCCTCATGCTTATGCGAGAATCCTTAAGGTAGATAAGGACAGCGCCTTAAAAAGTCCAGGTGTAAGGGCTATTCTTACTGGTGAGGATGTACCTAATAATATTGGTCTTTATCTAAGTGACAAGCCACCTATTGCAAGAGATTATGTCAGACATTACGGAGAAGTTGTTGCAGCAGTTGTTGCAGATACTTATGAACATGCTTGCAAGGCGGCTGCTTTAATAGAGGTGACCTATGAAAGATTAAGACCTGTTATGAAGCCGCTGGATGCTTTAAAAGAAGGGGCTGACATTATACATAAAGATATGGCGACCTATAGTCATATTGATCCTATTCATCCTGAGCCAGGGACTAATATTTCCAATAGAACCAAGGTAAGAAAAGGGGATGTGAAGAAGGCTTTTTCTGATGCAAAAGAAGTTGTAGAGTCTTTTGTAGAAATAGAGATCGGCGACCATGTAGCCATGGAAACAAGAGCATCTATTTGTGAGATAAGAAGAACAGGGGATGTTTATATAACATCTACGACACAGGCTCCTTTTGTCGTCAAGGGACTGATGAGTGCCTTTTATGATTTAGACCCTGGTAAAATTGTTGTCAAAGCACCCCTATTAGGTGGTGGTTTTGGTGGCAAGGCAGGCATCCAGTTAGAAGGTCTTGCTTATCTTTTATCTAAGGCTGTTGGGGGACAAAAGGTCAGATTTGTAAACTCAAGAGAAGAGGACTTGGTAACTTCTCCAGGTAATATCGGTTTGCAGGCCAAAGTTAAGTTATCTGTGGATGAAAACAATAGGTTTACAGGCATGGACTTAGATTATTATTTTAACTCAGGTGCCTATGCTGACTATGCTGTTAATGTTTCAAGGGCTGCTGCTATTTCTTGTACAGGTCCTTACCATGTAGAAAATGTACGTTGTGACTCCATGTGTGTTTATACCAACCTGCCATTTGCCACTGCTTATAGGGGTTTTGGGCATATTGAAATGGGTTTTGCCATTGAAAGAGCCATTGATAAGATGGCTAAGAAACTGGCCATGGACCCCTATGAGTTAAGAAGAATCAACGGCATCAGACCTGGGGACTTAACACCGGTAGGCTCTAAGCTGAACAAGTCTACAGGAGATATCATTACCTGCTTTGATGAAGTTAATGATATGTTGGGTGGTCAAATAGATAAGTGTATAAAAATAGATGACAGAAAAGTCTTGGTCAAAGGGATTGCTGGTTTATGGAAGGCACCAGCCATGCCTACCAATACGGATGCTGGTGCAGTCATTACCTTTAACAGTGATGGCAGTGTTAATGTTCACACGGGCATTGTTGAGATTGGTCAAGGTACAAAAACAGGACTTGCTCAGATTGCATCCGAGTCTTTAGATATACCACTTGAAAAGATTCATGTAGAAGAAGGTGTCAATACTAGAACGTCACCATGTGATTGGGCGACAGCTGCAAGTAGAGGTTTGTTTATGGCCGGCAACGCACTTCTAGAAGCTTGTGAAGATGCAAAGAAACAACTCAAAGATCTTGCAGCCAGCATCTTACGTGTGCCAGCTGTAGACCTTGTAGTACAAGGTGAAAGAGTTTATGTACCTGATGAACCTGAAATTGGGCTGAGTATTTCTGAACTTTCACTGGGTTATGTTTATCCAAATGGCAATGCAGTTTACGGTCAGATCATAGGTAGAGGCAAATACATTGCCAAACACCTAACTGATATAGACAAGGAATCCGGTCAGGGACATCCAGATTTAGAATGGACCCTGGGTGCCGAAGGTGTAGAGATAGAAGTAGACATGATTACAGGTCAGTATAAAATACTTAAAGCAGTATGCTGTATTGATGTTGGTAAAGTCATTAATCCTGAGATAGCCAAAGGTCAGATCATTGGTGGTATGGCCATGGGGATTGGCTATACGACTATGGAAGGTTTTAAATACAATACACATGGACAGATTACAAGCGAGTGCTTAAGAGACTTTAAAATCATGAGATACAGTGACGCCCCGATTTATGAAGTGAAGTTCTTAGAAACACCTCAGTTTGATGGTCCATTTGGTGCAAGGGGCTTAGGTGAGCAATCTGTTATTGGTATGCCGGGAGCGATTTCAAATGCCTTATCGAGAGCAGTTGGAAAAGACTTAAGTGCAATACCAATTACACCAGAAAAAGTATGGGAAAAAATCCAGGAGGCCAGTGATGATTAATTTTGATTTTGACTACTATAAAGCTTCAGATTTAAAGTCAGCTTATGATTTATACAAGGACCTGACTGGAAAAGGAAAGAAGGTATTTTATTATGCTGGTGGTACAGAACTTATAACTTCTTTTAGAAAAGGTACTATAAAGGCTGATGCATTGATTGACATTAAAGACATCGAAGGCATTAAAACCATAAGGTGTGAAGAAGAAGTTGTTTTGGGTGGATGTCTTACCCTTAATGAGATCATTGAGACGCATAATATTGATATTTTAAAAGAAGTCCTTATTCATATAGGAGACCATACTGTAAGAAACGCTATTACAATAGGTGGTAATATCTGTGGTCGACTGCCGTATAAGGAGGCTATTTTGCCACTACTTGCATTAGATGCTGACATTGTAACTTATGGAGAGCAAGGCCTAAGGGAAGTGAAACTAAGAGACCTATTTGATAAACGTTTGAAGTTAAGTCCAGGTGAGATACTCTATCAGATAAAGTATCTTAATAAAAGGATTACCTATGGGATGAAGAGATATACAGAAACCACTTCTGTTGATTATCCGATTGTACATGTTTTTGTAAGAAATGACTCTGAGAAGTCAGTGGCTGTTTCTGGCTACTGCTCGTATCCACTTTTTAAAGTTTTTAGTAATGAGAGTCTAGAAGGTATAAAAGGTGATTTTGAGTCTTTTGGAAAAGATGATAAAAGGGCTAGTAAGGCTTACAAGAAACATTTGTTTGAAGAAGCTTTGGATTCTATCTTTAGAGAAATGGAGGATAAATAATGATTGCATACTCTGGTTATCAAATGATAGAACTTGATATAAATGGTCATGTTCATCAGGTCTTAGTTAAACCTAATGAAACCTTACTGAGAGTCTTAAGAGAAAAAGTAGGTTATACCGGACCAAAAGGTGGGTGTGAAAATGGCGATTGTGGCGCCTGTACAGTTTTAATTGATGATAAGCCCATGAAAGCATGTATGATCTTAGCAGTCTCTTGTACAGATAATAAGATTACAACCATAGAGGGATTAGAAAACACTGAAATTCAGGAAGCTTTTGTAGATAAAGGGGGCTTCCAATGTGGCTATTGTACATCTGGCTTTCTAATGAATGCTTATGCCATGTTAAGAGACAATCCGGATATTGATGAATCAGGTAAGAAAATATGGCTAGACGCCAACCTTTGCAGATGTACAGGTTATGATGGTATCAAAGATGCAGTGGATGCTGCTCAGAAAAAGATTAAGGAAAAAGTATAATGATATACTAAAGTTAAAAGGCCATTGTAAATGGTCTTTTGATGTAAAGAGAGGAGTTAATCAAAAGTAATGTTATTAATTTCAAAATATAAGCTAAGTTAATTATGTGGATCATATTAGGTATTGAGCATATTAATATATCATTCTTGTAAATGATAAATATCTCAGTCTATTAAGAATGACAGTTTAAATAGAAATGCTTCACTATATGTATGACTCTTATACATAATAACTTAGTCAAATTGACTCTAATATGAGAAAATAATACAATGTATTCAGAGGAAGGGGAGAACTATGTTAGTTACTTTGAATAAATGGGGAAATAGCGAAGCAATAAGGATTCCCAAGATTATTGCAGATACACTTGGTATTCATTGTGGTGATAAAGTGGATTTAACAATTGAGAACGATAGTTTAGTAATTAGAAAACCTGAGTTAAAAGGGAGAGAGCTGCTTGCTAGTTTACTAGAAGATTTTGATGCAGAAAGCCTTCAATCTTATGATATAGAAGATGAATGGGATATTGTTGGTGAGGAAGAATGGAAATATGAAGAAAATAAATGATTGACAAGTTCAGCAAGGTGATATTTATTGGGTCTCCCTGAATCCTACACAAAAGGCATGAACAGAAAGGTCATCGGCCTGTTCTTGTAGTAAGTAATGACATTGTCTAGCAATTATGGAAGGATAGTTTTAGTAGCAAGGAGTACTGCCGATTCACTCTATAAGTATATTAATGATGTTTCTACTTATTCAGATATTTTTATAGTCAATGCTATAGAGAACTATATAAAAACACTGTGCATCTGGAGATGACAGTGTTTTTGAGGTTTCAGCAAAAATATATGCTAATAGCTTATTAAAAAGCTGACATTGAAGAGCTATCATTCGATAAAATTTGGGGAGTGTAAAATAAAGTGTGTAAATCAGAACTAAGGATCTGATAGCACACTTATTTTTATTGACTTTGTGTGCTACAATCTAGAAAGGACACAAAGGATGGTAAATGAAGTAATGGCGTCAAGAAAACAAAGAAACAGAAAATCAAA
>NZ_VANV01000003.1 GCF_022496765.1 Acidaminobacter sp. JC074 | reverse complement strand
CCGAAACAAAGTTTAATCGATAAGCATTAACTTCCATATTAATTTTTGAAGTAGCTAACACTACTTCTATTAAGCATGCATTTTTTTAGTTAGACACAAATTTTGAAAAAATTATCATGAATCACTTGACTTCATATAGTACGTCTCTAATTTAATAATTCTAATCCAATCTTATAAGCCTTATCCATCATGTCAGGTCTTTCTGTAACCATTGGCTTATAACCTTTATCAACATTTTCTACTAACAAATCTTCTTTTCTTTCATAACCAAGCATACCGACAACCATCTTAAAATCATTGATATGCCTCTCAAACAGAGTCTTATTTGGTTGGTTTTGAGTGATGATAAATGACAAAGCCTTGCCCTGTGGAAAAGCTGACTGTAAATGCATATCATAATACGGAAACAATCTATCCACAAACAATCTTGTTTGGGCACTTACTTCACAAAAGTAGATTGGCGCTGCTACAATCAGACCATCTGATTCTTCCATGGCCTTATAAACCTTTTGCATATCATCATCTATAACACATTTCGTTGTGTCATTACGCTTACAATAATAGCAAGCCTGACAACCTTTGATATTCAGATCATTCAAATATAAAATTTCATGATCAACACCTTTTTCATTTAGTCCTTTGATAGCCTCATCCACTAATATGTGCGTATTAGAATTTTTTCTTGGACTACCAAATACGATTGCTACTTTACTCATTTTACACCCCTACTTTAATGTTTTTAATATATCAAAGATACTTTGAACATCATCATCTTCTAAGATCTCGTACAGTTCTATTTTTGTATCTAACTGTACATCTTGATACTTAAGTGATAGACCGCTTTTGTTGAAATCATCCATGTAAACCGTTGCGTCAGCCATGCTATTAAATCTTGCAATCATAGCGAAAGATTCACTTCCTGTCAATTTTCTAAGAACCTTCATTTCTTTAATCAAGCCTGATTTCATATGCTTTTCAACCAATGGAAATGCTTCAGCTGAGTATTCTAAGTACTCATTTGATCTGCCTGGCGCCATACGGTGACTGTATATCATGTAGACACTATTCATTTTATTCTCCTTTAAATGTTTTGCCGATATGCCAACAATCCGCTAGCGCCCCACCTGTTGAAAGATAACGTCTCTTTTGCATTTCAAATAAGACCGGACTCACTTTTACGAAGTCTATTTTTCCATTTTCATCTAAATACTCTTCCTGAACATATGTGTTTATCGGCTTAACAACGAACTGTTCATTGGTTTCCGTTTCAAATACATCCACAACTTCACATTCCATGGTAACTGGTGCATTTTTAATCAATGGCGCACCTTGTAAATGGCCATTAAAGAACTCAAACACGTCAGATTTATCAGTGTTTTTACCAGATACCAAACCGACATAATCTGCTGCCGGAATCATATCAGCAGTGATTAAAGAGATAGAAACCGTTTTGTTTTTTCTAATTCCAATGTTAGAGTAATGAGCCTTTCCCATACTTAACATCATAGAATCCATACCAATAACACCAACATGTGCAATGTTGATCCAGTTGACCTTACCATCTATTTCTGTACCTACAATTGTTATTGGCATTGGATACATGCCTATTACATTACCTATATTCTTTTGCATTTAAGCCTCCTTAATTTCGTTCAACTTTGAACTGTGTTTATATATTAATTCAACATTGAACAAAAGTCAACAGTTCTTATAATTTTTATTCAACTTTGAACAAAATACATAAATAAAAAACACCTAATAAGATTAGGTGAAATTCTTGATAGCCTTTTTCAGGAGTCTTAAAAACTCCTCGGCTTCTTGATCTGTAAAATCTGTAAATACCTTTTCTAATAGTGACTCTGATACATGATTAAAATCTTCTCTAAAGTCCATGGCCTTCTGAGTAGCAACAACAAATGTGACACGCTTATCTTTAAGACACTCTTCTTTCTCCAAGTAGCCTAGTTTCTCTAAACGTTTGATCATCTCTGTCACTGTAGACTTTTGCTTTAGCAAAAGATCGTACAAATCTTTGATTTGCATCTTGCCACCGTTCTCATACAGTGCATTTAATATTGAACCATGACTTGGAACTAGCTCTGTATTACCTACTTCACGAAGTTTATGTTTGATATGATCATTTAACTTAGTCCTTAATATAGAGTTATAGGTTGCAACGCCCTTTATCTTTTCATTATTCATAGGATCTCCTTACATGTACTAAGACTATATTAATTCAATAATGAACTTTAGTCAAGCAAACACATTCTCGTCAAAATTACTATGACCTCAAATTGTATGTTTTCATTCAGTCACTCGATTATTCTTACTGATAATAGAATGCTATCAAAAGCCCTTTTACTGAGTATATTAATTATGGATAACAAAATAATTAGAAACTCAATAAATGGGTAATACCAACAATAAGAGAAAATTGAATTGGAGGTTTTATGACTACTAAAAGAAAAGCTTGGATTAACGGCATACTACTGCTTTTAACACTGATTGTTAACGGCCTTGGTGCATCTGGTTTTATCAACAACATGTCCCAAAAGGAAATATCTGATATGTATCAGACACTTATCACGCCTTCACCAGCTACCTTTAGTATATGGAGTGTGATTTATATTTTGCTGATTCTTTCCATAGTGATGATGATAGTGAAAAAAGATTATAACTATTACAGACAGGCAACAGAAAAACTCAGTTACTTGTTTTGGCTGTCCTGTGGCTTAAATATTATTTGGATCATCTCATTTTCATATGATCTAATTGGCCTTTCATCGATATTTATATTTGCCTTCTCTATTGTACTTGTTTTAATGATACAGGCAGTAGGCAAGCTTCAGAGTCAAAAACGCTTGCTTTTACCTGCCGCATTCGGTCTTTATGGAGGTTGGTTATTCATTGCAACAGTTGTTAACATTTCAGCCTGGTTGATTAAAATTGAGTGGAATGGTTTTAATGTATCTCCAGAAATCTGGTCATCTATTGTCTTACTTGTTGCGGTAGCTTTAACTGCAGTAGTCTTACTAAAGACTGAAAATGCTATTTTTCCAATGCCAATTGCATGGGCCTACTACGGAATAAATAACTCATTAAGCGCACTCGGATCATACAGACTATTACAAACTATAGCCTTGATCGGCATGGTTGTTCTAATAGGTATGTCAGCTATACAACTCTATAAAAACAAATATGCCATTATGCCTATAGTAAACGATTAAAAAGTTTTGAGATTTTCCTCAAAACTTTTTCTTATCATATATTCAAAGAGCTTATTTTTCTCTCTTCTTTACTGCCATCAGCATACTTAGCAAATCTCTTTTTTTCCTTTCCATGAACAGGATCTGATCTTTCCCATGGCCAGCCACCAAATCGAGTAGATCGATAGTCACTATAAGCTTGGTTGATTTCTTCTTCAGTATTCATGACAAAAGGCCCATACATGGTTACAGGTTCACCAATAGGCTCAGATTGTAATATTAAAAAACTCACTTTTGACCTACTTGCCTTAAACACTTTTGCCTTATCACTTAAAAATGCTTGATGGTCTTTAGGCAAGACTTCATCATCAATTAACAGGTCATCACCTTTAATTGAAGTTCTCATGATTAAAATCACGAGATTCCTTAGGAGATTAGCAAACTGCCCTTATCCTAATTGGCACCTCCAAGACGCCTCTGTTCCATTCGCCTTTCGCATTTGGAAATACTTTTCTTATGATATTAAATGCTGCATTAACATCCGCATTGATGATTATACCTGTTTTCGTCCTATACAAGCCTCGTTTTATACGCTTGCCTGAAAACTTATAAGTCTTCTTATTATTTTCATCATAGACTGGTAGTTCATCACCATCTAGGAATGACGCTTTCGATGTATAACTTTCTTCAGTAACGATTAATTTGATGCCTGCATCATTTGCTTTGTAGTCAAGTATATCTATGAATCTTTTGAATGGGATTGTTGTAAACTTTTGATTGTTTTTCTTTCCCATATTACAGGCTTGTTTAAATTCTTTGTTATAACCGATTACAATCGTATCTATACCATGCTCTACAGCATAATCTATAATATAACGACTGGACTTATGTAAAAAATCTTTTACCTTTGCATTTCTTTTTTCATCTAATCGATTCAGTTGCTTTGAACGATACTGACCTTCATCTTTCTGTTTGCCATTTCTCAAGGTACTCATTAATCGTCCACGTTTCTTATTATAGTATTGATTGATGCTTTTAAGTCCTTTGCCATTTACAATAACTGGTCGCTGACCAACATTGTTTACAATAGTTGCAAAGTTGTTTACACCGATATCAATACCCAATAGACGCTTACTTTCATGTGACAGCTCTTCTGATTCACCAAGATCCAGTACAATCTCAAGTGTATAGAAACTTGAACCTGGTACAATACGCACTTCCTTTAATTTAAATTTTTCATAGTCCATGCATTTTGTGATATTCAATTGATAGTTAGTCCTTGGAAATCTCAAATATTTATCTTTTTTATAAGGATCCTTATCGTCTTTTATCACACACACCTGATTGGACAAAACCACAACATATCTGCCATTTTTCTTTTTATATTTTGGTATTTTAGGTTCGTCTTCTAACTCACCTTTTCTATAGAGTTCCATTAACTTAAAATAGCTCTTCCATGCCCGAATAACTTGTTTGATTGTATTCTGATTTGTATGAGCTGGTATTGACCTATAATCTACTTGATTGATGTATTTGAAATATGCATCTAGTAGATTGTAAGTCACAACCTTATTATCCTTTGATAGCAAGTTAAACTGCACTGGCCCCTTTGCTTTTTTACCTTTCTTATTTTTCTTCTTATGACTTTCTCGAAGTTTCTTGTTAATCAGAGGGATTTTCTCATTAATGTCATTGATGACTTCATCTTCATTTTTATGACGCTTACTCTTACCTATTCCTGAAAACACTTGTCTGAAATGATAGTTGCTTGTGTTAAAAAGGTTTTTTGAGTTAAAACACATTTCATCACAATAATTATACATATCATGACCTGATTTTATCCTAATTTGTACTGTTCTGTAAGTACCTTTTTTACTCATTTATTCACCTCCTCTCTCTCTAATATTATACCATGTTTCAGGAGAAAAGAACAGGTGTTCGTATTCAATTTTAATAGTTTTGTTCCGTTTTTTTTTGGATCAAAGTTATTTATACCAACTATTAAATCCGATTCATCTCATGTTTAAAAACACGAGTGTTCTCGGATTTTTTATAAAAATATCCAGATTATTTGACTCCTCTGCTGCCCATGAATCTGGAGCAGGTGAAATCGCACTGTAAGATTCATAAATGCCTGCTATCAACCTTAGTTTAGACTGCTTACCAATTTCGATAATAGGGATTTCCTCATGCCAAAGCATTTTAAAATGAGGCTCTTCAAACTTATTCTTTTTTGGCAAGTTCAGCCATACTTGAAACAAGTGCAAATGATTTTCCTTGTCCTGACTTAAGAGAGGAAACATCTCTGAATGCTGCATCCCTTTACCTGCTGTCATCCACTGAACATCACCTTCTCCGTATCTGCCAGCTTGACCTGCTGAATCAGAGTGGTCTACATAACCTTCTAACACAATGGTAACAGTTTCAAAGCCTCTGTGAGGATGTTCTGGAAAACCTGGCACAGTACTTCCATGGTACATTTTCCAATCATTGCTTAGATCAAAATCATTGCCTAAGTTTCTTCCAATTAGTGGCTTGTCAGGTCCAAAGTCTTCATTACCTTTTGGATACTTGTCTTCATGGTGTGCACAAAATAGAAAAGGATCTTGCGTTTCCCAATGAAAACCCAGCTTCTTTTTACTAATAATTGATGTCACTCTAACCTCCTTTGATTCACACTACATTGATTAAATGCCCACTATTAGATTTATTAATCATATTTTAAGTCGTTTATTTAGAGTCCTAATAGGTATCAATATAATACAAGGTATTTTTCTACCTGTTATTTGAAAGAGGTGAACAAATGTCAATTGACAAAAGTAGACTGATCATACACAAGAAAACCAAATTCAAACCTTTCGAGGTATCCAGTTTTGTGACTGCAAAACAACTTATTGGAGACGGTATTTTGTCAGGTCAAGAAGGCGTCTTGGTATTTGAACATCACAACACCTTCTACGGTTTAATGACCAAGCAAATGACCTATCATCATGTAGCAAATGGAAAGCTTGATAATGAATCCTTTATGATTTCATTTTGAGGTGTTTGTAACACTGGTGTTAGGATGACACCAATAGTTGATGGCAAGCATCTAACTTTTGAGGCAGGTGGTTTATATGACGGCCTGGTTGTCTTAAGAGATTTAGAAACAAAATCCTATTGGAATCACATTACAGGTGAATGCATCATGGGCAAGTACGAAGGACGAACATTAGAAACAGATAATCTATTTCATTACATGCTGGACATGGCCATAGAAACACATCCAAACTTGCAAATCGCTATATCTCAAATCCCCTTTCCTTTTAGCATTTTTGCAAAAGTTTCAGACAAACTTCTTAGAGGCAATAAGGGGCTGATCCCCCCTCACTTCAGAAAAAGCATGGCTGCAAAAGACGGGCGTTTAAACGAACATGATATCGGCCTCGGTGTTGTCGTTAATAAACAAGCTAAATTTTATGAAGTAAATACCATCATTACAGCTGGAGAAATTCATGATAATCTTGGAGGAGAAGACCTAATCATTCAGTTTGATGATATATCTAGAACACCAAGATGTTTCTATAAAAACAGTAAGAATATGCCGCTTCAACTCTATACTAGGTGGTATGGTTTTTCCTATACTTACAAAGGCTGTTTGATCTATGACCATAAATAAAAAATACTACCTACAAAAACTTGTGGGTAGTATTTTTACTTACCAATTATTAATAGGCTCATAAATTATTGATTCTATAAAGTCATTTGTAAATGGTTCAAGAACGTTTTTTAACTGAGTCATTGTAATCGACTGGTCTGCCTGTCCTGATTCATCCATCAGTTCATCCACTATCTCAACAAACTCACCTTTGATTTTGGATAGGAGTGTCACCTCCTCAGAAGTTAAGATGCCGTCTTCTAAAAAATCATGACTGATGGTTACATCATTTGTATTCACGCCTCCAAGAATTAGCCTAATATGGTGAAGAGAAAACTCCATATTAGAAAGAACGCCTATATCATCCTTATTATATTTGCTCATCAATTTTCTAGACAGGTGTAGGTTGCTTTCTAGTTCATTCAACTCTTTCACAAGGCTTTGATAGCTATGGTTGATAGCTTCATGATTGTCAGGATCATTTATCACTTTTTCTTCTATATACTCAATATCATCAATCAAATGATGACAGGAAATGTAGAGGTCATTGATGATATACTGACTGTCTTTGTTATAATGGACCTTTGTCTTATACTTGCCGCCAACATAAAAAGCAAGCACACAGACTAGTATAATGACAAAGATTGTTTTAGGCTTTGAATCAAACATAATTCCTCCACAGACTTATTTAATCACATCTTATCAATTAACCACATGACACCTTTGAATAAACCATACTCAGCTAGACCAATCAAACATAAAATGAAGGTGAAACTTCTGTTCTTTTTCCTGTACTTCATATCTTCTAGTATAGACCCATCGTAAACAGATACCAAATCTGGTTTATTTTCATATTCGATGTTTTTGATAATCTCTTCATTCGTTTTGAAAATCTTTTTCTGAACAAATATGATAATCGGGATATTTACTATAAAAGCTATTATTAAAAAGACTTCATTCATTTTACTTCTCCTATTTAAGATAAAAACATGTCTATACTTTATATTCATTCTACCAGATATTTCTAAGTCAAAGTATTATGGAAGTATTAAATCATAATCTGAGTATGATTATGGTCCTACTTTAAAATATACAATAACAAGAGAATAGAGTTCGTTAGCAAAGAGAGGATTCCCCCTATTAATATAGATGCTTTAAAAGATTTTGTGGAAAACACGTTTAAACTCTCATAGTCTACATTTTCATGTTTTTCGATCAACTCCTCCTCACTTTTTAGTTGGCTGCTATGACCAGGACTATCAGATAAGAAATGTTGTGAAAATGGAAAGCAAACTAAAACGGATGGTGCATCTTCAATTAAACCAGGAAACCAATTATTCGTCTTCATGTTGAATACCTCACTAGGTACTCTCAAAGCTTGGTTAAACTCCTTTGGATCAAAAATTAATGAAAATACACCTGGATCATCATCTACTTTATTAGTACCGTATGCAATCGAAAGGTTTCCTTCTATCCAAAGCCTTCTGTCTAGAGCTTCCATTCGACCTTTTTTGACATCATAGTCGTAGATAATTTTACGACCATTTTGATTTATCATATCAACATGAAGTTGACCATTAAAATCAACTGTGAAAATACCTTCGTCTACATTGGGATCACTAAGTATATTCTTTGGATCATAAGTAATGGTATTGGTATCATAATCTATGATAATCCAACTCAGCATATCGGTAGCCATATTTCTCGCAATCACGTAAAACTCTGTTCTCATGCCCCAGAAGCCACTTGTATGAGCAGTAAAACTTCCTAAAATCCCATAGAATTTTTCATCATCATCATCAAAAACCTTGCTTTTCATCAGTTCAAAACCTTCTGGTAGAAAAGATTTAGCATACTCAAGGTTTTTTAATTCATAGAATAAAAAACTACTATACGGTTCGACAACGAATCCCATATATGGTGTTTTCTTTCCTTGTGCTTGCACCATTTTTTTCTGTACATTTTTTGGAATCAAATTATTAAAAGATTGAATAAAATGCAAAGTACCAACATGAATTGGATTAACCAGTTTCTCAATATATTTCACTTTATCTGAACCATTCATAATACCTCCATCTAACTTTTTTTGGATAAATACATCTTAATTCTACCCAATAATCACACCACTAATTCACTTAAGTGAAAGAGCTAATCACAAATGAAATATATAAACAAATCTCAATATAACCGTTTAAAAACTACCCTAAAAGGATATAACTCAAATAAAACAAATGAAGGAGTTTCTATGAATAATAATGATTACATAAAGCGTATCAATCAATCACTTCTTGGTGTAAGTACCTTTATAGCCATCTTATCAACACTTTCTATAGGCTACCAGGCTTACACAGGTGCTAGAAGTATGGCCGTTTTAATAGGATTTATCATTTTCATACCAGGTTCTGTGCTAGCGGCTTATATAATGTATAAACGAAATCCCAATATTTTTACACCTGGTGTCATTGTCTCTATCATCTTCTTTTTAGTGTGGACAGGTATATTTATGACAACTGAGGTCATCACCATATATGCCTTTTATATCCCATTTACAATTACATTTGCCTTATACGGCAAGAGAACCTTTACATGGATCAATTCTGGTCTTCAGTTGATTATCATCGTTACCAAAACGCTTATGGATCTTCAATCAGGCTTAGCGACAAGTGACAACATGCTCTCATATGTTTTAATGATATTTATAATGGTCTTAATTTTATACTCAAACGTACTTATAGCCAACAGGATATACGGTTATCAAAAGTCAAACAAAGACCAGATGGACAGTATTCTAACCGCATTTGATAATCAAAAGCTGATGATGAAGTCTATCAACTATACAACTAGTGAGTTAAAATCCAGTCACAAAGAACTCATGAGTTCTTACGGCACCATTGAGGATGTTTCTAACGGCCTAGATAGCGATTCTGTTCATGTCCTAGACAGAGCCAAAAGCACATCAGATACGACAGATAGACAACATGTTTCCATCAATGAAATAGATAATAAAATCAACTCAGTATCTGATTTATCTGCTAAGCTTAACAATCAATTTCTACAGGAGAGTTCTAAAATCCGACAGATGAAAAATGACTTTGTTCAACTTGAAGACAACGGCTCGAAAGTAAATGAGAAAACAGGTGAGGTTTTAGACAATGTCGGCAAGCTTGAAGAAGCGGCCGCAACCATATTTACACTTGCAGCAGCCATTGAAGAAATCGCAGAGCAAACAGATTTACTAGCACTTAATGCATCAATTGAAAGTGCACGTGCCGGAGAACATGGTAAGGGTTTTGCAGTGGTTGCAGATGAAGTAAAAAAACTTGCTCAAGAATCAAAGTTGTTAACTGAAAAAACCAAAGAAAACATAGCTGTACTGAATACCAACACAAGTCTTGTTAGTGAGGAAATGAACATACTTGCAGATCTTAACAACCATCAAAATGCTTTGGTTCAAGATGTTACATCTGGTGTTAATGAAATCGCCAATATCAGCGAAACCAACGAAGAACTTATGCAGTTACTTAACAAAGACATCAAAAATATTCAAGATGAAAGTCATCAAATCAAATCCGGTATTGAAGATGTTGTAGACAACTCACACAAAACACATGTCATTATGGAAAAGACAAAATCAAGGATTGATACCATGTTGACATGTATTAAGACAGCATCCTCACACATTGAGTCACTCAAAGGTGTGGTCGATGACTTAAGTGAACTTACTGAAAATCAAGAAAATGCCAACTAAAAAAGCCGCGATTGCGGCTTTTACTCTTCTTTATTAACATACATTTCTTCAGGAATACATCCATCTAAAACAGATTCATTTATTGTTGAAAAAACATTTACAAGCTTTGTATCCAGCTGGTGTCCTGAAGCTTCCTTAAGAAGTCTTATAGAATGTTCATGAGTCTTAGCAGTATGATAAACTCTTTTAGTAGTTAAGGCTGAGTAAGTATCTGCCACACCAATGATCTTGGCTTCTAAAGGTATTTCATCACCTGATAGTCCATAATAACCCTTGCCATCTACTCTTTCATGATGGTACAAAATCCAATCTCCAATAGATGATAAGATCACATTGGAAGAAATGATATCTTTACCTATCTTAGGGTGGGTTTTCATAATCTCCCACTCTTCATCAGTCAGCTTTCCATTCTTATTTAATATGGTATCCGATATGCCTATTTTTCCTATATCATGTAGAAATCCTGCATACCTGATCATATGTGGATTCATTTGTTTTTTCATATCTTTTGGCAGATGTTCATATAGGCAAACGCTTAAGTTTGCAACATGTCTTGAATGACCTTGTGTATAAACATCTTTAGCCTCTATGGTATTAACGAGTGCTTCCACAGTATGAAAAGAATATATTTCATTAATGACTTCACTTAATTCAAACTGAATGAATATTACACTAAATACGAACAATGCGCCGAACAGAAAAATCATACCAATCAACAAAATAGAAATTTCTATACCAGTAACCAACATAAATGTGGTAATTAAATAACCAATAAAGAAAAAGAACATCATATAAAAGTTGATTCTAATCATCATTGAAATTTTAGAATGCTTATCATTTTTTAGATTCAGTGGAAACTCAAATAATTTTGAGTATTTCATGATGCTTATCAGCATGATTATTGCACCGACTAGAATCATGCCAATTACTAAGATTCTCAATATATCCTCCATTTCTCTATATTTATTTATACCACATTAGTAGCTATTCTACAAATTACATGTTACTTAATAACTACCTCAATTCGTATAAAATACACAAAATACGAGGAAATAAACCTATTTTATATAAGACAACATAAATGACAATTTATCTGACTCTTCGTCCATAAGCTTTTCAACGGACTTACCCGCCCCATGTCCTGCATCCTTATCAATTCTGATAATAACCGGATAGTCACTTGTATTCGTTTCTTGTAACCTTGATATATACTTAAACGAATGTGATGGTACTACTCTATCATCATGGTCAGCTGTTAAAACCATGGTAGCTGGATAATCTTTGTCTTTTATATTATGGTATGGAGAATACTTGATGATATTTTCAAAGTGCTCTTTTTCTTCTGGATTTCCATATTCAACGGCCCAACCCCAACCTACAGTAAATCTGTGATATCTGAGCATATCCATCACTCCTACTATAGGAAATACCACTTTAAACAAGTCTGGCCTTTGATTCAAAATTGCACCCATTAAGAGGCCGCCATTAGACCTACCTGATGCAGCAAGATGTTCTTTAGATGTATACTTTCTCTGGATTAAATCTTCAGCAACAGAGATAAAGTCATCAAATACATTTTGTTTCTTAAACAGCATGCCGTCTTTATGCCAAGCTTGACCGTACTCAGAACCACCTCTGATACCGGCTTCCACATGGATTCCGCCCTGTTCTATAAAGTAAATTACAGATGGCTTAAAGTTAGGTTTTACTGCATTGTTAAAACCACCATAAGCATATAACATGGTTGGGTTACTGCCATTTAGGCTAGTACCTTTTTTATAAGTCACAAAAGAAGGAATCATGGTACCATCTTTACTCTTTGAAAAAATCTGCTCTGTGATGTAATCTGAACTGTCATAAGAGATTTTCGACTCTTTAAACACACCAGTCCTCTGAAGTTCAAAATCATAAGCAAACAGAGTTGTTGGACTTATATATGATGTATAAGAGAAAAACACCTGATTATAATTATCTGATGAAGTAAAGTTAAAAGGTGTTCCTATTCCAGGCAGGTCAATATCCCCCATATAGTCACCTTGAAGACTATATACTTTAACGATAGACTTTACATCTTTTAAATAAGTGACGATTAACTTGTCCCTGACTATATGAGCCGTCTGAATATTATCATCCGACTCTTCTATGATACAAGACACCTCTAATGATTCTGTGTCTAAACATACGACTTTCTTATTTTCAGCTTGCTCATCAGAAATGAAATAAGCTTTACTCCCCTTTGAATTTATATAAATCTGTTGTGTATCAAAGCCTTCGAATACTGGCTCAAGCTTATGATCTTTTAAGACACCTACTTGACTGCCATAAGTACCTTGTCTAGAAATAAGAATCAAGTTCTTTAGGTCTTCTGTTACAAATGTAGAATGATACCTTAAAGGATTGTCATCATCAGAGTAAACTAAGACGTCTTGATCTTGAGACTGGCCTAATACATGATAGTAAACTTTCATATTGGTATTCTTTTGAGACAAGGCTTTGTCCTCATCTGGTTTTTCATAAGCCGAATAGTAGAATCCATGGTCTTTCCAAGAAACAAAAGTAAACTTAACCCATTCAAGCTTGTCTTCTAAAATCTCTAAGGTCTCTAAGTCAATGATTCTGATTTCATGCCAATCAGAACCTGCATCAGCTTGCAGATAAGCAAGATACCTGTTGTCCTTTGAAGCACCATTTAAGTCTATGGCTACCGTACCGCCTTCTGACAGTGTATTTGGATCTAATAGGACTTTAGCTTGCCCATCAAGCCCTTTTTGTATGTAGTAAATACTCTGATTATTAAGACCATCATTGTATTGATAAATGATATTTTCTCCAATCACTCTTACATCATCATACTTAGGATAATTGTAGAGTGATTTTAGTCTTTCTTTAATCTGGTCCTTACCTTCTATCTGTTCAAGTACAGACTGAGTCACCTTGTTTTGCTCATCAATCCAGACTTTTAGTCTCTCATCTGTTTCGTTCTCCATCCATCTATAGGAATCCTCCACACTTGTACCAAAGATCTCTTCTACAAAATACGCTTTACTTGAATTTGGATACTTCATAACCATCCCCCTTTTGATTCATTGTCCTATTATAGTATACAATGTAAAATTACTTTGTGTCACGAAATATTTTTATATAAAGAAGACAGACTTGCGTCTGCCTTTATTTCGAGTACTTTGAAGTTTTAACATCTAATATCTGTATGGTCTTAATATCATTGTTTTCAATAAATGATACAAGGGCTTCCGCTTCACCGTAAACTAAAAAGCCATTAATTTTAACACCATTCTTCTCAACATAATCAAGTGTCTCCTGGTAAAGCTCATAATGATAAGTATTGTAACCAAATAATCTAACAAAATCTTCACGGTCATTTAAGTAGTTGACAAGTGATATGAAGTGCTTTTGATAAATTTCAGATGTCTTCACCATATATTCATCTTCTGTAAAAGAACCAACCATATCACCGAAGAATTCATGTAAATCAAAATAGGGATACCTTTCTCTATCAAACTCCTCGACGACACTGTAGGTATCACTGATACTTGGATTAAATCCAATGGGTCTACCTTCTACAAGGTCCATATTTTTAACAGACAACCATTTATAGTCTAAATCAGTTTCTTTATCCATTAGCTTTACCACATCTAATAATTCAAGCGATTCTTCTGGCTCAAGAAAGACTGATATATAATTTTTCTTGTGCATGTCTCTAAGTTCTTTAAGCGGTGTTTCATAATAAAACGGCATATAATCAAACTCCTCTGAGTCATTAACCAAATAAACACCATTGCCGTACAGGTAATCAAAGTAACCTTGTCTTTTGCCTCTCTTAAGTTGAATTTCTACCCTATCTCCAAGAGCAACGTGGTCAAAGCCTTCAAAGAGGTTTTTCCTTCTTAAAACCAAATCATACGAGCCATACCCCTTTTCAATAACCAAGGGATTTAAAGCTTTGTATCCTGGCACATTTAACTCTGTAAAAGCTGCCATATCATAGGCAATATCTTTATGATACTGACCATATGTAACAGTTGTTGGATCATAGTAAATACGATCCATCACAGGTGACAGAATAAAATTTGCAAAGACAAAGATACTCATAACAATCAAAACTGATAGGATGATATTTTTTCTTAACTTTGACTTGACCTTCTTATGAACTAGATCGACTGAAATATCCTCAATGTCATCCATAGAGAAATCTTCTATTGACTCAGCTAAATAGTCATTTATGGCCTTATTTTTTTCTATGGCTTCTTCAACAATGATGATCTCTTGATCACTTGCCTGACCCTTTTTATATTTCTCTAACAAAGATTTAAAATCATTCATGAATTATCTCCTTTAACTTTATTCTTGCCCTGTATAATAAGGTTCTAGCGGCACCTGGACTGATTTTTAGTATCATAGCTATCTCTTTTAATGAATAATCATTGTAGTAGTACAAGATTAAAACTTCCTTGTACTTGTTCGGCAAAGAAAGAACTGACTTATAAAGCATCCTCTTGTCTTCAGTCTTTAATAAGTTGTCTAAAGGACCACTTTCAGTGCTTTCAAGTTCTAAATTGTCGATGGATATAGAAGACTTTTTCTTCAAATAGTCGAACCACAAGTGTTTGGCAACTCTTAGAAGCCAGTATTTCATATGTTTTTCATTACCATTAAGACTCATTATCGCCTTGTAAAATGTATCACTGACCAGCTCTTCTGTAAGGTGATGATTTTTGCAAAGGGAAAACACATACAGGTAGAGTTCTCTATAATAACTTTTATACAGTTTATCTAATACATCACTTTCCAAATCATCACCCCCTCACTATATAAACGAATAAACTCAAGAAATGTCACACTAATTATAAATAAAAATTCATTTCATAGATATGTTTTTTCTTTTCTTTAATAACAAACTAATATTTGATCAGATTTCACCAATATATTACAAATGATTATTTTGCTTTTGTATAATTACTACAAGTTCAAAAAAGCCCTTATTATTTCCTACAAAAAGAGACTATTTGACTGGAGCATAAGACCTATCTATGGCATAATATACTGAGACTATGGAGGTAGATATGAAAACAGGTTTTAATTCTCAGAAATACTTAGAAGAGCAGTCAAAGTTCATCCTTGAACGCGTTGAGCAATTTGACAAATTATACTTAGAATTCGGTGGTAAATTGATATTCGATATGCATGCTAAGCGTGTTTTACCAGGCTTTGATGAAAATGCAAAGATCAAGTTACTACAAAAGCTAAAAGACCAGTCAGAAATCATCGTATGTATTTATGCTGGCGACATTGAAAGAAATAAGATCAGAGGAGATTTCGGTATCTCTTATGATATGGATGTCCTTAAATTAATTGACGATTTAAGAGGATATGACTTAGAAATCAACAGTGTATTAATTACACGTTTTGATGATCAACCTGCTACAAAGGTCTTCATCAATAAATTAGAGCAAAAAGGCATCAAAGTATACAAGCACCGCGCTACAAAGGGTTACCCTACAGATGTAGATGTGATTGTAAGTGATGAAGGTTACGGACAAAATCCATATATAGAAACAACAAAGCCAATCGTAGTTGTAACGGCACCTGGTCCAGGTTCCGGTAAATTGGCAACTTGTTTAAACCAGTTGTATCATGAGAATAAACGTGGTAAAAAAGTAGGTTACTCAAAGTTTGAGACATTCCCTGTTTGGAACTTACCACTTAAGCACCCTGTTAACATTGCATATGAAGCTGCAACCGTTGATTTAAAAGATGTCAACATGCTGGATTCATTCCACTTAGACACTTATAATGAAGTGGCTGTAAACTACAACAGAGACATTGAATCTTTCCCTGTTTTAAAGAGAATCTTAGAAAAGATTACTGGCACAAAGTCTATGTTCCAATCACCAACTGATATGGGTGTTAACAGAATTGCCTTTGGTATTACAGATGATGATATTGTACAGGAAGCATCTAAGCAAGAAATCATCAGAAGATACTTTAAGACTGGTATTGAATACAAGAAAGGTTTATGTGACATTGATACATACAACCGTTCAAAGATGATTATGGAAGAACTTCAATTAAAGGCAACGGATAGAGTGGTTGTTGAGCCAGCTAGACAATATGCTGAAGAACTTTCTAAAACAACTGAAAGTGATACAGCAGTAGCAACTATGGCGTTACAATTGTCTGATGGTAAGATTGTAACTGGTAAGAATGGTAAGGCAATGGATGCTACAGCAGCATGTGTAATCAATGCACTTAAGAGCCATGCTGGTATATCAGATGATGTCCACTTACTATCACCTGCTATCTTAAATCCAATCATCGATTTAAAGACTGAATCTCTTGGTAACAAGAAATCACTCTTAAATTTAGAGGAAGTTCTTATAGCACTTTCAATCAGTGCTGCATTTAACCCTATCGCTCAAGTCGCTTTAGATCACCTAAACGACTTAAGGAACTGTGAATCACATTCTACAGTCATGTTAATTGCAAACAATGAGAATACCTTAAGATCTTTAGGCATTGAAGTAACTTGTGACCCACAGTTCTCTTCAAACAGCTTATTCTATAACAACTAAAAAACAGACAGCAGAAGTCATTAGACCTCTGCTGTTTTTAAATACTCATCAATATGCTTAGCCGCATGACGACCATCTGCTATCGCCTTACAAACAAGAGATTGTCCCCTGTGCATATCCCCTGCTGCAAATATTTTTTTATGATTGGTTTGATTCTTAGTACCATGGATGTTACCTCTTTCGTCTATCTTGATATCCAAATCCTTTATAACCCCTTCTTGATTGGGATGTAAAAAGCCCATGGCAAAGAGTACCAGGTCTGCTTCAATTACAAATTCACTGTTTTCTAGTTCAACCATCTTGTAGCCACTTTCAGACTTATGCCAGGCTACTTCTACACATGACAAGCCAGATACATGACCATTATGACCTTCAAATCTTTTAGTAAGGAGGCTCCACATTCTTTTTCCTCCCTCTTCATGAGCAGAATTGGTCTTTAAGGTCATTGGCCAGTAAGGCCATGGCATATCTGTTGTTCTCTCCTCCGGTGGCTTAGACATAATTTCTATTTGAGAGACAGATTTAGCACCTTGTCTTAGGGCAACACCCAAACAATCAGCTCCAGTATCACCACCACCTATGATAACCACATGCTTGTCTTTAGCATTTATCAAATCACTCTTTATTTCGAAATCTTGATTGATCATATTTTGCTGAGTCAAGTAATCCATAGCAAAATGAATGCCTTTAAAAGTCTGACCTTTCACATCTAATTGTCTTGGTACACTAGAACCGCCACACAAACATAAGGCGTCATACTTGTCTAAGAGTTCTTTGGCTTTAACATCCTCTCCCACATGGCAGTTTGTAATAAACATAACACCTTCTTCACTTAACTGTTTGATTCTTCTTTTTATAATAGACTTGTCTAGTTTATAATCAGGTATACCAAGACTTAATAAACCACCTAACTCATGAGACTTTTCGTATACAACCACTTTATGGCCTAGTCGAACAAGCTCTTGAGCAGCTGCTAGACCTGCAGGACCAGAACCAACAATCGCTACTGACTTACCTGACTTGACAAAAGGCTTGATAGGCTTAATTAAGTCATTTTTAAATCCATACTCCACAATAGACAGTTCTATGTCTTTACAGGTCATGGCCTGGCCATGGATGGATAAAGAGCAAGCTGCTTCACAAAGAGCTGGACAAAGACGTCCAGTAAACTCTGGAAAATTATTGGTCCTATGAAGTAAATCAAGGGCCTTATCCCACTTCTGATGGGCAATCAAATAGTTTAGGTCTGGATTTATATTGCCAAGAGGACATGCATAATTGCAAAAGGCCACACCACAATCCAAGCACCTGTCAGCTTGTTTTTCCATTGTTTCTTTATCATGAAGGACATAGAATTCGTTAAAATGAGATACCCTGGTAAGAACGCTTTCTTTTTTCATGTTTATTCTCTTCACATCATCACCCCACACATCTTTCAGTTCTACTTTTCATAATCAAACTTTCATAACTTGGATTGACCACTTTCTTAAATCGATGTCTTGTCTGATGCCAGTCTGCTAGAAGTGCTGCAGCTTTCTTACTGGATGTATACTCGACGTGTTTTTCAATAAGGTCCTTTAAGACTTTATAATCATATGATGTTAGGTTAGAAATCGATACAAGTTCTTGATTACATTTTTTATCCAGATTATTTTGGTCGTCTAATATATAAGCGGTACCACCACTCATACCGGCAGCAAAGTTTCTTCCCACCGGACCTAAGATAGCGACATGTCCACCTGTCATATATTCGCAACCATGATCGCCTATGCCCTCTACTACAGCATCAGCGCCAGAATTTCTAACACAGAAACGTTCACCTGCTTTTCCAGCTATATAGGCTTGTCCACTTGTTGCACCATATAATAATGTGTTACCAGCTATGATATTATCTGAAGCCTCGAGCTTGGACAATCGGCTGGGTTTAATGATCAGTTTGCCACCAGATAAACTTTTGCCCACATAATCATTGGTTTCACCTTCTAGCTCAAAGGTGATACCTGGGGCTAAAAAAGCGCCAAAACTTTGACCACTAGTACCATAAAATGATATATAAATGGTATCCTCTTCTAAGCCTTTTGCACCAAAGTTCTTAACCACCTGACTAGATAAAATAGCACCAACAGATCTGTCTACATTACAAATGCTGGTCTGAAGTCTTGTAGGCAAGCAGTCTTTAAAGCTCTTACCAGCTCTTACTATAAGCATCTTGTCCATAACATCTAAAGTTGGATCTACTTGGTCAATGAGCTTTCTTCTTCCAAATCTTTCTGGTAGATCTGGCTTATATAAAATATCGTTTAAATCTAAGTTTTTATGCTTCCAAGACAATAAGGATTGATTCATCTCAAGGAGTTCAGTACGCCCTATCATATCATCTAGTTTACGAATCCCAAGTTCAGCCATGATTTCTCTTAACTCCTCAGCTATAAACCTAAAATAGTTGATGACATGTTCAGGCTTACCTCTAAAGTTTTTTCTAAGTTCTGGATCTTGGGTAGCAACACCAACCGGACAGGTGTTGTTATGACATTTTCTCATCATGATACAACCACATACAATTAGGGGGGCTGTTGCAAAACCAAACTCTTCAGCACCTAATATGGCACCTATGGCGACATCCCGACCCGTTCTAAGCTGACCATCTACCTGGACCGCTATTCTTGACCTTAAATTATTAAGTAAAAGCGTTTGATGTGTTTCCGAAAGACCAATTTCCCACGGAACACCAGCCGTCTTTAAAGAAGTTAAAGGTGCTGCACCTGTACCTCCGTCATGACCACTTATCAAGACCATATCTGCAGCCCCCTTGGCCACACCAGCTGCGATGGTACCTACACCAGCTTCAGAAACCAGTTTCACACTCACTCTGGCCTCTGAGTTGACATTTTTTAAATCAAATATCAATTGTTCTAAGTCTTCTATGGAATAGATATCATGATGAGGTGGCGGCGAAATCAAATCAATGCCAGGTAATGCATGTCTGACTTTGGCAATTGCCTCAGTTACCTTCTTGCCAGGCAGGTGTCCACCTTCTCCAGGTTTTGCACCTTGTGCAACTTTGATCTGCAGTTCCTCTGCTTGGGTCAGATACTCCGTATCCACACCGAAACGTCCTGCAGCTACCTGCTTGATAGATGACCGCTTATTGTCTCCATTCTCAGAAGGTTTATATCTAGACGGGTCTTCTCCTCCTTCCCCCGAGTTACTTTTACCACCTAACTTATTCATTGCTATGGCAAGGGTTTCATGAACTTCTTTACTAAGTGAACCGAATGACATGGCTCCTGTAGCAAACCTTTTGACAATTTCATCAACAGATTCAACTTGTCCAATATCAATAGGCAGTCTATCTTTAAACTTAAAGAGACCCCTAATGGTTTTAAGCTGTCTAGATTGATCATTCACACGGTCTGCAAAAGTCTTGTACAAGTCATAATCATCCGTTTTACATGCATGCTGTAAATCTGCTATGACTTCAGGTTCTAGTAAATGGACAGACTCTCCCTTACGCCAATGAATTTTTCCGCCAACATCTAAACCTTTATAGTCCTTCTGCCCATATGCTTTTCTATGCCTAATAAGTGATTCCTCCATAATGATATCCAAGCTGATACCAGACAATCTGTAAATACTGTCAGTAAAATAGTCGTCCACCAAGTCTTTATTCAACCCCAGTATTTCAAATATCTGAGCCCCATTGAAAGACCTCAGTGTTGATATGCCCATCTTGGAAGTTATCTTTCTGATACCATAGCCAAGAGATCTAACATAGTTCATACAGGCCTTTTTTTCTGATGAAATATCTAAGTATAAATTACTTTTTACAAGTTGTTTAATCGACATAAACGCCAGATAGGGATATACGGCTGTTGCACCATAGCCAATCAGAAGCGCCATATGAAAAGCATCACGCGCCTCTGCTGTTTCTACTATGATATCAACTTTTGTTCTTAGTTTCTTCTTGATCAAATGGTTATGCACAGCTGAAACGCCTAGTATACTTGGTATAGGTACATTGTAGCGATCAGCAGATCGATCACTGAGAATGACTATCCTATAGCCAGACTCAGCGGCAGCTTCAACTCTGTCTAACATAAGCGCTAAAGCCTCTTTAAGATTCTGGTCTTTTGAAAAGACCATAGGTACATCTATGCTTCTTAATGAATCCATACCAATAGTTCTTATTTTACTCATTTTTTCATCATACAAGATAGGCTGTTCTAGCTCTATATAAGGTGCGTCTCCTTGATCATAAAAAGCTTTTAAAATATCACCCGACCGTCCTAGATACTGATTTAATGACATGACCTTTTTTTCTCTAATAGGGTCAATAGGTGGATTGGTCACCTGGGCAAACATCTGTCTGAAGTAATTAAACATCAACTCAGCTTCATCTGACAAGACTGCTAAAGGCACATCATTTCCCATAGAGCTGACGGCCTCCTTGCCTGATTCAGCCATAGGCGCTATCACACGTCTTAGTTCTTCTTCACTATAGGCATATAGTTTCTGCTTTTTAAGTAAGTCTTCTTGTGAATACATGAGATCTTCAGAAGATTCAATCTTATCAAGATCTACCTTGTTTCTTTCAATCCAAGATGCATAGTCATTACAAGTAATCAAGTTTGACTTAACCGTCTCATCAAACTCAATGGTATGCTTATTTGTATCAGCAATTAATATTTGTCCTGGACCAAGTTTACCTTTGGCTTTCACCCTATTTTCATCAATCTTTAAGACACCAGCCTCTGAAGCTACTATAAGTTGATTGTCTTCAGTAATCAGGTATCTGGCTGGTCTTAAGCCATTACGGTCTAAAGAGACGCCAACTTGAATGCCATCAGAGTAAACAATGGTTGCAGGTCCATCCCAAGCTTCCAGCATGCCTTCATGATACTCATAAAATGATCTTAAAGCCAGTGGCATGGTCCTATCATATCGCCAAGCTTCGGGCATTAGCATCTTCAGTGCATGACCTGCTGAATAGCCGTTCATTAGTAAAAACTCAAAGACTGAGTCAAAGTTATAAGAATCACTTGCAGAAATATCTGTTAAAGGCAGTAGCATATCAAGGTCTTCATGATAAACCTTTGATGTCATTTCTCCTTCTCTCGCTGCCATCCATTTCACGTTACCCTTTATGGTGTTAATCTCACCATTATGAGAGACATATCGATAAGGATGGGCCAGTTTCCATGAAGGAAAGGTATTGGTCGAATATCTCTGATGTACCACAGCTATGGAACTTGTTACATCAGATTTGTTCAGTTCTGGATAAAAGCCTTCAATTTGATGAGCCAATAGGAGCCCCTTATAGACAATTGTTCTAGTCGATAAGGAACATATAAAGAAGTTGTCAATCTCTAATTCTCTTATCTCATTTTCTATTCTTTTTCGTATTATATATAAAGTCTGCTTGAACTTGTCCTCATCAAGTCCATCGGAACTTATAAATACCTGTTTAATAATGGGTCTTGTGCCCCTAGCCGAATGACCACATACCTTTTCATTGACTTCTACATTTCTCCAAGTAATGATGTCATGACCTTGATCATGTATGATTCTTTCACAAATACCTTCACACCTATAGCGATCACCTGGTTGAAGTGGTAAAAAAAGCATACCTACACCATAGTCACCTACTTGAGGTAATGATATTCCTTCTTCTTTTAATGCCGAAGAAAAGTAATCATGCGGCAACTGAATCATAAGTCCTGCACCATCACCTGTTTCAGGATCTGCACCAGTTGCCCCCCTATGTGCCATATTCTTTAAAATCTGAAGACCATCTTCTACAATCTTATGGGTCGCTACACCATTTACATCTGCGATAAAACCAACACCACAAGAGCCTTTTTCATACACTGGATCATATAAGCCCTGTCTATTAGGGCATTGATCATTTAAGTCCATATACACGCCTCCTCACTCATTTTCTTCGATATCTGAATTTTCAGACAATTGAAGTCTTGTTAGTGATTATAGTCTAAATGATTTCTAAGTTCAATGTGATTTTTCCTAATAACGTTTTCCTTTTTTCAAGTGTCTTTTCTAGACAAACAAACAGCACCTATAAAGATGCTGTTTGTATTTTATCTATGCTGGTCTAACATAATTGGATTACCATCAGGATCAAGAATGATGAAATTACCAGGACCTTCAGTAGTTTCATCTACCTCATCGATAAACTCAACCCCCTTAGCCTTGAGTTCTTTTTGCCATTCTCTTACGTCTTTAAAGGGATTTACTTCCTCAGCTTGATCGTTCCATCCTGGATTGAATGTCATGATGTTTCTTTCAAACATGCCTTCAAATAAGCCGATGGTGACATCACCATTTTTTAGGATTAACCACTTCTGTTCGATGTCACCATGAAACTTCTCAAATCCTAATAACTCGTAAAAGGCCTTTGACGCTTTAATATCTTTAACTGTTAAACTTAATGAAAATGCTCCTAACATAAAATACTCCTTTCAAAGTATTTTATATCCCAAAATCTTTATTTTACGCAAGAAATCGGTACAAAGATATCCATATAGGTCACACCGTCGATTTCAACGACTTCTTCAAGGCAATCTAACTTGTCATCTCTAGCAAGAATCTCTTCTACATTAGATTCCAACCAGGCAACCATAGACTTCCAACCATTAGGAATCTTGACCATTGCATCTTCAAAGGGATTGGTAATTCTTAAAGAAGCATACTTATAGGCAGGAATCTCTTTAATAACAAACTCACCTAAATCTGCATCCGTCTCCTCATCAAGCACCAACCAAAACTCATAACCCCTAGAACCCTTTTCCAACTCCTCTTCTGTCACTGGCGAATCAAAGCCAAAGAAGCGACTTGATTTAACACCATGTTTTTCTTTCCACGATTGCATAAGACCAATAATCTCTTCTTCTGGTTCATGAGATACTCTTTTACCGCTCACAACCCTTATAGGACCAATGTTTTCATATCTTACATCACTTAAATAATCTTTCACCATCTTTATCCACTCCTCATCTGGTAGTTTAATATCATAGACGGACAGCCTCTTATATTCGGCTACTTGAACATTTCTAAAACAGGAAGGTGACTTACCAAAATAGGCCGTAAAAGCTCTTGCATAAGCTTTTTCTGAGCCATAGCCATATTTAAAGGCAATATCTATGACTCTCAAGTCTGTTTGCAAGTCAGATAAAGATCTTTCTAGCCTTCTCTTTCTGACATAAGCCATAATGGTCATACCTGTGTATACCTTAAAAATATGGTGCAAATAAAACTTGGAATAGCCTATTTTATCCGCCACTATATCAACAGATAATTTTTCTTCTAAATGTTCTTCAACAAAGTCTACAACCGATTCTATGTATTTTTTTATATTCATCTTAACCTCTCTCTTCCGGAATTATCTTAATCATACCATATGTAAGAAAGATGACAGGACAAAAAATGCTGTTAACTTAATGTTTAGATAAAAAATGACCGGGTATGCTTTTAATATAAGGAGGCGGTTAAATGAGTCAAAAGAACCACAACACATGTCGTATGCATGATAAGGCAAGAGCGATGATTAAGGAAACATCAAGAGACAAGTTCATTGATGAAAAGAAGGAAATGGAACATGAGTTAAGCCATAACAAAGAGACCCTCACAAAACTGTTAAATGATCACTATACCTACAAAACCACTTCTCGAAACAGAGGGCAATACGTTGTTAAATTCCAGCACCCAACAACACATAAGATGGCTAAGCTGAACTTTAACTACGAACCAAATTACAAAGCTTTAGAAAACATATGGCAACAAGAACAATAATTCTAGGTAGCGAAAGCTACCTATTTTCATGCACGCAAAAAGGACGATGACTCGTCCTTTTGCATTATAGGGTTATTCTAAATTTTTCATCATTGAAATAAATGATGCTTGTACCAATTCATAAGCTTCCTCAACAGTTGCAGGTTTAACTGCAGACCATGAAAGCATACCACTTTCCCATGTGCCCCATACATTATCCCATTCTGGAATCATAGGACGCGGAAGTGCATTTTCATAAGATTCTATTACTGATGCAATAACTTTCTTATCAAGTTCATCTAAGTCCATCTCAAGATAATCATCTGAAGATACATTCGGTAAGATCTTACCTGTAGCCTTAAAGAAGTCACCAGCATATTCGGGATTGATCAGTTCTTTGATCAGTTCCTCAGCTAAAAACATTTTTTCGTCTTCACCTTCAAGTCTTATGTTGGCTCCTAAAGCCCAACCCGACTGCCAGTGAGACAAAGGCTTTCCATTAACCACAACAGATCCAATTGGCAAGACTTCAATGTCTGCACCACCATTTGTCTTTTCAATAAGAGATGGTGTCGCCCAAGGACCGTCTAATCTTAAAGATGTTTGGCCACCTGTCACAAAAGAAGCATCTAAATAACCAAAGGCTGCAGTATTATCCCAAAGATCCGTTTTCATCTGTTCATGTGCTTTATAATAGTTAAATAAAGATGTGAACAATTCTTGTTGGTCTTCTCTTAAGTCAGAAAAGTCTTTGGTCAAGTCTGAATAAAAACCTTCTTCGTTTTTATCTAAAAACTCTAAACCAACCGTATTTGTATAAGCAACACCAAACCAGCCATTATAAACAACTGCAAGCATATCTTCAGGACTTAAATCATTAAATTCAACTGGACCTGAAATATCAATGCCATGTGCTTGACTATTTGCTGTATTTACAAACATGATCAGCGTTTCTATATTCATAGGAAATCCTAAGTATCTGTCATCAATCTTAAGGTTACCACCTACAGATGAATCGTAATCCTCATAACCACCAACTTCACCGGCAATTCTTTTTGCATCAATTGGAGCCAGTTGATCAGATGAATCCATCTTTACAACGCCATCAAATACATATGAAAATACATCTGCAACATCAGGATTCATTGGATCCGTAGAGTTAAGAACATCTAGATGATCAAACACACCTGATTCAATGATTGTTATCTTTGCATCTGGATACTTAACCAATACTCTTTCAATGGCCTTTTCGTAATGCGGTACCCACTCTGTTTCAGCTTGTACTGTAATTTCAGCACTAATAGTTTCACTATCTCCTGAACCACTGCTTTCACCTTGACAAGCAATCATGGTAAACATCAAACATACTGTTAGAATCAAACATAGTAATTTTTTCACTTTTTCCTCCTCGCTTTTTAATAACAAACTAAGTCTAACAAATTAACTATGTTTTCTCTTCTACTTTTTTATGATGACATGATACTTTTTTAAGAAAAAAACACTACTGTCTAGTAGCGTTTCTGTATTGAGAAGGCGTCATGCCTATCAGTTTCTTAAATTGTCTGTTAAAATTGGCTGAGTTTTTGAAGCCACAGTTGTGTGAGATACATAAAACAGTATCATCACTTGTAGTCAGGTCTTCCATGGCCTTTTCAATACGTTTTCGAATGACATAGACCTTAGGGGAAACACCATTTAACTTCTTAAAAAAAGAAGAGAAATAAGTTGGTGTCATATAAGCCATTTTAGAAAGTTCATCTAAAGAGATTTCCTCAGTAAAATGAAATTCAATGTAATCAAGCACATCATCAATGACTTTCATTTCGTGTTTTTTAAAACTCTTAGATTCATTACTTTGGTCGTAGTTTTTAGCCCTTAACATCAAAGCCAGGATATTGAGAATCTTTACCTTGACCATCAAACTGTATTCTGGCAACTTATTTTCAAACTCATTGTTTAGGTCTATTATCAAATCTCTAATCATCTTTACTTCCAAAGAATCACCAGAGAACTTATGGTTAAAGTCATCCTCTCTGTCATTGAATATCTTTAAAAAGCGTCTAGAAAAGTTGTCATCATTCCATATAAACCTTGGCTCAAAGTGGATGACCACATTGACCATTTGTTCATCTTCTTTTAAAACAATCCCATGCTCTTCTACATTGTTGATAACAAATATGTCTCCCATCGTAAAAGGATATACTTTACCATTTATATAGTACATGCCAGAACCAGACTCAACCATAGATATCTCAAGACTTGAATGAAAGTGTCTGATCTGGTGTAGATCTCTCTTACCTTTTATTTTATGTATTTCATATCTGACTTTTAAATCAGAATCAACAAATAGTTTTTCATCATTGATAACGTCCATCATGGACCTAATTTTACATTTCTCCATATAATCCCCCGTCCCAAGTATAGCACATGTTTTTGGGCTAAAGAAAGGAGATGATTACTCATCTCCTAGTCCTCGTCTTCATCATAGTATTTTTTCCAGTTTCTCCATCTTTTCCAATGTTTCCATCTACTCCATTTATTATCATTATCGTCGTCGTCATCATCGTCGTCGTCATCGTCGTCATCATCATCGCCGTCATCGTCGTTCCTATCATACCACGATTTGTAACGATTATAGTAATCACTCTCTTTGACGCTTGTTCCAACAACAATTTCATCCTCATTTAAATCAATGTCAAATATAACATACGATACATGATGTGGCCCCTTAATTGTTTGATTTAGCTTTTCATCTCTAAGATTAAAATCATGCTCATCTTCTTCATAAACAAACCTGACAGTGACCTTTCTCTGGTACATAAATTTATAGATAGGATATGGTAACTTCAACTCAAAGTCCTCATCATCCACATCAACCAAGATGACATTATCTTGATTAGATCCCCACTTGAAAGCTCTCACAATTGGACCATATGAGTTAGACATGAAATCTATTTCATCGTCGTCATAATCAAAGTAATCTCTTAACAAGTGAAGCCTACAAGATCGCTTACTAGTGTAATACCAGTTATCATCATCAGAATCATCTCTTGTGACATAAAGCTTGTAAGTTTTATACACTTCCTCATATTTGCTTTGAATAATAATTTTATTCAAACCAACTTCTAAATCCATGGTAGTCGTATAGTAAGCACTTCCACTACTTACAAACATATCTACATCATCATTTTCTTCGAGCACTTCGTCATTAATGACAACATCAACATCTGCATCAACTACTATGGTTAAAGTTACCGTCTCTTTATCATAATCAACCTTTTCCTTATAAATAAAGTCAGTTTGATCAAAATCAAAGTCATCAATGTTAGCTTGAATATCCTCAATTAAAACTGGTCTTCTTAAGTGCACTGTATATGGCATTTCAGAATCTGCTTCAAGTGAAACTTCAATTGAAGTTGTACCAATATCAGTATCAATCCACTCACCTTCATAAGGCTGACCATTTAAGTAGAGTGTTGAATTATTGAGTATGTCGTAAGACATTTTAACTTTCTCTACATCATAAGGTATCATGACTTCATATTCATAAATTCCAGCTAAGAACTCCGGTGATACATTTGTGAATTTGTAATCTACTTCATCTTCATCAGGATCACTGTCATATTTAAATGATAAATCTGTAATGGCGTCATCTCTTACAATATCTAATGAATATACTAAGTTTAAATCATCTTCTTCTGTTTCAACGTCATTCTCTAAAATCATAGACAATTCTAGTTCATTAACTCCAACTTCGAGATTTTCAAGGTCCCAAGTATAAAGTGAGAAAGCCATTTCATCATCTTCACCTTCATTCATGACAAGCGTAGTAGGTTCAGGTGTTACGAGGTCGGTGCCGAATTTTAGGGTAATAACCGCCAACGAATCAGCATCAACTTGTGCGGAAATTGATGCTTCATCTTCATCGTAAGCAATAGTTCCTGTGTAATCGAGCAAATTACCAGCAAACTCAGGTGTTAACTCGACATCTCCCTCGTTAACCTGAATGGATTCTAGAGTAGCCACATAAAGGTCTACTTTGTATGTTGAAACATTGGTGTAGTCACCAGGTATTTCTGGATCTTCACCAGTTAAAACATCTACATAAATTTCGAACTCATTGTGATGAAGACCTAAATCGATATCTTCTTCATCAGTTAAATCATTCAAATCAAAACTAAAGATCTTTTCGTCTAATGTAAACTCATTATCAAACTCGTCTAAATAGACTCGTACAAGTTGAGGATCTTCTAACTCAACATTTATTGTTACAGGACCTTTTAGAGAATAAAGATCTAGTAAACTAAAGTATTCCCCCTCAGACATATCGAAATCAGGGCTCAGTACAGCACTACCAAATTCAGGTTCTACAGTCATGTTTTCAATAATTACCGGTTTAGAGATATTAAAATCATAGATAATAGAATCTTGGTCTCCTTCGGTCACAATCATCTGAACCAAAAGTTCATCTAGTACATTTAGACCACTTAGATCAACTGTATAATCGTCATCAGAAAGTTCTTGAACTGTTTCTCCTACCTTAAACTCAACCAAATAATTTTCTGGCAGGTCATCTGCAGAAGCAAAAACAGGTGTGAAAACAATCTCATCAAGATCAAAATCCAGACCAATTTCATAACTCTGGTCATTCATTGTAAAAGCCTCATCTAACTCACCAGGCGAAACACTCATGCCAATAATCGTTTCTTGAAGTGGTGTTTCCTCACCATATACAAGACTAGCAGGTACAATGAGTATTAGAACCATAATAAAACTTAATATTCTTCTTCTCATATAAATCACAATCTCCCTTCATCAACTCGCATAATATACAACTTAAAATGGATTTTTAGGGCCCTTTTTTTAAATTTGACAAAAAAAATAACTATATTAAAATTAAATTAAGAGGAGGTTACAATGAAACTTGAACATATCGCAATTTGGACCAATCAGTTAGATGTTATGAAAGCCTTTTATTGCAAGTATTTCAATGGTATTTCTGGCCAAAAATACTCCAACGAGGTTAAGCACTTTGAATCTTATTTTATTTCATTTGATTCAGGTGCTAGAGTAGAACTCATGACCAAAATGAACTTAGAAAAATCTTTCATGCCTGCAGTCGGTATTGCACACCTTGCATTTTCGGTAGGAAGTAAAGAAGAAGTAGACCGTTTAACAGAAGTTATTAAGAGAGATGGTTACCAAACTACTCAACCTAGGACAACTGGCGATGGTTATTATGAATCAACTATAAAGGATCCCGATGGTAACATTATTGAAATTACCATATAAAAAAATCGGTGAAATCACCGATTTATTATTTTGCCATAATACAAGGCATCATAGTATTTATTATCAATGTAATATTGGTCTTTAAGAAGTCCTTCTCTATCAAAGCCATTCTTTTCAAGCACCTTGCCAGAAGCCATGTTGCCAGAAACAACTCTTGCACAAACCTTATGAAAGTCTGTTTCCTTCTCAATATAGTCCATCATTAAAGAAACAGCTTCTGTCATCAAACCTTTATGCCAGAAATCTCTATGCATGACATAACCAATCTCTAAGTTTTTAGCCTCGTAAGAGAAGTTAAACAACATAACCGTTCCAATATGTCTACCGTCAAATACCATAGAAGCATACTCGTGGGTTTTGTTTTTTTCATTCTCAAAAAGCTTGTTTAAATAATCTTTGGTCTCTTCTAACTCTTTAGTGAGAGGCCATCCAATAAATCTAGAAACATCTTCATCAGAAACATAGGTGTGCATATCATTAAGAATATCTTCAGAAAGTGGCTCGAATATCAATCGTTTACTTCTTAAAGTTCTCCAATCCATTATCTACTCATTTCTTTTCTATATTTTTTAAGCATTTCTAACATTTCATCTTTTTTATCAAGTAAGGAACTCATTTCATTGTAAATAAGACCGTCATGTCTATCACCTTTTTCAACAAAGTACATAGATAAGCCACCGAGGCCAACGTGGGTACCTACAGATACACCCATTTGCATGATATAGATATCACCTTTAAATTGCGTTTCATTTTGAAGCTTAGCTTTCATTGTTTCAGCAACAGATTTATCTGATGTGTAACCGATGATGATAAAATCTGTAAGGACAATATCCACACGCTTTTTATACTCATCCACATAGTGTTTAAAGACTTTTTTACTGCCTCTTACTTTGGCAACAATGGCACCCTTACCATTTCTCATCGACATAACAGGCTTAACTTTTAAAACCTTACCAATCATAGCCGAAACTTCTGTTAAACGACCACTCTTGATTAAGTTATCTAAGTCATCTACTGATAAAAAGTGCTTAATATTAGTCTTGTAAGTTTCATTGAAATCTATAAGTTCATTAAAAGTAGCACCACGTTCTCTTAACATAGCTGATTTTAAAATCAAATAACCAGAACCATGGCTCATACACTTAGAATCAACCACATGAACCTTAACTTGATCTCCATACTTTTCATCGAAGTATTCTTTCGCGATAACTGCTGATTGATAAGAGCCACTTGTACCACTTGACATGCATATACAAAGTATTTCATTATGACCACTATTGTGGGCATCCTCATATAAGTTTATAAACTCTGTAGGACTTGGCATAGCTGTTGTTGGTAGTTCAGGCAATGCCCCTAACATACCATAAAACTCCTCTGGTTGAATATCCACTCTATCTTTATATACTTTATCACCAATCTTAATTGTTAAAGGTGCAATACCTATCTCATATTTTTCTAATATTTCATCCGATAAATCACATGTTGAATCTGCTAATATTTTAATCATAAAATCCTCCTATATTAAAGATACACAGAAATCTAAGCAATAACAACTGTTTTTATTTTTTATTAAGATACCTATTTTTTCCTATCACTAATCACTATCCAAGACATTTCTTTTCTGATATAATAGATAAGTTAAAGAAAGGACGTATTATGACATTTCAAGAACTAGGCATTAAGGGGCACTTAATCGATGCACTTAAGGCTAATTATATTGTAGAACCAACACCTGTACAGGCCAGGACTATTCCTCTTTTACTTGAGGATAATCATGTTATAGCAGAAGCTGAAACTGGTACAGGAAAAACATTGGCGTTTTTACTACCTATCCTACAAAAAATGACACCATCAAGTGATATTCAAGCTTTGATTCTGGCACCCACCAGAGAACTGGCTATTCAAATTACTGAAGAAATAAACAAACTGGCTACTGAATATAAAGTTCTATCTATCTTCGGTGGAAAAGACATTCAAGGTCAGTTAAAGAAGCTTAACAAAGAAGTTGATATCGTGGTAGCAACACCTGGTAGATTGATTGACCATATAAAAAGAAAAACAATCAACTTAAAAAAACTCAGATTTTTTGTACTAGATGAAGTAGACCAGCTTCTAGACATGGGCTTTAGAGATGATATCATCACCATTCAGAGTGTGTGTTCTAAAAGCATGCAGGTTATCGGTTATTCAGCGACAATCTCTGCTTCTGTAAAAAAACTTTCTTACAGAATTACAGAGTCACCAGTCTTTGTTTCAGCTAAAGAAGCAGATATACCTTTAGATCAAATTGAGCAACACGTGGTGATCACAAGACCAAGAAAAAAACTAGAAGACTTAGAAAGTGTATTGACTTCTGAAAATGCCTTTATGGGCATCATCTTCTGTCGAACTAGACGTCGTGTTGATAATCTAGAAGAAGCATTACACCAAGCCGGCTATAATGTTGCTAAACTCCATGGTGGTATGCCTCAGTCTAAGAGACAAAAGGCTATTAAAGGCTTTAAAGCTTTAAAGATTCAATATCTTGTTGCTACGGAAGTAGCGTCTAGAGGTTTAGATGTTACAGGTATCACCCATGTATTTAACTATGATATACCTGAAACTGTGGAGAGCTACATTCACAGAATCGGTAGAACCGGTCGATCTAAAGACAAGGGTAAGACCTTCTTATTTGTTAATGAAGAGGAACAAGATATGTTAAAAACCATAGAAGAAACCTTAAAACTTGAAATACCAAGGTATGAAAAAAGAAGCTAAAAAAGCTTCTTTTTTACATCTCTATATAAATTCAGCCAATCCTTTAACTCTATGGCAAAACTTGTATCTTGAGTTTCAAGATAGCTTGTCGGTACAGAAATATGCCTTAAATCTATTTTTTCTATCTGAAGACATTTAAATAACTCTTCCATTAAAATCCCTTTATTAGACAAGGAACACGTAGGACTTTCATCAATGCCGATTAAACCAACAATCTCATAACCAACTTGTCTATAGGCTTTTAATTGTATCATGATCGTAGACAGTAAGTCTTTACATAAGTCTCTATAGGCTTTTGTATCATATGCTTCTTTTGACATAGGCGGTCTCTTAAGACCTAGGTGAATAAGCTCAGGACAAGGCAGTTGTAAAATCCCAATATTTTCATTGTTTATAACATCTACAATCGTCTTATAAGCTCCCTTTGCTCTAGCAAGTGGTTTTACAACACTATTTTGATTTAAAATGCAGTGGGATACTAAAACAATGCGTTTACCTCTTTCCATTATGCTGCCTTATCTTTTTTCATATTCAGTAAATCACCTGGCATTCTCGTGATAAGCACTGCAACCAAAATACAGCTGATGACCTTATCGATGATGTTGCCAGTAATTCTCGGAATAAATGCAGATGCAAATACTGTTTGGCCAGTGGCTCTTAACCATGCAAATAATAAGTCTGTTCCACCACCTGTTAAACCACCAAACATAAATACGGCTATTGGCGTGCCAATGAGTGGTGCAACAACAGATAAAATCAAACCTGTAATCACTGCCGTCTTAATATCGAACTTAAATCTCTTAGCAATAAGTCCAACTACTATTGCAACTGTAATGTTAACAAGTGCAAATGGAATTTCAGTAGGCCCTACCAAGACCCCATTCACAAGGTTTGTTAAGCCTCCAGTAATCGCTCCCGCTAGTGGACCAAATACCGCTGCAATGAAAATCGTACCAACTGTATCTAAAAACAGTAGTGGAATACCCAAAGTTTTTACAACAAGGCTTAGAGCTATGTTAATCACGATACCTGTTGCAATAAAAGTCATTAATCTCGTTTTATTCATAAATAATCCCTCCCATAAAAAGTATATGGAGGCATCAATCATTTGTCTAATGGAAAAAATTTATAGTTGTACTTAAAACTATTTAGAATCTGAATCCATCAATCAATGTACTGATCTTTGATTTCAAGAAACTTTTCTTCTAATGCTAAAAATGCATCTACTACATCAGGATCAAAGTGGACACCCCTCCCCTTTAAAATGATGTCCTTGGCATGCTCATGAGAAAATGCAGGCTTGTAGACCCTTTCTGTTGTTAAGGCATCATAGACGTCCGCTAAAGCCATAATCCGTCCACTGATTGGGATGTTAGAGCCCTTTAAGCCTCTTGGATAACCAGACCCATCCCACTTTTCATGATGGGTATAGGCGATCTCACCTGCAAACTTTATAAAGAGTTCACCTGGTAAGTCTTCTTCTAAAGCAGCAATGGCATTTTTACCATGAAGGGCATGTTCTTTCATCACATTGAACTCCTCAATAGACAAAGGACCAGGCTTTCTTAAAATAGAATCTGGTATGGCTATCTTACCAATATCATGTAGAGGTGCTGATTTAAACAAGGCCTCTATAACCGGTTGAGACAACTCATCTGCATAAAAAGGATCCTTGCTTAAATACTCAGCTAGAGATAATAGATAGTGCTGAGTACGCTGTATATGGGCACCTGTTTCAGGATCTCTAAACTCCGCCAGTCTGCCCATGGCCTTAATAATAACATCCTTGGTGATTTCAATTTTTATGGTTCTTTCTAATACCAGTTCTTCAAGCCTGTCTTGATACTTCTTGGCCTGCATGATATTCTGAACCCTTGACTTAACAATCATTGGATTAAAAGGCTTCTTAACATAATCTACGGCACCAAGATCTATACCATACTTTTCATCATGGTCATCACTAAGTGCTGTCAAAAACACGACTGGAATCCGCTTGCTTAAGCTGCTTTCCTTTAAACGTTTGCAAACCTCATAGCCATCTAAGCCTGGCATCATGACATCAAGTAAAATCAAATCTGGTTGGTTGTGTTTGACAAGGTCTAAGGCCCTATTGCCTTCGAGGGCCACCATCAGTTTGTATTCGTCTGACAAAACATCCACTAGAATATCAATATTTTCTTCTGTATCATCCACGATTAGAATTGTCTGTCTCATCATTTCTCCAATCTCTTCAACATATTTTCCAAACTAAGCTCTGCATAATCATACTGGTAACGTCTGATCTGCGATGTCATTTCCTTATAGCTATTAAGCAAATCATTTTCCACATGAAAGCTTTCTAGCTGATTTAAAAGATCAGACACCTCATTTATGCTACCATTTCTTAAAGGTACTTGAAGACTCGTCAGAAGCTCTTTAACTTTATCAAAATCTTTTTCTTTGTCAAAGATTTCCTGGTCAAATGAAATAGCCTTTATCCTACTTACCAGTAGTTTAAGCTTTTGGTCTGTTTCCTCTAACTTAGCCTTATAACCTCTTTTTCTATAGTTAACAAAATCCTCTAAAGTCTCTAAGTCTTCCTTCAAAAGACTGGCACCTAAAGAGCCTAATACACCCTTTAGAGCGTGGAGCAAATTGGCCTCCTCACCAGTTCTATCTCGAATAGCCTCTTTAACCTTTAATAAATCATCGCCATGATTGTCTGAGAACTTCTTAAGAAGGCTCTTATACAAGTCCATATTGTTATTACAGTAAGTCAGTCCCAGGCCAACATCTATGTCTTCTATATAAAGGTCTGGCATTTTCTTATCCATCCACTTATAAACAGATCTTAAAAGACTGGCTTGTTCTATAGGCTTAAGAATAAAATCATTCATACCATCATTGATGGTCATCATCTTCATTTCTTTTCTAGCATCAGCAGAAATAGCCAGTATAGGTATATGGTCATATTTAGACTGTTTTCTTAAGGTTCTCGCACAGGTGTGACCATCCATAACAGGCATCTGTAAATCCATAAGTATCATACCGCATGGTTCACCTGATTCCAAATAATCCACCGCCTCTTGACCATTAGAAACACCAACTGTGATGATGCCTTGACTGGTCAAATTTTCTTCAATAATCTGCTGATTGATTTCATTGTCTTCAACGACTAAAACCACATAATGAGAAGCTGTAACATCCTTAGAAACAAAGATATCTTTTACTGCCTCTTCTTTTGCAACTTCAAGATTCACAGTAAAGGAAAAGCATGACCCCTGATTCAAAGTAGACTCTGCACTGATTTGGCCTCCAAAGAGAGAAACCAATTGTTTACAAATGGACAAGCCAAGACCAGTGCCACCGTACCTGCGAGTAATAGAAGAATCACCTTGTTCAAAAGAATCAAAGAGCTTATCCACAAGACTACTGGCTATGCCAACACCGGTATCAATCACATCAAATTGAAGCATAATAAGCTCATCATTGTTCATGTCGCTGTAAACACGGTCTACAAGCACCTTTACAGAGCCTCTTTCTGTAAACTTGATGGCATTGCTGATTAAATTAATAAGAATCTGACTGAGCCTGTGAGGATCGCCTTTTAAGGCTAGCGGTACGCCTTTTTTTATGTCTATTTCAAATGATAAATTTTTATTCTGAGCCTTGTCGTTCATCATCCCATATATATGATTCATAACATCTTTCATGTTGAAAACCAAATGCTCTAAAGTCATCTTACCCGCTTCAACTTTTGAAACGTCTAGAATATCATTTAAAAGGGATAAGAGATGTTTGCCGGAATCATTGATTTTGGTCAAATAATCCTTCTGCTTATCAGAAAGCTGGGTCTGGAGCGCCAGATGAGACAAGCCTATAACAGCATTCATAGGGGTTCTAATTTCATGACTCATATTGGCAAGAAAATCTGATTTGGCCCTTGATGCTTCTTCGGCCTCTTTTTGAGCCTTCAACCTTTCTTTTGTTTCCATATTGATGGTAATCAAATCTGTGATGGCTCTTAAAAAACTGATTTCATCAGGCTTCCACATCCGATCTTTTTTAACAGAGTCAGCAATAGCAACACCAACAACCTCCCCCCTAAACCAAATAGGTAAGTGAAGAGAAGATTGAAACGTAAGGACCTGGAGAAACTCAGCTATCTTTTTATAAAGGGTTGTTTCCATAGAAGAAATTGTAATCTGTGTACCAGATAAAATGGCCTCAAAGTACTCAACAAAGTCTTTTTTATGCAACTCACACGAGCCCGAAAAATCTACGCCTGGAAAGTACCTTTCCTGACATCTTAGTACAACATTCATTTCCTCAAATAAGGCTATAGAACAGCCTGACACATCAAGACCATCCACAACAGCTTTTGAAATGATCCCCAAGCTAGGACTGGTATTTTCAAACATCGATTCTGTGGTTAAAGCCTTATTTTGTGTCAAACTCTGCAAGATCCACTGCTGCCTTGTCAGACGTTTATTCCTATTTATGATTTCCTGGTCATTTTCATAATACTTACCACCCAAACTAGGTTGAATGACAGCCAGTTTCTTTTTGAGCTCTTCTTCTATAACAGGCATCAAAATGTAATCAGAGACACCAAGGTCTATATACTGTTTGACCTTTCTTCTGGTCAATGTTTTACACATGACAAGAACAGGACATCCTTTAGAAAGTATCTCCTGACCTACACTTAACATCTCTTTTTCTGTAATAAGTATCACATCATTTTTTTCTATATTTAAGTCATCTGAAAAGCAGTAGTTTACATCCATACTTTTCAAGATGTCATCTAGGTTTTCTGACCAGTAGTTATACACAAGAAGTCTATTCATATTATCACCTGGTGTCTTTATACCCACAAAAAAGATAAAATAGCAGATTTTTCAATCTGCTATTCTTTGTATAATTTATTTGATATGTAAGTCATACACTCCATTAGATTTTTTAAAGTTTCTTCATCCAAATGATCATGACTGGTTTGGACATTTTTCATGACCTGAAAGAAACATGCATCCAACTTTTGCTTACCTTTTCGAGTAATATGATAGACTCTTTTTCTTTTATCTTTATCATAAGGCTTAGCTTCTATGTATCTCTGTTCATGTAAAGATTTGATGACCTTTCTGCCTTTGTAGTGACTAAGATATAAGTCTTTAACAATGTCATCAAACAAGTGGCCTTTAAAGAAATATAAGTATTCTAGAACACCATATTCGTGTTGAGAGATGCCTTCAGGTTGAAAGTTCTCTGTAATTTCAAAAGCAGCCCTTTGTACATCAGAGATAAACTGAAAATATACTTGATTGAATGAATCTCTAATCATCTTAACCTCCAAATGAATCAAATACCATCTTTAGAACAAGTGCAAATGAGACAAGTACAAAGACTGGTTTAATAAATTTTGCACCCTTGTTAACAGCTAATGAAGCCCCAACTTTAGCACCTAACATCATAGAAAATGCCATCGGCACACCATAAACAAAGTAGATTTTTCCATTGATTAAAAAGAGTACTAGAGCTGTAAAGTTGCTTGTAAAATTCATAAACTTGGCATTGGCAGAAGCATGCTTAAAATCCATGCCAAAAATACCAATCAAACCAAAAATAATAAAAGAGCCAGTGCCAGGTCCAAAGAAACCATCGTAAAAACCAAGCGTGACTGCTAGGAGCATACCAAGAATGATCTTCTTTCTACTGATGCTTTCAAACTTATGATGCAGACCAAGTTCCTTATTAACCAGGGTATAAACTCCTATTATAAGGACCATAACAATCACAAGATTCTTTAGAAAATCTGCTTCCATTTGAAGTACTGCCCATACACCAACCGCAGAACCTACAAGTGACAGGGGTAAAAAGTATTTTAATAATTTTAAATCTACAACACCACTTTTATAGTAATGGTAAGCTGATGAAATTGTCCCCATAGATGATGCAAACTTATTGGTTCCTAAAGCCAAATGAGATGGCATACCCGTTGCAAATAAGGCTGGAATGGTTATAAGTCCGCCACCGCCCACAATGGCATCTACCATTGCACCTAAAAAACCTGCTAAGCAGATCAATAATATTTTTATAATCATAAGACCTCCAACAGGCCTATTATAACACATAGACTGAAAAATGTGTCATCAAATATTATGATGTCATCTTATAAAAGATAAAGCCCGTTAAAAGTCCTAAGGATAATTCTGAAACAATGAACCACCACTTCTTTTTTTCTAGAAGAGACTGCTTGACAGCATCTAACAAAAGTAAAAGTGTCATGAATAATAGCATATTATCATGAATAACTTGCCAAAAGAAATAACCATATACATAATACAAAAGGCCAAGAAGGCAAATGACCTTAATCCCATCAATTACTTTAATAATGACCTTAACCATCTATAAACCCTATACCACAGGACGGGCATGTAGCATCTGCTTCAGTAACTGAACTACCGCAAGCAGGACATGAGAGTGCAGACTCTGTCTGACTAGACTTAATCTCATGACCGTCTATTTCTATGACTCTTAAAGACTTTGAATTGAACCATTTGATGATGCCGTAATCATCACATACAGCAAGCATGCCTACTGACCCTTCTTCTTCATGCGGATCTAAATTGCCCCATAAAATACCGGGTCTTGATGATTTGTACATACCGAATCCTGTGCCTAATAAATAAAACTCCTCATATGTTTTTACATGTCTAACCTTAATCATAAGCTCTCCTTATCACTTGAAACTATAATTAGAGTTTACATGAAAACAAATTTTATGTATATAAAAACCGCAACTTACGCTGCGGTTAAAATTAAAATTTTTCTGCAAAGTGACATGCCACAAAGTGACCATCCTTCATTTCACGTAAATCAGGAGATTTCACCTTACAAATTTCTTGTCTATGTCTACATCTAGCTTCGAATCTACAGCCGTCTGGTGGATTTATAGGCGATGGCACATCACCATCTAAAATAATACGTTCTCTTTCCACACCAAACTTTGCAACTGGAATAGCAGATAATAGAGCCTGCGAGTATGGATGCTTAGGCGATTTGAAGATCTCTTTATAAGGGGCAAGTTCTACAATCTTACCTAGATACATCACTGCAATTCTATCAGACACATGCTTAACAACACTTAGGTTATGGGCAATAAACAAATAAGTTAAACCCAGTTCATTTTGAAGTTTCTTTAAAAGGTTAAGAATCTGAGCTTGGATACAAACATCAAGTGCTGATACAGGCTCATCCATAACAATAAACTCTGGGTTTAAGGCAAGCGCTCTTGCAATACCTACACGTTGTCTTCTACCGCCATCCAGCTCATGTGGATAGGCATTGTAAAGACGGTCTGCGAGGCCAACAATCTCCATAAGTTCTTTGATTCTAGCTTCTAAATCTCTAGGATTCTTATATACCTTGTTAACTCTTAAAGGTTCGGCAATGATATCAGCTACTGTCCATCTTGGATTCAGACAAGAATACGGATCTTGGAATACAATTTGAACATTCTTTCTAAGGTTTTTCATATCCTTAGCTGAATAAGCAAGTATATCGTCTCCCTTGAAGACAACTTCACCTTCTGTAGCTTCTAGAAGCCTGATCAAAAGCCTACCTGTCGTTGATTTACCACAGCCAGACTCCCCTACTAGACCAAGCGTCTCTCCTTTTAGGATATCAAAGCTGATATCATCAACGGCATGAAGCAAACCATTTTTTGTTTTAAAGTGTTTCTTAAGATTTTTTACTTGTACGAGTTTTTCCATTATTCCTGACCTCCTTCAAATAAGAAGCATGATACCTGATGTCCTGCTTTCACATCATAAGTACCTGGTGTCTTTTGGCTACAAACCGGCATAGCATTTGGACATCTAGGATGGAAAGAACAACCCGTCGGTAAATCTGTTGGATCTGGCGGCATACCATCAATTACATGTAGAAACTCTGATTCATCCTCTAAGTCAGGAATTGACTGGAACAAACCTAAAGTATATGGGTGTTTAGGATTTTCATAGAGTTCCTGAATCGATGCATACTCTACTATAGAACCTGCATAAATAACAGCAACATCATCACAAATTTCTGCAACAACACCCAAATCATGTGTGATCATAATTGTTGCTGTATTAAACTCGTGCTTTAACTCTTTCATCAGCTCAAGTACCTGAGCTTGAATCGTCACGTCAAGGGCTGTCGTCGGCTCATCTGCAATAATCAGCTTTGGATTACAAGCAAGTGCAATGGCAATAACCACACGTTGTCTCATACCACCTGAGAATTGGTGAGGATACTCACCCTTTCTACCTGCAGGAATCCCTACTTTTTCAAGCATTTCTCCAGCTAAAACAGAAGCCTGCTCTTTATCTACATCTTTGTGGAGTAAAATCATCTCAGCAATTTGGTCACCTACTGTAACCAAAGGATTGAGTGAAGTCATTGGATCCTGGAAAATCATTGCGATCTTACCACCACGTACATCTCTCATTTCATCTTCACTAGCGTTTAAAAGGTCTTGACCTTCAAACAATACTTGGCCTGAAGTTACTTCACCTGGTGGATTAGGAATCAGACGCATAACACCTAGTGCAGTCGTTGTTTTTCCTGCTCCTGTTTCACCAACAAAACCAAGCGTTCTACCTTCATCCACTTGTAAGTTTAAGTTGTTAACGGCCTTAACATCACCATTGTCACTTCTATATTTAATTGATAAGTCTTTTATTTGTAATAACATTGGATCCTCCTAATTCTTTAACTTTGGATCTAGGGCATCACGAAGACCGTCACCTAAGAAGTTAAGTGCTAGAATTGTCACCATAATCGCAAGACCTGGGAACAATGTTAAGTAAGAGTAGTCTCTGATATAAGTACGACCACTAGATAACATAGCACCCCACTCTGGTTGTGGTGGCTTTATTCCTAAACCGATAAAACTTAAAGATGCAGCTGTTAATATTGCAAATGCCACACCAAGTGTAGCCTGTACAATTACAGGACTGATACAGTTTGGAATAACATGTTTTATGATAATCGAGAAGTCACTTGAACCAACTGATTTAGAAGCTTCAATGTACTCAATGTTTCTAATCGATAAAGTGGATGCTCTAACAAGTCTTGCATAACCAGGAATAGACGAAATACCTACGGCTATCATCAGATTGACAAGACCTGGCCCTAGAGATGCTGCAATGGATATGGCCAGAAGTATAGATGGAATCGCCAATAAAACATCCATACACCTCATGATGATATTGTCTAGTCTACCGCCAAAGTAACCTGCTATAGCCCCTAAAAGACCACCAATCACAACCGATATACTCACAGCTAAAAAACCAACCATCAATGATACTCTTGCACCATATATCATACGGCTCATCACATCACGACCCTTAAGGTCTGTACCAAACCAGTGCTCTGCATTTGGCTTCATTAAACTCTTATCAAGGTTTTGCTCATCATAGCCATACGGTGCTATCCATGGGGCAAATGCCGCAATAAGAATAAGAAAAGCTAATATCACAAGACCAGCCATAGCCATCTTGTTTCTTCTTAGTCTCTTAAAAATCTCTTTCCCTTTAGATTGTCTTTTGGGACGTGTATTATTTTTACTCATAGTCCCTCCTACTTATACTGTGCTTTGATTCTAGGATCTACATATGCATAAAGTAGATCTACCAATAAGTTTACAATACTGAATGCTAAAGCTGTAAATAATACACCACCTTGTACTACAGGGTAGTTACGCATTTTTATTGCTTCAACCATTAATCGACCAACACCATTTATAGAGAAGATAACTTCTGTTAAAATAGCACCGCCTAGTAAATAACCAAACTGAGTACCAATAACTGTGATAATAGGAATTAATGCATTCTTAAGTGCATGGAAACCAATTACAACAGATTCCTTTTGGCCCTTAGCCCTAACCGTTCTAATATAATCTTGTCTTACTACCTCTAACATACTAGAGCGTGTCATTCTCGTAATGATGGCTATTGCTTGTGCAGATAATGCGATTGCTGGTAGCACCATGTATTTAAAACTGTAAAAGCCTGATGGTGGGAACCATCCAAGTTTTACTGAGAACGTTAAAATCAAAATAAGTCCTAACCAGAATACTGGCATAGAAATACCAACCAGTGCTAAAAACATAATGACTGAATCTAATAATGAATACTGTTTGACGGCCGATATGATACCAAAGGGTATCCCTATGACCACAGCAATAATCATGGACAGTATGGTTAATAACAAAGTTGATGGGAAAACATTTAGGATTTCCTGTACAACTGGTCTTTTTGTTGTATATGATCTGCCCAAGTCTCCCTTAAATACAGCGTTGTATAAATAACGTCCGTATTGAACGAGAAATGGGTCATTTAAGCCTTCTTCTTCTCTAAACTTTTGTACTGCTTCTTCACTTGCTTGCTCGCCAAGTGCCATTCTAGCTGGATCACCAGGTGTGATGTATAGCATGGTAAATACGACAAAAGATACACCTAAAATTACAGGTAAGAGAAATAACAAACGCTTGAGTATATATTTATGCATGTGTCACCTCCATATAAGCACTCAGTAAATCTAAGCACTTATGTTAATATGGTTTCATAACAATTAGAGTAAGATTTTACCTACTCAATCGATTCTATTAGTCTAAAAAATAGAAAGAGAAAACTGCCAAGAGACAGTTTCTCTTCAATTTATTACTTTACGTTGAATATAATGTGAGTACCTAATGGACTCGGTCTGAAACCTTCTAAACCAGCTTTTAAACCAACAGTTTCTTCACCATTGTATAAGAATACCCATGGAGATTCTTCATAGATTTTCTCTTGAACATCAAAGTATAATTGTTGACGCTCATCACCATCTTCAAGTAAACGACCTTTTTCTAACATAGCATCTACTTCTTCGTTAGAGTAGAATGAGAAGTTGTTGGTACCCATGTTTGAAGTGTGGAATAATGGGAATAAACCAAAGTCAGGGTCTGGAGCTGACATAGTCCAACCTACTAAGTATAAGTCGATTTCACCATTCTTAAGTGCTTCGTAGTAAGTTGACCACTCAAACACCTTAACTTCTACATTGATACCAATTTCTTTTAATTGGTTTTGGATAATCTCTGACATGTTGATTCTTACTGTCTTATCATTTAACCATAATGTTGTATCGAAACCATCTGGGTAACCAGCTTCAGCTAATAAAGCCTTTGCTTCTTCGATGTTTTGCTCTTTTGCTTTTAAGTCTGTGTTGTAGTATTTAGCTGATGGTGAAATAGGACCAGTCGCTTGTGTACCAACACCACGAAGTACTGTAGATACAATTTTATCTACTGTTAATGCTTTAGAAATAGCTTGTCTTACTCTTACATCAGCTAAAGGACCTTTTTGACAGTTAAAGCCCATGTACTGTGTATTTAAGTTTGTTGATCTAGCCATTTTTAAGTCTGGATTTTCTTCAATTCTAGTGATATCGTCAGCGCTTACACCGTAAATGATATCTACATTACCTGCTTCTAATTCAATTGTTCTAGAAGTTTCTTCTGGAATTGCTCTGAATACAACTTCTTCATAAGCAGGCTTAACTGCTCTGTGATCATCAAATCTTTCAAGAACGATTCTGTCACCCTTAGCCCACTCCTTGAACTTGTAAGGACCTGAACCTACTGGATTTTGAGCATAGTCTTCGCCAGCTTCTGTAACAGCTTTCTCGTTAAGGATTGTACCACCTGGAACATGCGTTAAGTATGTTAAGAATACTGTAAATGGCTTCTTAAGCTTAATTACGATTGTGTAGTCATCTTCGATTACAAAACCTTCTGGATCAATTTCACCAACAACATGTGATACAGCAGAACCTTCGATGTTCATAGCTCTTAATAATGAGAACTTAACATCTGAAGCTTTTAACTCTTCACCATTGTGGAACTTAACACCCTTCTTTAAGTGGAATCTGTAAGATAAGTCATCTACCTTTTCCCAAGATTCAGCCAATTGACCTACTAACTCACCATTTTCATCAAGTGTTAATAAGTTTTCATACATGTTGATGAATACGTTGTTTGATGGTAAGTCATTTGTTAGATGCGGATCCATTGACTTAGCGTCTGCTGGTGTCGCTACAGTTAATACCTTCTTTTCTTCAGCTGCACCTGCACCTGAGTCTGATCCACATCCTACAAATAAAGTTGCCACTAGTGCAACAGCCAATAACATTGCAAGAATTTTCTTCATTTTTCTTCCCCCTTATATCTTGTTCTATTTCTTAAGAACCGCTTCCATAAGCGCTTCAAAAAGACTTTTCATTTTTACATCTGTCGATGCCATCATTTCCGGATGCCACTGGACACCAAGTACAAATGGATAATCATTATGCTCAATCGCTTCAACCACACCATCATCTGCTTTTGCTGTAATAACAAGACCTTCTCCTAAATCTTTAACAGCTAAATGATGAAAAGAATTTGTTTTGACTCTTTTATCACCCATAATGTTAAAAAGCTTTGATGACGTATCAACACTCACTTCATGTGTTGCTAGAGAAGGATCATGATATTGATCATGTTTTAACTGGCTATCTGGTACATAGTCTAAATCTTGATACAATGTACCTCCAAGTGCCACATTAAGAATTTGCATGCCTCTACAAATACCTAGTAAAGGTAACTTCTTTTCAAGAGCTGTTTCAATCAGCAATCTATCAAAGACATCTCTTTCTGGTAAAGTATGACCTATCTTTTGAAGTGGTTGTTCTCCATAAGCCAAAGGCGACACATCATGTCCACCTGATAATACCAAGCCATCAATCAAGTCTAAGTAGCCTTTTACGATTTCTGGGTCAGTAGTTAATGGCAATAGAAGTGGTACACCACCTGCTAAGATAACCGACTTGACATAGTCTTCGTTAACATAGGTTCTACGGTAACCTGGAAATCTACCACTTTCCAAAATGGTAATAGATCCTGAAATACCGATAACAGGTTTTTTCATTTTTATCCCTCCGCTATTTTATTTCGTAATCCTATTATGCAAAAGACGTGCCAACTTTTTTCAACTGTTAATATTTTTTCATATTTGTCCAAATATCAATAGGTTCATGATTTGTGAAATATATCACATTGAAAACGGTTGCTGGGACAAAAAATAAAAAATAGGTTTTGCAGGCACCTGCAAAACCTATAAAACCTATTAGGATAATGTGTCATACCCTTTAACATTTAATTGGGAACCTCCGCGACCTTCCCTAACTGTTAAGTAGCCTTCTTCCTTCAACGACTGAAGAAATCTTCTAATATCTGCTTCTGTTTCATGACCACCCAGTTCATGACATCCTTTTAAGATAACCTGTCTACCAGCCCACTTCTTTTGTAGATAAAGTGACAGCATAACCTTTATAAAGACTGGACTGTACTTGTCATTATTTTCACTAAGTCTAGGACTTTCTGATAAAACACGTCTCATATAAGGTGGCAAATCGTCAATGTCTAAACAATCATTTCTCATAAAAGAGAGATATTGTGAAATATTCTTAATTTCTCTGATATTGCCCTTCCAAGGATATCTTACTAAAAAGTCCTTAACAGAGTCTGTCAGATGATAACTTTCAGTAGAAAAGTCTTCTAAAAGAAGCAAAATATCTTCAGGACGTTCTCTTAAAGAAGGAATTTCAAGCGGCAATACATTGATTCTAAAATATAAATCTTGTCTAAACTCATTTCTTTCAACAAGCTCATACAAGTCTTTATGAGTCGCTGCAATGACTCTGACATCGACATCAATGACTTCTTTCCCCCCTACTCGCATCACTTGATGTTCCTGTAAAACTCTTAATAGTTTGGACTGCATGGACAGGGGCATATCACCGATTTCATCTAGAAAAATGGTCCCTCTATTGGCTCTTTCAAACAAACCTTGCTTGCCTTGTTTTAGAGCACCTGTAAAGGCACCGCCTTCATAACCAAAGAGTTCACTCTCTAGTAGGCTTTCGGTCATGGCAGCACAGTTTACTGCTACAAAGGGATACTTGGCTCTTTCAGAATCATTGTGAATAGACTGGGCAAAGAGCTCCTTACCCGTACCACTTTCACCAGTGATCATAATACTTAAATCAGCAGATGCAAATCTTTTAGCTGCTTCTATGGTTCTTATCACCTTGTCTGACCTGGTTAAAATATCATCGAAGGTGTATTTTGCAATCAAACCCTTGGTCTTTATCTGTTGTTGCAAAGAACTTTCTAATGCAAGGACATGGGTTACATCTCTAAAGATGTATGAAAAGCCTTTAGACTTGCCATAGTACTTGATTGGCTTTTTACTAACCAAGTACTCCCTATCTCTAAGGGTGTACAAACACTCATCATATGCATCTTCAGAAAAGTCGCTTAAAAATTTGTTACCAAAGCACGACATCAAATGATAGGAGATCTCACACTCAAACATGTCCTGAAAGGCTGCATTGGCTTGTAAAACCTGCCCCTGGTCGTCTACTAGTATGATGCCATCATGTGATAGATTTAAAAGTGTAGACATCTCCTCATGTTTACTGTATAAATCTAACAAGGTCTTATTCATACCATGGGCCAAAGAAACAATTTCATTGGTATAATCCAGTAGTCTCTTGGAAACATCTCTAGAATCAATGCCTAGTCTTGTCATAATTTGTATAAAAGTTGACACATCAATAACACGCTGTTCGATGTTGATGATAGACTGGATATGGTCTGGTACATGCGAAAACTCATCCGGCGTAATAGCCACCTTGATATCAGAAAAGTCCATCCCCTTTTGAAAAGGCACCAATTGAACGTGATTAACACCCAGTTGATACAAGAGGGTTATGGTCTCTAAAGTTGTCTCATAGGTATCATTAACAACCAACACTTCCATGCCTTCTGGTATTGAGAAGACTTTTAAGAGAGGGGCTGATTTAACAGTCCTTTGAAGGGTAATCAAAGCATCCTTGTTCTTGAGTTGATTAACAACATGAAGGCCCATTTCCTTGATCATGACCACTACAACATCATCGTCTATAGAATCTGCCGGTAAGTTGCTTAAATAGTAGTTCCTAACCTCAACATACTCACCTATCAATGACTCAATATTAGACTTTATGTGGGCTGCAACCTTTGAGTTTGTATTTGTAATAACACCTATCGTTTTTTTCATAAATTACTCCTTAGAGGCTATTGTAACAAATAGTTAACAATATTTTTATAGTGACCTTCTACAAAATAAACCTTTGGAAGACGCCTTCCAATGCATGCAAATAGTTCAGCTTTACCAATACCAGCATCACCTGCACGTTCTTCTAGTGTTATTTCCTCACCATCTTCCCCTAGTAAAGTGACCACATCGCCAACCTCACAGGCTACGTCTGTTACATCTATCATCATTTGATCCATACACATAAGCCCTATTTGAGGTACACGCTTACCACGAAGTAAAAATGATGTTTGATTGGTGTTTCTTCTACTGATACCATCTGTATAACCAATAGGCAAGACCCCTATAAAAGAATGTCTTTTGGTCTCATATAAATGACCATAACTCACACCAGTCCTAGCCTCTACCTCATTTATATGGGTTAGTACAGCTCTTATAGACATGGCACGTTTGACTTCAAAGGGCTTTTCCATAAAATGACCTAGGCAAAAATGACCAAACAAGATGCCGCCTGCACGGACCATATCAAGATTGTAATCAGGACATCTCATCATAGCTGCAGAATTTGACATATGTTTAATTTCAATATTATAACCTGCTTTTGAAAGTTCATCAGCTACTTTCATAAAACGCCTAGCTTGAACTTCTGTGAATGAAAAATCCGGGCTATCGGCCTTTGCAAAGTGGGTAAACAAGCCTTCCACATGGACGTCCATGTCACAGACAGCCATCATGTCTGAAAGATTGTCTGTAGAAAAACCAAGCCTGGTCATACCGGTTTCTACCTTTATGTGCACAATAGGCCTAATCTTTAACTCACTACCTGTACTTTCAATGTGTCTAGCCATATCAAGATCAGAAACCGTTAAGGTAATTCCTTTTTTAATGGCTTCTTCTGCAAATGGTTTTGGAGTTACGGAAAAGACTAGTATAGGGGTCTTTATACCATGATTTCTAAGCTCAATGGCTTCAAATACAGTTGCCACACCAAAGTAATCGACATTTTCAGCTTCCATTGTTTTTGCGACTTCTACAGCACCATGCCCATAGGCATCTGCTTTTATAACTGCCAGTACCTTTGCATTTTTCACAAAGTTTTGGCAAGCTCTTAGATTTTTTTGTATTGCACTTAATTCTACTTCCAACCATGCTGGTCCATAAATACTCATAAATATTACCTCCATAGATTTAAGACGCAAAAAAAATGCCAAGGAAAAATTGGCATTTTCATGTAAAAATCGTCTATTAGGATTTTATTGGACGTAATTGGATAAAACAGTTTTGCCTTTAACTGTTAAGACCGAACCCTTTCTTCCCCTTCCTTGAACAATACAACCAGTTGTTTTAAGGTGCTTTAAAATCGTTTTTAATTCTCCCTCACCTAGTAGGTGACCCTCAGCATTTAAATCTTCTAAAATACTCTTTCTCCCAACAGAAGCAGAAAGTTTAGAACATCTGTCTATCGAATCTAAAACCCAATAAGTTTTTTCCTGATCAAAATAAGGGTCTGATGTATCAGTCATCAAGTCATCGGGAATATCATCCATGGTAATCAAGCCACCTGTAGCCATTATCTTACAGTACTCACAAGCATGCTTTAGCTCTCTGACATTTCCCTTCCAATCATATGACTTTAAAACATTAAGAGCTTCCTGGTCGAAAGTGAAATGATCACCTACAAAATGCCTTATCAAAAGTGATACATCATCTTGTCTATCTCTTAAAGGGGGAATCATCAATACAGATGCCTTTAATCTATAATAAAGATCTTCTCTGAATCTTCCTGCCTGTATTTCTTTTCTTAAGTCCTTGTTGGTAGCTGCAACAATTCGAACATTGATTTTAGTCAAGCTGTTAGAACCTATTGGCCTGATGCACTTTTCTTCTAAAGCTCTTAAAAGTTTGCCTTGAAGTTCAAGTGGTAAATCACCTATCTCGTCAAGAAACAAAGTACCGCCATTACACTGTTCAAAGAGCCCCTTGTGCCCTGATTTATTGGCACCTGTAAATGCGCCTGGTACATAACCAAACAACTCACTCTCTAAAAGATTATTTGGAATTGCTGTCACATTAACACCTACAAAAGGCAACTTTCTTCTATAAGAAGATTGATGTATGCCCTGTGCAATCAGCTCTTTACCAGTTCCTGACTCTCCAATAATCAAAACATTGATATCATGCTTAGACAATTTCTTAGCCTTTTCTATCATTTGATGCATGGCCTCTGATTCAGTAATAATATCTTTAAACTCATAATAAGACACATGGCCACTCTTAACATTCGTACCTTCTAAGACATCAGAAAGCTTCATGGCTTCATGACTCTTTTCAAGACGTGTAAGAACACTTTTATCAAGCGGTACATTCATTTCTTTATAGTTCATCAGACCTTGATAAAAATCCTTAGAATCCATTTGTAGAACATGCATGATATCTATGATTGTAGAGATATCCATAGGCCTAAAGCCAATATCAATAATCTCATGGCCATTAGGAACCAAATGAGCCTCATTGGCCGTTAGAGCGGTACTTGTATCGTAATTGTGGTCTTTATAATAAGGCAACCAGTTGATATGTGTAAGTCCTAGACGGTGTAGTGTAATCACTAAATCAAGGGTCGTTTCTTCTTTATCATTAACAACTAAAACATTAGATGACTCAAGCCCTTTAATTCTGGCTACACTGTCATATGTTAAAGTTCTTTTAATTGTAAGTATTTTCTCAGGTTGAGAGATATAAGGCAAAATCTCCAGAACTTTTTCTTTGATCATAACAAGGACCAAATCGCAATGGTCCATTGAAGTCATATTATCTGTATAGAAAAGCTCATAGTCCAGACTATCTGAAAAAACAAGCTTTAAATCCCTTATTAATTTTTCACCTAAACCTCTATGCAGGTCTAAAACAATACCTAATTTATATTTCATAATCACTCTTTTCTAACGACATTTAACTGTCAGTTCTTTAATAGCAACATCAATAGTTCTAACAAAATAATCATCAAAGTATACAACAAACATCATTTTCTACGCCAATCCGAATTTATCTCAGTAATAAAGGAAGTAATATCAGATTGTTTAACAAGAGTAACTGTTTTCGCTGAATAGGCTTCTAATCTTTTTTCAAGATTATCATCACCTCTCTCATAATTGTCGAGTGCACCATATAAAAACTTAACCATACGAAGGTTAGGTGTGTATAGACAATCTTCTATGCCAAGCTTCTGTTTGATGTATCTTGTAAAAATTCTTGTTTTTCTAATAAATAAACTCGGCTTCAGATGGATTATTTTATCAGCCTTATCAAAACCTTCAGAAAAACAGAGTCTGCCAGCATCTTCTATTAGCCAAGAAGGTTCCTTCATAAGCTTTGCAAATAAATCTTCAGTTTCTTCTTCACTTCTTCTAGTATTACCCCACTTTTTATTTGATTTATCTTTAATATGTATCAAACCATCTAGATGGGTACAACTAATACCAGTTATCTTAGATAACTTTCTCGCAAGCGTGGATTTACCACTTGCGACTGAACCTACTATATATATTTTCATGGTTGCTCCTTAACTGTAATAAGATTATTATACAGTAAATCGTAAATAAAAAGAAAGACGCAGTTTACCGCGTCAATCTAAAATGTTTAGCTAGAATAGCCAGTGTGCTTTCTTTATCCAACCACTTATCTTTAACTCGTTCAATTTTAAAGTAGTCGCAAGCCTTATATTTTAAATATTCATTTGAGTTCACTTGAGCCATACATGCAATGAAATTACTATAAGTTTCTTGAGGATTTTTGCATAAACCTATCTGTTCTAATAAGAACTTCTTTTCTGCATCGGGTCTTTTGAAAAACTTTTCTGCAGATACATCAGGTTCAGATACCATAATAGCTACTTGGTGATAATCTGTAATTTTCTCAAGTATATCTAAAGGTATGTTGGTATCGACTATGACCTTTCTGTCTTGAGACAATCTGATCAATTCAGCTATCTCAAAGCCAATCAATTCTTCTGAATTACCTCTCATCCAAGATTCGTATTCCCTTGGTGGTCTATTCAAATAAGCTTCCCAGCTTTCTTTATGATTAAAATAAGACAAATTAGGTTGATCCTTTTGATTTATCACTTTAAAGATTACATCTGAATTATAGTTTTCCTCACAAAGATGTAACTCGTATTTCTCAGCTAGTAACTTACACATGGTTGATTTACCAGCATAAGACGTGCCATTAATAAACAAACAATTTCTTAAATAGTATTTTAAAACATTTTCTTTAATATCCATTTCTAACTCCTTTACATATCATAATGGTTAACGACATGTTAGAAACGCAAACGATTTGTACAGTACAAAAGCATAAGTCCCCCCCATATATCTCCATCTACTCGAAGCTTTTGGAGAATAACCAAAACTTCACCAGTGGCATCTACCACATGAGCAGACATGATTTCACAAACAAACTATCTAGTTCCAGATAGTTTTCTCTTACCCTACTTGACATATTATCTAAAATCACCTGTTTAAGGTCACTTTCAAAACCATATGGCGCGACTACCAAGGCAAGCTTATGACAGTCTCTAATGAATTTACTTTTCATACGCCTCTCTCCAATATGTTAAGTATAGTGAAGATTAATAAAAATTACTCGACGATTCTTGCTATATGAGCTTAATATCAGTAGGAGGTGCAACTGGGTATGAAAAATGGATGTCAGTAAACTTCCAAGTTTCCTCTACTTTTATTAGACTGGCAGTAAACCTAATCTTTCTCTTGGTGTCTTTACCTACATTGTCCTCATGTAAATAATAAGCCATGCCTTTTAGCGCTAAATAAATCTTATCCTTATCACTTGAATCAGACTCAAGAATCTTTTTCATACGGTTAATGTTGTATTCGTCTAAAAGTCCATTTGCATATTCCTTTTGAAGTACAGCACTTGTCGTCACAGTAGCAAAATCACCAAAGTTCTTAATAAGAACCTTGTCCAAGTCCAGTTTAAAATTACCCCAATAGGTCCAATCAATGTTTACAAGTTCTTTTATCTCTTTTAGTCCCTTACACCATTCACCATGACCAGTTCCAATAATCATGGTTTCATCAGAATCTACAAACAAATCTTCTACAAACTGATCAATATACGCAACATCTCTGTTTGCATAAGCTTCTTGAAATCTTTCTAATACTTTCAAAATATCTTGCATCTTATCTCCCCAACTCAATTACATAATTGTAAACTTTCTCAGACCAATCCCATATATCTTTACAGTCATTTTCAATATAATGTACCTTTTCCATCATAGCCTCTGATAAAACCTCTTTAATGTCATTCTTTAGATTTGTGGGTACAATCAGAGCATGCAAATAATCACTTACAATCAGTTCATCTTTTATTTTTAAAGCATGATAGCCATCAAGCACAGCTCCCTTATGATGTCTTAAATCACTGTATTTGAAATAGAACCTAATGCCTGGTTCGAAGTCATCCGACAAGTCCTTTTCTTCTGGCATCCTATTCAGCGTTCTTTCCATAACGAGTCTATCACCGGCTTGACAGTTACCCCAAGAAAACATAATATGCTCAAAATAATCAATGGGATCATTGGCTGCATTTCGACTTTCTTTTAACAAGTCTTCTTTGGACTTGCCTCCGACTTTTACAGCAGATAATAGCTTATCCGCTTCAAGAATCTTTTTTGCATTATCTAGACTGGTGGTATGACACAAAAAACTAGTTAAACAGCCACCTTGCTTGCAAGCTGTACACTCATGAATTGTTTCTGGCAGTTCAGCTTCTGACTCTATTTCCAATAGCTTTTCAATAGAAGCTTCTAAGTCCTTATCACCTATTTGAAAGGTTACTTGTCTGCCATATCTATTCTCATAGTTAATAAAATCCTGGATGCACTTCAGCTCAAAAGAACTGATGTTAGGATAATCTTTTAATGCCTTATAATAAACACCATCCCAAACAATTGAGAACTCATGATTATTTAAATCTATTTTCAATTAAAACTCCTTTACTCATTATTAATACTCTTCTCATTATATTTCAATTCACACAATCCGCAAATACCAAGATTGATTAAATCTGAATACAACCTTTAACAAAGTAAACCACATCTAATAATTCTTTCAGACTTTCTTCAAGGTCATCACATAGAAGACTGTGCCCGCCACCTTTAACAACATGATGCTTATATTTGGATAGTTCAAGTCGCCTTTTATCACTCAAATACTTGTCTTTATCACCATAAATAAAGACAGGCTCTCTTGCTATACCATAACCTAACATGATATCAGTTGGTGTTATATAGATACACTTTCCTCCGTATTTATCTTGCAAAGTTTTTAAATACCTTGTGCCTAGGCTCTTTCCAATGAAGATATAAGACTTATAATTCTTTGTATGCTCGATGGCATCAATAATCTCATCTATCAAACCATCATACTCATCTAGCTCCGGTTTGACTTGGGCCAGTTGAAAGCCATAGTTAATCCCTAATACATCATAGCCTAATTTAAATATTTCCCCAATCAGGTAATAAAATATTGGACCTTCTACTGTATAGCCATTGCCTGGTAAAAGTACAACTAGAGTATCACTGCTCAAATCAAAATAGTCATGTTTTAAGTCTTCTTGCCACTTGGACTGGGTATTTACTATTTCTCTTCTCATAAGCCTCCTAAACATTACATATTTTCTGTAGAAACCATCAAATCCTCAAAGTAAAATGATTCAATGATTTCTCCATATCTATAGGTGCTGGTTCTTTCAATTTTTCTATCTATAATCTCATATACAGTAATGTTTTTATTATCTGGATCAACTGCCCAATACTCAGGTACATTACTATTTACATACAGTCTCATCTTCTTAATCAAATCCTTTGAACGACTAGATGATGACAAAACCTCAACAACAAGCGAAGGTATACCTTGATAGGTATCTCTTTCATCTATATTTTCATGATCGCAAATGACTAAAACATCCGGCTGAACAACATTTGGATCATCTTCAAAACATCCTGCATCATTATAAAGCCTCACATCAAAGGGAGCAGTCAAAGGACGGCAGGTCTTGCCTCTAAAATAAATATACATCTGACCTAAGATCTCTGATACTGCAACTTGGTGTTTACGCTTTGGTGAAGACAGTAGAAATATTTCACCGTCTATAAGTTCATACCTTGAATCAGAGGATTCAGACACCTCTAAAAAATCCTGATAAGTCATATACTTAGAGATTTCGTAGTCTGATGCCCCCTCTTTTACAAGATGTATAAGAGGATCTGAATACCTAATCAGTTTGGCCACACCTTTTCCATTTTTCGTTACAATAACTTCTTCACCTGTTTGTACATGTTTTAAGTACTTACCAAAAGCATTTTGGAACTTACTTGTCGGTACTCTCATAATCATCCCTCCTTTAAATCAAGCTTACCTCTCTTTAGCTAATATGTAAACAATTTTAGCTAAAGTGTATACTCACATACCTAAAAAAGAGAAACAATCAATGTTTCTCCTTTAGAAAGTCATATTTAAATAAATAGTGTAAGTAAACAGAAGATGTCCAAGCAAATGCAGGATCAACGAGTCCTTTACCTTTTTTAGCATCAAAGTTTTCAGCCATACCGAACTCTTTCATACAGTTAAAGAATCGTGTAACCAGAGATTTATGGAAGTCCTTTTCACCCATATCTTCTAAACAAGATGTAAATAAAAGCATGACTGGTGCCCATATAGGTCCTCTCCAATAGCCATTAGCCTGATAATCTGGGCTTTTTATTGATTCAGTTGCCAAACCATATTTTGTTAAGAACTTCGTTTCATCTTTTAAAGTTGCAAGTAGCTTTTCTTTAACACTGTCCTTTAACCTATAGTGTATGATCAGCGGCAATAAACTTTGAAGTGTATTTGAACCATCAATGTATTTCTTTTCTTTTAAAGAATAACCAACAAAACCATCATCGGTCCATAACATAGACATGAGACGCTCAAACAAGTGGTCTGCCTCAGCTGTCAATCTGTTGGATTCATAATTTAAGCCTAACTCTAAAGCCAACTTAGCTAGAAAATCCAACTGTCTGATCAAGAAACTTGCCAAGTCAGGTGTGATCATTGGTACACCTCTTTTATAAAAGGTACCATTGTCCCAGCCAGATTCATTACCATGAATATAGTAAGGCAATCCTTGATCACTCATCCTATGTTTTAACCAGAAGTTCGTAAATCTTGAAATGGTATCATATACTTTTTCTTGTAATGTGACGTTTTTAAATACTGGATTGATCTGACACATCTGTTCATAGGCCCAGCCATAAATCGGTGGCTTTGCACATGAAAATGAGACGTACTTATCATTCATAAAATCAGGATACATACCTGAACGGTCCTGGTGATCTGCAAACATCAGGTATTGATCAAGTGAAATATCAGAATCAATGTGAGCTAAAAATATAGCTGAAAAACAATTGTCCCAAGACCATATATTGGTCATCCAATTTTTTGACATATACATGGCATAACGCTTCAACTGCCCCTCAGGCTTAACAAAGTTCATCCATGTAATATAAGAAGCATCCGTATTATCATTTGGTATCAAAGTGTTCCAATATTCAAATGTATAGCCATGACTTCTATGTTTGATAATAGATTCAGTAAAGACCGTCTTATAAGAACACATATAAAAATGATAATAATGTTCACAACAGAGTTCAATTTTTGTATTACCAACTTTTTCCCATGGGTCAAGAACATGAAGTGTGCCCTTTTCTCTTTTAATGCCGATTTTAACTTCTTGTGAGTAAGAAGTCAGTTCATAGACATCTTCATTTAAAGAACAAATGGTATCATACCTTTTTAACTGATACTTAAATTTCACTTTTAAGTTACCTTTAAATGACAGGGTATCTTCATTTACAAAAGTAATGTGAAGAGCCCCTTGTTTGCCCAAAATATTTAACTGAGTTTCTGTCATCAAAACAGTCACATTCTCAGAAAAACACATTTCAAATATCTTACCTTCTGTATTGTCTCCACCTCTGATATCTCGGATCCACAACTTATTATTTAAAACAGAAATAACAAAGAAAGATCCAAATCTAGAAAAGGGGATTTTATTAATATCTATACTCTTCTTATCAATTTTCATAATTACCTCACTTAACGCTATATATTATGATAATACTAAAAGACATATCTGTAAAGAACATATAGATAGCTTTCGAAATATTTAAACAATTCTTATTCTAATGTAAAACACCGCCATCTAATAATCATCTATTTCGTCGAAAATCCAGATAATCATTGAAATTTCTATAAAAAGATGGTATGCTTGCGGTTGCTAGAATACCTAGAAAGGAGTTCTTTATGATTAAAGTAGAAAATTTATCTTATTCATTTCCACAGAAAGATCTGTTTAATAAAATATCATTTACATTAGAAAAAAAAGAGCATTGTGCCTTTATTGGAACAAGCGGTAGCGGTAAAAGTACAATGATAGATATGATCCTAAATCCAAATGATTACCTATATGATGGCCTTTTAGAAATAGATCCAACATGCAGAATGGGTTATATCAGTCAGTTTATTGAAGAACATCAAATCAACAAGACTGTATTTGATTTTATCGCTGAGAGGTTTTTAGACCTACAAGGGAAAATAGACAAGATTTGCAACGAAATGGCGACTGCTGAAGACGTTGAACCTTTATTAGAAGATTATCAAAATGCCTTTGATGCTTATGAAGCACTTGGCGGTGACGGTTATGAAAATGCCATTGAGAAAAAACTAGGTCAAGCAGGTCTGATGAAACTTCGTGACCAGAAGGTATCAGAACTGTCTGGTGGCGAGTTCAAACTCCTGCAAGTTATCAAGGAAATGCTTTTGCATCCAGACTTGATCATCATGGATGAGCCAGATGTATTTTTAGACTTTGAAAACCTAAATGGTCTAAAAAATCTTATGAACTCACATAAAGGTGTTTTACTGGTTATCACCCATAACAGGTACCTATTAAACCACTGTTTCAACAAGATCATTCACCTTGAAAATATGGAACTGAATGAATTTGAAGGCAGATACATTGAATACAACCTGTCTCTTATGCAAACGAAGATTGAGCTTCAAGAAATGGCCATTAAAGATACTGAGGAAATCGCTAGAAACGAAGCCCTCATCGATCAATTAAGAGAAGCTGCAACTGCTCATGCAGAAGCCTCTAAAGGTAGGTCATTAAAAGCACGTGTCAAGATTCAGGAAAGACTTGAAGCCAAGAGAACGCAGATGCCTTTTGTGGACATCAAGCAACCTGGTATCTATTTTGAACATGATAAAGACTTAGAAGACAAGATTATTTTAACAGCTACAGATTATTCTGCTGCTTTCGATGAGATTTTATTAGAAAACACCAACTTCGAAATTGGTGCAAAAGATAAAGTTGCTCTTATTGGTCCGAATGGTACAGGTAAAACAACACTTTTAAGAGACATATTTAACAAGAACAAACATATAAAGATAGATGAAGATACAAAGGTAGCCTTCTTGTCTCAGCATCAAAATGAATCTCTTAAAGAATCCAATAGGATTGTGGATGAGTTCTTTGACGCAGGTTTTGCAACTTACTCTGATATCAAAAGCCACTTATTCTCATATGGTTTTGAAGAAAAGAATTTAACACAAACCATTTCTTCCTTATCGGGTGGTGAAAAGAACATCTTGCAACTTGCTAAGATTGCAGCTTCAAAGGCTGATTTTCTGCTTCTAGATGAACCTACAAGTCATCTGGATACTTATTCTCAAATTGCACTTGAAAGAGCCATAGACAATTATCCTGGTGCTGTACTTATGATTTCACACGATTATTATACCATCGTGAATTCTATGGACTATGTCCTTTTGATAGAAGATCAAACCATCAGAAAAGTAAAAATGAAAAAATTCAAGCGCATGATCTATAAGAAACACTTCGATAAAGATTATCTAGAAATTGAGCAAAAGAAAAAAGCCATCGAAACTAGAATCGAAACGGCCCTTAAAAAACATGATTTTGAATCAGCAAAAATGATTTCCTTAGAACTTGAAGAAATCATAAAAGCATTTTAAAAAGCTCCTGAAAAGGAGCTTTTCTTATACAAACAAACACCAACGAATACCAAAAGCATCGATAAAATCTACCATAAGCTCACTGTATGAAACAGGACCTAGATCATGGTATATAGTCGCTCCTTCTTTTAGAACTTCATAGGCTTTACTGATTTTATTTTTTTCATCCTCATGATAGTGAAGACAAAACTGCATGTTATCACCAATATTAGCATCATGATTTTCAGATAAAGAAACGATGGTACCTTCTATGTCTAACTCCACATGAAAATAGACGCCCTCTTCCATATACTCACTGACTATTTGAGCATCAAAAGCTTTTTTATACATGTCAACGGCTTTAACACTATCTTTTACGTATCCTTGAAGTAGAATTCTTTTCATCTTTTCAAGGCACTTTCTTGATAGTTTTCTCTAGTTAATGTCATGACATTATAATCTTCAGTGACAGATGTCGCTTCAAAGCCATAATCCTTAAGCTTCTTGTTGGCAAAATAGTTGACTAGCCATAGTTCAAAGTAAACTTCTTTTCCACCAAGCTCATTAAAGAAATAATCTAATATTAAAGACAAGGCTTGTTTACCGTAACCTTTATTTCTTTCATCGTTCATAATTTTCATATCAAGCTGTGCCTTATCATCAGAATGGTCTCTGATACTTAAATCACCAATCAACTGATCTCCTACTGAGATCATATAATGGTTGCTGATAGCCTGACCCTTATTGAGAATGGTAAAAAGATCATCCTTGTCTTCGTCCCTGATCATATATGGACCACCAGATGCCAACATAGACTCTTCATCACCCCAAAGCTTCTGAATGAAGTCCATATCTTCTCTTACAATATTTCTAATACCAATAAATTCATTATTTATATTCATCTTCAACTCCTTTTATCTCCCCTGTACGTATGTCAAAAGAAAAACTACCAGCTTCCGTCTTTATGTAGTAATCCCCTTGATAGAAAAAGCTTGATTGACCGACATGTTTTCTTAAAGTGCTTATACCATTATCAAAATGACCATAGGCTTGTTTGTAAGTGTACTTTGGCAGTACAAGCATGGTTATTACAAGAATTATCGCCATGAAGCTGGTCATCATTCTAGCAGCCTTCTTATCAAACCTTTTTTGTGAAAACCCTAAATAAAGTGGCATGATATTGATAAGCGACAGTACTGATAAGTTCCACTGAATCACACTACCATATACAAAAATGTTTAAAAAGGTAATGACAAATGTATAAGTCACAGAGCCAATGGCTAATAGGACATACCACGTTTTATACTTCATGTGTCACCTCCAGCGGTAGGCCTTTTACATAAAGTATCTTATGACTGACTTTCTTAGCAACCTTTTCATCATGAGTCACCATTATAACTGTTCTAGGAACTTGTCGATGAAGGTCAAGAAAGGATTCAATGATTTCAAACTTCAAATCGTCATCTAAGCCCTTAAATGGTTCATCCATTAAGAGAAGACCATCATGTACAAAAGCCCTAACAAGTGCAACTCTTCTTTTCATACCACCAGATAGCTCTTTAGGATAGAAAGCCTTATAGTCAGACATTTTAACAATATCTAAAGCTTTTTTGATGGCTTGGTCATCTTGACACACCAGTTTAATATTGTCTTCAACACTTAACCAAGGCATGAGTTTATCCTCTTGAAAGACATAAGACACTTGTATATCTTCTTCACAAATAACATTTAATAAAGATGTTTTTCCACATCCGCTTGGGCCAAATATGCTTGTTATTTTACCTGCTTCAAAGCTGTGACTGAACTTGTCTAAGACAAGTAAGTCTCCATACTTGACTGTTTTATTTTTTATATTCATATCTACCTCACCCATACATTATAACACGAGGCAAAAAAGTAAGAAAGGTAGCTTTAGCTACCTTAAAATTATGACTTCCATAAACTGTGTAGATTACAATATGATCTAGCAGTAACTTCTTCTGCATGTGTTTTGAAAATAGCTTCTGGCTTATCACCTGGCTTAAAGAATACTTTCATAACTTCAGCACCAGCTAATAGTTCAATCCATTCTATGTAATGCTCTTCTGTCATTGGATGAAGTGTAGAACCTACGTATACCTTGTAACCACCATCAATCTTCTCGATTACTGGAACATGCTTCTCAGTAGTAGAATCTGCAGTTAACTCATCTAAGTATTTCATCTCTTGATTGCAGCAAACTAAAGAACCAGGACCTTCATGATTAACTTGAACTATATTACCGCATACTTCACATTTGTAAACACCATTATATTTTGCCATTTTTCCTCCTTGATCTCTTATATTATCGCCTAAGTTGATTATACCACTAAATTGGTATCCTAAACCAATAATTTAATTTCTCTATACTTTTTTAATGATTTATTGAAGCATTCAATTATTTTAACAAGGTATTGGCTAATTCTATTGAAATCCATGTGTAATTCCTTTATATTAGGGTATGGGTATTGTACAAACAAGGAGGCAGTTTTGACCAAAGAAGAAAAAAGCAAGTTACCGTATGGTGATTTAGCAATCATTGCATTAAAGTCATGTGCTGAGATTGCAAAGCCAATCGATGAAAAGCTATCAAACACAAGAGACGAATCATCACATTTAATTTCTGTAGAAGAAGTTAGATTTTCAAACGGCGAAGGAAAAGTTGTTATCAACGAATCAATTAGAGGTAAAGACGTTTATATCTTATGTGACGTAGGCAACTACGGTTGTACATACAAGATGTTTGGTTTTGAAAATCACTACAGTCCAGATGACCATTTACAAGATATAAAAAGAGCCCTATCAGCCATTGCAGGTAAAGCAAGAAGAATCACACTGATTATGCCTTTATTATATGCATCTAGACAACACAGAAGAAAAGGTAGAGAATCACTTGATTGTGCATTAGCATTACAAGAATTCGAAAGATTAGGTGTTAAAGACATCATCACATTTGATGCCCATGACCCTACAATTCAAAATGCTATCCCATTAATTTCATTTGAAAACTTACATCCAACTTATAAAATCATCAAGGCACTTGTGACAGAAGAAAATCTTTTGGATATCAAGCCTGAAAACATGGTTGTTATCAGTCCTGATACTGGTGCTATGGATAGAGCTCTTTACTACTCTAGCAATTTAGGTGTAGACACCGGTTTATTCTACAAGCGTAGAGACCACTCTAAAGTAGTAGATGGTAAAAACCCTATTGTTCAACATGATTATTTAGGAAGAGATGTAGAAGGTTGTAACGTTTTAATCGTTGATGATATGATTGCATCTGGCCAATCTGTTTTTGATATTTGCAACGAACTAAAAGCACGTGGTGCAAAGAAGATTTTCGTTGCAGTAACATTTGCCTTATTTACTAGCGGCCCTGATAAGTTTGAAGAGTACTACAAGAAAGGTTTGTTAGACAGAGTGTATGCAACCAACCTATCTTATGTACCTGACCACATTAAAGAAGCTGAATGGTTTAGAACAGTAGATATGGCAGGCTTTACAGCTAATGTCATCGATACCCTTAACCATGACGAGTCTATTTCACCACTTCTAGATTCTACTGGCTTAATCAGACGTTTACTTAATAAAAACAGAAGCGAATCTTAGGATTCGCTTTTCTAGTGAAAAAAACGGTCCTAGGACCGTTTAAATACTCTCTATAAACTTCTTCAAGCCTTTATAGCCGTTTTCATCTAGTTTAAAAACACCTGCATCTACAAGACCCTTTACAAAGGTCTTACCGATAATCGACTTAACATCAGATAGTGTCTCTTCAAAGGTAGCTTGTGCTTTTACACCTTCAAATAGATGTGAAAACTTTTCTAAGTCCCCACTTAAGCTCTCTTCTTTCATAAGTGCTTTTGAAATGTTATCCATTTCTCCTACCAGCCTGCTTGGTAAAACAGCCAGTCCCATAACCTCAATTAAACCGATATTTTCCTTCTTAACAGCATGTACATCTGTATGAGGATGAAAAATACCTGTAGGACTTTCATCGTCACAACGATTATTTCTAAGTACTAAGTCCAGTTCATAATAGCCATTCTTCTTACGGGCTATAGGTGTTACTGTGTTATGTCTTTGTGATGTAAAAGAGACAATTCGATACGCCTCATCAGAATAGTCTTTCCATGCATCAAATATCTTACATGCAACAGCTTCTAGCTTTTTGCGGTCTAAATCTCTAAGTCTTAAGACTGTTAAAGGCCATTTCATATGACTGACCTCAACCCCTTCAATGTCAAAGGTCTCTAAAGTCTCTGCACACTCCATGGCAAATTCATAACGTCCAGCCTGATAATGGTCATGCGTCAAAAGCGAACCGCCAACTAAAGGTAGATCTGCATTTGATCCGATAAAATAATGCGGGAATGTATCTAAAAAGTCCATCAACCTAGTAAATGTATCATGAGTAATTGTCATATTTTCATGCTGAGACTTTAAGAGTATCGAGTGCTCATTAAAGTAGGCATATGGTGAATACTGAAAATACCACGATTCCTTATTTAGACTTAAAGGCACAATCCTATGATTTTGTCTGCCTGGATGATTCACATGTCCGGAATAGCCTTCATTCTCTTTACATAAAAGGCATTTTGGATAATTGTTCTCTACCTTGTTTAGGGCAGCTGCAATGGCCTTAGGATCCTTTTCAGGCTTTGATAAGTTAACAGTAATATCAATAAGACCAAAGTCAGTTTCTACTTGCCATAAAAGATTCTTTGATGTTCTGTCGAGTCTGATATAATGACTCTTTTTAGACAGGTCGTAGAAATACTCAGTTGCCTTTTCAGGAGACATAGCCAATGAGGACTTAAATTCTTTGATGACTTGAGATGGCTTTGGCATAAACACATTCATCACTCTTGATTCAAACAAATCACTATAAGGTGGTTTATCTGATTCGATAATCCCCCTTTTAAAAGCATCTTCTACTAAGACACTTAAACATTTGAAATGGTCACGGGTCACTTCCAGAGCCTGATCATAGCTTGTAAGACCCATTAGCTCTAGTATTTGATTTCTACAATAGATTCTATCCAGCTCATCTATTAAACCATTCTCTACAGCATAACCGCATAATCCTTCTACCGCTTCATATATTGTCATCTCTACCCCTTAAATCCATTTGGATACTTCTTATGGAAGTGCCATGCACTCTTAATAATGTCTTTTACATCTGTATGTTTTGGCGACCAATTTAGAACATCTTTGGCCTTATTGTTTGAAGCAATTAAAACAGCAGGATCACCCGGTCTTCTATCAGCGATTTCATAAGCGATTTCTTGTCCAGTTGCTTCTTTTGCAGCTTCAATCATCTCATAAATAGAATAACCATCTCCTGAACCTAAGTTAAAGATATCACTCTTCTTGCCTGCCAGTAGATATTCTAAAGCCAGTACATGGGCCTCAACCAAGTCCTCAATGTGTATATAGTCTCTGATACATGTGCCATCTTTTGTATCATAATCATTACCAAATACAGATAATTTTTCTCTCTGACCATTTGGTACTTGAAGTATGATTGGAATCAAGTGGGTTTCAGGATCATGACTTTCTCCAATTTCACCAGAAGGATGTGCGCCTGCTACGTTAAAGTATCTTAAAGATACATAAGTCAGGTCGTGAGCCTTAGACGTCCAGTCAATGACCTTTTCCATCATCAGCTTAGCTTCACCATATGGATTGATTGGGCTTGTTGGATGACTCTCGTCTATTGGGATTCTAACTGGTTCACCATAAGTCGCTGCCGTTGATGAGAATACAATGTGTTTCACATCATATTTAAGCATGGCAGAAAGTAAAACTCTCGTCCCATGTACGTTATTATCAAAATACTTAAGAGGATTTGTCATCGACTCACCAACCAGTGAGTTGGCAGCAAAATGAATCACACCCTTCACATCCTCTTTGGAGAACATATCATTTAAAAAAGCATTGTCTCTAATATCACCCTTATAAAACTTTGCTCTTGAGTCTAGGGCTGACTCAAAACCTGTTTCTAAATTATCTACTATAACAACCTCATAGCCTTTGTCTAGCAAACCTTTTACGGCATGAGAGCCAATATAACCTGCTCCACCTGTAACTAGAATACTCATTTAAGCCTCCAATTCTCCAGCACCATTACCAATTTCTACACCATGAAAATCGCCTTTATAGCCAATTTCATTTTCATATATTTCACTGACTACAGAGATAACCTTATCTACTGAGTCTTTTTTAACCAAACTTACTGTACAGCCACCAAAGCCTGCACCTGTCATTCTAGATCCAATGACACCTTCTTGTTCTCTCATAGCATAAACCATGGTATCCAGTTCTTTACACGATACCTCATAATCCTCTTTTAAAGATTCATGAGACTCGTTCATCAGTCTACCAAACTCAATTAAATCTCCAGCCATTAAAGCATCATAAGACTTTAATGTTCTTTGATTCTCGTAAACAGCATGTCTTGCCCTTTTAAGTAAAACACCATCTGTGATAGCACCTGCATTTTCTTCAAAACATTCAATGCTCATATCACCTAATGAAGAGATATCAAGTTTTTCCTGCATCATCTTAAGAGCCGTCTGGCACTCAGAGAAACGTTCATTGTATTTAGAATCTGCTAGAGTTCTTTTCTTATTGGTATTACCGATTAGAATAACATAGTCTCCTAATTCTAAAGGCACATGTTTGTAATTAAGTGTATTTGTATCCAGTAAAATAGCATGATCTTTTTTACCCATACCAATGATAAACTGATCCATGATACCGCAATTAACACCAATATACTCATTTTCTACAGCACGGCTCATTTTTACCATTTCTAACATATCAAGATCAAATCCATAGACTTTTCTTAACATCACACATACCAAGAGCTCTAATGAAGCACTAGATGATAAACCACCACCTGGTATGTTGCCTTTTATAGCCAAATCGAAACCATGGTTTAACTCAAAGCCCTTTTTCTTAAACTGAATGATCACACCTTTTAAGTAGTTGACCCACTCATCAGATTCTGAAAATGATAAGTCATTTAAATCCACCTCAACAATACCTAAAGCAGGATAATTGTCAGAATAACACCTAATGATCATATCCTCATTTGAAGATACAACACCATAGGTGCCTAAAGAAATCGTTGAAGGAAATACATGACCACCATTGTAGTCTGTATGCTCTCCAATTAAGTTCACTCTACCTGGCGAAAAGAAATAAGACACTTGTCTTTCACCATAAACTTTATAGAATATATCTTTTAACTCTTGTTTCATAATCCGTCCTTTCTCTATAATTTTATTTTAGTAAACTTTTATAAAAAGGTCAAGAAATTTAGTAAACTTTTATTTACTAGTTTGACGAATAATAAGTTCTGTTGGTACAACCACCTTTTTAGCAATAAGACGATGATCGATAATTCTTTCCATCATAAGGTTAAGAGCTGTCTCACCCATAAACTCCTTATGTACTCTTAGAGTAGAAAGCGGCGGTACCGTATAATTTGACGTTGGAATATCATTAAAACCAATTAGTGAAATTTGATCAGGTATCTTTATCCCCTTTTCATGCAAGGCTCTCATTGCCCCTACAGCCATAGAATCACTGGCTATAAAAAATGCTGAAGGAAGTCCCTTCTCAATGGCTTCCAACATGAGTCTATAACCAGACTCTGCTAAAAACTTGCCTATGTATACATGAGATGGATCAAACATGCCTTTTGATGTCAGATAAGCTTCAAAAACACCTTCTCTTTTTTCACCGATAGGCACTTGATCACTACCGGCATACTCTCGACCACCAATATAACCAATGGTCTCACAACCATCTATAATAAGCTTGTCTACAATCTTTACAACTGCTCTTTCTACATCTAAAACAACTGAATCATAAACTTCCTCATAGGGTGAAGAATCTACAAATACCAAGTTGCTGGTAACAGCTTTGAAAAGTTTGATTTCCTTATCTGAAAATTTACCCATGCAAATCATACCGTCTATAGAAGTCAAAGCTTTCAAGTCATCTTTCGAAGGTGCATAAAGCTTAATAACCTCAACCTTCTGATCGACAGCCTTTTTCTCGATACCTATACGTATAGACAGGTAATAAGGGTCTTCTAACTCCTGATCAATTGTGTACCAATGAATAAGAGCCAATCTATACTTGTTGTTAACTGTTTTCTTTTTTCTAGTTCTCATTGGTATATAAGACATTCTCTCAGCAGTCTCTAGTATCAATTTTCTTTTATCATTTGAAACCGATAGTGATTTATCATGATTTAAAACCCTTGAAACAGTTGCAGCTGAGACCCCAACTTCTTTTGCTATATCTTTAATCGTTGCCATAATTCATCTCCTTTAGTTTACTATACAAAACTTAGTAAACTTTTGCAATTGTTTACTAAAAAAACACCCGAAGGTGTTTAAGCAACTTTTTGAAGTTTTACTTCTTCTTCCTGCAATGTTTGAGACGTTTTTCCTATAGAAATAAATCCAACAATAGACTGTGCAATAATAAGTCCTATGAGCATCCATGAAAATGATATTCTTGACCCTATAAAGACCGCTGGCATCATCAAAAGAAGCGTACCGCCTACATTGATTCTAAAAGTAACACTTGACTTGCCTATGGCATTTAAAATGTTACCATTCCAAGTATAGAAGTTTAGACCAAAGTATCCTAAAAGCATGATTCTTAGATAGGTAATCGCCATAGCAACCACCTCTGGATCACTGGTAAATATATTGACAATCGGTGTAGCGAATACATTTATTGCAATGATGACCACGCCGCTTACTACTACCGCCAATTTCATTAAGAGTGATTTAGTTTCATAAACACGATCATACTTTTTAGCACCCCAGTTCTGGCCAATGATCGGAATGATACTTGTTGAAATTGAACCTGATGCTATATTAACAAAGCCTTCTATTCGAGACCCCACCGCTACTGCTGCAACTGCAACAGTACCACCAACAGATGCTGCCATAGCAGTTAGTAAAGTTCTAAGAAGTTGCGGTACAATTGAAACGCCAACACTCGGCACACCAATATGCAGTATTTCTCTCCATGAAGCCATCATCTTCTTAAAGGTCATATTTTTAAATGAAATCAACTTGTAATGAAAATGCAAGTAGAATAAGGATACCAGCATACCTGCAAATCTAGAGACGACAGTTGCTATTGCAGCTCCCCTAATACCCATTGCAGGGAAACCAAACCAACCAAAAATGAAAATCGGGTCTAAAATGATGTTTAAAACCGCACAAGTAATCATCACTTGAAATGGCCTAATGGCATCCCCTAAGGCTCTCATGGCCCCATCACTGATCGGTGGCATTAAAACCACAAAAACACACGAATACCATATGGTCATATACTCTTTTACAAGCGGTAATGTTTCAGTATTGGCACCCAAAAGCGGAAAGATAAAATCCATAGTTGTTAGACCAAGAATTGAAAAAAGCACTACAAGGATCAATGATAAAATAATACCATCAGTTGTTACCCTTTCCATTTTCTCATGATTTTTGGAACCAACCAGTCTTGATACCAGTGATGAAGCACCTGTACTTATACCAAATGATAAAGAAGAAGCTATCATAACCACTGGAAATGTAAAGCCCATTGCCGCTAAACTTTCTGTACCTAACTTACCTACAAAATATGTGTCTGTAATATTAAATAAAGCAAATGCAATACCACCACCAACAGTTGGAATTGCCATGTCTCTAATATGTTTTCCTATACTACCCTTAGTTGTATCTATCATAATGTCACCTCCGTACCCTTAATACTATAAACCATATAGTAGGTATAGAGTCAATAAGAAAATTAGAATTCTAACATTTTTAAGAAAATAAAAGAGATAGCTAAGCTATCCCAGTAAAATACTATTTGCGTTGTTTACGATATAAAAACCTTTTCGATTAAGTACATCTTTTCTATTGTAAGTCATGACTGTATGATCCAGCTGCATAAAATAGCCACCTGCCTCTTCAGCGATAATCTGCTGAGCTGCTGTATCCCATTCACTTGTGTAACCAAATCTGAAATAAGCTTCAGCAAGACCTCTTGCTATCATACAACCTTTCAGTGATGAGCCGACACTTTCTACTGCACTGATGTCTTTTGCATGTTTTTCAACAAAATCAAGAAATGCTTCTGACTTATGGAATTTACTAGACACAAGCCTCAAGTTCTCTTTTCTATCGGAAACTTGATTTTTTGTAATCACACCATCATGTTCATAAAAACTGCCTTGTCCTTTATAAGCATAGTACATTTCCCTTGTAACAGGTACGTATATAACACCTATCACAGGATGACCATCTTTTACAAGAGCTATATTAACAGTAAACTCATCGGTATGATTGATAAACTCTTTGGTGCCATCCATGGGATCTATGACCCACACATAGGTCTCTTCTAAACGACTCATGTCATCAACAGATTCTTCAGATAAAATCGCATCATCTGGAAAGGCATCTCGAATCATTTTTTCAATCACTTCATCAGCAGCCTTATCAGCGCATGTTAAAGGAGAGTCATCCTCCTTAATATCCACTTCATAAGATGATTTATAATACTGCATTATAACTTTTCCCGCCTCGATGGCAGCCTCTTTTGCTACTGATAAAGCTTTTTCATACATAACTGACCTCACTAACTATAAAGTGCTGTTGATAAATAACGTTCCCCTGAATCAGCTAATAAAACGACAATGTTTTTACCTTTGTTCTCTGGTCTTGAAGCCAATACAGTTGCAGCATGTAAAGCCGCACCAGAAGAAATACCTACAAGAAGGCCTTCAGATCTTGCCACTTGTTTACTTGTTTCAAAGGCATCTTCATTCTTTACTTTTATAACTTCGTCTATCACTTCTGTATTTAAATTCTTTGGAATAAATCCTGCACCAATCCCTTGAATCTTATGAGGACCTGGTGACTCACCAGAAATAACAGCTGAACCTTCAGGTTCTACAGCAACGATTTTTACGTCTTTTAATTTTTCTTTTAATGTTTCACCTACTCCTGTTATTGTACCACCTGTACCAACACCTGCAACAAAAATATCAACTTTTTCATCTAAATCTTCTAAAATTTCTAATGCTGTTGTTTTTCTATGTGCATCTGGATTAGCATTGTTTTCAAACTGCTGTGGAATAAAAGACTTCTCATACTCTTCTTGTAATTCATAAGCCTTATCTATAGCAGCTTTCATACCGCCAGCACCTGGTGTTAAAATCAATTTAGCACCAAGAGCAGATAATAAGTTTCTTCTTTCTACACTCATTGTATCTGGCATGGTTAAAATCAGATCATAACCTTTTGATGCAGCAACAAATGCTAGACCAACACCTGTATTACCACTTGTCGGTTCAATTATCACAGTTCCTGGTGTCAATTTACCATCTTTTTCTGCAGCATCAATCATTTCAAATGCAGCACGGTCTTTGACACTACCAAGTGGATTAAAATACTCTAATTTGGCAATGATACCATCTACACCCTTTGTTTCATTATAATTATTTAATTTTAGCATTGGCGTCTTGCCAATTAAGTCTGTTAATTTATTTGCAACTTTCATCAAGCTCTCCTTTATACGTTAATCCTATCGGAATTACGTATAATATAACAGATGTTTTTTATCTTGTCAATACTATACCGGAATAATATACATTATCTGAAAGATACAAATTTAGCTTTCTTTCTTTTATGCTCTATTCTAAAACTTTCTTTCTTAGAACCACAGAAAGGGCACTGCCAATTTTCAGGTAGTTCATCAAACTTTGTCCCTGGATTTATATCAGAAGTAATGTCCCCATAAGTAGGATTATAAATGTAACCGCATTCACAAATTCTTTTATCCATACGCCCTCCTCGTTTCTATATCTATACACAAAAAGATCACAAATGTGATCTTTAACCATTCTTGCTTTGTCTTAACCTAACAACAACTACAACAGCAATAAATAGTAACCATAAAACCACAATTAAGGTAATTGTGAATAATTTATAATCAGCTTCTTCACTTCCTGGCTGTTCAACAACACGTGTAACAATTGTTTCATCTACATCTATAGGTTCAACGACTTCTAACTCTACATGCTCTTCTTCAGAATCTGTAGAGGTAGTCTCATCATCCGTCTCTTCTGCGGTCTCTTCTACGGCCTCTTCTTCAACATCTTCGCTTTCTGTTTCGACCACTTCTTCAACGGTTTCCTCATCACTTGTTTCTTCTACAGGCTCTTCTGTCACTTGTTCTTCAACTTCTTCTAGAACTGGTCTTTGATAATACATTTGACTGCCTATGACAAAAAAAGCATCTTGACCACTTGATTTATAGGTTTTCAAAACAGCCCTTGCAGCCTCTTCAGTTTCTAAAGGTCCTAAAAACACTTTGTACAAGTCATAAACAGGTATCATAACTGCTGTATAGCCTATATCGTTTAAATAGTTGGTGTATTTTACAGCCTTAGCTTCTGACTCAAATGCACCGACTTGAACATAATAGTCTTCTGCAAAAACCATACTCATATTCATTATGATCAAAAGCACCATCACTATACTAATTATTTTCTTCATTTTTTCCCCTCTGAGCCAACTCAATCTCAATTAGTTCATGTAACTCTGAAGCCGAGATATGATCTTCTAAAGACTCTACGATGATATCAACTTCTATTAACATGGGTTGATGACTTGACTTAACCACTATTTCCATGGACTCAAATTCCTCTATGAATCTTTCTTTTAAAAGCATGGCACCTTCATTATCAGTACATGGCAAAATCATAAGAAATAGATTTTCCTCTAGTCGATAATGTTGATCTGATTGCCTTGTTGTTTCAACAATAAAAGACGCAAAGTGATTGATAAACTTATCGCCAGTGCTTTTATCATAAGCTTTAATCAAAGCATTCAAAGATTCAATTCTAATAGCCAACAAAGAAAGAGGTAGTTCATATCGTTTAGCTCTCTCTACTTCAATGGCGAGTGTCTTCTCGTATTCAAACAGATTGCTAAAATCATCCTCATCACCTTCAAGTTCTTCTTGGTTATTTTGATTTACCAAACCTAGACCAACAAGAAGCATTGCTGCTATCGAAGGCATAAATAAGTTGTAGTAATTGATGCCTATAGGTGAAAAAGACTCATTAGTGCCAGTGACTAAGACTGACACACCATACAATAAGGTAATCACAAATGCAGTGATTAGCCCTGCCACCATCGATTTTCTAATAGACAATAGGCCAACTAGAAATACAGCTACCACTATCAGCCAATCTACAATCAGCATATCTGAAAATAAGACTACCAATGTTATGCTTATTAGAAGCATTATCACAAGTATAATGTAAAGTAATTTATTATTTTTCGTTCTCATATCCCGTCCTTTTATAATATACTTATATCTATTATACCAAAAAAGTTAGTAGATTACTCAAAAATCATAAGATATCCTCCATATCTATGTATAAACAGTTAAAATGTTTCCATTAAAAAAAGACCCACAATGTGAGTCCTCAACTTTAATTTATAACAAGTCTTCTCCAACTTCCCAATCCATTGGACATAATCCACCAGTTTGAAGCGCTTGTAACACTCTTAAAGTTTCATCAACACTTCTACCAACATTTAAGTCATGTACAACCGAGTACTGTAATACACCTTCTGGATTAATGATGAATAAACCTCTTAATGCAATACCCTCTTCTTCAATTAGCACACCGTAATCATCAGATACTTTCTTAGTCATATCAGATCCAAGTGGGAAGTTAATCTGACCTAAAGAACTGTTGATCCATGCTTTGTGAGAATGCTCAGAATCCACACTTACACCTAATACTTCTGCACCAAGCGACTTAAACTTTTCAATTTGCTTAGAGTAGCCTGTAATCTCTGTTGGGCATACAAATGTAAAATCTAAAGGATAGAAAAATAATACTAACCACTTACCTTTGTAATCTTCTAGCTTAATTTCTACAAACTCTTTTCCATCACCTGTTGCAGCGTTAAATTTGAAATCTGGTGCTTGTTTTCCTACTAATCTACTCATTTATTTGTCCTCCATTTGGTTGTTATTTATTAGTTCATAAACATCATAACCTAACTGATAATCGTTGTCAATACACTTTTGTAATCATTACAGTTTAATTTATAACATTATATCCAGTTTATAAAATCGTCTTTTTTAACGAACTTACAAGGAAGCATATAAACTATATTGTCTGATTCTGTCAAGTTATCGACCTCCTCAGCTCTTCGATACGTAAATTATAATATATAGAATATGACCTTAATCCAGAAAAATAAAAATGTGTTATCACATCTTGATAACACATTTTAATCATTTAATTAAACGATATTTGCCAATCAAAGGCAATTCTTTTTCATTCTCATTGATGCTGTTAACAATCCCCATAATAAATAGTATCAAGCAGAACAAACCACCCAGAGGCAAAATAATCAACCATCCTATTACGGGTATTATTGCACCAATTACATTAACGGCAATATAAAGAATCAGCAAAATCAAGGACTGGTTAGCATGAAACTTATAAGTCTGATTTTCACTATCAGCTAATAGTGGTGCAAAAAAGATCAAGTATGCTAATGCGCACAGCCATTTGTTGGTTTCTTTTTTCTTTTCACTTCTTACATTTTCCATAAGATAATCCTCCCTATACTTTTACTTTAACAATAACTAAAGAAAATATCTTAATCCTCAAGTAACTGATTTGTAGTTACAAGTCATTAACAAACCATGTTTAATCCAACCAAAATGGTCTATGCTCACCATCATCTATGCTGGTTTCCCCATAATCATATATTTTGTAGGAATTTTTAAAATCCTTATTATAAACAGTTTCATCAAAATCACCATATGAAAGCGTATAATCCGTTTTGTCCATGATAGAATCAAGATTTTTGGGATCCTCAATATAATAGGTTTGAATACTAAGAATACCAAAGTCATCAAATTGATATTCATAGACCTTATACTGCTCACTAACACCTATGTTTTCAGGATTGTATAAGGCAAGCGTATCATAAGTTGCAAACAGAATTTCCAAGGCATTAATATCAAAGAACTTGTCTTCATCAACACTACGTCCATAGGCATCTGCTTCTTCAGAGGTGTCACATATCCTATAAAATAATCCGTCTCTCATTGTCCTGATGACATAACCATCCTTTTCAATCCGATAAACAGGATCAATCAGTTGCCCAAGTTCATAACTTCGATAAAAAATCTCAATCAACTCTTTTTGATTTTCTGACTCATTTAACAACATTATCATATCATTTGACTTCACAAACATACGATCTAGAGCTATTTCAAAGCTTCTTAAGTAACCTCTATTCATATAGTTATCTTTGGTTAAATCTTGATAATCTATATCTGGAGGCGTTAACATTTCGTCTGAAATATCCACATCCAAACTTTCAGTAAGAGTCATCTCAAATATGAGTTTTCCTGCAAAATCAAAATGTCGTTCATTTTCAATGATCCCTGTTTTTATATTGGTCAAGCGTTGAATCATTTCTTTAGGTGATAAGCTTTCTTCAAACCACATAGGTTGACCATTTATATCGACAGTGATTTTTCTTACAATGTAAGTTTCATCCGGATAATCAAATGGATGATAAGAAGGCTTCTTTGGTCCATACAGATTATTGTAATTTACGAAATAACCCGCTTTATTAGTTTGACCATTATGAGTCAACCAGTCAATTTTGTATAAAATATCATCTATAAAATAATACTGGTAGTTTTCATTGTCATTAACTTTGACTTCTTTGTAGTAATTTACACCTTTTATCCATACAGTTTCAAACCTGTCTGAGTAATATTTTTCCTTGTTGTTCCACGAGTATTCCTTGACATAATAATTAAGCTTTTGACCACTGAAACCTCTATGATCGAAAGCATTCAGTCTCAAGACATCATTTTCTTTATTAGTGTAATTTGATACCTTATAACTGTAATAAGGAGTATCATCTATATTTAACCCTTCAAAGTTAAAGTCAAAACCATATTCAAGAGGATTAAACTCAACGCTAATTGGGCCAGAAATGAGCTCGTTTACCTCAATGTCTCTTTCAAGATTTTCAACCATCCAGAAACTAGAAGTCACTCTACCATTTTCGTCTCTTATTTTGCTCTCTTTTTTCATGACCATATGCGTCCTTTTATCAAACCAGAAAATCACATGATAATCTTTTGCTGTAAGATGAATATCTACCAATTCATCATCTGGAGTCGATAAATTATAGGCTGTTATCTTATCAAAATGCGGTCTACACTTGTTGATTTGGTAATCAAGACTGTAAATATCATCTCTTAAGGCATAGCCATCTTCTTCCCACATTAAAGAATAATCGTCTAACGAAAAAACTTGTGTCACATCGCTTTCTGATACATATATTCCTTCTATATCGAGCCCTTCTAGATCATCGTTTAAAAGCATATAGGTATTGTCCTCATAAGTTTCATACCTATAATACGAGACATACATTGAAAAGTCATCTGAAAACTGAACTTCTTCAAACAACTCAAATCTTGATGATACTGGCCTTAGAGGACTTGTATCAATTGATGTCAAATCGAAATCCTGTCCTTGGTAATCTGTAAAATCAGACAAATTACTATCTATTGTAGTAGCTTCATTTATATCTTCTATGGCAAGTTCAGATTCAAAAAAATCCACATGTGTTTGACCATCTTCAACATGTATCCGAACTGTTATATGCTTGTCATTCATACGTCCTGTCAACTCTGCAGTCTCATCTACTTTCATAGCATAATAAAGACGCGTTCCTTCTAGCAATTCATTAAAATAAAATAGGACGTCATCAAAACTTTCCAAAGTTGTATAGGCTAGCGAATACAAAGGTTGATCGCTTTCATGACTAATGCTTTCAGGAAAATATTTTGCTAAATTTCCAACATCACCACTTATAAGCTTAAAGCCATCCTCATCAAAAATATATTCAACTTCTTGTTCAGTATTCACTTCTACCACACCAGTTTCATGAGAACCTGACAAACTTTGAGTTGCTTCCTGTGCAACATCGATCAAATCATCGCTGTTTACTGACAGTTTATCTGTAATTTGATCTAAGTCAGTTGCCTGACAAGCTACTAATGCAAACCATAACATAAGTAATATAATTTTTTTAAACATTTCAGACTCCTTATCTTCATCTAATAACAGAATAAGATTCATCACTTCTAATATCTATATCCAGACGTCATAGATTCAGTTCCTGAAGTCACAAAAAGACTGGTTTCCCAGTCTTTTAATTAATGTTTTACGCCTTCACTCGCATAGATAGAAAGTTCGTCACCTTCTCTTGCAACGATAACCGTACACCCATCATAAATCACATTCTTTAAGTAAAGTTCTGCAATTTCATCTTCAATGTAGGTCTGTATTGCTCTTCTAAGCGGTCTAGCACCATATGTGTCACTATAACCTTTTTCTAAAATGAAGTCTTTAGCCGCTTCTGAAACCTTCAGTCTCATACGCTTTTCATTGAGTTCTAGTTCAACTTCATTAATCATCAGATTAACAATCTCTCTAAGAACATCTCTTGAAAGCTTATTAAAGACAATAACCTCGTCGATACGGTTTAAGAACTCAGGTCTAAAGTACTCTTTTAAAGCAGATTTTATAGCTTCTTTTGTTTCAACTGCCTCCCCTTGTGAGAAGCCCATAGTTAAGGCTTTTGTTTGCGTACCAGCATTAGAAGTCATAATGATAACCGCGTTGTCAAAGTGAACAGTTCGACCTTGATTGTCAGTTAATCTACCATCTTCTAAAATCTGAAGCAAGACATTAAATACATCAGGATGTGCCTTCTCTATTTCATCAAGAAGAATCACTGTATAAGGTTTTCTTCTAACGATATCTGTAAGTTTACCACCTTGATCGTAGCCAACATACCCTGGAGGGGCACCTATAATTTTAGATACTGAATGCTTCTCCATATACTCTGACATGTCCAGTCTAACCATCAAGTCTTCAGAACCAAAGAGTTCTAAAGCAAGCTTCTTAACAAGTTCAGTTTTACCAACACCTGTTGGTCCAACAAAGATAAATGAAGCCGGTCTTTTGACCTTCTTAAAACCAACTCTGTTTCTTCTGATTGTTTTAGAAATACTCTTTATGGCTTCATCTTGACCTATAACTTTACCCGAAAGCCTTTCTTCAAGTTGAAGCAGCTTATCTGTTTCTTCTTCAGTAATTCTTTGAACAGGAATCTTTGTCCAAGCTTCAATTACATAGGCAATATCTTCTTTTGTTAACTTGGTTTGAGTACCAGATTGCTCCAGTTCAAAAATCTTTTGTTCTATGTGAATAATGTCAGAACCTATTTCAGCTGATTTTTCAAAATTAGCCAGTTCATCATACTTGTCCTTTTCTTCATGTAACTTATTCAATTGATCTTTTAAAGCCATGATTTCTACTAAGCCTTGGTTCTTAAGATTGGCTCTAGAACCAGCCTCGTCTAAGACATCAATGGCCTTATCAGGTAAGAATCTATCTCTAATGTATCTAGAAGACAAGTGTACACATGCTTCTATAACATCATGATCAATTGTTACTTGATGGTAATCTTCATAGTAATCCTTGATACCCTTGATGATTTCAATAGATTCATCAAGGGTCGGCTCTTCTACAACAACCGGTTGAAAACGTCTTTCAAGTGCTGCATCCTTTTCGATGTGTTTTCTATACTCATCTAAAGTTGTTGCACCTAAAATCTGAATTTCACCTCTAGCAAGTGCTGGTTTTAAAATATTGGCAGCATTCATAACACCACCCTGTACTTCACCTGCACCTACAATGTTATGAAGTTCATCAATAACTAAAATAACATTACCGAGGGCTTTGGCCTCTTCGATGATTCCTTTCATTCTAGATTCAAACTGACCTCTAAAATGTGTACCAGCTACTATTGCTGTCATATCTAAAAGGTAAATCTCTACGTTAAATAATTTTGTTGGTACTTGCCTTTGAGCAACTCTTACTGCAAGACCTTCTGCGATAGCGGTTTTACCAACACCCGCCTCACCAATTAAGACCGGATTGTTTTTACTTCTTCTGTTAAGAATTTGAACCACTCTATCAATCTCACGATTTCTACCAATGATTCTATCTACTTCAAAATCTCTAGCTTTTTGAGTTAAGTTTGTACCATATAACTCAAGGTTTTTCTTAGATTTCTTTTTCTTCTTTTTCTTTTTACCAGATGTTTTACTTTCAGTTGAGCCTTCTGTCGAACCTTCACTTACACCGATTTCTTCATCAATAATCGGTGGCTCGTCGTCAAGATACTCTTCTTCCATGTCTTGAGATTCCATAAGCATTTCCATCATTTGCTCTGGACTTTCGATGTCTTCTAAATCCATGTCCCCCAGTATATCATTCATACCAGCTGTCATATTCTTTATTTGATCTATACTCATGCCTGTTTCTTTAATCATCTGCTCAACACCTGGGATGTTTTTCTTATGAGCACATTCTATACATAAAGCTTCAGACACAGGTTTTCCATGTTCCATCTTTGATAAAAAGATTACGGCAACATTCTTGTTGCATTCTGTACAAAGTTTCATATTCCTCACTCCATTTTTGCCTATTAGTTATGTCATTATATCACACCTAAATGAAATATAAAGGTGATTTATTCTTTCTTAATCATGAAAGCGTATACCTAATTCTTTTAAAAATAATTTATTGTCATGACCATCCTTAAAGATGAGGGATACCTTTTTTATATCAATAGATCTATCATCTTCTATAAACCATTTTATAGGAATTTGATGTGTCTGTAAAATAAGCTCATGGTTATTTACATCTTCTATAAAGAAGAGTTTAGCCAGATTGATGTCTATTTTATGTTGTATTTTTGAGAACTTATCCAAAGATACTTGGTGGATATGACCATAAGTATCTTCAATTTCAAGCCATAAGTTTAAGAGTTCATCATTGTCTTCTGAGGCATCTGCAAGTGTTAGATAAAGGTAGTCGTCCGCACTTACTTTTAGAGGCTCTTTAAGTTCAATATTATACTGGCCTGAGCTGGAATAGCCTAAGTAAGCTCCATAAACATCTGATGATTTACCATCTAACTTCATGGCGCCTTCTGACCATTTAGAAAGATTAGCTGATATTCTTGAGTGATTTAACCCTGTCTCAATGTAGTGGTCTTCATTGTAATTGACAAGATCCACACATGAACCATCATAGTAGATCGATTGATAAAGTGTCTCTGGTAAGCCATCAAATACCTTTAAATTCATAAAGCCTTGTCTATAATCCTTATTTTCTTTTAAAGTAGCTTCTAAAAAATTATATACCAGCCTTGAGGCAATTTCTTCCTGCACCTCTCGCTCTAAAAGCTGGGCTGAATTGTGAAGAAGGCCGCCCAAAGATGAATTATCAGATCTTAACCAAGACTGATTAAAGTAACCATGGTTGGCACCATATATAGAGACCGCCGATTTGAAGCGATCAGTTTCTTCATAAGAAATACGTTCATATTGATTGATTCCCGCCATATAAGAAACATCCATATCATGCATACCTTGTAGGAGCAAATAATTGACATCTTTTAGCTCAACTTTTCTACCTGCAGGTTTGTACTGAGAATCCGTCGGCGCTATGGATACAATGGATTTTATCTCAAAATCTTCATCAAAAGTTTTATTTGAGTTATTAGGTAGATAGTTCAACTCATTAAAGTACCTTGCGATAGCCACCGCTTCACCACCTCTCGAGTGGCCAATAAGTGCTATCTGGTCTGAATCAATCCTATTATAAAATGGCGACGTATCATTATTGGATTCTTTTAACAAGTAATCAAGATGCTCTAAGAGTACATAGGCTCTTGCATCATTTTCAGAACCCAGAGAATGTCCTAAAAGTTCTGAATCATAAGTAGAAAAGTTAAGAAAATTCTCATCAACAGAGACCACAATATAACCTCTTTCAGCCAAATATCTACCTAAATAGCCATATCCGTCTTCTGAATCATGCGTCATTTCATGATTACCATGGACTATTAAAACAAGAGGATACTGACCGACTTCATCAGGCATGTAATACATGCCATTTAAAGGGACGTTATAAACATTAAAGCCCACCTGCTTTTCTCTAGCCTTATTCCATTTAGATAGAAAGTAAGCAATGCTGGTCGTTTCAGAAACACGTCCTTTTATATCGTATTTTTCTAAATAGTCCTCATTACCATAAATGCCTTCATCAACTTGATAAATAGGTTTCATTTCACCAATAGCAAAATCTGTCTGAAGACTCAAATAGGCATTCTCATAAGAGGGCTCTAGCCCATTCCAAAAGAACATCATAACAAGTAAAGATGAGCTTAGTATAAAAATCACCCTAACAGGCCAAACTATCCAGTGTTTATGTTTGTAAACCAATCTGTATATCAGATAACCCAGGCTCATAAAAAACAAGGGTATGACAAGAATAGCCAAGATATTGCTACGCTCAGCTCGATTCGAGTCAAACATGATATAAAGCATGGCTATCACAGAGCCAAGATAAAATATAGTGGCTGAAGGTAGCTTCTTAATGAAATCCATTAAAAATATACCTGCAAAAGACGCTAAAAGAAGTCCTAAAATAGTTACCACTAAAGCTATTATCAGATCAAGAGGTCTTCTATGACCAAATGTATAAATAATATAGCCTGAATAGACCATCAGTGTTACAAAAAATACAGGCTTGATGATAAAGGCAACTTGTTTATTTGTTTTAAATTTTGATTTTATATCTTCTAGTAGTTTTTTCATATCACACCTCAGCTTATTATACCAAAGCTCAGCATTTATTTGAATCTAAAAGAAAAGATTGAGCATAAGCCCAATCTACCAAAAGTTTTCTAATTTTACACCAAGTCCATCTGCAGTCCTGTTGACATATGCATAATAGGCCACAATCTGATTGATGTCTAAAATATCAAGATCAGAAAAGCCTGCTTTTCTCAACATCAAAACATCTCCTTCTACCATATGTCCAGGTGTTAGTGTCAGTTTTTCTGCATATCTTAACATGATTTTATCTGCTTTAGAGATATCAGCAGACTTATAATCTTTTTTTATAGCTGTAAGTAAGTCACTGCTTGACGCCTTGCGAAGACCTTCGCTATGATGGGTCGTTCAGTATTCACAGGCGTTAAGAGTAGAAACCAAAACACCCAGCATCTCTCTTTGAGCTTTTGAAAGGTTACCAGGACCTCTCATTAATTCCTCATACATCATCAGATGTGCTTCTAATGTTTTAGGATGAAGACTGTGTATAGACAAGATGTTGTCAATATCGTCATCGGTTTCTAAAACATGGTCATAAAGGTCTTTTAAGTCACCTTCTGCTTCTTCTTTTTTTATCACTTTAATCCAAGCCATAATGCCCTCCTATTTAATTCTACAACAAAAACAAGTTTATTTGAATTATGCGTTTACTTTAAACCATTATATGATAGAATATTAGGGATTATATTTGGAGGTCATCATGACATTATTAAAAAACAAGAAAGCTTTGATTCTTTCCATATTAGCACTATCTCTACCGGCAATTATCGAAATGGCTCTAAATACTATGCTAGGTGTAGCAGATACCATTATGCTGGGACAATTAATTGATTCTAGAGCCATCATTTCAGTTGGTTTTTCAAATCAAATAGTCTTTCTACTTATATTTACCTTTTCATCATTTAACACAGGAGCAGTTGCCCTTATATCAAGAGCTTATGGTGAAAAAGATTATGAAAAACTCAAGCACATAGCTGAGCAGAATATGCTGTTAAACCTCATAGTAGGTGCCATTATATTGGTTGTGTCTTTTCTGATAAAAGATTCAGTATTTGGCATTTATGACATTGAACCAAAAGTCTATAAGGATTCAGTTACCTACTTTACAATCATACTTTTAGGCATCATACCAATGTTTTTATCTTTTTCATTTGCAGCCATCTTAAGAGGCTCAGGTGATACAAAAACACCTATGTATGTTACAGGTGTGGTAAATATCCTAAATATTATCGGTAACTACGTCTTGATTACAGGTTTCGGACCATTTCCTGAAATGGGTATAGCTGGTGCAGCTTTATCAACAAGTATCTCAAGAATCATAGCCACATGTATTTATATTTACAGATTGTATATTAGAGACAGTCATTTAAAACTTAGATTTAAACTCTTCTTTGACAAGAAGATCATTAAACCTCTTTTTAGAATTTCTTGGCCTGGTGCCATTGAACAGGGCTTGATGCAGCTATCTTTTGTTGTGATTGGTGTTATTGTTGCCAAACTCAACTCAGATTCAGAATCACTCTTTAGGATTCTCATTCAAATCGAATCACTGTCATTCATGCCAGCAGTTGGTATTTCAATTGCAGCAGCAACCCTCGTTGGTAAATCACTGGGTGAAAAGGATGTCGATAAGGGTACTGAAACAGGTTTTGCATCAGCATTTATGGGTGTTGCCTGGGGCATATTCATGGCAATTGTCTTTATGCTGATACCTGAGCTTTCAATTAAGGCATTTACGACTGACCAGGCCATCGTACTTTTAGGCGTGCCTGTCATTCCATTTTTAGCCCTTAATCAACCACTTCTTAACTTTATGATTGTTATGGGTGGTGCATTAAGGGGTGCAGGTGATACAAGAAGACTCATGTACTATACAATTGCTAGATTGTGGTTGTTCTTTATTCCATTGTCATTCTTATTCATCGTCATCATAGGATCTGGTGTTCAAGGTGTATGGTATGCTGAAATTGCATCCATTGCCTTCTTCTCATTCATCATATATAGACGTTTCAATTCTAAGAAATGGGCATCTATAAAAGTTGACTAAAAAATTAAGTCCGCTCGGTTGAGCGGACTCTTTTTATAAACTTTGTAATGCTTTTGGATATGAGTTTAAAACTTCGCAACCATCCTTAGTCACTAAGACAACATCTTCAATTCTAACACCGAACTTGCCTTCTAGGTAAATGCCCGGCTCAATTGTAAAGGTCATGCCTTCTTCTAGAACCGTTTCACTAACGCCAGAACAATCTGGGAACTCGTGAACTTCAATACCAATACCATGTCCTGTTCTATGTGTAAAGTAATCGCCATAGCCTGCATCTGCAATTACTTTTCTACTGGCATCGTCTACTTGATAAATCTTAATACCCGGCTTTACTGCAGCAATACCTGCTAAATTTGCCTCAAGGACCAAATCATAGACTTTCCTATATTCTTCTGTAGGCTGACCATAATAAAATGATCTGGTCATATCTGAACAATAACCATCTGTACGACCACCCATATCAATTAAAACTGCACCTTCACCTGGCATGGTTTCATTCGAATCATGATGTGGTACAGCACCATTTTCACCATAACAAACCGATGGCGAAAACGATACTTCATGGGTCTCTAATGATTCATAAAAAGTTGGAATCAACTTCTTTAATTCAATTTCTGAGTATTTCTTTTCTCTTAAGGCAGCAACAACTTGCTCCATAGCTTGATCATTAACCTTTGATGCATGTTTCATACGTTTAACTTCATCTGCATCTTTCATCATTCTCGGTGTATCTACAGAAACAGAGCCGATTTCAATTGTTAAATTCGGCACCTTCTTCATCAAACGCACAAGAAAATGCGATGGCCATTCTTTATCTACACCAAAGTTTCCATCTATTAATAGCCCCTTTAGGATTTCTACAGGATCTTGAGTATCATCGTAAAAAAGCACTTGAGTATCTAAATGTTTGGCACTTGGAAATAAAGCATTGGCAATCATGGCATGTTTGCCTTCCTTGTTGATGTACAAGGCTAACATTCTTTCACCCGGATGAAACATTTGATCTAACAAGTAATACAACGAGTTTGGTGCTGTTATGATAATTTGATCTAAGTTATTCAACTTCATCTGTTCTAGAATTCTATTTAGTCTCGATTGATTCATACGGCCTCCTTAAAAGGTTGTTCTAACTCTCTTTTTACTTTAAACAATGTCCAAATAAATAGCGAAACAATCACTATCCCTTTTAGTATACTAGAAATGGAGATAGACCACCATACACCTTGCAAAGAAAGTACCGTTGATGACAAGTATAGGGCCAAAGGAATTCTTAAGAAGTTAAAGACCGTTGAGTTAACCGCTGGATACATGGTTTTACCCAGTCCGTTAAAGGCGCCATTGGTTACGATCTCAATACACATAAAGAGCTGTGATACACCTAAAATCTGAAGATATATAACCCCTTCTTTTAGAGCGACTTCTTCATTGATAAATATCCTAAAGAGTGGTTCAGCAAAGTAAATCAAGCCAAATGTCGTCATCAAACCAATCACTGTCATAATGATTAAGGAAATTCTGTAACCATACTTGATACGGTCATATTTACCTGCACCATAGTTTTGTCCAACAAAGGTAGACGTTGCTGTTGAAAAACCTGAAGCCGTCATCCATGATACAGATTCTATCTGACTGCCAACCTTCTGGACTGCGATGGCAACTGCACCCCAATCAGCAATGATTCTAGCAATAATCATTGCAAAGATGGTAAAAAGCATAGATTGTAAGCCAGCCGGCAAACCAATCTTTAAGATGCGTAATACTCTGTCCTTATTGGGCTTGTTAAAGATATGAAGCCCTTCAAACATATGAATATCTTTATTTCTTCTGATATAGAAGATAAAGACTAACGTTACTATCATTTGAGCTGTTACAGTAGCAATGGCCGCACCTTTAACACCTAATGCTGGAAATGGTCCTAGACCAAATATCAAAAGAGGGTCAAAGATAATGTTAAAAACAAGACCAATGGTGTTAATTGCAAAAGGCACACCACTCTTACCATAGCCATTGAAAATAGCCGTAAAGATTGGATTTAAAAAAGTAAAAACAAATCCAAGAGCAACTATGCCCAAATAACTGACAGCCATTTCTACAACATGTGCTTCTTTGATATCAAAGAAAGCAATCATCTGATCTTTAAAAAGTAAAACAATTATCATAAAAAACAGTGACGAAAAGAGTGTCATCTGTAATACATTTTGAACCGTTTCTTTTGTTGCATCCAAGTCTTTTCTACCAACACTCTGGGCAACCAGCACTTCAGCACCAATTCTACATAAGAATATGATACCCATAGAAAACCACATATAGAAACCAGCAGTGCCTACAGCTGCTGTTGAAGATGAACCTAACTTACCAATCCATATCATATCGATTAAGTTGTATGCCATCTGAACGAAGGATGTACCCATGATAGGTAATGCTAAAAATAGAATGGATGTAAATATTCTATCTTTGGTTAAATCGTTTTTGTTATTCATTTCGCCCTCCTAAATAATTACCCAATACAGATTATACACAAGGAATGACTATTATACAACAAAAAAAGACACGAATCGTGTCTTAAGATCCTTCATTCACTAACTTGTCACTTGGTAATCGTAAGAATACAATCAAACCAATAATAAAGAGTGGAATGATAGCTAGTATGGAATAACGGCCATTGCCTGTTATATCAGCTGTTAGAGACATCATAAAAGGTCCTAGTACTGTTGCAAACTTACCATTGATGTTGTAAAAGCCAAAAAACTCATTGGATTGCTTTTTAGGCACTAACTTGGCGAAATAGGATCTAGATAGCGCCTGCATACCACCTTGAGCAGAACCAATCATAGCACCTAGAATAAAAACATCTGTTATTGAGTTCATATTAAAAGCATAAATGGTCGCAATGATATAGGTAACCATCCCTATAATAAGCATGCGTTTTGATGAATACTTTTTTGCAAGTATGCCATACAATATAGCACATGGAAAAGCAATGATTTGAACAATTAGAAGGATGCCTAACATGGCAAACATATCCATGGAATCTGCACCTAACACAACTTGAGCATAAGGTACACACATTTTTATAATAGTACCCACACCATTTATATAGAAGAAATAAGACAACATAAAGATTGCAATAACCTTATGTTTTCTAATCTCTCTAACTGTTTTCCAGATTCTTTTAAAGCTATTCTTAACTGGACTAGGTTCTCTTTCTATGTAATGAACTTGCTTGACATGTCTAAAAAACGGAATTGTAAAGAGGCCCCACCATAATGCTGTGATTAGAAAACTCAGTTGATAACCAAGAATTTCATCTAAGCCTATTAAGGCTATAATCCCAAGAGAAATGGCAAAAGGAATAACACTGGCGATATAACCCCAAGCGAAACCATTTGAAGATACCTTGTCCATTCTTTCGTTAGATGTAATATCCACCAAGAAAGAATCGTAAAATATATTTGCACCTGAAAAGCCGACTACAGTCAGGACATAGAATAAAATCAGCATTTGCCATACACCAAATGGTACAAATGTAAGGGCTGCTGTAAAGAAAATCCCCAGTATGGCAAAGAAGGTAAAGAAACGTTTCTTAGTATCCTTATAATCCGCTATGGTACCTAAAATCGGGCTTAATATAGCGACTATAATACTTGCTATAGAATTAAAATAACCTAAATCCATGGAATCACCTGCTTTAAACATACCAAAATACACTGGCAGCAAGGCTGTTGTAATGGCCATAGAATAAGCCGAATTACCACAATCATAGAGAATCCAGCTGATTTCTTGCTTATTAAATTTCATAATTATCCCCTTTTTTTATTTTATATCATAATTATAGCACATAAAACCTTATAACCTGTTATAATCAAGTTAAGAATATTTAGATAATTTGAAAGGAGTCATTATGCCTGACGTTTTAACTCACATGGTATGTTCTGAAGAAACACTCAATCATTTAAACGAGGACATTAAAGAGATTTTAATTAATAACAAGCATATATACCATCTTGGTGCTCAGGGACCCGATTTGTTTTTCTATTACAAGCCCCTATCAGGTGGCGAAGCAAAAGACATTAGAGACTATGGATCAAAACTTCACCAAGATGGCATCAATGATTTTTTCTTAGCTGGTGCCAATAGAATCAAGCATGCCATTGCAGCCGATCCCATAGGATTCTTTAAATCAGAGAAAAAAGATACTGCACTACATAAAGAGTTTGCCTACATATCAGGTTTCTTTAGTCACTATGCCATGGACACCATTGGTCACCCATTTATATTTTACTTTTCTGGAGTAGATTCTGGCTACAATCATAAATACTTTGAATGTATACTAGACACCCTTATTTCAGATATCTATGACGGTAAGAAGTTAAAGGTTCACAATACCGGTAAAGCCATTGAACTTACAAACTCAGATAATAAACTCATCAGTCTTTTTCTTTCAAAGGTTGTAAGAGATTCACATAAGATCAGTGTTAATGAAGAAATCATTTCAAAATGTATAAAAGATATGGGCAGAACTTTAAAGGCCATGTATGATCCAATGAAAATTAAAAGACATCCTTTTAAATGGATTGATAAAATAAAAAAAGCTGATGGCAAAATAACCACAGCAACATTTCCTGCTAAGTTTGACCCTAAGGTGGACCACTTAAACATCCAAAAGAAAGAGTGGTTTCACCCTTGTGATGACAATCTTGTTTATAAGACAAGTTTTCTAGAACTCATCTCTAGCGGATCCAAACGATCAAGTGATTTAATCAAGGTTTTATCCTATTACATGATCAATACTGTCACAGAAAAACAGTTTCTTGATAAGATTGGTAATCTCAAGTACGATACTGGTCTAAATTATGAATGTGAAATGAAAAATGATAACATCATTGTTCATTATAAGTAGAAAAAACTCCTTTGGGAGTTTTTTTACTTTAGAAAGTTAACCATTCCTTACCTTCCTCATCGATAAGAACATCCGATTGTAATGGAAAAGCCTTCATCTGTTTAAAAAGTGGATAATAGAATGATAATGGCCATGCGTAAGAAGCGGCTTCAAATATGATTAAACCAATTAAATAAGTCCATCTGCCCATTGGCGTTTGACCAAATGGCATGATGAATACATTCATAAACATAACCATGTTCATGATAATTTTAGGAATTTGTGCTACGATGATAAGTTTGAGTTTCTCTAAATATTGTGTTCTGGTCATCTCCATACTCGTACGGAGATCTGAATGTTCTGTGTCTACTTGCCAGTAGATAATCAAGGTCGCAAATTCTAACCTTGTTAGTAAGTATAAAAACGCGAGTCCTGCAGAGGTCGATACAATTAAGACCAAACTACCACTAAAACCAGAGAAACTTAATCCTTCTGGAAGGACTGGTGTAAAAATAAACATTACTAAAGGCATAAAGCAGATCATCATAATAACTCTTATAAAGAATTTTGAAGCTAGTACAAAAAATACACGCCAAAATTCATGTTTACTGTCATTAAATTTTTCCTTAAAGTCAAAAGGTTGCCCTTCTTTAACTGCTTTATATTTTCCTGATGCAGTCATGTTCATCCTTACGGTGAAGTAGGCAACAGGTAGAAAAACCAATACCATTAAAACAATGCTTGCAATATACAATACTTCATTGTCGAAGAGTATCGTATCCATTACAGCTATATATAATTGTATAATATAAGAGATTACAACAGCCAATAATGCATATTTGAAGAATGGCTTAAACGTCGATTTAAAGTTCTTAAACCCCCTATTTAAGATCTCAGCGATTTTCACCGAGTGAGTAAATTGCATACATTCCTCCAAACTGTTTTTTATTAACTATATCCTACCACTCAAAAAACAGAGTGTAAATGTGAACTTCTGTATTTTAATTCTTCCTTAATAACCTTTAAGAAACTCGAAAAAAGGAGCTTGCGCTCCTTAAAAATCATAATCAATATTTAATAAATTACTTAATGTAACATCCAAGTCATTTGGATCAAAATCGTCTGGCGAAATGGCTTGTATTTCATTAACCACTTGCATATTGTATCTGTACATGCCCTTTACATTAAGGAACAAACCTAAGGCCAATACTAAGAAAATAGCAAATCTAACCAAGGCATAAGGTCTTGAACGCTTCTCTTCTAACCCCTCAATTTTGGAGTCTACTCGTTTGCTTATAATCTTACTTAAAATGAATAATACAACAATTAAAACCAAAGTAATAATCGTATAAACATTGAGCTTTTGTATCATCACATCAAGCATGTAATTCTTATAAGACTCCATGCCATTGATCAAGTCAAAGTAATTTCTATCAACTAAGAAATCAACAAGTCTGATTGCCTGAAGTGGAATGATTGCCAATAGAAAAGCTAGCGACATCCAAACTGAAAACGTTGAAACTCTAAATTCAGAAACCAAGATCATCAAAACAACCACCACCATGGTAATGGTTATATAGCCATAAACATTTCTCTTAACATGATTCAATAAATCTCTTACTAGTGTAAAAGGATTTCTATCTGTTAAAGAATCAAACAATGATTGTAAAGATAAGTCTGTCGACATCTGATCAACATTAAGCTTTTCATAGGCCATTTCTCCGATAATCTTGTCAATAAGAGCTTGATCATCTAAATCCTTGTTTTCAAGATAAAGCTTGATCACTTGATCGACATCTTCTTGATGAACAGATAAGTTATTTTCATCTAGATAAGATTCAAAATTATTGGTAACACTTTCTCCCTCCGGTATCATTCTAAGGGCAGCTATCAAGTCATTGAAGTCCACATTTCCATAAAGCTTACCAGCTTCCATGACTGCAACATCTCTGATAACATAATCCTTTAAGAAAGTTACGTCAACTGAAGGCATCTCATCATATTCAGAAAAAATATAGCCCATAACACCTAAACCAGATTCATTGACAAAATTTAATAAGACGTCATCATCTACCGACAAGTCTGTCAGCTTTGTATTGTATCTAGATAAAATCTCACTGGTGACTTCTTCTGTAAACTCAGTTTGCTCAATCATTTTTTGGTTTTCATCAAATGATAAAACCGATGCATCAAACAAACCATAGCCAAACCAAACCATTAGGCACACTGCTAAAACAATCATCAGTATAAAATTTAATATGCCTTTTAAAAAACCCATGTATCCTCCCTACTAGCGTACAAATGCTCGGGCTGTTTGCCCGAGTCATTCATTTAATTATTCAAAAAATCCCAATACCTAAATCGAGTTATTTGCTCGTTAGATGAAAATTTACCTAACTTGTATCTATAGATTTCTTGATCGATTACCGTATAAACATAAACCCCTTTATTGAATATACTCGATACATGACTACCTAAAAATACAGGTTCATTGGCACCTAACTTTAAAACATAAGCATCTGTATCCTCTAGATACAGGATATACTTTTCATCATCAGAAAACCAGACTTTTTCTAAATCTTTTTCATAAGTGTATGGTGTCTGACCATAAACTTTAGTGATCTTGTCTGAGTTATAGACAAGACTAGATCCCGAACTCGAAATATCCAGTACTTGAACATGCCTATCAAGACTAAGAGGACCAGCACCACCTTTAAGTTTACTATAAAAGAGTTCTTCATCTTTGATTGTATAGATGGTCTCACTCGACTCTTTTAAATAGAACTCATCAAAGTTAAACAAAGATTTTAAACTGCCATCGTATAAATGGTTCATGGCTAAGTCGTCTTGTAAAATCAGCCTTAATGATTGAGCCTGAGTCACAGGTTTTGAATCATTAAATGAGTACAAACCAGACTTAACAAAATCACCTTGGATCAGATCGCTTTTATCTCTGTAAATCTCATAAAGATGCTCTTTATCATCTTTTAACTGGACCAGGGTGAAGCTTTCATCCTTAGGATTGTAATATATCTGAGAAACATTTCTTCTAATCTCAGTCACTCGATTGTCTCTAATGTAAAATAAGTCAAATCGAACAGCGTTTTCTATATCCTCTCTTACATAGTAAACCGAGTTCTTTCTTAAAGAAAACAAGGGCTCATAGACATCTTCAGCAATCATGAGACTTTCCTTATCTCCACTTTTCAGATAAAGCAGACCAAGACTTTCATCGTCCGTTATCTGATTGACATAATAGACATCATCACCTAAGCCGAATATGTACCTACTTAGGCCAACATTACCATCAATTCTTACATTGCCTTCTGAAGAATACTTGTATAAATCACCTACACCATCTCCAGTATACCGAGTGTAAAGCACTTGATCACCATAGAGATTTACCTTAAAAGATGTTACTTCATTCGAAATAAGTTTAGAAGTACCATCAAATAAGGTTAAAATTTCATCATGAAGGACATAAACTTTAGAACCATAAACTCTTACGTCTGGCTCATCAGAAATGTCATAGGCAACTTCAAAATCTTTACCTGTTTCGTCAACGACATGTAAGACGCCGGTTTCAGTCACATAGTAAAAACCATCGTCAGGTGATAAGTAAACCGGTCTTCCTAAAAAGAGCATGACAATAAGATAAATCAAAGCAAGAACCAATAGACCTAAAGCACCTACAATACCATATTGTCTCAGTTTGCCTAAGTCTTTTTTCTCCCTTTTAGTTTTATCTTTTTTTAGTGGATCACTTTTTTTCTGATCCGGCTTGTCCTCTGTGTTCACTACAAAGGAAGAAGTGCCTTCTAGCTTTTCACCACAAGATCTACACGTCTTTGATGACTCAGGATTGCTGATACCACATGTACTACATACCACATAGACTTCATCCTTGTTAAAAGGCTGACCGCATTCTACACACTCATCTGCTTCTAAATGATTCTCATGTCCACAATGTTTACATATTATCGTCATATTATTCTAAACTCGTCCCACATGAATTACAGAACTTAGATTCTCCAACTTCAGCACCACAATTAGGACATAACTTCTTACTTTCTTCCTCAACTTGAGCACCACATGAACCACAGAACTTAACACCTTCAGCAAGCGCCGCACCACAGTTTTTACATAAGTTTGATTCTACAGCTTCCTCTTCCTGAAGACCATCACTTAACTCTTTTTCTAAGTTGGCAATATTTAAGAAAAGTTGATCAATTTCTTCAATAATTGTAGCAACAGATTCATCTGGTTCCATGTTCTCTTTAGCTAAGAAATAAATTCTTGCACCAAGTTCCTCATATTTTTTATCAATGTTAGACTTGTTCTTGGTAATCTCTAACTTCAACTTGGCTTCATTGGCCATTTCACTTGTCTTTTGACCTACTTTGTTTAAACTTTTTCCTAAATCATCTAAAAAACCCATAATTACCTCCTCTTTTCAACTTGTTGATATATCCTTATCATTCAGTTTCAATCTCACTAAATGATGTATTCTTATACAGTTCACCAGGTTCTACTTCAATAATGGTCATTAAAACATAGTCTGCAATAATCGGTTTAACAAAACATATTTCATCTACATAGCCATATTCAAAATTTGAAAACTTGTAAGTAAAACTCTTGCCATCACCAACTGACAGGGTTACCTGTTTGAGTTTTGCATTTTCTTTGTAGGCCTTTTCTGACGAATGATCACCATTGGCAATTCTTAACTTATGAACCGTTGTTGGTAAAACACGTGTGAGTTCTATCCATTCCTTTTCACCATACCCTTTCACAGACTCAGAATAACAGGTTTTAAGATTACCATCTATCAAACGAACGGCATCTTCAGATTCATCTGAGGATTCTATCTTATCCCAAGTCGCCTTTAGGGTTTCCTTTTGCATATGGTTAAAGGTCTTAAGAAGATTGCCTTCCATGTCAAATGCGACTGCATTTCTAGTCACCCTATCTGACTGCTTATAGGCAATCAACTCCTGATCTTTCATTACAAGGGCATCCGCATCAAGATAATTCTCATCTTTTATTCTAAGTAGGACTTCTCCATTTTCAAGAGAAACACCTGTAATAAAATCTTCTTCATAACCCAGTACATACAATATGTTTCCAGAAGCCGTCATCTGGCCCTGTTTTTTATTGGTTTCTAACTCCCACAAGAAGGCTCCTGTTGACAGGTTATGAACCGAAACAGCCCCTTGAACATTCACGATGATAAAATTCTCGTATATGACATAATTCGACATCAAGTCGCCATCTTCTTTATTGAGATCACGCCATAAATAGGCCCATACAGAATCATAATTGGTATCATACATTTCTATTTTATATGTACCATAAGTATTATCATCCATCTCAACATAAGATCTGATAATATGAGGCAGTGTGTTGTTGTAAGTCTTTAACTTAACATTATGAACATTATCTAAATCCAAAGGAATAACTTCTTCCTCAACAGGTACTTCAACTTCCTTCTGACAGCCTACCAATAAGACCACAAAAAGGATCAATATAAACTTCTTCATTTAAAACCTCGTCAGTACAAAATAGATGATAAAGGCCACAGCCAAGAAACCACCTATGGTTAATAAAATTTTCCATATGGACTTTGGATAATCACCTACCACACGACCTGTCTGGCCATTGATATAAACATGATACATCTTTTCTTTAAATGTATAATGAGTCATCCACACAGGTAATAGCAAATGCTTGTAAGTTGTGTTGCCATAATTGGTTTGATGATGAGTCAGTTGAAACTCGTCGCCACCAACTTGATGTCTGATACCTGAGTATATAGCCTGGTCCATGATCTCACATGCGTCATCAAAGCCATCCCCTAAGGACTTGTTGTACCTTTCTGCATGATGACCAATCAAGTAAGCTTCCTGGAAAGCTTCTACCTTAGAAAGATCAAAGGACTTCATCTTTGCAATCAAGGACTCTTCAACCTTCTTAGAGGCATGTACAAGCACATCATCAAAAGCTTCCTTGTAAACACCTTCAACCCTTCGCCATCTTGTTCGTCTTTCTCTTACAGTTTTGGTCTTACCATCAACAACCTTTGTACGGGTCACATAATAATGGTCACCTCTTCTAGCGGTGTAGAAAGTTGAAGTCTCTGCATCGTATGTAAAATAGGGTATATAAACCGACTTAATGGTATCTAGTCGCTTTAAGTCCTTCAATGTTTTTGGTGCATAAAATTTAGATGAAACCCACTTGTCTATGCCCTCTTTTGCAGCATGTCTTGTAATCATAAAAGGCAGGATGCCCTCAGGCGGTATCCCCTCTTTCATAGTTTCTACGACCACATGAGCCGATCCACAAAAAACACACGCTGATGTCAAATCTGTGGTCGTAATCATACTTTCACCACCACAGGATTCACACTTGATTACCCGTTTATCACTCGCCCATTCATGGTTAAATGTTTCATCCATCCTATCAAGGGCATGCTCTTTGATTTCTCTATTGTCTTTTGTAATATCTACTTCATGACCACAGTAATCACACTTAAGACCATGTGACTGAGGAGAATAGACCATAAAAGCACCACATGATGGACAAGGAAACTGGTCCGAATCTATTTGTAATAATTCTTCACTCATAATTATACCTTAGTACCACAGTCTGGACAGAAATTACCCGATACAGGCTTATTGCAAGATGGACAAGTCTTCTCTTGTTTAGCGCCGCATGATGAGCAAAACTTACTGTTCTTTTCTAATGGCTGACCACATGAAATACAAGGTGTTAAATCAGTCGTTGCCTGTCCACATGACGGACAAAACTTTGAGCCTTCTGGAATTGAAGCCTGACAATGTTTACAAGATACTGACTTGGTCTTCATTGCATCAGCCATCATATTACCAAGTGCTGCACCAGCACCTAAACCAACACCAGCTCCTGCCATACCGCCACCAGGGTTTTCTGCAGCCTTGCCTACAGCATCAAGGGTCTTATAAGTTGCATAATTATCAACACCTAACATTGACATCTTATTGCGTTCATCCATAGCTAACATCACTTCTTCTGGTAGTGATATATTTTCTATCACAAACTTAGTCAGTTCAAAACCAATTTCATTGAAGGCTTCCTGAAGTTTGCTTTTACCACCTTGTGCAAGTTCATCTAAGTTTGAAGTGAAATCCATAACAGGGATGTTTGATTCTGCAAACAGGTCTGATAAAGAACCTACAACAATCCCCCTTAAATAATCTTGAATAGCTTCCGTTCTAAAATCACCAGTTGTTCCGAAAATCTCTCTCAAGAATAGAACAGCATCATTCACCTTAAAAGCGTAAACACCAAGCGCTCTGATTCTCACACGACCAAATTCTTGATCACGCATCATAACAGGATTCTTGGTTCCCCACTTCATATTGGTAAACTGTTTGGTTGAAACAAAATAAACCTCCGCCTTAAAAGGTGAATCAAAACCATACTTCCAAGACTTTAACTTTGTCATGACAGGCATGTTCTGAGTGGTTAATTCATAACGACCTGGCGCAAACACATCCGCTATTTGTCCCTCGTTAATAAACACAGCTATTTGAGAGGGTCTTACTGTCAGTTGAGCCCCCATCTTAATTTCTTTATTCTCTACAGGAAATCTGTACACCATACGGTCAGATTGAACCTCAGTCCATTCAATTACTTCAATAAACTGACTCTTAATAAATTTCTTAAATAATCCCATTTTGACCTCCATCTATAACTAATATAATTATAATACAAAATCGATGATTTAAACATTAAAAAAAAATGAACTGTTTCCAGTTCATTAGTCGCGATTTGTAAAACTCGGTGCCATTGTATCCAAATGGTCTGTACCGATTGTAAACATCTCTCCTAAGTTACATTCAAATACTTCACAAACCTTAATCATTAACTCAGGACTAGGGTTATGAATGTAATTCTCCAGTTTTGACAAATATGTTCTGTTAATACCTAACTCATCAGCCAAAGCTTGTTGTCTCATATCATTCATCTTACGATAAATCCTTATTCTGTTGCCTATTACTCTCGACATCCCTTTACCTCCAACCTACTCTAGAATATTGAACCACCTACAAACTTTTCATCCTTAAGGTTATGAACAGCAGTCTCAATGGCAATCTCAATACCTATCTTGATCGTCTCAACAGGCAAAGAAGCGACTTCTCTCCCCTTAACTTGATCAGGTATAAAAGGTACGTGTATAAAGCCTCCTCTCATTTGAGGATACTTTTTATCAACCAGATACATGATGCTGTAAAGCACATGGTTACATACATAAGTTCCAGCTGAATTCGACACACTTGCAGGCACATGCTGCTCTTGCATAGCCTTTACCATTTTCTTGATTGGCAAGTTAGAAAAATATGCTGTGTTTCCATCTTCGAAAATCACTTCATCAATCGGTTGATTACCTTCATTGTCCGGTATCCTGGCATCATTTACATTGATACCAACACGCTCAACGGCAATTGTTGCTCTTCCACCAGCCTGACCTATTGCCAGCACCATCTCAGGCTTATATTTTTCAATTGCATCCTCAATACATTCAACTGATTTTTTGAATACAGTCGGTATCTCGAGTTTGATAATCTCGCACTGTCCGATTTTATCTCTTACCAATTTAACTGCTTCATATGCAGGATTAATGGATTCGCCACCAAAAGGGTCGAACCCTGTTAACAAGACTTTCATAGTTCCTCCCTGTGATTCGCTATAAAAGTATATTCTAATGTTATAGCAAACAACACATTTTTTCACCTTATTTATCTTATATAGCCGTATATGTGTCTATTTAGCCAAGAAAATGTAAAAATATTCCTTAGTCGTTATTTCATCAAATCAACTATCATTCTGATATGATTTTCATCAATTCTATTACTAAATGTTTGATTAACTCTGGCATCCGATCCAATATGATAGCCTGCTTGAGGATATTTTTCTAACAAATCACTCATATTGTTAATGGTTATACCAGAGCCTAAAAGCAGTTTTTCTGGCGCTATTTCATAAAGTTGATCTAAGATGTCCTGATGATCATATGCTTTACCAGGCCCTCCTGACGTAAGAATTTGGGTGATTTTGTCGATTTTACTCAAAGCCTTAAAAGATTCAACAACATTTGTCTCATCTATAGCCCTATGAAAAGTCACCTGACACTTAATATTCTCTAAAAGATATTCTAAAGCCCTTGTATCTACTTTTTTGCCATCTAAGACACCTAAAACAAAACCATTGATACCAAGATCTTGCAGCAGTTCCATATCTCTTTTCATAACTTTCAGTTCATCAGTCTTATAATTGAAATGATAGCCGTGCGGTCTAATCATTACATTAACTGGTATATAGACAGCTTTTACAACTTCTTCTACCATGGCATAAGAAGGTGTTAAACCACCAACAGAAATAGCACTGACAAGTTCAATCCTGTCTGCACCACCAAGTTCTATGGCCTTAGCATCTTCTACTGATTGAGCGATTACTTCTAACATGACTTTATTTCTCCTTTTTGATTGACTTCAAACTTCATAAGACCACGCGTTTGTGTCATCACAACAAACGGGAAACACTCTATGTTTGTTGCTGCACCAAACTCACCTTCTGAGTTCATAGCAACTACAGAAATATCTCCAGCCTTCCCTCGTCTTTCGATTAACTTGTCATTAAATGATTTAACAGCCTCTTCGCATGCCGCTTGAGGTGACATTTCTTTCATCTTCATAACAATTTCATAACTGAGACATCCCTTCATAATGTCCTCACCTAGACCTGTTGCTGCTGCACCACCTATGGATTCATCGACATAATAGCCCGAACCAGGAATTGGAGAGTCACCAACACGACCTTCCTTTTTATAAAATAAACCACTTGTAGATGTACATGTAGCCATATGTTTATGACTGTCTATACCAACAACGCAAACTGTATCATGACCTATATAAGGCGCTAAACCACCTTCGACTTCCAGCTTATGTGTTTCCCATCTTTCTTTGGCCTTTTGTGTTAACATAGGATATCTTTCAAAGCCATTTTCTATAGCATACTTTTCAGCTCCAGGTCCTATTAGAAAGTTATTAAATACACCATCCAATAGACTTCTGGCTATAGAAACCGGATGTAAGAAATCTTTAATACCAGCAACAGCACCTACAGAAAGTGTTTTACCATCCATAAAGGCTGCATCTAGTTCCACTTGACCAGCTTCATTAGGAAGACCGCCAAGGCCCACAGAAGTGTACGCTTCATTCTTTTCTACATCTTTAACAGCCATTTCAATCGCATCCATGACAGACCCATTTTCACTCAAATGTCTGCCGCCTAATAGGATACCTTCTTCTACCATAGCCCAAGTACCAATTATTCCCCACATAAAAATCTCCTCCTCTGTCTATTTTAACAAAAACCTGCAAGGATGAACATCCTTGCAGGTCAATTTAACGCCTAACATGTATCTTAAGAGCATGACTTGTTTTTTTATAGTCTTTCATAAAAATGCTATAAACAACAGGAATCACAATCAATGTAAATATAGTTGATATCATGAGTCCGGACATCAATGAAATCGCCATCGGTACAAAGAGTTCACTACCCGAGTATATAAGAGGTGTTAAGCCGATAACCGTTGTAATAGTAGACAGCATAATGGGTCTAAAACGCTTATTAACTGCATCTTTACAGGCCACCTCTATGGACTTGCCTTCAGCTCTTTCTGTATTGATAAAGTCCACAAGTACGATGGCATTGTTAACAACAATCCCCAGCAAACTCACAATACCTAATATCCCTGTAAAGGATAAGCTCTGACCTGAAAGGGTTAGACCCATAATAGAACCAAATGTTGAAAGTGGAATGGTCAAAAGAATAACTAGGGGTTGTTTGAATGAGTTAAATTGAATCAGAAGAATCAAATAAACAAGTACTAGGGCTATAACCGCAGATTCCCCCACTTCACCAAAGTTTTCCTGTATCTTTTGTTTTTCGCCATCAAAGGTTTTCTCCATGCCAGAAGGTACGATGCCCTCTAATCTTTTGTCCAGTTCAGACTGTATTTCTACAGGGCTGTAACCATACTTAACATTGGAATAAACCCTAACCGTTAAAGCACGATCATACTTCTTGATAACAGGCAAAGAACTAGATGTTCTAATATCAGCAATTGACTTTAACATAACCTTAGACGGTGCAACCGTCGATTTAATACCTAAATTATCAAGTGAATCCTTGTCTTTAATATTTGAAACCAGTCGAATATCATATTCATGAGCATCTTTATTGTAAACGCCTGCATTTCTTCCATAAAGAGCAATAGAGACTTCATTTTGGATATCGTATTTGGATATCCCATAATAACCAGCTTCGTAATCATCTACATCTACAAAAAACTCATAAGAGTACTCGCCAAAGTCACTTTCTACATTGACAGTTCCAGGAATCTCCTTTAAAATTTCTACAACTTGACTTGCAAACTTTCCTTGAGCATCTAGGTTGTCTCCTGAGATTCGAACTACTACTGGTGCACCAATTGGCTCGCCCTGTTCTAGTTGCTTAACCGTTACAGAACCACCATAAACATGTTTGTCCATCTCAACCTGTAAATGATCAATATACTGGGTCATATTTTCATATTGACCCTCTCTTCCAAACTGATTCAAATCTACTATAACCATCATCTGAGCATAGTCTTTAGAAGGTGTCGGCACTGGCATGGTCTGATAAAATTTTGGCAAACCATCACCTATTGCCACTGTATAATTGTTAACTACTTCTTCTTTGTTGATGACACCTACAACTTTATCCACCAAATCCTCTGTGGCTGAAAAATTACTAGGTTGTTCACTCTTTATCTCTATATAAAGCATGTCTGTATCTGCAAATGGAAAGAACTGCAGACCTAAATCAAAGCCTAGATAAATGGTGATACAAAAGATTCCTATCATCATAAGCACGATCAGCCATTTGAGTTTAAAGCCGACTTGTAAGAAAGTGTCAAACATTTTCTTAAAGAAACCTACCTTGTTTTTATCATCTCTCTTCTTAAAGAAGATATAAGCCATGGTTGGTGTGATTAAAATTGCAATTAAGTATGAAACAGCCAAAGAAATCATAACAATTAAAGGCAGACTTGAAATATACTCACCTGCAATGGAATTCAAAAGTAACAATGGTAAAAAAGCAGCCACTGTTGTAAGTGTCGATGTTAAGACAGGTATTGCCACTTCTTTGACACCATTTAAGCACGCCGACAGACTATCTTCGTCATTATCAAGTCTAACCTGAATGGCATCAGAAACAACTATGGCATTGTCTACAAGCATACCCAGGGCAACAATAAGGGCGGCAATGGAAATTTGATGAATCTTGATACCGGCAACCTTCATCAGTGCAAAGGTTATGAGTATGGATGAAGGAATCGCTGTAGAAACAATAACAGCGTTTCTTAGTCCCATGCCAATAAAAACAACGATGATAACAAAGACTACACCCTGTAGCAAATTCAAGGCAAAATTTCTAACCGAGGCATCTACGGTTTTAGGTTGATCCAATATGGTTGTAAAGACAATATCATCCGGTAGTGTCTTTTGAAGCGCTTCTATAGTTGTATCCACTTCCTTACCGATGGCAACTACATTCTTATTGTTTTGAAAATAGACAGACAGTAAAATCGCCTGATTGTTGTCATGAATGATCTTATAGTTTGAATCTTTAAGTTTAAGCTCTACTGTCGCTACATCCTTAAGTCTTGCTATAGACCCATTCTCTTCTGATACAGCAATAACAATATTTTCTACATCCTCAATAGATTCAAACAAGCCCGATACCTTTACATTGATTTTATCTTTGCCATGTCCAACAGTACCAGATGGAATTTCTATATTTTGAGATTTAATCAGATTAACAAAATCATTGTAAGACAGCTGATAAGCATTGAGTTTTTCATAATCTACTTCAACAACCAATTCCTTTTCCTGCTTACCTACAACATCCATTCTAGCAACACCATCTATACGACCCAGTGCTTTTCTAAATCGATTTGCATAAGATTCCAGTTGATCATAAGAATAGGTATCACTAGACATAGCAATCAGCATACCAGCTGTATCAGTTAAGTCTGTATTGACACTGATGGTTTCACATTCAGAAGGCAGTTCTGATTGTAAGTCAATCATTCTTTGACGAAGATCGTCCCAAGCACCTTCAATATCTGTATCATAAACCAATCTTACAATGATAACGCCAATGGAGTTTCTAGAATAAGAATATGAGTAATCATAACCTTCAAGCTCACTAACTTCATCCTCTATTTTAGACGTCACAAGTCCTTCAATGTCCTCAGGAGAAGCACCAGGATAAACAACAGATACCAAGGCAACCGGGGCAACTATTTCTGGCGTTTCCTGTCTTGGGGAGATGATATAGTTGTAAATACCAAATCCTATGGCTATCATAAGGATGAAAAGTGTGATTTTTCTTTTAAGGATTGCTCCTTTTATAAAGGACATCATGACTCGTCACCCACTAATTCAACCTCATCTCCAGGTGTTAAACCCATAATACCTTCTATGATTAAAAGACAATCACCATCTAATCCTCTCACAACTACTTCTTGATTAAAGATTGCCAGAACCTCAATGTTTTTTCTTACAACACGCCCATTAACAACCACATAAACATAATCTTCCCCATCAGATCTAATGGCTGATAAAGGAAGCTTAACACCTTCAAGGTCTTTTGTCGTAAGTTTTATAGTGGCAATCGCACCTAAAGGCAAATCTTCATTTAAAGACAGTTCAACTTCATAGGTCTGTGTTGTCCTGTCAGGTACTTGATTGATGCTGATAACAGCACCTGTAAGCAACCTGTCATTATAAGTAATATCTACGACTTGATCAATTTCCAGAAAAGCAAGGTCCTCTTGTGAAACACCAAAAGACAAAACAGGTAATGCATCTCTTAGAACAAGGACTGGATACCCTGCTGAAACAAGTTCACCTGATTCATTTAATACATCAACAACAATACCAGACTTACTGGCAAAAAGGTCCGTTTGTTCTAGCATATACTCTTTAACATCCACTTGTGTCCTGGCTTGATTAACAAGACCTCTTGCACTGTCAACATCACTTGAAGCTACATCTAAATTAAGTTTTACCTTGTCATATTCAGACTTGGTAGAAATACCTTCTTTATACAGTTTATCTACATCTGAAAACAGATCTTCTGCATAGGTTAAAGATTCTAGAGCCTTATTATACTGAGACTGGGCAGATGACAGCTCTGCTCTAGCTGCATCTAAGGCATAGCTATAACCTTCAGTATCTACTGTTGCTAGTAATTGACCCTGATCTACCCTATCACCCACGGAGACCATAACTTGATCTACTTTGCCATCAACTTCAAAGGCATGTTTCACAAGACCCGCACTTTTAACGTGGCCCACATAAACTTCATAATCTTTAAATGACCGAACGCTGACAGACTCTACTTGAACCCTTTTAGGGATTGGTTCAAGATCAACTGGCGGCTCTTGATTACAACCAACTACCAATAGTAATATGAAAAAAATAAAAAGCTTTTTCATAACAATCACTACTCACTTTCTACTATTTTTGATATAAACATGCCTGTATAGACTTGAGTCAAATGATACATATGCATACGTCTTTGATCGTTGTTGTCAAATCTAAAGAGTGTCTTAATAAAATTATCTACTAAAGACTCGCATAAGATGGATGCCATAAAGTTGGAATCAATCTTATACTTCTGCTTTTTATTATACCTATCTATGAGACTCTCCATACGAATGGCAAGCATGTTAGAGATAACCACTGCCGGACTATCAATAGACGATCCTTCACAAGAATTGATTAATATATCTAAAACAGCTTCGTCTTTTTCATGAATATCTAAAAATATATCAATGATTCTTTTTACAAATAGTGCATTACGTTCTGGTGTATCTATGAACTCCTTTGTAATCTCATCACTGACCAGTCCCTTGATTTTGTTAAAGGTTGGCATAACAAGACTTTCAAATAAGTGATCCTTGCTATCATAATATCTGTATATATTACCCACAGTCATATGTGAGGCGGCAGCAATTTTTCTCATGGATACCTTCTCAAATCCGTGACTTCTGAACAATTCTATTGCAGACTGATCAATTCTTTCCCTAATACTTTCCTTTAAAACTTGCATGTTACCTCCAATTAAAATAAACACTTGTTTATTATAGTCTACCATATGGCCATCAATAAACAAGTGTTCATCTAACAAAATTAACAATTCATTCCTATTCATTTAAAAGTACATAGTGTTCATGGTCTTCCCAAAGACCGTTGATCATCAAATATTTTCTTGCAGTGCCTTCGTATACAAAACCTGTATTTATCAGTATATGAATAGATGCTGTATTTCTAGGCATAACATTGCCCTCTATCCTATGCAGACCATACTCTTCAAACATAATCTCAATGCCTCTGATTAAAGCCTCTGTCATATAACCATGTTTTTGCTTGCTTTCAAGCAGTGAATAACCGACATAACAAGATTTAAAGGGACCACCAATGATTTGTGAAAAGTTTAAAATACCAATCATTGGACCACCCGTTTTCAAGAATATATAAAGCTTTAAAGCCGAGCCATGCTCAAAATGAAAAACATCGTTGTATAGATCTATAGATTGCTGTCTAAATGTATAAAAATCAGGTTCCCTCTTAGGTTCAAAGGGCTCAAGAAAAGTCTTGTTCTCCCTATAATAATCCAGTACATCTTCTATCTGAATCTCTTTAGGTGTCTTTAACAATAAGCGCTTTGTCTCATACATATTATATCTCCATTTTATTTATCTTCAGGTTACATAAGTACATACTTATTATACCCAACAAATAAATAGATATATAAGATTTCTGTAAAGAAAAAATTAAATCGTTCATAAAGATGATATGATAAGGCGCTGCCCATGGGAAGATAGTCGATATCTCCGTTCCCCCTATAGCACTTGCAATTAAAAGTAAGATGATATTAATAACCATAGGTATCAAGGTATTCTTATGCACCAATACCAAAAAAACTGTAAAATAAGCATAGGGCAACATAAGAAGACCTGACTTTAGAAAAACAATCAAAAGATCACCTGCAGTTGTTAGGGTAAAGCCCTTCATGGACATACCTATAGAGATAAAAGTAGCTATTAAGAAAACACTGAGGGTCATAATCATCAAAATCAAACTGATAAACAAGAGTTTTGTAAAGATAAAAGAGCCACGTTCAATGGGGATGGTCAATTGAGACTTTATGGTATCCATTTTAAATTCTCTGGCCACAAGATCAGCTGCAACCCAGTTATATATGGTTATGGCTACAAGAGATATCAAAGCCTTTAAGATCATGGCCATATACTCCAGATAAGTCACACTGTCATATCTTATGTCTGAGTTTAAAATGACAACCAACATCAGTACAGATACAGGCATGAGAATAGTAGAGGTCACTATGAAATAAAGGATTCGTGAATACCTTAGTTTTGTAAATTCGTTCGTTAATTTTCTTATCATAAGCCTACTTTACCAACTCCAAAAATATATCTTCTAAGTCAAGGGACTTAAAGTAAGCCTCTTGAATTGCAAAGTCCTGTTTAACTAGAAGAGACAACAAATCTTTGACCTGGTCTTCTCTTATCCTTACCAACAAATCACCACTTCTTGACTCCATGCAGTAGTAGCCTTGAGACCTTAAAAACAAGGTCACCCCTGCCTTATCCTTAACCTTTATTAAATAACGGTCGCTGGCTCTTTGATAGAAGTCCCCCCTACCAACAATTTCTGCCAACTTACCCTCTTTTAGGATACCTATTCTATCTGCCATCCTCTCTACTTCAGATAATACATGAGAGGATATTAAAATAGTCATATTCTTTTCCTTGGACAAACGGATCAAAAGCCTTCTTATCTCGTTAACAGACTTAGGGTCAAGACCGTTCATAGGTTCATCTAAAATAAGTATTTCAGGACTGTTTAAGAGAGCCCTACAAAGAGCCAGTTTCTGTATTTGAGCGTCTGTTAAGTTCTTTACCTTCTCGTATTTAAAGGCATCCATCTTAAGAGACTTTAAAACCTCGTCAATATTATCTGCCTGATGGCTGCCAACGATATTTTGTATGAGCTGCAGGTTTTTATAAACTGTCATATTCTTATAAAAGCCAGGTCTTTCTAATACACTCCCGATTCTTTTAAAGACATCTTTATCAATTTCACTACCCATATATCGAATCTGACCGGAAGATGGATGAGTAAGACCCATCAACATCTTAATGGTTGTTGTCTTACCAGCTCCATTAAGGCCTAACAGAGCAAAAATTTCCCCTGTGTGAATCTTTAGATCAAGACCATCTATAACCGTTTCTTCTCCATATGTTTTTGTCAAACCTCGTGTTTCTATCATGTATTTCATATGTTGTCCCTTTTGTAAATCATCCTATCCATAAGTAGGACTGTTAAAATCCCAAAGGTATAAAGGATAAGATAGGCTGTGTTGATTTTAGCTTCTCTATAAGGTGATAATATAAACTCCGGAATGGCACTTGGCAAGTACAAGTTCTTGTTAAAGAGTTGCATCAAATAACCAGTTACAATGGTCACAGACATACCAATTAGAGGAATGATGGTATGTTTGAAAGCATAGGCCAAAAACATGCCAAAGACGATAAATGGAATGGTGTAAAGTATTAAGTAAAAATAAGCGTCTATTTGACTGATAATTAAACCGATTATGCTCAAGTCATTAAACAAAATAACCTCAGTAACAATAACAACCAAAACAGAAAATAAAATCAGCAAAACAGACCAAACACTGGCTATTACGAACTTGATTAAAAAAAGTTTCCGTCTTTCTAAAGGTGACACAAAGGCACTGATAAAGCCATTTGAATCATATTCTACCTTCATCAAAAGCATGCCTGTCATAGGAAAAATGGTTTTTGTCCCAATAAGGCCTAGAAAAATCAAGTTCATCTTATTAAAGTCACCCAGCAAAAAAGCTCTTGGATTTAAAGAAATCCACAAGAGTGTGATCAGTGGTACCAATAACATAACCAAGAAAGAAGCAACCAAATAGTTGGCGCTACTTAACTTTTTCAGTTCATACCTAAATAAGTTCATCTAATCCCCTACTGCCTCCAGAAAAATTTCCTCTAAACTTTTAAATCCATCTTTTACATGAGATATCTGAATATCATTTTCAATCAAAGTTTTGATAACCAAGTTATTATCAACCTTCTCTGTGATTCTAATGACATGATCATGAATCACTTCATAATCAAAGATGCTTAACTGCCTTTCAATGGTTAAAATCAGCTTAGGCAGGTCATCAGAATGTATTTCTAAAAAAGACTGCTGATTTTCTTCCCTTTTATCAGTCTCCATCTCATAGATGATTTCACCATAATGCAAAATACCAATATGACTGGCCAAATCTGAGATAAAGTCCAGCATTGATGTTGCAATAAAAATAGTAACACCAGCCTCAGATTGCTTTATCAGCTCATCTTTTAAAGCCTTCAAGGCAACAGGATCTAAAGATTTTGCCGGTTCATCTAAGATAAGTATCTTGGGTTCTATGATCAAGGCTCTTATGATTCTAAGCTTTTGAAGCATACCCAAGGAATACTTTTCTACCTCCATATTCATATTGGTAAAAAGGTCAAACTTCTTAAAGTAATACTCAATATGACCTTCCTTGTCTATATCTAAAAACTTATCTTTGTAGTTTTCTAGATAATAAAGGATATTCTCTTTACCTGTGAAATTCTTATAAAAGCTGATTTCATCGATAGAAACACCGATTTCCTTTAACATGTCACTTCTAAAGGGTTCATCAAAAAAATGAACCCCTCCTTCAGTCGCTAATGACAAGCCAAGCATAATTTTAATCAAGAGGCTCTTTCTTGAATGGTCAGAACCTATTAAGCCATAGATAGAACCTGCTTCAACACCTAAAGAAACCTGCTTTAACAGCCTTTTGCCCTTGATAACCTTAGACAAGTTTTTTAACTCTATTATCATATCTTTAACTCTTTCAATATTGGTAACTCTACGAAAAACTCAGTCAACTGGTTTTCCTGACTTTTTAGATCAATTCGACCATTATGCTTTAAGACAATTTTTTTAGCAATAGACATACCTAGGCCAGAGTTGGATGCGCCGAATTTTCTGGCATCATCCACCTTAAAGAGGCGTTCAAAGATATGCTGCTGTTTGGCCTTTGGAATCCCCTTGCCCTTATCCCATATAATCACTCTGTAATAGGTGTTTTCAATTCTAGTTCTTACTCCAATAACTTTACCGTCTTTACCGTGTTGAATGGCATTTTTAAGAATGTTCTGAAAAACCCTGGTAAGGGCAATTTTATCTGCATAGACCATATATCTGACTTCTTTGATTTCATTGATAAAATCAATCTCATACTTTTCAAATTGAGGTATAAAATCAATGACGATATTCCTTAAAAACTCATTGAGTTCAAGGTATTCAAAAGCCATCATGACATCTTCAGCATCAATACGAGCCACATTAAAAATCTGTTCTGTCAGATGTTTGAGATTTTTAGACTTCATAGAAAGAATCTCAAAAAACTCTTTCAGTTCTTCTTCATCTGTGATAACACCATCATTTAATGCATCCACATAACCAATTATTGACGTTAAAGGCGTTCTGATATCATGTGATAAGTTAGATAAGAGCTGCTTTGATCTTTCTGCCTGGACTCTTTTTTCAACATCAATGGTCTCATAAGCCTCATAAAGCATATTGAGCTTTAAAATTAAGTCCTTGTAAGTCGAATCACCATGAACAAGAATTTTCTTTGTTTTCTTGGATTCAGAAAAATGATTCAAACTCGAAAGAACCTCTTTTAAATCCTTCTTATCCTTTAAATCTCCCCAGAGTAAATATAGACTCAAAAGAAGCACGCCTAAAAGAACATAGGCAAGCTGATTTGTTTGATTTATAAATGACACAATCATGGCAATAAAAATCAAAACTATGACTGTGCTTCTTACATATGTTTTATTCATCTGATTCATCTTTCAATGTAAACTTATAACCTAGTCCCCAAACAGTTTGGATATATCTTGGCTCATTAGGATCGTCTTCTAATTTGTTTCTTATTCTTCTTATATGAACCATTACGGTATTATCGTCACCTAGGTATTCAGAACCCCATACTTTTTCAAATATTTGACCTTTGGAGAAAACCTTATCTGGTTGTTTGGCTAGAAGCTCAAGTATTTCATATTCCTTTGTCCTGAGGCTGACTTCTTGACCATTTTTTATAACTGTATTGTTTGTAAAATCAATGGAAATATCTTCGCCTTCAAGTATCGCCACAGGAATAACACCTTGACTGAGTTCTAAATACCTTCTCAAAATCGCCTTCACACGTGCTACCACTTCCTTGATGCTAAAAGGCTTTGTGATGTAATCATCTGCCCCTTGCATAAGACCCAATAGCTTGTCCACTTCATCATCTTTAGCCGTTAGAAAAATAATAGGTACATTTGAAATTTTCCTAATGGCCTTACATAAGGCAACACCATCCATTTCTGGCATCATTATGTCTGAAATAACTAAATCAAAAACATCTTCATTAAAGGCATTCAAGCCTCTTTTGCCGTCTTCTTTGCAGACCACATCGTAGTTTTCTACCTCCAAATATTTTTTTAGAAGTAATCCTATCTCTCTTTCATCTTCTACAACCAAGATCTTTGATCTTCTCATCTTGCCTCCACTACTTTGTATCTAGCCATTCCAATATGTCTTTATATACCTGATCTTTATTATCTTCATTAAGCATTTCGTGACGCCCCTTATAGAGTTTCATACTGACATCATGTTTACTAAAGAGCTTATAAACCTTCTTAACACCATCACCATGACCACCTACAGGGTCATCTTCACCCGAAAATATATGAATAGGCAAATCATGACGTATGTTTAATACGCGATCCTCTTTATTAACTCTTTCTACTGCTGTAAAAAGATCTTTATAAAAACTTGAAGAAAATACAGTCCCGCAATAAGGATCATTTATATAAGTGTCTACATTGGTTTCATCAATTGATAACCAATCAAATTCTGTTCTTAAAGGTTTAAACTTTGAGTTAAAAACATTGTTAGACATACCACTGATCAACTTGCTTGGATATTTAGGTCCTCTAAGAGCAGTCTGTAAAGAGGCTAATCCAATCATAATCTGGCCTGTTAGACCAGACTTATAACCTGTACCTGATAAAATTAAACCATCTATCATATGAGAATACTTAGATGCAAAGTCTCTTGATACAAACGACCCCATACTATGTCCAAATAAATAAACTGGACACTCATGTGTTTCTCTTATAAATGCTGCCATATCTTTTACATCTTCAACAACCGCATGCCAACCACCAGGCCCAAAATAGCCTAAGTTATCTACGCTTCCAGCAGTCTTGCCATGACCTCTTTGATCATATCCATAGACATGATAACCACTATTTGATAAATAGGTTGCAAATTCATTGTATCTCATAATATGCTCAGCCATGCCGTGTACTAAAAGTACGACACCTTTTTCTGCTTCTTTTGCTTGCCAATGCTCGTAAAACACGGATACATCTTGGTTTAATTTCTTTATCATCACATGCTCCTTTCGACTCATTTAATTGTATCATATAAAAAATGGAATGAGAAACAAACACACTTATGACCAGGTATTAATACCTGATTAGAAAAATTCAATATTTATACTAGAACAAGGGAACAATTAATGGTATCATATTAAGGAATGGAGGCATTTATGAATTACATTTTATTAATTATAGTAGGTTATTTAATTGGAACAATCCCTTGTTCTTATCTTGTTGGCAAAATGATGGGCAACATCGATGTGAGAGAACATGGGTCTGGTAATGCTGGGGCAACCAATGTTTTAAGAACGGTTGGCAAAAAAGCAGCACTCTACGCGCTTATAGGTGATGTTCTAAAAGGTGTTATACCTGCTATTATCGGTCAGATGGTCTTAGGTATGGATGGCGCAGTCTTATGTGCAATCTTTGCAGTTATCGGTCACTGCTACCCAATTACACTTGGTTTTAAAGGTGGTAAAGGTGTTGCAACAGCCGGTGGTATGATCATTGGTACCAACCCACTTGTTGCACTTGGCTTATTCATCTACATGTTTGGTGTTATTAAGACAACTAAGTATGTATCACTTGCATCAATTACAGCAGCGATTATCTATCCAATCACATTTTGGATTTTATATGATTCACCAATTGTAAGAATAGGCTCAATCTTCTTAGGTGCTTTGATCGTATTCAAGCACAGAGCCAACATACAAAGATTACTATCTGGAAATGAATCTAAAACAACTTTGTTTGACAAATAGTCCCTATGGGACTTTTTATTCTTTTGAGGAAATATAATGAAAAAAATTCTATTAATCGAACCCTTCTACTCAGGTTCACACAAATCATGGGCAGATCAGTTCAAAAATAACTCGAATCATCATATTGAGATTTTAAGCTTGCCAGGTAAGTTTTGGAAATGGCGCATGTATGGTGGCGCATATACACTGGCTCAAATGTATCTAGACTTAGATTTTGATCCTGATATCATCTTAGCCACAGACATGCTTGATTTGGCAACTTTTGTTGCACTTGCCAAAGAGAAAGTCAAAGATAAGAAAATATTTTTGTATTTTCATGAGAACCAAATGGCTTATCCATGGAAAGAAGATGGCGAAGACAAAAGGAACAATCGAGATTTGCATTACGGTTTTATGAACTACAACTCTGCCTTGGTTGCTGATAAGATTCTTTTTAACTCCAAACACAACATGACATCATTTTATGAAGCCATGAGAAAGATTCTAAAAGCCATGCCAGACAAGAGACATAAGACCATTGAAGAACTATATAAAAAATCTCAGGTCTTACCAATCGGCATCCACTTAAAACACCATGACATTGAAGTAGATTTACCTTATAGGGGTCAAGAACCTTTAATTCTATGGAACCACAGATGGGAGTTTGATAAAAACCCTGCCGATTTCTTTGATGCCTTAATCACACTTAGAAAAGAAGGTTATGCCTTTAAGCTTGCCCTTCTAGGTGAAGTTTATAAAAATGCACCAAAGAGTTTAAGCCATGGTCTTGAATACTTTAAAGAAGATGTCCTTGTTACAGGTTTTATGACAAAAGAAACATACTCTTCATGGCTACAAGCAGCCGATATTTTACCAGTAACAAGTATACACGATTTCTTTGGCATCTCGGTTATGGAAGCCATCTACATGGATACCTACCCTATTCTTCCAAACAGGCTGACCTATCCAGACTTATATAAGATTAAGGAAAATCCTGAAATCTTTTACGAAACACAAGATGAGTTTATCGATAAGCTTAGAAATGCACTTGATGAAAAAGATCATAAAAGCTACAGAGACCTTTGTAAGCCTTATGACTGGGACTCAATCATCGAGACATATGACCAAGCATTTATAGATTGATATATTTTTATCAATCTTCTTTATTTTTCATGAGAGTATGATATAATAAGCCTGATTGGAGGACATCATGAGTTTTTATTACAAGGCAGTACCAGATGGTACATACTGTTTAACAGGCTATAATGGCAATTCTTCTAGTGTTGAATTTCCACAAAATATTACCGTTTCTATATTAGGAGACAAATTATTTAAAAATCATACAGAGATTACATCCGTTGAAATACCAGACACAGTGACGCAAATTGGTGGGTTTGTTTTTGATGGTTGCGAAAACCTAAAGACCATCAAGCTTCCAAGTCATCTGGATGACATGTGGCAGTACGCATTAACTAGAATGGCCATTGAAACCATTGAAATTCCAGGTTCACTTAAAGAAATTATCCCCTTTACATTCAATCAATGTAAAGATTTGAAAACTGTTTATATTAACAAAGGCACCAAACGTATCCACGGCATGGCCTTTAAAGACTGCACAGCACTAACAGATATTTATGTGCCTGAGGATACCATTATTCACGAAAAAGCCTTTATGGGCTGTAATGAAGTGAGAATCCATAGAAACCAATAAGGTTTCTTTTTTCTTATCTATCTTTTATAATGGATAAAGGAGGCAATTATGTACAGTTTTAAAAATGATTATAGCGAAGGCATGCATATCAATATCCTAAATAGACTTCATGAAACAAACATGGTTCAAGCAGAGGGCTATACAGAAGATATGTATACTGAAAATGCAGTAAAAAGAATAAAGGAATTCACAGGCGACCATGTAGATGTCCACCTTATTTCAGGTGGTACCCAAACCAATCTTCTTGCCATCAGCTCCTTTTTAAGACCACATGAAGCATGTATATCAGCTGATTCTGGTCATATTAATGTTCACGAGACTGGTGCTATTGAAGCAACAGGACACAAGGTGATTACAGTTACATCTGATGACGGCAAAGTGAAGCCTCATCAAGTCATTGACCAAGTCAAGTATCATGCAGATGAGCATATGGTAAAACCTAGACTGGTTTATATATCAAATCCTACAGAAGTAGGCACAACATATTCAAAAGAAGAATTAACAGCTCTTAACAAGGTTTGTAAAGACAATGACCTTCTTTTATACCTTGACGGTGCTAGACTGGCTACAGCAATCGTATCAAGTGACGTAACACTAAAAGACCTTGCTGAGTTAACTGACGCCTTTTTTATAGGGGGTACTAAAAACGGTGCCATCCTTGGAGAAGCATTCATTATCTCTAATCCAAATCTTAAAAGAGACATGCGCTACTTAATCAAACAAAGAGGTGCACTGCTTGCAAAAGGTAGACTTCTAGGCATTCAGTTTGATGAGCTATTCAAAGATGAGTTGATTTTTAAGCTAGCTGCTTATGCCAATCAAGAAGCCATGCGTATGAAAGAAGCATTTATCCAAGCAGGTCATAAACTCTATACAGATTCAAATACCAATCAGATCTTCCCTATATTAAATATGACTCTTATAAAGAAATTAGAAGAGCATTTCTCTTTTTACATATGGGACCAGATTGATGAGGATTATGCTGCTATCCGTTTGGTAACTTCTTGGGCTACAGATCAATCACAAGTAGATAAGCTGATAGAAATCATAAAAGAAGGCTAATAGATGGAGATTCTAGATTTTAAATCAAAAGAAGATTTTAGAAACTGGTTAAAAAAAAATCATGATTCAGTAGGTAGAAAGATTTTCATCTACAAAAAGAAGCATTTAGACAAGGGGATGGGCTATGAAGATGCTGTCAGAACAGCTTTATGTTTTGGCTGGATAGACGCCACTACCAACTCCTATGATGATATAAAGTTCATCCAATACTTTGCAAAGAGAAAAGAAAAAAGTAACTGGTCAATCAGTAACATCAAACGTATGAAAGCCTTGATAGAATCTGGCCAAATGACAGAACTCGGTCTAAAGACTTTTGATTTAAAGTTGATAGAACAATTACCTGAACTCGAAGCTGAAGAGGAAAAAATTAAATCCGGCAAACAAACTATTCCAGACTTTTTTCTAGATTTACTAAAAGAACATAATGCACTTGAATTATTTAATAAGGAAACAAACAGTCAGAGGCGTATGTTTATCCACTACATTTTGGATGCCAAACAAGAAAAAACAAAAATAAGACGTTGTTTAAAAGTCATTGGCATTTTAAACGGAGAAAAAAACAACTTGTGAAAATTCACGAGTTGTTTCTTATCTTTCTTAAAGCTCTTGAAAGTCTTTCAGATAGGTCTTCTGGGAACCAGTGACCAAAGTCTTTTACAACTTCAAAATCACACCCTAAGTAGTCCTTTAGCTTAACTTGGGATTCATAAGCATGATCTAAATCACCAGTTATAATTGTCCCCTTCAGTTCTAATTCTTGATCCTTTATAGATTCAGGAAGATCAGGACATAAGGCAATGAAACCTTTAATGTTCTTAAGCTTGCTATTTGCAGCCATATCAATTGCCAGAGTGGCACCTTGAGAGAAACCAGTGAATATTATGTCACCAATGGCATAACGCCCTTTTAAGTCTTTTATTGCTTTCTCCACATCTTTAAACGCCCTTTCGCGGTCATTCCAAGAAAAATGCTTGTAGCCAATCTGCTGAGACGATTCCACCATAAGATGGACATAGTCTTCATCAATCAAGTCACTCTTCCAGAACTTCGAAAACAGTTCTAAGTCCTCACCCCATCCATGAAGACTTACTACAAGCGGCATGGCTCTAGTTGGCTTGTAGTTTATAGGTTTAACCACTTTGATAAAGGGTTTTTTACGTAAGTTTTTTGAAAGTTCTTCCCACCTAACAGTTTCCTCTTGGTAGTCATGCGTAAACAAAATATCATTTAGATATGGAGATGGATACCAGTAACCTTTGTCTAAAGCATGATTAAAGTAGGACTTACATTTGTCTACTTGCTTCAATTGTCCGTATAACATAATCAGATCAAGCAGCAATTGCTCATGATGTTCTGGATAGTCTTTATAAGCCTTTTCCACCATTAAGAGGGCTTGATCTTTTAAGCCTTCTTCAAACCATTTTCTATAATACTCTTTTTCAATACTTTCAAAAGACATAATATTTTCCTTTCTCTTCTATTCAATCTTATCTCAAAAGACTAAAAGTATATATAGTTAAATCCCTTTTAAACAAATATCTTATATGAGTTTTAGTGAATCTGTTGTAAATGTATAAAATTGGATGTAGGCTTATATAAGGGGGAAACTCATGAACTTTTCAAACGAAATCATCATCAACAAAACATTTACTCACCATGATAAAGACATTAAAATCTTATCCATTAATGATAAGAGTCTTTGGTATGCTTACCAAATTGATAAAAAATTGCATGATAAGAATCTAACAGTTAACAGTCAAAGAAGTCATCTCATGAACGACATACTTTTTAGATCAAATATTGAAATCTTAGGACTATCAATAAGAAATTATATTTATTGCAATGGTAAAGCAAATCATTATTACCCTAAATCAACTAACTATGAAGAAATTTTCAATCATTTTTCATCTTATCTTAATAAAAACTATACTAACGAGAACACAATCATTCTTCAACTTGAATTTAAAGAGAAGATTGATTGCAAAGAATATTATCAATATGGTCTTAAAGAATTCTTATACAGTCTAGAACTCTTGATTGATTCAAGAAAAATCTATTACTTGATTGAGAAAGAATATCTTTTGGATTTTAAAAATGAAGTGGCATTAACTCTTAAGCATCCTATCGATAATAGAACATTCACATGTTATCTAAAAGGATTAGAGTTATACAACTGGCAAACCGCAAATCAAGATAATCTTCAAGATTATTTAGAGCATAAAAAGAAATCTAAACATAAAGATATCACTATATTTTTGCCATATGAAACAAACGAATCTATTCAACTTGAAGTATGTCCTATAGATCCCTCATATAAGTTCCCTAGTGGAATGATATATTATGGATTGCATTTTGAAGCTGAACATCTCAGTACGCATGGTATGAAAATCAACGCTACCATGGTCGCAGAGCTAGACCAAATCGAAAAAGAAAACTGTCTAATAGAATTGCTGGCTATATCCTGTTATTCAGATAAAAGGTTTTATCGATTGGAGACATTATAATGGAAACATTTCATAAAAAGAACCAGACAACTTAATATTTATTGAACTCCAAAGCCAGGGTATGATTAATAAGAAAATCGATATTATCTTTAATTTGACCAAGATACAGAATCAATTGTTATCATTTCAAAGAATATATCTCAAGTAAGTACATCAAGATTATCGGATGTAGATACTTTTTCAACTTCTACGCTGGAAAAACAAATATAGAAAAGTCAAAAACATCCCTTAGGATGTTTTCATGACTTTATTGATATTTCTTTTTGAAATCTTTAGTTTTAGATACCTAGAAAAATCCTCAAAAGCATCTTTTACAGCTTCTTTCATTTCAGAATCAACTTCAACGCCCTCTTCCCACCACCAATTGGCTATGGTTAATCTACCATCCTCTGGCTTTTCAGGTTCAAATCTTGCTACAATCTCACTTCCGTAAAGTACTGGAAGCACATAATAACCATACTTTCTCTTATCTTTAGGTACGTATACTTCCCAAGTATATTCAAAATCAAATATTTTACTGATAAGGCCCCTATCCCACATTATATTATCAAGTGGGGCTAAAAATCTGATACTTTTATTTTCAGGCTCATTAGCGGTTAAGAGACTATCTAAATGCTCTTTAGCTATATAAAATTTATCTTTAATGCCTTCTACAAGAACACTTTCAATTAGACCCTGTTCCAGTAACTCTTCAATAATCTCTGCTCTTAAAGGTTTCTTATTAAGATAGTGGCCTAACCAACCACCACCATTTTTAGACCATAAGATACCAACACTCTTAATCCTTCTTAAGATGTACCATTTCACGAACTCTCTATCATTATCAAATGGATCTTCTTTTTCTAGAAGATCTTTATCCAGTAGATTTTCTATCAAATCAAACAACTTTTGATTGTTCTTTTTCTCAACAACTCCTACCTTTCCAAGATGAAACAAATGGTCTAAGGCGACATTTGAAAAACGACTAGAAGCCCATCTGCCTTTCGCCTTACCTCCAATATTAATTTCTCTTGAGAACTTCGGCCCTTCATTATAAAGTATTTCTAAGACATGGTCTAAATAATCTAGTGCTTCTTCAGTTGATCTGTATGCCATGGTGTTGATGGTTGATTTGGCATGAGATGATCTGATTCTCTTAAAATACGGCCAGTCATCCACACTGTATATAGCCATCATCTTATCCCAACCATCTATTAGTTTTCTATCTTTGTATAAAAGTTCCTCTAACATCTTAGGCGAATAATTTTCAATCTTCGATTGAAGTACCAGATCAGGATTTCTACCCACTACGTTTAAAGGATCAAATTGAATACAACCAACCTTTTTTACATAATCAAGTACACCTTCTTTACCTTTTGCAAGTTCCTTATCCAACATGCCATGGTAATCCACTAGAAAACGTCTTACATCAGCTTTTGTTACTTTTATTTCATTCATCAAAATCTCCAAATCTGTTATTCTAAGGTTCAAATACTCTAATCATATGATGGACCGGCTGTCCAAAGATGTACATGTCAGCTTCTACTACACCTTGTAAAATACAGTCACAATCATCGAAATGACCTTCAATATCGTAATGATAGCCTAAACCATAATAGTTACCGCATCCATCCTTTTGAGCGCTTGAATCCTCTATTGTAAAAACTGGTTTTGCATTGAATGCGAAAACCAATACTGTATCAATGCTGAATACCAGAAGCCATATTATCAAGATGATAACCATAAACTTCATTCTACTTCTCATAAACACCCCTTACCTAAAAGCATATTAACTAATGACTTCCAAACATTGATCCGATACAAGTAGAGCCTGCACATCCGTTAGTAAAATCTCATCTATACTATCAGACACAATTTTGCCTTCTCTAGTACCTGCTGCTTGATGTACCTTTATAGGACAAGAAACATAGCCTAATCCATCCTCATAATTACTGGCAAGTGCTACGGAGCCTGCTGAGACACCGACATAGACACCGCCTTGATCTAAAAAAGCATCTAATGTGCTTTTAAAGTCACCCATCTTATTTAATAAAGCCTGAGTAGAGCCACCAGCAACATAAATCATATCATAATCAAGGATCTCCTTTGAAGATATTTCATAATCAAAATCATAACTTACTATCTGCTTTTCGTTTATACCTAAATCAACAATCTCACTTTTACACAGTGGCAAAATCTTCTTTTGACTCTCTGTGACAGCTGCAGATACCACAAACAATACGCTTAAGTTATTGACATCTTTACTCAATAATTCCTTTACTTTATCTGCAATATTTGGATTGTCAAAACCTGCAGATGTTAACACAATTTTCTTCATAATCTCCTATTATACTCATAAAGTGTCAGTCACTTTATATGTTTTCCTTTCATATATCCTTATATATGATTATATCAGATATTTGATGCATTCAAGCAGCAATAAAGAGTAAAAAAAGAAGAAGTTTTAGGGGATCCTAAAACTTCTTCTAAGTCATCACTGTCCGCAGCTTCCAGCGCATGAAGCACAGCCAACCTCTAAAGGTGTAACCGGCTTCACCATGTAGCCACCTGAAGTTAATTCTACAATCATATCACCAACTTGGTCATAGTTGTCTTTTGTCATTAAGAATGTTACATCATTTTCTTCACTCTTAACATCATCAACACCCTCTTTATCGATCGTTAGACCAAATGTAGGACCAGAACAGCCCATACCAGCAATATAAATTCTAACACTGTCAAACTCTTGTTCAGCCATAACAGTTTTAATAGCATCTAATGTTTCTTGATTAGTTTGTATTTTCATATACGCCTCCTTTGACTTCATCATAACAAATTAATACAAAATTGAACAATTGAGTTTTCTTATAAACATAAGGTCAAGTATGCTTTTTTTGCATGCTATTTAAAGTAAAAATGTTACATAGTCTCAAAGGCCGTATATTGCTATATTTCAGAAAAATATTCACTAATAAAAAAAGCTTCAGGATTATTTGTCCTGCCGCTTCTTTACAAACTTTTAATTATTTAAAGACATCAACCCATACACCGCCAGTAACATTTGATAAGTAATCAACATCTATCTTCACAGCTGTATTTGGACCACCACCTGCTGGATAAACATAATCAAAATCCTTTAAAGATTCATCTAAATACACCTCTAATGGCTTCACAAGTCCAAATGGACAGACACCTCCAACTGGATGACCCGTAACTTCAGCTACTTCATCAAAGCCAATAAACTTAGCCTTTTGCTTAAACTCAGTCTTGAACTTCTTATTATCAAGTTTTAAATCACCCCTTGATAAAAGTAGGATATCTCTTTCCTTTAATCTAATAGCCATTGTCTTAGCAATCCTTGCTGGCTCAACACCTAATGCTGCTGCAGCTAAATCCACTGTAGCAGTTGAAATATCCATCTCTATCACTTCAAGTGGTAGATTCTCATCTAAAAACTGTTTCTTTACACTCTCTATACTCATAGCCCTTCTCCTTACTATTCATTATAAATATTAGTTTAATAGAATATTTATACAAATACAAGATGCCTCATAGAATTGTTTAAAAAACATACACTTGAAAATGCAACCATCAAACGATTGCATTAATTAATTACTTTCTAATATTTTTACCACACCATTGTAACCATCTACTTCAAGTAGGTCGCCATCCTTTACTAGATCCATAATCCCCATTAAGCCACTGACGCATGGTATGCCATACTCTCTTGCAATAATGCCTCCATGTTGAAGCGGTCCACCAATTTCCATTACTACACCTGATGCATTTGTAAAAATAGGCGTCCATGATGGTTCAGTAAACTTAGCGATTAAGATTTCACCGGACTCCAAAGGCTTCTCATATGGCAAGCGAAGCACTTTAGCCTTACCGACTACTTTTCCAGGTGCAATTGCATCACCTATGATATCACCATCTTCAACTTGCATCTTAGGTTTGTAAATTTTTCCACGACTATCGATCACTAATGGCCAGTCGGCCTTATGAATGTAGCCATCTAGATTCTCTTTTCTGGCCTGTCTTAGATCAAAGGATGAATCATTTTGACCTTTATCAATTTGCGCTGATTTTAAATCAAAGATATCATATGATTTATCTATACGCCCTTCTTTAACCCACTTTTCGGCAATTTCAAGGCAAATATCATGGAGCTTTGCCATAATCATAACAATAAGGTATTTAGGATGTTCTCTATAACCGAATGTTGCCTTCATCCTATTTGCAGCATTAACAAACTTCTTTTCTTTCCCTTTTTTCCTAGCAACATCTAATAGTCTATTATACGCTTGGTCTCTTTTTAACTTTACAGTAAGCATCTGATTGTCTTCTAGATTGATCTCCTTAAGCTTGTCATACAAGATACCAATATCTTCATACACACGTTTGCTGGCTACATCAATTTCCTTAAAACCTCTAGCAGAAAACTTGTCCATAAACTCATCATACAGGGCTAAGAAGTCATTAGAATATCTTTTTTGTGATAGACGGTTTTTAAATTCCTCTTTAGAAGTAACTTCTATAAAGGTCTTTTCACTAGCCATTTTATACAGAAGATGTCCCATTTCACTAGTTGGGTTACCATCTAAATCCATATTCATGGCAGATAGTTCTTTTTCTACATCTTCACCTTTAAATATTTTAGCCATATTAGCTTTAGAAATCATACCAGCAAATATAACAGGCGCTGTCCCCATAGCTTCGTTCATTATTTTAAGGGCATCAGCTGAGAGTTTTGAAAAAGAACCTTTATTAGATAACTTGTCTGTATCAGATAGAATGCTTTCTGATATCTTCAAGTAGTTCTTGATGCCTTTTTGATAGTTACCAAAGACACCCTGAAGTGCACCTGGAATCATGGTTAGAACAGATTTAAACATTCTCTTTTTAGCTTGTTCTGTTCCAACTACAGGACCCTCAAAAGGATGTAAATCTAAATCAATTTCTTCAAATATTTTTCTGACATTGCTGTCATAGCTGTTCACAAATTTTAAGCCAGCTTTTTTCCCCACAACTTTTTGAAAAGCAGTAATAGAAAAGTATTCTTTACCATAAAGTGCAGGTGTCGAACCATTGGCTTGTGGAGACATCATGTGCATTTTTATCTCTAACAGCATATCTGACCAAAGTTCCATCCCAAGTACACTCATCGGTTCATCAAAGCCTTGGGTTAAGGCTATCAAATCAATGTAAAATCTCTTATTCTTCCCTGGTTCAGTTAACAACTCCTTATAGAAAGGAAAATGAGTTGTTATAGGACGCACTTGTAATAAATACAGTTTGTTATCTGAAAATGTCCACTCTGTATCTACTGGAAATCCATAATGCTTCTCACATAACTTTATCAAATCTACTAAAGCGGTGACTTGAGAATCCATAAGTGACTCTTTTTCCTTATGCTCATTTTCTTTTTTTTCGATACCACCATCTGAGTTCAGCCAAAGACCTATGTCTTTTATACTAATTTTTTTAGTGATAATTTTCTTATCTACAATATCATATGTGTACATATCAGGTGTTACAATACCAGAAACAATGGCTTCACCTAAACCAAAACTGGAATTAATCGTTACTTCATCAAAGCAATTGTTAAGAGGATTCAAAGAAAAACCTACACCACTAATATCTGAAGCAATTTGTCTTTGAACTATAACAGCAATGCTTGTTTGAGATAAATCAATGCTATTTTGCTTTTTATATGACATAACACGGTAATCAAAACATGAGGCAAAAGCTCTGGAAATATGAGCTTTAAGCATCTTACTTGTTACACCTAAAAAAGTATCATACATACCTGCAAAACTTGTATCTTCTAAGTCTTCTTCAGGTGATGACGAACGTATAGCAAAAACATCACCTGTTAACTGCTCCTGAGATCTCAAGAATAATTTTTCTTGGTTTTCAGAAAAAGTTAGACTCTCTGCAAATGATTTAAGAAGTTCACAGTTTTCCTTTGTCGTCTCTTTAATTGCTGATATGAAAAGCTCTGATGATTTAATCTCATTTAACCAATCACCAAAGAAGTCAACTGACATGACATATCCTTCAGGAACAGGTAATCCAAATTTTGTAGTTTCCATCAATGCTTTGGCTTTACCTCCTACAGAGGTAATAGCTGGTATCGTTTTTTCATTGAACATATAAATCATTAAAGCACCTCCAATTTAACCCATCATTTATATAATACTAATTTAAGCTTTATATAATAAGCATCACATGCTTTAAATAAAGCATGTATATCCTCAGCATCTAACACACTATTTTTTGCCTTCTTTAAATCTATAAACAAACCTTTAAAAGTCCATCTGGAAATCTGAAGTATCTCTTTCAAGCTAATGCCCTCTTTAAACAGACTTTCATCGATATTGTGGGTATAGATCTTTTTACGCCATTCATCAAGCTCTGCTTTTTTTTCATCTGTAAACAAAACATCGATAAAGTTTTCTGTAAAACTTACCATATAAGGATGGTCTAGCTGATAAGCGAGTTTACTTTTGGTAATTTCACAGACCCTATACAATATATCAGGGTTATCAAAATCAATGGTCTCTTCCATTAGCACAATATTAAGTTCACTTATGTAGTCTAACAAATAATCAAGTAAATCTTGTTTATCTTTGAAATGATGATAAAAGCCACCCTTTGATATGCCTGCTGTCTTTAAAATATTATTGAGTGATGCTTTTTCAAATCCATACTTTGAAAATTCCTCTAATCCTGCGTTTACAACTGCTATCACTTTCTTGTTCTTGATATCGATAAAATCACAACCTTTCCACAGACCACTTTGGTCTGTTTTAAGTATAAAACACAAATTCCACATAAGTCAAGAAAAACAGACCATATTGGTCTGTTTTTTATACATCTAACCTAAAGAGCTATTATGTCTTATCAAACTTTCAGTTGATACCTATAAGCATCCTCTTCAGGATTCGTATAATATTTATCTATTTCCTCATCTATAGTAAATCCAAAGTCCTCTAACACCTTTTGCATAGGTATATTGGACTTTCTTGTCTCTGCTTTTACTTTTGATAAATTATCTTCTTTCATCATATCAATTGTAAGTTTTATAAAATCATGACAATAACCTTTATTTCTGTAGTCAGGATGCACTCCTATATTAATAATTTTAATAAAATCCTTCAGGCCTTTCCAGTTGTACAAGAAAATCATCCCAGTGAGTTTCGTGTCATCTTTGTACCCAAACACAAAGACTCTTTCATCATTCATCATTTCTATGAAAGTCTCTTTCTTATAGGCATCATCTGGAAAACAGATTTTCTCTAGCTCTACTAGACTATCTATATCCTCTTTACTAAGTTTAATTGCTTCTTGCATGTCATATCCTTTTCTAAAATAATATTATACCTACTCCTTCTATTTCACAGTTGATTCTCTTAAATCACCAACTGCAAGCAGGTTATCTTTACCCATACCACAAACATACTTGTTATTGTCATATCTGTAGCAGAAATCTAAAAAATCACGTTTTTGATTTTCATCATGAATGAGTTTCATTAGTATCTCACGAGGAATTGTCCTTGCATATGCGCCAGGTCCTGCCAAACGTATATTTTCTACACCATTTTTATCAAGTAAGTCTTCTAACTCATCTGGCATAAAAAGATAAGTTATTGGCCAAGGTGACTTGCCTTCATTAAAAGCCTCTATCGTATTGTCTAAGTCATCGCATAAGCCCTCTCTATAAACCATGTCTACAAAGTCTTTGTTGTACTTAAAGTTATCTATTTGAGATGCTTCATGGTCCACACACCATCTAACAAAGTTATCTTCTGAATCTCTATCTATAATAAACTGGCTTTTCTGTATAGGATTCGTAAAATAAGGTAGTGTACCAAGTCTAGATGAAACACTGATAATTATCTTCTTTTTACCTATTCTCACCAAGTTTTCTATGACTTTTTCTTGATTTGGATAAGTATATGAAATTGGTGCATCAAAAGATATGACCATATCAAAAGCATGATCGTCAAACTGGTCCAAATCCTCTAGTGCACCCTTAATAAAGGTAAGCTTATCCTCAACACCCGCTTGTCTTGCTAGCTCTTTAGCCTTTTTAATCATAGGTTCTGATATGTCAAAATGTGTGACACGTATCCCTTTTTTTGCAAGCATAATCGAAAATCTTCCAGCACCGGCTCCTCCATCAAACACAGTCTTTATGCCATCTAGATTAGATAGTATTTCTCGCTCAATGTGTGCCTTTTGGATGATATCATCTATGAACATTTCCTCTCGTTTGTTTTCTCTTTCACCTTTATCCGATAGATTCCAATGTCTTTCTGATATTAATCTACTGTTTGTCATTTGTACTCCATTTACATTATTTAAACTCTTTAAGCCATCTTAATGTTAAATCATTAAAGATATCCACTTGTTCATACTGAAGGCCATGTCCAGCCTTGTTGATCATACTAATAGATAGATTGGAAAACTCTGCATCTAGTCTTAAAACATCTTTATAACCAACTGTACAATCTTGTTTACCAACTAATATTAAACTAGGCTTATCATAGTTCTTAATTCTTTCATAAGGTTCTGGCTTAAGTTCATAGTGTTCTTCTCTAATGATCTGTAAAAGATCACTTGTTGCCTTTTCAAAACCTACTAGGATGTCACTTACATATCTATCATACGTCGTTTGAGTTGCTACAACAGCGTATTCTAAAAACTCTTCAAAGTCTTCTTTATCTCCGTAATTTATCATGCTACTTTCATCAACCATCATCTTGTGATCAGGAAGATTTCTTTTATCAGAATCGGCTAAGACAACTGGACACACAAGTCCTAATCCCAGTGTTTTATCTGGTACTTTTGATACTAGTCCTTGGGCAAGATAACCGCCAAATGACTGGCCAATAAGTATAAATTTTTCCTCTCCAAGTACTTTATCAACAAACTCAATGATACATTCTAACATGTCATCACTTGTTTTAAGACCTTCTTTTGCCTTAGAATCACCCATGACAGGTAAATCCAAATAGATTCTCTTAAAACCCGATATTTTTTCAAAGATTGGCTCATAAGCCCCCTTCATCACATGTTTATCTAAAGAAAATCCATGTATCATCAAGACTGGAATCCCGTCGCCAATAATCTCATAATCTATGTTTGCCATACTCACATCTATTTTCATATTCCCTCCCAATTTTCTATAATATAATTTTACAATACTATTGTCTTTGTTTTCATTACAATTAAATTTCACCTCAATTGTTAACATCAGTGACATAAACTATGAGTTAAGATGCAATATAAAAAGAGGCATTTAGCCTCCTTAAAATCTTATGATTCGTGATCGTATTCAAATGCTTCCATTAATACTTTTGCATCCTCTAGTTGATTACTTGAAACCAGAATTAAAGTGCCTTCTGTACCAGGTTCAGTTAACAAGGCTTTGTAAGGACCTTCATTCTCATAGTGTACATATGTCTCAATACCATTGGCATTCAGGTATGAGATAAATACATTGGCTTCTACATTGTCTTTAATATGGGTTAAAGCTTCATAATCACCGCTGACCATATCATCAAAATCATGCTCTGTTTTGAGTACATCAGATAAAGATTCACCACAAGTAGGACAAACATCTAAAACGTCTTCACATTCTTTTTCACAAGTATTGCACCATTTCATTTATACCTCTTTTCTATCTGTTGAGTATATTGTTAGTATATCTATACCCAATAATAAGGTGATTCTTCACAATTTCATCAGATTTTATTTAAGTCCTTTGACATAAAAAGCTGGATTCTATTCAAGGTACCTGTTTTGTACAAGATCATTGGATTTAAAGTCAACATACTCCACAGGTGTACTAATATAATGAGACCTAACATCATTTTTATCAATGAAGTAAACCCTTATTTCTGGATAATTAGAACCTTCTAACTGCTTCTTATCAGACTTCTCAATGATTTCATTTTGCACCTCAACCTCCCAGAAGAAAACTTTCAAATCCATATATATGGCTTCATCAAAATCTTTATTTTCTTCACTTTTAAAGTAGATTTTTATGGTGACACCTCTCTGTGATTTATAAGCATTTGTATCTTCTACTACGAAATCATATTCTTCACTTAGTTCATCTAGATAATCATCCAAGATATCTGATTCAAACTTACTGTAATGTTCACATGAATACAGGGCCATCAGAATGAGAAACATAAGTGTTATCCCTATAAAATATCTCATGACCCCTTTACCAGCTTCTATCATTTCCACTCCAATAATTTCTACTTAATTTACTGTATTTTTTTAAACTTACCATACTAGTATGTCCTATATTTTCTAAGTCTAAGCTTAATTCTAAAGAAATGTATCACAGAAGTCATTACTAAAGCAAATCCCAGTAGTGTAACTAGTATATGACCTATATTAATAACATGTAAAATGGGATTCATACTTTTAAGATCTAATGCCGGTCTCGAGTAATGACCATGACCTTCGAGCTTGTATTCTCCATGATAATTCTCGCCAATTTCAGAAGATAAATCATGTAATGCCTCAAGACTCATATCAGGTAAACAGATGACAACTCTATCCCATATGGTATAAACCTTTACTTCTGAATCTTTAACATCTAATACATCTACTACAAAACTCTCTAAATTATCCAAACCACCTCTAGAAGCTAGATCTAATGTTATATATGACGAGCTGACGCCCAAATATCTTGACATAAGACTAGCTGATGTGAGCAATGTTGAAGATATCAGCGTTAACCCTAATATAAACATGGCCCATCTCTTTTTGTCCATATTGCCTCCTTTGATCTAATATCATCTTACCAGATATTTCAATTAACAGCCATTATTAAACTATTAAATCTAGTCAATCTTCTAAACCCTCTTTAAACAATCAACTTAAAAAATGAAGGTCCATTTTTAGATGCCTTCATTTTAACCATTTTCTACTATTCAATTTTATAAGTTGTACCACACACCGAACATAATTTATCCTGTATGTTTAAGACACCTTCGCACTTAGGGCATTACAAACGCCCACCTTCATGACTTAAGTAAAAATTTACACCTTTCTTATCAATGATTATTAAGTTCCTTATCAGTGTTTCATCATATTTCTCTTGGTAATTTTCATCTAACTTTTTAGAATAAGACAAGGATACTCACTGCAAAAAAGAATTTTCTTTCTATTAACACAATCCTTAACCTACCTTTCGATAGGATACAGGCTTATTTTCACATTCTATCCTACAGTCTATGCAAGTTTTTTTCTTATGATGAACATAACAATAAGAAAGCTCATCCCGCATGGGCTAGCATCTTTTCACTATGTACGACCATAAAACGTCCCTGACAATTGATTGTAAGAATGCTATACAGAACTGGCTTGTAGATCTTTCGCCTCTAAGTAGATTTTTTCTTCTATAGTCTTGGCTTCTTTAAGATACTCAATAATAATATCTTTATTATTTGGAAAAGATTCATCCTTTCTGTGCTTTAGCATATTGCCATATAAAACGGATAAGTGCTTTAACAAACCACAGAAATCATCGAACTCCGGATTATCCAGTTGACTGAAATAACTAGCTGCATAGGATTTCATCACAGTATAAGTCTCAAAGTAATACCTGCTTTCAAAATCATCTTTGTCAAGAGTTTTCATATAGTCAATCCAATAGTCGTAAGCTCTAAAACCTTCACGATAATCAGGCAAAGCAATGGCTTCTTTTTCTTCATGATGGTTAACGATTAGATCCATCAACTTCATCAATGCACCATCTGGTTTTTTGTAGCCTTTTAAAGCCATCACAAATAAGATAGGAATTTCTCTTCTGCCAAGTTCAGATCTTTCAAAAGTAATGTCTTCACCACTTACAGAAATACCTTTATAAGTGCTGTTTTTTGAGTCAAATCCTGTGATCAACTCCCATTCAGGTATAGACAAATCCCATGCTATAAGCGGGTATTTACTTTTCTCAATAACAGAGTAAGCTTTTTCTCTTCTTTCGACTTCTAAGTGTTCCTCATTCCAAAGCCTTGTAACAAGGGCTACTTCAAAGCCTATATCTTCTGCTGATTGCTTAAGTAAAGACCAATCAAATACACTCATGGCACTCAGACATAAATCTTTATGTACAATTGTTCTAAAAGAAAATCCAGATAAGCTTGCGATTGTCTCTATTGGAATGTCTACAAAACATTCTGATACAGCTTTAAGTGATTTTACAAATGAATGTGTGTAACCTAATTTTTTCATAGTATTATTCATCAAACTTTACCTCCTTGACAGATATAAAAATTTCTTCAGAAAAAGTCCGAGACGACTCTATATATCTCTCAAATGCATAGGATCCGTTTTGTCTAATATTGTTTTCCTCTAGATACTTATACACATTATCCAATGTCTCATGAATGGTTTCAACAAATGTAAAGGCGTCGGCCTTTGGTGTTTCAAACTTTAAATACAAACCTTTTGGTATCGTCATGATATATTCTCCATCTCCAGATTCTGTCCCTATCCAGTAATATAAAAGATCATCATGGACTTCTAGCCATCCATAATCATAGGAACTCACATCATCATTGAATTTCATCGATTTATGATACCTATTCCATGCTCTTGGTATTACACAATGTCTATTTTCTGAATTCATTTTGTATCGATTACATCTTAGTGGAATTGGTGATAACTCAACTAAATCAGGGATGATCATTACATCTTTCTGATCAGTTCTTTTATAAGGTTCTAATAGATGTAAACTGTTTCTTAGTTTTCTATGTTCTAAAGGACTGATACCATGCTCTTTTTTAAATGAACGAACAAAATTTTCTGTTGAATTATAGCCACAATTGATTGCAACTTGAAATACTGATAGACTTGATTCCAATAGCATCTTAGAAGCCTTTGTTAATCGCCTTTTTCGAATATATTCACCCAAGGTTAAACCAACTGTCGACTTAAATATCTTATGATAATAATATTCTGAATAACCTGCTGATCTGCTACAGTTTTCTAGAGATAAGTCATGTATTAAATTATTTTCTACGAAGTCTATAGACTTCATTATATACTCATAATAACTCATATTTCCATCCTTAAACTAAGTACTAGTACAGGCTAATTATATCATTTATCAAATGCTAATGACTGATAAATCTTGTTTACCTTTAGTCTATACTTTGATATTGCACGAAAAAACTCCTAACTTTTATTATAGTTAGGAGTCTGTATATTTAATTTGAAATTGTTACGCTTTGAAGGCTCGGGGAATCACTTTCTATTTTAATCCATTCAGAAAATCCCATAAAGCCTACAACAAACTCATCTCCTTCTGCCACCTCCAAATTTACAGGACCATTTCCATCTATTTTCTGGGTTGATATGACTTGGTCATTAAAGATTAAAGTCAAACTATTATCATCTGCTTTATAAAGAATCTCAATCACACCAGATTCATCATTGACTTCTTTCATCTCAACAGCTACTGGTTCACCACCTTTACGATTTTTGATCATTTGCCCTTGTACAAAACGCATGCCTTCATTGATTACACATAGATCACATTCAAAGACCAACTGGCCTTCGTCACCTCTTTTACCAACGAAAAGACCTATGCCTACTTGGCCATCCGCTTTACCACTCTTATCCCAGTGCTTTGGTACTTTTACCTCAGCCGAGATAATAAAATCTTTTGATGATGAAAGAGTTTGATTGTATTTATACCATGCTTCTGCAATTTCTTCACTGTCTGATTTCATGTAGCCTATACTTTCAACTTGTTCCATGTGACCACCAACTTCAAACCAGTTGTCATCTGATGTAAACTGTTGAGATAGATCTTTAATTGTCTTCATCTCTAGGTTTTCTTTAACATGACTTATAACACTTTGACTCAAGAGCTTACTTTCCTTATTTGAAGTACACGAAATTATAAGACAAAATGCTGTAACCAACCAAATCAATGTATATATAAATTTCTTCATTTAATGTCTCCCTACTCTATAGGTACTGGTGACCATCTAGGTTCAAATACTGGTCGCTTTGAAAATACTACTATAGGATTCTCTGTTTTATCACCTTCTAAAACGACTTTAGACACTCCAGCTAAACGCTTACGGTCACTCGATTCAAATATCACATATTTACCATCTGGCGAAATAGAAGGTGAACCCGCATCACCTGAAAGACCATCTATTTTAAGTTTCTTTTGAGTCTTTGATGCTAGATCATAGATCATAAATTCATGAGTCACAACATGTTTATCATCAAAAGTCCATTGAGGCATAGAACCTTGCGAAAGAAGTTCCATGTTATCACTTCCGTCAGCTTTTACAAGATAAACGGCATCCTTCATAATCGGGTCGTTATCATAATTTTCAGTTCTTACATAAGCAATATATGGATTCTCTTCATCTGTCTTTTGAAAACAAGGTTGTTCATGCCAAATATGTTTTTCCTCAGGTTCAGATAATATTAGTTCTAAATCCTCTAAGGTAACCATTTGATTACTTGCAAGCGCTTTATCAAGGACTTCCATCTTAAGTACAAATAAATCAGCACTGTAATCTTTTAAATCAGCTCCCATAGGCACATTTGTACTCATAATACCAAGAGCTATCATAGAGTTATCCTTTGATAGAGAAATCGACCTAACTTCTTTTCCAAACATGGAAAGCTGAACTGGTTTTGGTTCACCTTTTGAGTTAACACGGTATAGTTCTAGAGCACCACCGTGCTTGTTGCCTGTATAGTAAACGAACTCACCATTACTTGACCACTCAGGATAAATGTCTTGTCCATCACCACTTGTTAACTGCTTTTCATTACTACCATCTACATCTGCAATCCAAATGTCACTGCCACCTTTTTTATTGACAGATGCAAAAGCAACTTTATAGGCTGGCAAAGATTTTTTTATCTCTGACTTCAAATCTGAGTCTATCTTATTTGAAACTTGATTGTTCACACCACATCCACTTACCAATAGGGTTAATACTAATATCAGTAAACCTAATTTTTTCATATCTTACCTCCAATAATTTATATCTAAAATTATTGTAGAACCCTCATGTATCCTCCACGTATCCAAAGTGACCTAAAAGGACTTAATGCCATATCCATAGAGCACAGTCGCTTCAAATTTAATACGCCCCTCTACCATTTCTTTTTCTACTTCATCAAAGCAGGCTTTCTTGAAAGCCATAAATAAGTCAGGATGGTCTGTCTGGATTCTTTCAAAAAAGCCTCTTGTAGCATTATTAGATTGTTCTGTCCACCATTCCTCCTTAGACTTATAGTAGAAATTCTTTGATTCAACTACTACCCTTACATCCATAAATCTTACCGATGTAAGAAAGGTTTTCAGACCTTCTACTGAGGATAAGTCTATTTCTCTACTTTTACCTTTAGTAGCTCTTTTAGAAAAGATTTTCTCATAAGCTCTTTCGTAAACGCCTTTCTTACCAGATTCTTTTTTAATGCCCCAAGTGCTAATAGCCACCTTCCCATTTTCTTTTAAGACCCTATACATCTCTTCTAGACTTAATCTAGGACTAGAAAAGAAATGCATGGATAAGCCACAATAAACACAGTCAAAAGTTTCTGCATCAAACAAGAGCTTTTCCGCATCCATCTGATAGGCTTCTAGATCTTCAATTTCTTTCTCCGATGCAGTCTCACGAATATTTTTAATCATCTCTTTTGAAAAATCTACACCAACCAATCTACCCTTAAGACCTTTAAGTTCAGATGACTTAAACAGTGAAGCACCTCTGCCACAAGCAATATCAAGCACGTCCTGACCCTCTTTTAAGCCAGATTCTTCTACAAGCTTATGTCCGAAATGAGTAAAATATTTTGGTCCAATACTTTCAAAGTCTTTTGCTACCAAATCAAAAGTAGATGCCAATTTTTCATTTCTCTTGTAATTTTTTTTCATAATCATCCTCCAAAAACATAAAAAAGTGTATCTCCAAAGGAAATACACATAAGTCTTGAGTTATAAACTCAAAAAACAAAAGAGAATATTCCTGTCGGAATATCCCTCACATAACTGTATAGCATTGTATCACAAAAGTTAAAGTCATATCAAGTCATTTTCATAAATAATTATGATATACCTAAAACATACTCATTTTATATTTAAGAAAAAAATCTAATGAACTCTTGTTTGATCTTATCATAGTCAAATCTTGCGATTTCCTCAAACGAATAGGTCTCATGTAATCTGTCAACCCACTTTGAACCCAGATAATAACCTATGTCACTATACCCTTCTATCTTGCACCAGTCTCCAAAGAAATCTTGTGTAGACTTATTGTTGATAGTTAACTCGTAATACAGACTTCTTAATCTTTCCTCATTTGACTGACAAAATTCTAGCCATTTACCATCATCCTGATGATAGTTTGAATCATCAGAAATCAGTTGCTGAGCCCTTTGTCCAAAACCCTCTATATAAATCTGCCATATTGAAGCCATATCTGGTTGGTCAAATGTCTGGTCAATACTTTCACCGCGGAATAATCGATGGGCTTCATGAGCTAATTCGTGAGCAATCAAATTTTTCATCTGACTGTACCCATGCCAATCTAGTGACACAACTTTTTCCGCACCAATTAATATGGTACCAACATCATCAATTTCTGTTGCCCAACCTGCAGCATTAGACAGCCCCATATAGAAATAGAGATTTATTTGATCACCATATGGGCAAAACTCATTAAAGCGATCTTTAATAAGAAAAGAGACCTTATTAAAATTCTCACTTGCCTGTTTAACCTTATCTAAACCACTTGTTAATGCATAGTCAGCATCTCGATGAACATAGTCCATTTGATTAAACTCAAGCATATCCTGATAACACAAATCTCTTAATCTAGGATACTCAGACATGTACTTATCCCATATTTCAATATAGTCACAATCTAAATGTTTGTATTCATCAGCCAGACTTAAAATGCCTTCAAAAGTGTTAATAATCTTCATAATATTTCTCCATTAAGTGCCTTAAAAGCTACTCAGATGCTTGATTATAGGTGTATCTTCATTAAGTTCTAAGAGATCCCATAAGTTGCCGTACAAATCTTTAAAAACTGCAACGATCCCATAATCAGCCTCTTTTGGTGGTCTGACAAACTCAATGCCTTCTTCTATCATTCTATTGTAATCTCTCCAGAAGTCATCTGTGTTTAAGAAAAGAAAGACTCTTCCACCAGCTTGATTGCCAACAAACTTCTCCTGTTCTTGCTTAGATGCTCTTGCAAGTAGTATAGATGTTCCCTTAGCACCTGGTGGTGCAACAACCACCCATCTCTTATCTTGCTCCGGTTGATAAGTATCTTCTATCAGTTCAAACTTTAGCTTTCTTGTGTAAAACTCTATCGCTTCATCGTAATCATCTACAACTAAGGCAATGTGTACAATTGATTGTTTCATATAAGCCTCCTCCAATAGAATATACCATACAAGTCACCAAACCTTTAAGACAAATGACCCATTACATAATTTTATAGTCTAAAATTTCTGTAAACATCAAACTCATTTCTTCTGATGATTGCTTTTCAACTTATAGCCTTCTAAAAGTCCTGGTTCAAAACTGTAGTTATTAAACTTAAAGGCAGAAAACAGTTCAGTATCTTCTTTAGATTGAACACCTATAACATACTTGATGTGACCATCGTAGTCAGAGTAGTTCAAAACAATATCCCATTTATGACCATTGATATCCATCACTCCTTTTAATCTTCCGCTATAAAAATCAACAAAGCCTTCTAATGCATAAGTTCTGTATTCACCACTGGCATCTACATACACTTTAGAACCATAAAGTGTAAAATAACCCTGTCCTGATATTTTATCTCTTCTAACATTGAAATCTATGGTCGTTTCTATTGTTTGTGTATCTGTATTTGTTTCATCACCTTTAATACCGAGAGCTTCTATGATTTCCTTATCTGGTATAAAGGCATTCAATTTCGCTTGTTTGGGTGTATGATCTTCCTCTTCATAAAAGGCATAAGAAAGAATCGCGACGCTAAATATTAAAAGGAATACTGCAAATATGATCAAATGTTTTCTTTTCATGTCGCCTCCATTATATAGTCTAATTAAATACTACTACATAATAAGAAAATCATACATTAACATAGTATTAAGCTTGGTCTAAGTCATGAAGCCTTTGAGACACTTGTCTCGTCACTTCATCCTTACTTAAATCTAAACTGATATCCCAAAGGCGGTTTTGATTGACATCATCTAGAACAAAATCTTCTTCTTCAAGCTTTTCGAACTGACCTTTTTTCCATGTTATAAATGAACCAGACCGTTTAAGTGAAGCTTCCCATTCTTCAATAAAGAGCGGTAGTAAAATAGAACCACATGTATCTATGGAAATAAAAGAACCAAACAGTTTCATAATTCTAGACATGACTTTCATATAAAACGGTATGATATTGATCTGATTGGTCCATACTATTTTTGAAATCTCAAAGCCTATAAAAGATACCTTTTTCTCTCTTTGATTATAGATTTTATCTAATTTATTAAGAAACATTCTTTTGGCAACCATAGATTGATGAATGCCTTCCTCATAAGACCATTTATGGTCTAATTGAAGGTCATCCCAGTTTATTTTTCCAGTCCTAGTCGCATTAAAAACAATCCGTCCACCTGCTTTTGACTCCTCAAGCAAGTCCAGCACATTCAGAGTCAATATAAACTGAGATAGATAATTCACTTGAAAATGTGCCATCATACCATCTTCAGATACTAGGCGTTTAGGTGCATAACCAACGCCTGCATTGATGAATACAGCATCTAGGTAGTCATAGGTCGCCTTAATCTTGTTAACTGCTCTTTTCACATCTTTAAGTTTCATCAAATCACACTCAACAAAAGAAATCTTGTGGTTATGTCCTAGAACTTCTAGCTCTTCAATAGTCGATAAACCACGTTCTTTAGAGCGACACAGTATGATTATTTCGTGACTTCCTTTATCAGATGCCAAAGCTCTTGCCAGTCCTTTCCCCATACCATTGGTACCACCAGTGATTAAAACCCTCATCGAAGCCTCCTATCATATCATTCATATCATTTCTCTTACTTTTATACCCACTATCTCTGTATATATTAAAAAAGATACCTTGCACATGCAAAGTATCTTAATAACTATAAATCAATTTCTAGTATAGTCGGCGTATGATCTTGTCTTTCACCTGAATCAACCATTTCAGACTTCGTCACCTTATCGGCTACCCTATCACTGACTAGCCAGTAATCAATTCTCCAGCCAGTGTTATTAATCTTACTTGTCTTTACTCTTTGTGCCCACCACGAGTACATGCCAGTCACATCACCATGAAGATGTCTAAAGGTATCCGTAAAACCTTTAGAAAGCAAGTTCGTAAAACCTTCTCTTTCCTCATCAGTAAAACCAGCTGAACGATGATTGGACTGAGGATTTGCCAAGTCGATTTCTTTATGGGCTACATTGTAATCTCCTGTTGCCAGTACTGGTTTTTCTTTGTCTAAAGTCGCAAGGTAGTCAGCATATTTAATATCCCATACCTGTCTGTCTTCTAATCTCTTTAAACCATCACCCGCATTTGGTGTATATACTTGTGTCAAATAGAAATCACCAAAATCAAGTGTCATGATTCTACCTTCTAAATCCATTGTATCCGGTGCACCGATTTCAGGATAAGAGACCTCAGGTGTAAACTTGTCCTTGTATAAGAACATAGTACCTGCATAACCTTTTCTAGCAGGTTCCTGAGATGAACGCCATTCATAAGAGTAACCCTTAAAAAACTCACCTAAAAGTGTTATATGTTTTTTACTTGGTCCCTTAGAAGGTAACTTGGTTTCTTGTAGAGCAATAACATCCGGATCTTTTTCTAAGATGGTTTCAATCACCTTTCTTGTCATAACAGCTCTATTTGAATCACTTGTTAAGGCTGCATTTAATGAATCTATATTCCATGAAATAAATCTCAATTTCGTCCTCCTTTATGTAAACTTCATCATCTTTAATAATAAACACGCCAGTGTTCCCCTATATTATAATGCATTTTATACCCAAAATGAAATGAATCAACAAAGATTTTAGTTAAATTATATATTTTATACCGTTTTAGTAGTTAATGGTATCTTCTTCTAATACTAACAACAAAAAAATGGCATTGCCTAAGTATCTCTTACAACATATAATAGCTTTAGGAGGCTTATTATGACACATATATTATCAGCAGTTGAAGTGGTTATTCCTATTTTTATTATTATCTACTTAGGCTATTTCTTAAAGTCAAAGCAAATCATAGATGAAGACTTTGTAACTAAGGCTATGAAAATCGTCTTTACCATTGCACTGCCTTCACTACTCTTTCTAAAAGTCAGCCAGTCAGAGTTTTCTAAGCTCTTTCATCCAGACAACATGAAACTGGTACTATACATGTTTATTGTCATCGCCATCATGTTTGTCATTTCTGTTTTCGTTTCAAAGGCTTACTTCAAAAGCATTGAAGGCGCTTTTGTCCAAGGTGCATTTAGGAGTAATTACATCTTAATTGGTGGCGCCATCTTAATGAGCATGTTCGGCGCTGAGGCAACAGAGCCTCTAGCCGTTTCAATGGTTATGGTCATACCCGTTTTCAATATTCTAGCCATCATTGTTCTTAACAAATCAGAAGGTGCAAACAAGTACAAGGATGCCTTTGTTAAAATTGCCAAGAACCCATTAATATTGGCTATAGTCTTTGGTTTAGTGGCTTCTATTCTAAAACTGCCTATCCATAACAGCATCAAATCAACACTTTCTATGTTAGGCGCTGTTGGTACACCACTTGGTTTGATTGGTATCGGTTCTTATCTAAACTTTAAAGAACTTAGCTCTTCAGTACCAACTTATTTAGCTGTCCTTTTGAAAATAGTGGTCTTTCCACTTATCGCAACGAGCGGAGCTTATCTACTAGGTTTTGACTATGTGGAAACAGTAACCATTTTTATGTTATTCGGATCACCTTCTGCCATCAGTTCATTTATAATGGCAAAAGCCATGAACAACAATGCAGCCCTTGCTGCAAACATCGTTATAATGACCACAGCGTTTTCTCTTATAACTTATATCATCGGTTTATCTGTACTAGGGTATCTATACTAAAAAATAGCCACATCATGGCCTGCATGATGTGGTTCCTTTTAGGAGTTTTTCTCTCACTTCTCTAATATAGTCAACAATGTTGTTGATGATACCGTTCATAATCTTAGGTTCATGCATCATCATTGTTTCTATCGCTATGATTGTTGCATCTTCTAAGACTTCAAAATCTTCCTCAATTGGCTCTAGATTTAAAATATGCTCTAAACCAAAGGCGTCACCGCCAGACAATACTTTCTCTCCATTTATCATTTTCAACTTGCCCTTTAAAAGACAAAACATTTTATGTTGGTTTTTATGAATAAACAAATGTTGATGTGCTTTGTAGTCTATAGGTTCACTCACTTGAATGAAACTATCTGCCATTAAAATTCCTCCTTTCAGTCTATTAATTTTCTTCTAAAAATGGTATGCTCATAACACAAATACCCAGAGAAAATCAACTCAAACATATACAAGGAGTTAAAATGAAATTGTGGATAATTTATTCAAAAGTTGTTTTGAATCCAAATAAAAATAATGCCATCTCATGGATGGTTGATGAAGCAAATGCTTGTGGTTTTGATGCAGAGGTTTTATTTGCTGAAGATATTATTATAGAAGCCTCTGATAAACTTAATATTTACTACAAGGGGGAGTTACAAGATTATCCTGACCTTGTCTTAACAAGATGTTATGACCTCCACCTTTTAAAACAACTAGAACTTGCAGGTCTACCAGTCTTTAATTCTAGTCAGGCTATGAGAAACTGTCATGATAAATGGACAACACATCAAGAGCTTTCCAAACATGGCATCCCTTCTCCAAGAACGTTATTTTCGGAACATCCAGTCACTTTTGAGGACATTGAAAAAATCTTGAAGCTACCTTTCATCATCAAAGACATATACGGTGCTAAGGGTGAGCATGTTTATTTAATCAATGATGAAAAAGAGTTTTATCAGGCTGTAGATGAATGTGATCATCCAATCTTTCAAGAATACATAAAAGCTTCCTTTGGTAAAGATATCAGAGTTCATGTAATTGGAGACGAGGCAGTCACTTCCGTTTTAAGAAAGTCTCATTCCGGCTTTAAATCAAACTTCTCCCAAGGTGGTTATGCTGAAAACTATGAGCCTGATGAAATCGTCAAAAAACTGGCCATTGATTCAACAAAAGCTTTAGGTTTAGACTTTTCAGGTGTAGACATTCTTTTTACGGAGAATGGTTATACTGTATGTGAAGTCAATGGCGTACCAGGCTTTAGGACTGTCGGTCTAACTTCAAAGTTTAACATACCTTATGCAATGATGGATTATTTAAGGAGACAATCATGTTAGGATGGATCATATACAACGGTAACCTAAAATCAGATAAGATCTATGAACTGGTAGAGTGGTTACAAAATACAGCAAAAGATTATGATATTGAGATGATACCTGTAAAGAACAGTGATATCCTCTTCTACTTCGACAATGAATCAGTTCCACAACTCAAACATATGTCAGAAACGACACTACCTGATTTTGTGATTTCTTGGGACAAGGATATCCCTCTCGCTAGACACTTTGAGCTGATGAATATCAAAGTTTACAACCATGCAGAAGGGATTCATGCCTGTGACAATAAGGTCTTAATGACAAAGTTTCTTGCAGGTCACGGTATCAGTGTTCCTAAAACAGTGATTGCACCTATGGTCTTTTCTAACTGTCAAATCACTGAGTTTACCATCTATGATCAGATCATTGAAATGCTTGGTTTTCCTATGATCATCAAAGAAGCGTATGGTTCATTCGGCGCTCAAGTATACATGGTAAATGATAGATTAGAGCTCTTAGAAACAGTTAAGTCGATTGGTAACAAACCGCATCTTTTTCAAGAATATATTAAAAGCAGTCACGGTAAAGACATTAGACTTAATGTTGTAGGTGATAAAGTTATAACTTCTATGATGAGAGTTTCTGAGAGTGACTTTAGAGCCAATATTACCAATGGTGGTAAAGCAAAAGCCTATACACCTACTCCTGAAGAAGAAGCACTTGCTATCAAATGCAGTCAACTGCTCAACTTAGACTTTTCAGGTGTGGACCTACTATTCGGAGACAAGGGTCCCGTTCTTTGTGAGATAAACGGTAACCCGCACTTTAAGAGCATCTATGAATGTACAGGCATAGATGTGTCAAAAGACATCATAGAGTATATCATAAGGGACATGTCATGAGAGGTTATCTTATCTACGACCAAAAAGATGTGGACAGGTCAACCAATAGAAACTTTATCAATTGGCTTATTGATGAGGCTAAAGCTCAAGGTCTTGACCTGTATCTTGTTACACAGAATTCATTACCAGATAAAACCCCTGACTTTATAATTAACAGGTCTAGGTTTTATGAGCTTAGCGTGAAATACGACTGCATCCACTTTAATGACCCAGAGGTGACCAAAGTTGCCAATGATAAGTGGCTGACTTATCAAACATTTAAAGGTATCGTACCCATGATGAAAACTTGGCTCGTAAGTTCTAACACCATATACCCGATTATTATCAAATCGAGGTATGGTCATGGTGGGGATGACGTTCATTTAGTAAAGGAAAAAAGTAACTTTTCTGATGACTATGTCGCTCAGGAAATGGCGACACCTGGTAAGGATTTAAGAGTTTACATACTAGACAATCAAATCTATGAAGCAGTATTAAGAAGATGTGAGGACAACTTCAAGTCCAACTATTCTCTTGGAGGAAAGGCTGAACTCTATACACTGTCACAAGAGGAAACTGAAATTGTCTACAAAGTACTGGATAGACTTCCGATTTTCTATGGAGGGATTGATTTCTTATTCAAGGATGACAAACTTGTCTTAAATGAAATTGAAGATCCAGTAGGTGCAAAGATGCTTTATAACCTTACAGATAAAAACATCGTCAAAGATTATATAAGGCTAATTGCAGACAAGTTAAAAGTAAAATCATAAAACTTGAAATAATTTCCTATTGTGCTTATAATTGAGTTAAGTATTAGGAGGTTAATATGGGTTTTATTGTGGGTATAGTTGTATCACTGGTTATTGCATCGGCATGTTCTACAGTGGCAAGAAACAAACACCGATCCAGTGGCGGTTGGTTTATAGCTGGCTTAATATTCGGTTTTTGGGCTTTACTGGTTATTGCCCTACTTGGTGATCCTAGTGAAATAAAGTACAATGACGGTTCTACTGAATACAACCGTTACAAATACGAAAATTACGATTAAAGCTAATCCCTATCATGAGATAGGGATATTTTTAACCTTTAAATGCGATGGCGTCTAATTGAAATAAAAGTCCATTTGGTCCTCCTGCATGAGCAAACTCTGTTTGAATAGATTTCCTCACTGGATATTTGCCATTAAAGCGTTCTTTGATGACTTCTTCCATCAATGGAATATGCCAAATATCCCTAAATAGACAGTCCATTTGTACCACCGATTCTAATGTCAGACCGACCAATTCAAGTCTCTCTTCTAAATGATCAAAAGCACCTTCTATTTGATTTTCTATAGATTGTCCGGTATTGCCGACACAGTAACCTACAAAAACCATATTGCCAGCTTCAATCACTCCAGCATGTGCCCAGTCCTGATTGACATCTTTTCTAATTATATTTGACATGAATCCTCCTTATTTATCTTTTTATCTCTTTATACAAGTATAGAACATACGTTCTAATTCGTCAAGAAAAATAACCAGCCTCTTGACTGGTTAAATACTATTTATATGGAATTACAATTGTTATCTCAGTACCAACATTTTTCTTCGAATCTACAATAAAGTCTGAATCTGGGTACACGAGTTTAATACGCTTCTTAACATTTTCAAGGCCGACACCACCTAGTTTTAGATTACCTTTTTTAGAATCAAAACCAACACCATCGTCTTTTATAACAATATATACTTGATCTGTCTTATAACACTTGATGTCGATATGGCCTTCATCAGCTTTTTCTTTAATGCCGTGATAGATAGCGTTCTCCACTAAAGGCTGTAAAACGATCTTAGGAATCTTAAAGTCTTCTAAGTCATCTTGGAGTTCTAAGCTATAATTCAGTTCATCTTCATATCTCATCTTCTGTATAAAGAGGTACTGTCTTACATGGTCTATTTCACTTTCAAGATTAATAAGCTCCTGCCCTTTGGATAAAGAAATCCTAAAGAACTGAGACAAGGCTTTTGTTACTTCTATAACCTTTTCACTGTCATTAAACTCAGCCATCCATACAATGGTATCTAATGTATTGTAAAGAAAATGGGGATTGATTTGACTATGAAGCGCATTGAGTTCATATTCTCTTAAATACTGTTCATTGGATTTTATTTCCTTCAGAAGCGATTCTATCTCATCCAACATCTTATGGTAAGAAGAAGATAAATCTTCTACTTCATAGGAAGCTTTTTCAAGTGTAAAGGTTTCTAATTTAGCCATAGCATTTTGCAATTGCTTAATTGGACTTGTAATCCTATTGGCAATCATATAAGAACCACCAATGATGAATAAAAGCGCTATGATACCTACAAAAATAAGCACTTCAATAATCTGTCGACTTAAAACATTTAAACGGTCTAGAGATGATACACCGACCAGTGTCCAGTGGGTCCCTTCAATTGAGACCTGGTGAACCAATCTCTTTTCGACAACACCCGATTCTAAAGTAAGTAAGTTCTTTAACTCCGCCTTCTTTTTTTCATCAGTAAAATAGGATGGATCTTGATGGTAAACCACTTGTCCACTGTCATCCATAATAAAGGCAAAACCTTCCTCGCCAAGAGGTAAATGATCCAAATACTCTTCTATAACATTGTATTTTAAATCCAGAAGCAAAACACCTAAGTTCTTACCATCAGGATCTAAAATTTCCTGACTGAGTGATATAACCCAGGTATCTTTGTCCATGGTAAAATCTTGTTGGCGAGCGGATGAAAGTGCAGGCATTTTTTGATTGTCAATGGCACTTATGTACCAAGACTCCTTCATCATATCATCAGATACTGCCATGCCTAGATTCTTTTCATTTGACAAAACCTTGCCTTCTTTACCAACAATCACTATAGAAAGAATCGATGGTTCAGTGTTTAAGGCTTGGTCTATCACCTCACCTGCATGATGGGTTTGACCAGATAGATAGTCAAGTACTGATTCATTTTCACTGATATAGACAGCTGTTGTTTTCATTCTTGAAATATAACTCATTAAATCCTGACTGGACTTTTCTACTGCATAAGTAGTCTGGTCAAAAGTATCAGATAAGATTAACTGTGATGTAGAAAAGAAAAATACACCAGACATAATCAAAATCATCAATAAAGATACCAGTAGATAATAGGCTGTCATTTGAACTTTTATTTGCTTAAAAAATCTAGTCATGACCTTTTCTCACCTGATCCTTATATTGCTTAGGAGACATACCGACAATCTTCTTAAAACGGGTACCAAAATAATTTACATCAGAAAAACCTACCATTTCAGCAATTTCATAGTTTTTTAAAGAAGTGGTCAGTATCAATCTTTTGGCTTTATCTATTCTTACCTGCAAAAGATAATCTTGAAATGTAACGCCATACTTCTTTTTAAAGAGTGTGCTTAAATGATTACTTGAATAACCCATCAGATCACTTAACTTCTTGAGTGAAAAATCCATTTCAAACTGGTGATCATTTAAAAAAGCTGCAATTTCATTTTCTTCTTCAAACTTACCAACAATCTCTTCTGTGTTTTTAACTTCAAGTTTTGCTATAAGCTTTTTAAGGACTTCTTCAATATCTTTTTTAGATATTGGTTTTAAAACATAATCATCTACACCTAACTTAAGAGCTTGCACAGCATAATCAAAATAATCATAACCTGTTACCAAAGCAATCTTAACATCAGGCGATATTGCCTTGGCATGTTCCGTAAAGGTCAAACCATCCATTTTAGGCATATTGATGTCTGCAAGCACTAAGTGAGGTTTAAAGTCTTTAAAGATCTCCAATGCTTCTTGTCCGTTTTTTGCTTCTCTTACTTCCTTGATATTTAATAAATCAAAGTCGACGAGAGATTTAATCCCTCGTCTAATTAGTGGTTCATCATCTACTATCAACAGTTTTAACATAAAATCCTCTATTCAAATAAATACATTAGGTGGCCATAACCCATAGCTTCCATATCTTCATAAGGTATAAATTTGAGTGATGCTGAGTTGATACAGTATCTTAAACCACCCTGATCTACAGGACCATCATTAAAGACATGGCCTAGATGACTGTCGCCACTTAAACTCTTCACTTCTGTTCGATTCATACCAAATTTTTTATCTACTACTTCCATTATAACAGATTCTTCTATTGGTCGTGTAAAACTTGGCCATCCTGTACCAGAATCGTATTTATCTATTGAAGAAAATAAAGGTTCGCCTGTCACGATATCTACATAGATACCTTTTTCTTTATTGTCCCAATACTCATTTTCAAATGGTCTTTCAGTACCACCATTTTGAGTCACATCATATTGAAGATCTGTTAACATATCTCTAAGTTCACTATCTGAAGGTTTAACATAATTAGATACACCTTCTGTGACTTCATTGATATCGATATGGCAGTAGCCATTAGGATTTTTCTCTAGATAATCCTGGTGGTATTCTTCAGCTAAATAATAGTGTTCAAGCGGTAACACTTCAACAACTATCTTGTCGTCATAGTCCATTTGCTCTTTTTCAATTAAAGCTTCAACTAGTTTTTCTTCATTTTCGCTTGTAAAGTAAATACCAGTTCTATACTGAGTACCTCTATCGTTGCCTTGCTTGTTTAGAGATGTTGGATCAATTACCTTGAAGTAATAATTTATAACGGTCTCTAAAGATACCAACTTAGGATCATATCTTAAATGAACCGTCTCTGCATGACCTGAGTTCCTGTAAATCAAATCCTCATAAGATGGATTTTCTGTCAAACCATTTGCATAACCGACTGTTGCATCATAGACTCCAGGGATTCTTGTCAAGTATGCTTCAAGTCCCCAGAAGCACCCCCCTGCTAAGTAAATGTCTTTTAAATTTTCTGTATCAAACTCAAGTGTGTTGTTTGGATTCTTAGGTAAATGGTCAGACATCAGTGCTGCACTGACTGTCTGATCGACAACCTTAACTTCCATATCTTCTGCCACTTGATTGTTTAGCTTGAGTCTAGCACTGCCATAGAAGACCATACCCAATAGTCCTATGACCACTGCTGCAATCATCATATTTTTCATAATGCCTCCTATTTAATCTCTTGGAAAGTCATTTTAATTTTGTCATTTCCCATATGACCTGGTAGCGTCTTAACTAACACACCATCTGAACCAATGTAAGCAGATGTTGGATAACCTCTAACACCAAATGCTCTAGTTACTTCACCATCAGTATCTACAAGAACTGTCATATTGTCATGGCCTCTTTTTTCAAACCATGCTTTAAACTTATCTAAACTTTGTTCACCATTGTAATCAGGTGCAATAATAGTCAGTACTGTAAAGTCACTTTCCATACCTGAAAGTTCATCTAATTCCTCTAAGCCTGAAACACAAATCGAGCACCATGAAGCCCAAAACTTCACATAAACCTTGTCACCTTTTAAGTCAGCTAGTTTAACCATGTCTCCATCAAGTGTCATAAGCTCAAACATTTCAGCCATTTCACCTTCATTCATGACTTCAACCATGTCATCTTTAGTCTTATCGTCTTCTATGTCCATGTCATCTTCTTTGTCCATGTCATCTTCTTTGTCCATGTCATCTTCCATAGCCATATCGTCTTCTTTTTCCATATCATCTGATGCCATATCGTCTTCTTTTTCCATATGATCAGACTCACCCATCTCTGACTTAGTCATATCATCATTCATGCTTTTATCCATATCATCATTGCTATTTAATGCAAACATAGCACCTAATCCAACTACTGCTACTACCAAGATAGCGATTAATATTTTTTTCATTTTTTCTCCTCCTATAATAAGTTTTCAAACCAAACTGTAATAGCTGTTAATTTTTCTGTCATTAAGAATATCCCCATTAAGACAATTAACGCCCCGCCTACTTTTTTAATGATCGGCAGATATTTATCTACCTTTTCTAGTTTATCTATGATTACACTTGATAATGCTGCTATTACTAAAAACGGGATTGCTAGACCTATTGCATAGATCATCATAAGAAATCCACCATATAAAGCCTGTCCACCATCAGCAGATACAACCAATACTGCACCCAATACAGGTCCCACACATGGCGTCCATCCAAATGAAAATGTAAAACCTAATAAATATGTACTGATCAAATCGTTTTTACTTTCTTTAACTTTAAGTGTTTTGTATTTATTTAAAAACTTCAGATTGAATAAGCCCATTTGATGTAGTCCTAATATAACAACAAGTAAACCTGTTACTATTGAAAACCATCTGCCGTTTATAAATCTTCCTAAAGCGCCAGCACCAAATCCCAAAAGTACAAAGCTTGTTGATAGACCACCTACAAATAAGAATGTTTTAAGATACGGTCTCCACTTGCCCCCCTTTTCATTGTCTGTCAATATACCTACATATACTGGCATCAATGGAAATACACATGGTGCAAAGAAAGATAATAGTCCTGCTATAAATACTGTAGAAATAAAAATTTGTTCTCCTAACATTGTGTCACTTCCTTTCTTTGATACCATTATAGCCCTATTTACACCAATAAGGTATAGAATATAATCTCAAAAAACTTTGTTTTGATACGATTGTATTAGAGTAAAATTAAACTCTAATTAGAAATCATACAAATCTCACAATTACCATAAAAAGACTTGTATAATAATGATAAGGAGGTGGCAAAATGTTATTTACACTTATTAATGTAAACATGAATCATTCGAATGCTGATAGCAAACTATCTGAGTTGATTTATACATTAGAATCAAAGAACATTGAAACCAATGTCGTCAGCTTAAAAAACATTACCTCTAAAGAGAAGTGTCATGAAATCAATGAAATACTTACAAGGTCTGAACTGGTCATTTATATGACTGTTTTGGATTCAAAAGATTCACTCAATCGATTAGAGACTTTTTTAGATCATTATGAATACGATCTTCATCCCCCTATGTTTCTAATCATTGACTCAAAGACCCTCTTATCAGTAGATACTGTTGAACAGCATTTAGATAGGTTTGAAACATTTGCAGATAACCATAGCTCTAGAGTCATCAATGCCAAATACTTTAAAGATGCTTTAGAAGAGTTTAAAATGATGAAAGAGGCTTAATAAGAAGCCTCTTTTTAACGTAGAAAAAGCAGAGATTTCTCTCTGCTTCTGTAATAATTATAGCACAAACAAAATAAAAATTAAAGACTACCCATTTGCAGCCAAATGCTCTATAATATACTTCTAGCCTAGGAGGTGCCATGGATATACTAAAACTAGAACAAGATTATCATCAAAAGACTTTGACTGTCATTGACAAGAGTTTAAACAAAGAAGAAGCCTTTCTTTCTTATTTAAGACATGACGCAAGAAGCTATAACAAGGAGATGATGGAGGAAGTCTCTACTGATTATTCAGATCCTCAAGTTCGAGCTGAGCTCAGTCAATATCTTCAAAGCTTTCAACAGAAAGAGACCAGTCTTAAAAACTCTTCTAATAAAGTAGAAAAGTTGATACGTATGAAAGACAAACCTTATTTTGGTAGACTGGATTTCAAAGAAGACGGTTATGATACAGAATCACTTTACATAGGCATCTCACATCTATTTGATGATGAAACCCTTGATATTGTCGTCTATGACTGGCGGTCTCCTATTGCAGGCCTTTATTATGAAAACAAGTACGGCAGGCTGTCTTATGAGTCACCTCAAGGCATGGTTTATGGTGACGTTTCTTTAAAAAGACAGTTTTATTATGACAATAAAACCATTGAAGCCTACTTTGATCTAAAAGAAAATGTTGTTGATACACAACTATTAGAAGTTTTATCTTCAAAGGGTGACCAGAAGCTTCATTCAGTTGTTGAAACCATCCAGGAAAGACAAAATGAAATCATCAGAACCGATGACATTGATCTTTTGTTTGTAAAAGGCGTACCAGGCAGCGGTAAGTCCATCATTGCCATGCATAGACTCGCATATCTAATGTATCATGGACAGAAGAAGTATACCTCTTCTAATATGCTTATCGTGTCCCCTAACGAATATTTTAAAGAATACATCGATGAAGTACTGCCTGAACTAGGTGAAAAAAGTGTTTCTCAAAAGACTTTTGAAGACTTCTTGGTAGAATGTGTTGGCGACCACGTAGAAACATACAGCCACCATATGGACAGGGTCATGAGAAATAAGATTTCACACTTTAAAAACACAGAAAACTATTATGTCTTACTAGAAACATGGTTTAGATACTACCTAACTCATATCCATGAATATGAAGACATTTATTATCATAATGATACCATTGTGACCAGACAGACCATTAAGTCATGGTATCTTAGACACTTTATGAAAACACCTTTAAGTGTGGGCATCAATCAATTGAAGGACAAGTCATACTCACATCAAAGCTACATGCAAAAGCATGTAAAAGGAAAAGTAAAAGACATTGTCTTAAAACTGAACAATTATCCTCTCCATAAAGAAGAGGCCATTCAGAGAAAAATGACCCTCTATAATAGAGCTTTTAAGTCTAGGTTAAACAAATCACTCAATCTTAAAGCTAGAAACATTTATGAAAAAATGTTTGAAAACAAACAAGTCCTTCGTTCACTTGTAGATTTTGAGATTCCAGATGATTTCTTTATAAGAAACAACAACTATGAGGACCAACATGGTATCCTACTTTATAAAACTTGGATTCACCCTGTAAACGACTACAAGCATTTCAAATATGTTGTTATAGATGAATCACAAGATTATAACCCTGTTCAATTAAGGGTCATTAAAGCCCTTTTCCCAGGGAGTCATTTCACCATTTTAGGAGATATGAATCAGACCCTTCATCATCATAAGGAAAAGCATTATGAAATGCAGTTAGAAAGAATCTTTGATCCTAGCCATGTTAAACATTTGTCGCTTCAAACCTGCTATAGATCAACAACATCCATCACAGATTTTGCTGGTCAATTTATTGAAGATGAAGTTAAGGCTTTTTCAAGACAAGGCAGTCAGCCAGAGTTTATTGAGTCAAAGAATTTGATAAGAGACCTTCAAGCTGCACTAGATCGACTTGATCATCATGCAACAACGGCTATTATTGTTCATACATCTTCAGAAGCCAGAAAACTCTCAAGAAAGCTAAAAGATGTTTATGCCATGACAGGTTACGACAAAAGCCTTCATCATAAACGCATCATCTTACCAGTATACTTTGCCAAAGGTCTTGAGTTTGATGCGGTTATTTATCTAAATAAAAAGAAGGACCATCCCCTTCACAAGCAGTTTGCCTATACAGCAGCCACTCGAGCTAAACATGACTTGGTATTTATAGAATAAGAAGTCTGCACATTACTTACTTATGAAATCAAGTTTTCATACAAATAAGCAAATCCCAGCAGAAATCTGCTGGGATTATTTTAATTATTACCATCATCTATAAGCTTTTGTACATAAAGTCTTGTATGCTCAAAGTATTCAGGAATATCATAATTTTGAAAACGTGTCTTGTTATTAACAAACTGAACACTTAGATAATCTCTGTAGCCCTTGGTCTCCTGAGAAATCTCAACATATGGGAAAGATACATATGAATTGTTATAACCAATAGAATAAATATCATCGTCATATTGACCAATGTAAAGGTCTAAGTCTTTTCGCATCATCTGAATCAACTCATCTGTTTGTCTCGATGTTAACTCCAGATCTAAATCACCGCCATAAATATTGGCATCTAAATCTCTAAAGTGACTTCTATAAGCTGGATCATAGAATAAAGGGAACCTGATGATCTTATTCTCATCAGTTTTCATCAAGGCCTTAATGGATTTTAGAATTTCAGCATTATAGGATTCTCCTCTATATTCTAAAGAGAAGTATCGACTTGTTTTTGCGCCGCTTTCCATATAGTAGATGATGTTTATATCCATATACCTATTAAATGAAGAATCATCAACAATGGCCTTATGGAGGTCTATAATAGTCTGCTTGGCTTCTCTTGATGTATAAATAGGTAGATCATGTTTTATTATATCTTCATAGTCTAGTCTCGAAACATCTACATACTCATTTTCTGCATTCGGTAAATAAACTGAACCAGAAGTCGAAACATATATACCTTTTATTTTATCAATATCAGGGGTGTTACCTTGAACACTTGTCACAACAAGTCCAGATATCAAGACGATAGCTAGGAAAATTGACATAAATATAAGAAGTACTTTAATGGCCATTTTCTTAATCTTAAATGATTTATCAAGTATCACTAGAGCAACATAATAAGTCAGTACACCTAAAATAACAAATGATAAAACCATAACCAATGTTTCGTTACTATTAAGCATATTAGAGAAGATAAATGGTACCATAACTGACATAATGACAGCTACGAAGTACTTAAATCCTCTAAACATAATAAACTCACCAATACGCTCATTTTTTCTGTGCTGTATGATCCATCTGGTTAAGCTGTAAACTATAAGCAAGACCAAGAACACAACCACAAAGTAACCTATAGAAAAATCGTCAACGTACTTAATGAGATACAATACATCCAGCTTATATATGTTATTTAAAACAAACTCCATAATGATGTTAACATTAAAGCCAACAGCTAAATCACTCACAAAAGATACGGCATAGTAGATAACACCTAGTATAAGAACTGGTAGACCATATATGAAAATCGTCACCAAACCTGCTATGATGGTATTACCTGATATATGACTGGCTAAGGCAGTTATAAATACCAGGTAGGCTAGCCATGCAATAGGTACTAAAAAGAGTTCCATCAACTCAAGACCGCCTATAGCCGATATGATAAATAAGCCACCCAAGAAAATTAGGGCAAAGATACTGTTGGACAACATAACAGTATGCATCTTATTAACAGCACCAAATGGTTTTGATAAGTAATAGCCAAATTTTCTTGAATCATGAAGATAATTAAAATCGATGAGTAAGTTTACAAACATAACCACAAAGATTTCAAATATGCCAAGTGCAATAAACTCTTCTGATATATCATGTTCCATCATAAGGGGCAGTACAATCACTGTAACGACTAATACTACCAATGTTAAAAGTGCCCATTGTTTCTTTTCTTTTATACTTTGAATCAAAAGCTCTTTGGTTCTTTTAGACATTATACTCTTCTGTTCCATAACCCAGACCTCCTAACTCAGTAACGAATATTTCCTCAAGATTCATGCTAAGCTCCTCATAAATAAGTACATCATGTTTGCCATATAAATCTTGTCTGAAACTTTCTACATCGCCTTTAACCGTCACAAAATATACTTTACCGATTAAAGATGTTTTAATAATTTGATAGTCATTAGAAGGTTCATCTATAAATGGATCTTTAAGGGCGAATTGAATACGCTTGGTCTCTTCTTTTAATTTATCTATATTGTCTTCTCTTACAATTTTGCCTTCGTGTAAGATACCAACTGTATCACATATATTATCAAGTTCTGTAAGTGCATGTGAAGAAATCACAATGGTTAAGTCTCTGTCCATTACTTCCGCTAAAATAACTTTCCAAAACTTCTTTCTTACAACAGCATCTAAACCATCTACTATTTCATCTAGTAAAATCGTCTCTGTCATCGAAGCAACAGCCAAAATAAACGCAGCTTGTTTTTTCTGACCTTTACTGAGCATTCTCAGTTTTTTACCATGATCTATCTTAAAGAAATCTACAAGTTTCTTATATTTCTCATCACTCATATTTGGATACATCATCTTTTCATATGAAAATAAATCATCCAATGAATAGTTCATTGGAAAAAACAAATCATCCTGCACATAGTATACATTTTCGAGATAGTCTGTTTTTTCTATAAACACATTTTCATAAAGTATTTGTCCCTCATCTGGCTTATAGATACCCATAATATGTTTTAAAACAGTTGTTTTGCCACAACCATTAGAACCAACCAAACCATAGATCTTGCCTTTTTCAACGTTCATTTGAATGCCATTCAGGACATGATGAGTTTCAAAACTCTTTTTTAAATCAATTACCTTTATCATTCTAACCCCTCCAAAGCACTCGTCACATGCTTTAAAATCTCATCTTTGGTAAGTCCCATTACCATCAACTCTTTTAAAACCTGTCTTAACTTCTCAACGGTGCTATTTTCGTAAACACTAATAATTTCTTGATACCTAGCAACAAAGTTACCCTTTCCTTTGACTGATAATATATAACCGTCTGCTTCAAGGGCCTTATAAGCCTTTTGAATGGTATTAGGATTGATTTCTAACATAAGTGCTAATTCTCTTACTGACGGAAGTTTTTCTTCTTCGTCTAAGACCTTGAGAACAATCAAATCTAATAAGCCATCGTATACTTGTTGATAAATTGGTATCTTACTTTTTTCGTTAAGCTGTATCACATTACCACTCCCAACTGTATTAGTAAGTATAGTACACTTTAATAACTGTATTATATTGTCTAATACAGTTTTTGTCAAGAATCTTCATTCTTTATGAATATTTTGTGTTTTTTTGGATATAAAAGAAACAAATATAAGGGAGGTTATAATTATGTCAAATGAAGTTTTAAAAGCAAGTGTAAGAAACGAAGTCGGTAAAAACCCTGTTAAACAAGTTAGAAAAGCTCATTTCATACCTGGTGTGCTCTATGGTCATCACATTGATAATGTACATATCAAGATTGATGAGCATGACTTTGACAAGTTCTACAAAAGGCATGGTATTGGTGCTAGTTTAGACTTAGAAATAGATGGCAAGAAGTCTTTTGTACTCTTAAAAGATGTACAATATAACTCACTAAAGAACCTCACCTATCATGTAGAGTTCCAAGCTCTAGCTAAAGGTGAAAAAATCAAAGTTAAAGTACCTGTTCATTACTTAAATAAAGATCAAGTACCTGCAGGATTTATCTTCCAAGAGTTACATCATGAAATTGAAGTTCAGGTATTACCAAAAGATTTAATTGAATATGTAGAGGTTGATTTAGCCAATGCCACTACAGATACAACCGTTACGGTTGCAGATGTAGAAACACTTAAGAGTGATGCATATGAAATTCTTGATCAACCAGATACACTACTATTTACAATTTCAGAATCTAAGGTTCACTTAGAGCAAGAACCTGATTTAGAAGTTACACCAGCTGAGGAAGTTCCTGAAGTTGGCGAAGAAGAATAAACCCTTGAAGATGTTAACAATTGTTAACATCTTCATCTTATGTTAATAACTTTTTAATATCTTTTGTAATCATTCTTTGCTATACTAAGTCTGAAATGAAAGGAAATTTATGAAAAGAATCATTATAGCATTACTTGCATTATCATTAATAGGATGTCAAAGTACAACTCAAGGTACAGGTTCTAAACAGCCTTCCCAAGTAGTTATACAGGAACTTCCTAGTGAAACAATCTCCTTTGTTGAGGACTTTGAATATTTAACAAAAATGGTCTATGAAACCTACCCTTACATCGGTATGATCCAAAGACAAGATATAGATATAAATAGAATCATCAAGCAATATAGAAAACGTGTAGAATGTGTAGAATCTCAAGATGAGTTTTATGATTTTATGATTCAGTTCACTGAAGAATTTAATAACAATGGCCATATGGGACTTGTTTTAAAAGAAGATTTTAATCATTACTATTCAAGCTATCCTGAAGACTCTAAATGGTATAGAACGCTTAACAACCAGGCAACCATGTCATTCTATGATGACTATATAGAAGATGCACCAGAAAGTGACAATCAAGTATCTGAAGGTAATATTACCCTTATCAAATACGATAACTACAGTACAGCCTATTTGAATATTGAATCATTTGGTTCTGAGTATATTGCAGACGATCACGATGCTTTATTGAGTTTCTATGAAGAAATCAAAGAGTATGACAATCTGATATTTGATATTCGAAATAACTCAGGTGGCTCAAGTGACTATGCTAGATTAAATATCATTGAACCACTTTCAACTAAGTCTTATGAATATGAGAACTATATTCTTTATAAAGAAAATGATTATACAAGAGATTTCATCAGCTCTAAGCTAGATTCAAGTAATAGCCAACCCATCTCTTCAATGGATATGGAAAACTTCACTGAAATTAACTTAGATGACATAACTAAGCTGTCGCATATTGTACCGATTAATCATCAGTACAAGCCAATCTCAGAAGGATTTATGGGCAATATTTATGTACTAGTAGGTCCAAACAATTACTCTGCTTCTGAGGAGTTTATTGACTTCTGTAAAGTAACGGACTTTGCAACCCTGATTGGACACAACACTGGTGGTGATGGTATTGGATTTGATCCGATTCTTGTACCGCTACCTCATACAGGTATTCTTGTAAAGTACTCTACTCACTATGGTATCTCGTCAAACGGTAGAAACAGCGAGGAGTTTGGTACAACACCTGATGTCCTACTGGACCAATCAGAAAATGCTTATGAGTATATCATGAACAAGATACAAAATTAAGATGATCAAAGCGATCATCTTTTTTAGTAGAATTAAATACCAAAGGAAAGACTGAGTGGTTTTCTATAAGAACCATAGATTTTTTCGATTGAATGAAAACATGCTTTACTTGACATTACATATATAAATTTATATAATAGTTCAGTAACCAAGCAAAACAAGAAACTAACTTGTTTTTGTATTGATAATTCAATTAGAATTTCAATTGTATTTGGGAGTGGATGGGCGCTGGTGTGTCCTCTGGTCTTCAAAACCAGCTTGGCGGGTTAGGAGCCCGTTAGGTGGGTTCGATTCCCACGCATTCCCGCCATTAAATGACTCTAGTTTACTAGGGTCATTTTTCTTTTTTTGATTGAGTTTAACTTTACAATAAAATGTACTATCTGAGGCTTTAGATAAATCAATCTTCTTATACATGATAAACATAAGCAATATACTGATAGTAAGGACTTATGTATGGGTATTCATAAAATGAGGTGATTTTATGAAAAAAATAGCAATGCTATTAATATGTCTATGTTTAATGACGACTGTTTCTTATGGCTTTAATGACTTTATTGATGTTTCAGATGAGGACTGGTTTTCCTATGATGTTATCCAGTTAAAAAGCCAAGGTTATGTAAGTGGTTTTCCTGATGACACCTATAGGCCTAATGCTAACATATCTGTAGAAGAATTTATTACAATTACTATTAAGGTTGTCGGTGAAGATGAAGTGATCATGGATAAGAAAAGATGGTCAGACGGTTTTATTCAAAAATCTCTTGATCTTGGTTATGTCTTAGAAGGTGAGTTCGATAACTATCAAAGAGATATTACAAGAGGTGAAATGAGTCGTATCATTTTAAGGGCCAGTAATCTAGACGTACCTGACAACTATCTAGACTATGCTGGTATGATTGTTGACTTTAATGATATGGATTCTTATTGGCAAGATATTTCTTTAAGAGTCTTTACAACAGGCATCATTGGTGGTTATCCTGATGGTACATTCTCTTTAAACGGTAATGCCACACGTGCACAGGCTGCTGTTGTTCTCAACAAACTCTTAGAACCAGATAGAATTACCCTGCCTGTACTGACAGACAAAACAGACTTCGACCAAAGAGTAGCTTATCTTAAACATAAATGGACTATACTCAAGCCAACTTATGAAGGTAATCGATTTGTGATTCAGCCTAGTATTGTTGCGCCTTATGTTGCCGGAAGTCTAGAGGACTTATTTATTCAAGATGCCTTAAACACTCTTAAATATGTAAGAATATTATCTGGACTAAGTGACGATATTTACGTGTCTGAAACAGCTAACACTGCAGCCCAACATGGTGCTCTTTTAAATGCAGTCGCTGGTTTTTCTCATACACCAGACCAGCCCGCTGATATGGACAATGATTTCTATCAATTAGCTTATGATGCGACTTCTTCAAGCAATCTAGCCATGGGTTCTAGAAATCTTTCTCAAGCTATAAGATATCTTATGGAAGACGCTGACGAGTCAAATATCGATAGAGTTGGACACAGAAGATGGTTTTTACTGCCGAAGTTAAATGAAGTTGGTTTTGGACATGTAAAGGGCGTAGAATCTTGGCGTTATTTTTCTACCATGAAAGTTTTTAGAAATCTGACGACTGTTGAAAGAGATTATGACTATGTGCTATGGCCAAATGAAATAGCCTTCCCTACTGAGTTTGTATCTACTGATACACCTTGGTCAATTATTCTAAACCCAGCACAGTATGATCGTTCAAAGACTTCAGAAATAAGTGTTACACTGACAAGAGTTAATGACAACACGGTCTGGCAACTCGGATGGGATGATACCGATAAATTAGGCCAATACTTCAATGTAGAAACCAACTACTATGCAATTCCTTATTGTATTATTTTCAGACCGCTCATGAACGGACAAACATATAAGAGTGGTGAAATCTACAAAGTTGAAGTCAGTGGTCTCTATACACATTCTGGCCAAGAAACAAGCTTTGAGTACGCGCTTGAGTTCTTTGACTTAGACTGAATAAGCTTTAATCAATATGCTCACTTTTGGCTGCTTTTTTGTAAACAAAGTGCTCAGAAGCGGTCATTTTCACAGTATGACTCTTCATATGAGTTGATTCTCTAATTTAGGGTATATATGTAATAGCATTATATTGAGAGGAGGGCTTTATGAAGGTTAACTCTAAATATACAGTTATTATTGTACTCATACCAATCGAAGTAATGTTCATCGTTTTGTTTAGACACTATGGTTTAGAAAACCTATTTGCACTATGGGGAATTATTTACAGCATCAGACTATATAGGCAGTTTGTTGACTATGAGAGAACATCTAGTGTTCACGTCACACCTGGATTAAATCTATCAAGAATTTCTCACAATCCAACTTATATGTCTCTAAGAATTGAGGAGCTCGATGAAATATCGAGACATACTTCTACATTAAGAAATGACTTAGAGATAAAAATCTCTTACTTGAGTCTAACAATGATTCACCTAGTTTTGACATTAATCTTTTTATGGCGATAAGTTGATTTAACAAGAAGCGGCAGACATGTGTCGCTTATTTTTTTGCTTTGAAATCTTGTCCAATATCTTTTTAGTCAGTTAGATTTCTTTAGGTTTATCCATATTTTTGATTGACATCCATTCCATAGTTCACTGAATATTATAACTATACTTGATTATAAGAAATTGCATTCTTATGGATTGACAAGACAAAATAATTGGCATATGATAACTAAGGTTGATTAAAAAAAGTTTCTATACACGAAACATCAGGGACTTTCAAACATACATAAACCGCATTGCGGGATTGGAGATTTTATGAACACATTTCATCCTAAGTTACTAACAACATTAAAAGATTACACCTTCTCCGACTTTACAAGAGATGCTCTAGCCGGTATTATTGTTGCAATTATCGCCCTCCCCCTATCTATCGCTTTAGCCATATCATCAGGTGTAACACCTGAACAAGGTTTATATACTGCTATTATTGCAGGATTTATCATTTCATTACTGGGTGGTAGCCGCGTTCAAATAGGTGGTCCTACAGGGGCTTTCATGATAATAGTATTTGGCATTGTTGCTCAGTATGGTATGAACGGTCTGATTATTGCCACACTCATGGGCGGTATTATGATGGTGGTGTTTGGACTTTTGCGACTAGGAACAGTTGTTAAGTTTATTCCTTGTACCATCACAATTGGTTTTACAACAGGTATAGCAGTTACCATCTTTACATCTCAAATCAAAGACTTATTAGGTCTGAAAATAGAAGATATGCCATCAGAGTTTATAAGCAAATGGGAGTCTATATTTAATCATCTTAATACCATCAACCACCAAGCACTCCTTATCGGTTTGATTACTATAGTTATTATTCTCTTAACGCCAAAGCTAACAAAGAGAATTCCAGGGGCATTTGTCGCCTTAATCGTGACTTCGGTTATTGTATCGGTATTTGACTTAAATGTAGCTACTATTGGTTCTGTATTTGGTGACTTGACAACTAAACTACCAACAATCAATATACCTCACGTCAACATGGATATCATCAGACAACTTTTCCCTTCAGCGCTTACAATCGCACTGCTCGGTTCCATAGAGTCTTTGCTATCTGCAGTTGTTGCAGACGGGATGACAGGTGGTAAACATAGGTCTAATACAGAACTTATTGCACAAGGTATTGCCAATATATTTTCCGCATTATTTGGCGGTATACCAGCTACAGGTGCCATAGCTAGAACGACAGCAAACATAAAAAATGGTGGTAGAACACCTGTTGCAGGTATGGTTCATGCCCTTGTACTCTTGGTCATCTTTTTACTCTTTATGCCACTTGCTAAACTTATACCAATGCCAGCACTTGCAGGCATCTTGATCATTGTTGCTTATAACATGAGTGAAATTCATGTGTTTATGAAAATGTTAAAAAGCCCTAAGGGTGATGTGCTGGTCCTCTTATTGACATTTGCCTTAACCGTTTTTGTAGACCTGGTCGTAGCCATCGAATTCGGTATGGTCATCTCTGCATTTATCTTTATGAGAAGAATGTCAGAATCCACCTACATCAAGGAGCTTATTGATGATGCAGGTGAAGTCAATGTGACAAGTGGCCGCATAGACTCTAAAACTGAAATGAATGCAAACAACAATTTAATACAAGTCTATGAAATAAACGGTCCACTCTTTTTTGGTGCTGCTGAAACATTCATCGACCATTTTACAAAGATATCTGGTGACTGCGAGTTTCTTATTTTAAGAATGAGACATGTTTCTGTCATTGACTCAACTGGCCTTAGATCATTAGAAACTGTGATCAGCAGATGCGAAAAAAATAATATCAAAGTGATTATCACTGGTTTAAGAGACAAACCAAAAGATGTCCTTAAAAAGCATGGCATCATGGATCGTGTTGGTCAAGAAAACTTTTTCGTCAGTAAAAAAGATGCTATCGAGTTTGCTATGCTGTCAGTGGAATAAGGCATAGGTACTTTAATACATCAGTTTAAACCATAAAAATCTTACCACTATTGGTAAGATTTTTTTACTTATCTGCTTTACCTAAAAACGCTCTTAACTTGTTGTTATTTGATTGATACAAAGCTTGCGGATGGGTATCCACTTCAATAACACCCTCGCTCATAAAAACAATCCTATCCGAAATTTCCTTTGCAAAGGTCATTTCATGCGTGACGATAAGTATGGTTACCGACTCATCTACAAGCTTTCTTATAACAGATAAGACCTCTTGAACCAACTCAGGATCCAGAGCAGATGTTGGTTCATCAAATAAGATCACTTGGGGTTTTAGGGCTAAGGCTCTTGCAATACCGACCCTTTGTTGCTGTCCACCTGACAGCTGTGAAGGATAGTGATTTTTTCGATCAACTAATCCCACCTTATCAAGTAAAGAGATCCCAAGTTCTATGGCCTTGTCTTTTTTCATACCATCGACAATTAGTCCTTCTATAACATTTTCTAAAGCAGTTTTATGCTTAAACAAATTGTAGTTTTGAAAGACCATGGAAACTCTTTTTCTAATGCGCCTTTTATCCTTTTCATGCATGGTGCTTAAGTCAAAGGTATCATCATCTATTTTCATATGTCCACGAGAGGCGCTTTCAAGGCCATTGATGACTCTTAATAAAGTAGATTTCCCAGAACCTGATGAGCCAATAACGGAAATGATTTCTCCTTTTTTCATTGTAAAACTTATACCATTTAAGACCTTTAAGTCATCAAAAGACTTATGGACATCTTTAAGAGTAATCATATAACACCACCTTTACTTAACTTAAATGCTAATATGTTAATCAACTTAGTAATGATTAAAGTCAGAATCCAGTATATAAAACCAACTGCTAAAAACGCTTCGAAGAATCTATAGGAAGCCGCTGAACTTACCTTGGCTACACCCATTATGTCTTTTAGACCTATCATAAAAGTCACGGCTGTCCCCTGAATCAAACTGATAAAAGTATTACCTAAAGGCAAAACTGCTATCTTAAAAGCTTGAGGCAATATGATACGTTCCATTGCCTGCATATTAGACATCCCCACTGACAGGGCAGCTTCATATTGTCCATAGTCAACAGCATCAATACTAGACTTCATAACTTCAGATATATAAGCACTTGCGTTGATACTCAGAACAATGATGGCTGCAAAATATGCATCTATTTGTGAAAGTACAGGAAATAGTTGTGGCAGTCCAAAGAAGAATATAAACAACTGAACCATTAAAGGGGTACCTCTGAAATAGGATACATATACCTCAGCACTCTTCACTACAATAACATGGTTTGATCTTCTTAGAAATGTAATTAGGAGTCCAAGAACCAGACCGAAAACCATTGAGATTGTACCAATACTGATGGTAATGGGTAAAGCCTGTAGTATTACAGGCAAAACCCTCAATAAATATAAAAAATCAAATCCTGACATAAAAACCTACTTTTCAGTGATATTAACTGGGAACCATCTTAGAGCGATTTCTTCAAAAGTTCCATCAGCATACATAGCATTAATAGCCTCATTCACTTGTTCTATCAAGACTGCGTCCTGACTTTGAACAAACGGGAAGGCATTAAAGAGCATTTCTATTGGCTCTCCACCTAGTTTTAAATCAAGTCCAGATTCCTCAATAGCTGTCAATCCAGCCAACTTATCATTTAAAACAGCATCAATTCTACCAAGGGATACGTCCTGTAAAGAGCCCTGATAAGATTCATAAGTGATTACATCAATTTCGTTTTTTACATCAAATTTCTTAATCATCTCTTCATAGTTAGATCCAAGGCTAACCCCCACTGATTTTCCTTTTAATGACTCCAAATCAAGGATGTCATTATTATCCGAACGTACAACTAACTGAGCACCATAGTAAACATAAGGTTCTGAGAATATATATTTTTCTTTTCTCTTGTCGTTTACAGTTATTTGATTTGAAATAGTATGAATTTTTCCAGAGTCTAATAAACCAAACAAACCACTGAAATCTGCTGTCATAAACTCAACTTCACGACCGATTCTTTTACCGATTTCATTCCATGTATCTACTTCAAAGCCAACTAAATTACCCTTCTCATCAGAATAAGTATAAGGTTTATAACCCCCGCTCATGCCGACAACAATCTTATCATTTTCTTTTTCGTTTCCACCTATGTTAGTACCTATCATTACTGATACTGCAACCAATATAACAAGTAAAACGCCTAAACCAATCTTTTTCATTTTTTTCCTCCAATAATTATCTGAACACCTTCTGAAATACAAAAATAGAAGGTCATCCCTTCTATTTTAAACAATTATATTAAAATAAAGTAAATCACGCTAAAATGCCATTCTTAAGTTTTATAAACACAACAACAGCTACAGCATGTATATGAAATTTTGCTATTTCCTAAAATTGAATGTTTCATTTTTCTACCTCACTTTACTTTCTGACAACATCATAAATGACTTTAAGCGATCTGTCAACACTTTTATACATATTTCCTATAGGATTAATGTATTTGTTTTCGTATTCCAAAATAAAAACAGCTCCAGATCAACTGAAACTGCTTAAGATAGAAGATATTCTATTGTGATTCTAAAAAAGATAAAAGCTCTAATTTTGTATTTAAGAAGTAATCTGGTTTCACCTGATTAATCAAATATTCTTTCATTTCATACACTTGGCCACCAATCATGACTTTTGCATCTGTTTCATTTCTTATAAAATCAACTAATCCTTCAACTTGATTGATGTTGTCATTCATAGTTGTTGAAATAACTAATAAATCAACATCATGTTCTTTAATCCAACTTGTCAAGCTGGTCCACGGAACACTGTTGCCAATGAAGTAAGTTTTCCAACCATACTTGCGAAACGCTTCTTTGATAATTTTTAGTCCTACCAAATGGGGTTCATTACTCGGTGCCATAAACACTGCACTTTTACCGTTTGCTTCATTTAGTTTAATATAAGGACTTAAGAGGACCATTATTTGATCGATAATGCCTGTTATATGATGCTCCATAGGGATAGAGACCAAACCCATTTCCCAAAGATCACCAACCTTATAAAGGATCTTAGTTAATAGTTCATAGTATATATCTATAACATCAACGCCCTTTTTGGCCATATTTACAATAAAGTCAATGGCCTCTTTTTCCCCACCTTCAAGCAGATGGTAAAGAACTTTATCTACATAGGTAGACAATTCACCATATTCCTTGGTTTCTTGTCTACCTATTAAGTTATCATAACTTATATTCAGTGCATCTACGAGTTTATTTAATATAATCTGATTTGGAAATCTAGAATCATTTTCATAGTTTGCAATGGTTGTTTGACCTACTCCGATCAGTTCAGCTAGTTGTTTTTGACTCAGTTTATTTCTCTTTCTAAGTTGTTTTAGATTATTGCCAAAAGTAACCATCACACCCTCCTAACTACTTTTTCTTTCTATTGATAAAACCTATACCACCTATACTGACTATGGCCATTAAGACATATGGTGTTAATCCGATATCACTAGTCTTTGGTAAAGATTCGCCCATATTGACACTTAGTAACATAAAATCTGAAGGTATCAATACCGAATCTACTACATGAACAACACCATTTGTTGCTTCAATATCTGCCGAAATCACATTGCCTTGATTCACCATAACGCCATTTGATAGATCGAATTTAATATCATTACCATTAACGGTTGGTGCCATTAGACCATCGGTCAAGTCTGTACTCATTACCTTACCAGAAACCACATGATATAACAATACTTTGCTTAAGTCTGGTTGAGCCATTAGCTCAGCAGGCGTGATATTTAAAGTATCTAGCAAGTCCATAAAGGCCTCATTTGTAGGTGCAAACACTGTATAAGGTCCCTCACCTTGTAAAACCTCAACTAGATCTGCCTCTTGTAATAAAGAAACCAACATACTAAAGTCATCATTACCTAAAGCGATATCTACTATATCTTTTTCAACCATTGTTCCTTTTTCGCCTAATACAAATGAATCAGGAACTAAAACCTTATCTACGATGTGAATAACACCATTAGAAGCTTCAATGTTAGGAGTTTTCACATTACTCATATCGATCATAACACCTGACGATAAGTCGACTTGAACAGATTCCCCCTGCAAAGTTTCAGCCATCATGCCATCTGACAAGTCACTACTCATTACCTTTCCTGAAACCACATGGTATAAAAGTACTTCTGATAATTGAGGATGACCTAATAAGTCCTCTGCTGTGATATTTAATTCACCTAGTAACTGGACAAATGCTTCATCTGTTGGTGCGAAGACTGTAAATGGACCTTCACCTTGTAAGGCACCAACTAAATCCGCTTCTTGTAATGCTGCTACCAGAACTGAAAAGTAGTCTATTGAAGATGCAATATCTACAATGTCATCTTGATCTACGTCAAGAATGAATGAATCCGGTACTAAAACCTTATCGATTACATGAATCACGCCATTTGTAGCTTCAACATCAGCTGAAGTAACATTTGACATATCTATCATAACACCTGATGATAAATCTACTTGAAGTGACTCACCTTGTAGAGTGCCAGCCATCATGCCATCTGATAAATCTGTACTCATGACTTTTCCTGATACCACATGATATAGTAAAACTTCTGAAAGCTGTGGATGACCTAGAAGTTCTTCTGCTGTTATGTTCAAATCTGACAATAGATTTGAAAAAGCTTGATCATTAGGTGCAAATACTGTAAATGGACCTTCACCTTGTAAAGCACCAACTAAATCTGCTTCCTGTAGTGCTGTGACTAAAATTGAGAAATCCTCAATATTTGATGCGATATCTACAATATCGCCCTCTGCTGCGTAAACACCTGTCATTCCAAATAGAAGAATGACAATCATTATGATACTAGTAATTTGTTTCATTATTTCTTCCTCCTTATGTATGATTATGTTCACCACGTCTGTGGAAATTGTTGATTACAACTATACAATATCGCATTATGTGGTATTTGTAAAGGAGTGAATGATAATTATTTTCAATTAACTTGATTTCTAACACGTTTTGTGATACAATTACCATGAGGTGATCATATGAAAACACTTGTTTCAAGCACATTTGTCCTAATTTTATTTTTTTCCATCTTTTTTGCCACTAGTATTAGACAAGATAGAGCTATATCACAAAATGAGATAAAAACTTTACAGACATTAAAGTCAGAAATTATGACAAAAGAAGAGAAAGATGATTTTCCTACTTATATTAAAGAAAACAATTTACAAGAACCTAGTCAGTTTGTATTCGATTACAATCCTAATATAGATTTGATAAACGAAATCGAAAACTACGTAGGTTGGATCCAAATAAAAAACACCAGAATAAATTATCCAGTCGTAAAAGCAAAAAATAATGACTACTACTTAAATCATAATTACGACTTAGAAGAAAACATTGCAGGCGCCATCTTTATGGATAGAAGAAACTTAGCCAACGAGTTTGACAAGCATACCATCATTTACGGACATTACATGAAAAACGGTTCAATGTTTACTGATATAAACAATTACTTGCAGGAGGATTTCTTTAACGAAAATAAAATCCTTTCATTTAAGGATTTATACAATGATTATGAATATGAAGTAATATCAGCTTATTATGTGTCAGCGGATGACTACATTTTAGATTATGAAATTAATGATGAAGTTGTCAATAAATTTATTAGTAACTCACTTTTCAAAACAGACTATCAATATCAAAATGGTGATAGAATCCTTACTTTATCAACATGTAACTATATACTAAACAATGGAAGGATGATCGTTCATGCGGTTAAAAAGTGATAAGCCAATATAGTAATATTTATTTTCAACAAAAGGAACCATCATATCAATCTGATGGTTCCTTTTTTATTAAGTCTATGCAGCTTTTGAGTAGGATTCATGATCCGGTTTGCTATCGACTACTAGGTTGTAGCTGAAGCCGATGACAACCAATACACCGCCGATTATTTTTGATAATGGCACGTCGCCACTAATAAAGTAGTCTATCACCATACCAGTTGCCAGTTGACCTAAAAATATAAGAAGTGTTAAATAAAAAGATGATACCCTCTTGGTTAAGTAAGAAGAAAGTACAATCACTCCAACACCGAATAAGCCACCTAGATAAGCCCATGTCGGTATGCCTTGAAAGCTTGGAGTCAGATCACTCTTTAGAAATAGTGCTAGGATAATGGAAAATAAAAGTCCTGCTATATAGTTAATTGAAGCACCTTGGAACAAGCCCATTTTATCTGCCATCTTAAAGTTAAATATTCTGGTGAAGACAATTAAGCCACCAGCTATAATAGATACCAGTATTGCAATTATAAACATAGTCTCCTCCTAAAATACAGTCATGACGATCATACCAGCCATGATGATGCATAAGCCAACGAGCTTTTTCTTGTTAAACTTAACAACAGGCATACCCAATAGACCATAATGATCAACTACAATAGCTGTAATCGACTGACCAAACATGCCAAGTGCAAGGGTCAATGAAACACCAAGCACATCAAAACCAATGTTGTTAAATATGATGGGCATCACACCTATGATCCCTGCAGTATAAGCATACTTAGGAACAGACTTGTGAAACTCGACTTTAGATTTACTCAAAATCAAAATAAGAATAATACCTAATAAACCAATCCCATGAATAATGACTGATGATGTATAGTTGCCTAATGCATTTGCAAGTGTCCCATTAAGAAATATCATAATGGCAATTAAAGAACCTACAAATGCTGATGATAATTTATTCATAAACATCTCCTTTTCTCAATTAGAGAATAACACAGGTTATTTGAATCTTATTATGACATATGTCATAATAAAAGAAAAAAGTGAGGCTTTTATGATAAAAATTGATGATCATCATAGAATGAACATGTACCTAAAGAAATACAATATTCTCAACTTCTTTGATAAAGATGTGCTTGACCACTTGAGTGTTTTTAAATTTGAAGCAAGTGAATATATCTACAGAGATGGAGATTATCTCGATTACTTTTACTTCTTTGTAGAAGGCAAGGCTAAGGTCTTTAGCAGACTATCTAATGGAAAATCTCTTCTTTTAAGCTTTTATAAACCACTTCAGATCATGGGAGATATTGAGCTTTTTAATGAGGATTGTGTAAAAGTCAATGTCAAAACTATCTCCGAGTCCTACTGTATAGGACTCCCAATTGATTATGTAAGAACAAACTTAATTGAGGACAATAAATTTCTTCAAATGCTCTGTAAGGACTTAGGTAAAAAGTTAGATAGGTGTTCTAATAACTCTTCTATCAATCTCTTGTATCCTTTAGAAAACAGATTGGCTTCTTACATTATGGCTATCGATACAAAAGAATCATCAGAAAATAGAGTTCTTACATTTTATGATTCATTGACTGAGATTTCAGAACTTCTTGGAACAAGCTACAGACACTTACACCGTACAGTTACCTCCTTTGTTGAAAAAGGTATACTTAGAAAAACTAAAAAAGGTTATGAGATCGTCAATAGAGCACCACTTAATTTGATGGCAAATGACCTCTACAGCTAAAAAAGTGACTATAAGTCACTTTTTGCATTTGCATAAGAATCAACCGTAATGCTTATCCCTTGATCCTTAACGAGGTCATATAGATTAAGAATCATCTGTTTAACAGCTGACAGTTTTTCTTGGCCATTTAAGTTTAAGGCTTTTTCAAGAAGATCTAGATAATCACTAGGCAGTATTTCAAGATTCTTTGTCTTTTCAATTAACCTCTTCTCGCCGGGATGTAAGGTCTCATTTAAGGCAAATATTACATCAAAGTAGGAAGCTAACAGCTCTGTTAATCTATGATTGATACTGACCATATCATTTCTATTAACCGCCTTTTCAAGTTGATAATAAAATGATGGCATATAATCGCTTAACAAGAGACAGTTCTTAACCACTATGTTCATTTTTAAAGCTTGAGGGTATGAAAGACTGTACTTTTCAACCAAGTCTTGTAATCTAGAATCTTTATCATAAAGTATCTTAGAATGAACTAAGTTATCCCAAAAACATGTTGTGTAACCACTCCAGGCATTATGGTTAAGTACAATATCTTGAAGACTTGAATCTATGTCATCTATGGCCCTGTAAATAAACTCAATGTCCACGCCATTTAACAAGATGCCATCATCTTCTAACTCCCAAAATCTATTGGAGTATTCCATATATCCGACAAATGGGGCTATCATATGTCTTCTTTCTTCTTCAGGAATCTCATCTTCAACATAAACATATACATCATAATCTGATTTATCGTCATGACTACCATTCGCCCTTGAGCCTCCTAACATAATACCAACCACTTTAGGATGTTCTTTCATTCTTTCTACTAATTTCTCAAAATACATACTACACCTCTTTTCCTGAGATAGTATATCACATAGAATAGAAGTTGATAATAAAAAAGAACATCAATTTACGATGTTCTTAAATATCTACTTAACTTGACTAAAAGCTTTCTTGAAGCTATCTGGACCTTGAGCGCCTACAATGGCTACCTGATCATTAATGATAAATGTCGGTACTGATGTGATGTTATTTTCTCTACAGAACCTCTTATTGTCTTCAAGTTTCTCTTTGTATTTATCAGAGGATAAGACTGAATCGACCTCCTCTTTCGTAATGCCGGCTTTTTCACATAAGCTGATAATTTCATCCATTGTACTGATGTTTCTGTCTTCTACAAAAACAGCTTTAAAGACGATTTTTTCAAAAGCTTCTGACTTACCAACATCTTTTGCATATTCTCCAAGCTGAAGCATCTTGTTGGTATTAGGCATCGTCGTTACTTCAGATACTTCTAAACCATATGAACCTGCAAACATCTTTAACTGAGAAAACATTTGACCTGCATTTGGAAAATAGTCCTTTAAAAGCATGCCCTCTTCAGGCACATCTGGATGTATTTCAAATCCATTATGAATAACTTCTATGTCGTATTCTTGTCTTAACTTGTCGATAATACCATTACCGATATAGCAGTATGGTCACAAATAATCAGAATACATTTTAATTGTATATTTCATATAAACCTTCTTTCATATAATAACTAAATTATACCACATAGGTCTAGTTTATCAATCAACTTATACTTTCTTAATAAGTGATAATACAAAAAGAAAAGCCTAAGAATTAACTTAGGCTTCAATCATTTATTCAACAAAATCCTCATCATTGATAGGTTCTACTTCTTCTATAGTATCTTCAATTATTTCTTCTACATGTTCAGCTTTTCTTGCTTCGAAATTTGATTCAACTTTAAACTTGTGCATTTCAACTTCAATCATTTCAGCAACTTTAGCTATATCACTTGTCATGGTTTGAATTTGATCCATATTGGAAATCTGATTTTCCATCATAGACGATACAGAATCTGCAGCTGCAGATGATTCTTCTGTAACAGCTGCAATGTTACCGATAGAGTTAACAACAACATCTTTAGAAGAGTTTACTTCATTTAACTCATTTGTTAATCTTTCGATTAAATCAATAATACCTTTAACACTTTCAATGGTATTAGAAATTGAGTACTCAACGTTCTTTGTAACTTCTTCAGTTTGGTCTGCATTAGATCTTGCCACCTGAATATTATCAGAAACAACCTTAACTTGGTTTTCAATATCTAAAGTAAATTCTTCGATCTTAGAAGTTGATTCAGAAGTTTGAACAGCTAATTTTCTAATTTCCTCAGCAACTACTGCAAAACCTCTACCAGCTTCTCCAGCTCTAGCAGCCTCAATAGAAGCATTCAGTGCAAGGAGATTTGTTTGACTTGCGATATTTTTAATAACGTTAACAATTTCTTCAATCTGATTAGATTTTCTAAGAAGTTCTGAAACGTTTGATTCCATAACATCTGTATTTTCAGCATTTTCAATAGTTGATTTCTTAAGCGACTCAACAACTTCAATCGATGACTCATTGATTTCTTTTGTAGAGTTAGAGAACTCAAGCACTTTACCAACACTTTCAATAACTGTATTAATCTTAGTATTTAAAACAAGTAATTCTTCATTAGACTTTTGAGCTTCTTCTGCTTGGTCATTAGCACCCATCGTTAGGTCTTCTACAGATGCATAAACCGTATTAATAGATTCCATTGAATCATTACCGACAATCGTCATAGACTCAGATTTCGTAAACAATTCAGACGATAAACCTTGTAATCTTATAACAATTTCAGTTAAGGCAACTTTCATGTTTGCCAGCTGAATAGCCATTTTACCAGTTTCATCTTTTGCCTTCATCAACTTATCAACATTTTCGTCATCTTGTAAGTTTAACTCACTTACCTGACCTAAGGCATTGGTTACCTTGTTAAGTGGTTTAGCAAGCATGGTTGATAATATAATTGCAATGACTGATGAAATCACCATAACAGCAATTAATACACCAATAAAGATCCTATTCATACCATCTCTTGCTGCAAATATTTCGTCCATTGGTGGAGAGATACCCACTGTCCAACCATTACTTAAATGAACAAATCCTGTAATTCTGTCTTCACCATCAAGTTCATATTCTGTTACATCAAAATCAGTAGTCGACATGGCATCATATAAAGGTTTAACACCTTCACCAACCGACATTAAGTCAGCTCCAACTTCAAAATCACGATGTACTAGGAATCTCATTTCTTCATCCAATAAATATGCGAAACCATCTTCATAAACTTTTGCATCATTTACTTGATTTTCAATAACAGCGTAGTCTATAGTTACACCAGTTACACCTAAGAAAGTAAAGTATCTATAGATTGGTCTTGTATATCTAATGAGTACCTTTTCAGCTTCTTCATCATAATAAGGTTCTGACCAGAAACCTTCTTGTGGTACTTTATCATCTACAGCTTGCTTACCGGCCAGTTTTGCCTCGTAAAACCAAGCAATTTCTGCTGGCGGTGCAGTTTCATCACTCACATCAAATTGTGACATATCAAGCGGCACCTTATTGAGGACTGCACCAGTTTCATCGTTTGTGATAGAAATTTGATGTTCATCTATTGCAATTGAAGGATCAATTATTAAGTAAGCTTCATGAGCACCTTCTAAACTTTCAGCAACATTTGTTAAAATTCTTTTTAAGTTGTTCGATGTCAAACTCCTGTAAGAATTCTCAATCTCATATTTTTTCATATCTACTGTATTTTCGATAGTAGATGCTGTGTGTCCTACTGTTTCTTCAGTACTTGTTAACAAAGCTTGAATTCTTAAGCCAATTTCCTTTGATTGATACTCAAGTCTTGCCTTTGCTTCATCGTAAATACCATCGGATCCAGTCCTTGTAATCATCATGCTGGACACCAGTACAGATAAGATCGCACATGCTGTGATTGCTATTAAGATTTTTGCTCTAATGCTTCTCATAAGTTCCTCCCTAAAGTTCTTATATACCAAGATTATTTTATCACATTGTGTTAAATATAAACAGTAAGTATTTTGATATTCTAAATAAATTACAAGGAAAACAAGTTGCTATTGTAATATATACCTCAAAACTCTGTAGATTATAGTTCAAAACGCAATTTTTTTATATTATTTTCCAATTATACAATTAATTCTGTCTTTTTATAAGTATTTTTGAATATTATGAATCGGGCCATTAGAAATTTGTATATAGTATTAGAAAAGCAGCTCCCTTAGAAGCTGCATCTTTTAACCCAGTTTTTCTTCCCATTCTTTTACTTTAAAACCTGTTAGTGCAAAATCATCACCAACTAGAACGGGTCTTTTATGAATCATACCATCAGAAGCTAAAATCTCTAAAAGTTCATCTTCAGTTAAAGAATCCCATTTATCTTTTAGCTTCATTTCCTTGTAGAGTTTACCATTGGTATTAAAAAATCTTTTTAACTCTAAACCACTGATTGCCATCCAATTTCTAACTTCATCAGCTTTAGGATTGTCTTTATGAATCAATCTTAACTCATATTCTATATTGTGCTCATCTAGCCAAGCCTTGGCTTTTCTACTACTTGTTCACGATGGATAATGTAAAAATAACATTGCCTCATTCTCCTTTTCTTTATTCTATAACCACACCACAATCATACAGAATTCTTTAAATCCTGTCGAGCAGAAATCCTACTTTTCTTTAAAATATGCCTCAATCCCCTCCAAAAGGCCTTTAATAATCCGATCTTGATAAGCTTGTGTATTTAGTAACTCATCCTCTTTTGGGTTACTCATAAAACCCATCTCATTTAGAACAACAGGAACTTCTGACCAGTTAAATCCTGATATGTCTTGTCTATAGATGATGCCAAGATTGTCGGCACCAGTATTTTCAATAAGCCCTGTAAGTATATGGTCAGATAGTTGATAACTTTCATTAAAGATATGACCAGTCCATTCATTGTCACTTGGACACAAGACACTGATGCCTGTAAGGTTCTCATCGTAATTTTCATCTGCATGGATTCGAACAAAGATGTCTGCAGATTCATTAGCAATTTGGGCTCTTTCCATATTGCTGATGTTAACATCATGTACTTCTCTTGTCATAACAACACCATAACCAGATTCTTCCAATTCAGTCTTTAACTTTAATGAGACATCAAGTACCAGCTGGTATTCATAAATCCCACTGGAAATGCCCTTGGTGCCATTCGTTGCCCTAGGTTTTGTTTGATTCATACCAGGTCCTATAGGCTCTTCATTATAATCCCCTACCGCTTGATGCCCCGGATCGATACAAACAGTTCTTATAACTTGTACTTGTTCTATTGCTTCTCTGCCAGCTTGAATTTGAATGTTATCAGCTAAAGGAGCATAAGAAAGGACTAACCTCATGATGATTGTTGTAATAATAATAATTTCTTTCATGTCTACCTCTCTTTAAAGATACCATGAACACATCTTTTAAACTATTGAAAATTATAACATATTTGGATAAACATTTTATGTTTTACTACTTAAATGGTGGGTAGAAAATGGTCAAGGAGTACATACAATGAAGACTTGCGAAAAATTTGACAACTGCCCATTTACACATGCAGATCCACAGTTTAAGGTATTAAACTCAATTGATCATTATGTAGAGGATTTCTGCCACAACAAGAACACAGAGTGCATCGTATACCAAATTGATGAATAAGTGCTCGCACACTCGTTACTTTAGTTGTGAGTTAGAGCATGAATGTTTGTCAATATTTGTGAGTGTAATTCTCTAAATGGCACTAAATGGAATGAAGCATCAGAACAGAACATTTGTTCTTGTCATTCTATTTCTTTCATGTTATAATTAAGTAAAGATGTCGATGAGTAAAATCAACAAAAGAGAGATGGAAGGATTTTCTATGGGTAAATGAAGTGTAAGACTTATGGAACTATTCACTAAAGTGATGACAATTCGAGTATGACAGTGAGTTTGAAGGCTTGCAAAGGCACAAGAAGACAGATGTTAATCAACAGCATAAAATATAAGAACGTCAGGAACTGGCGGGTTAGCTTAGTAAACTAAAAGCCGTTAGGCTTTTCTACCTAAGAATCTCATGACTTTAGTCGTGAGAGGTTCAAAATAAGTTTGGGCATGACCATGTGCCAAACAATATGATGCCTAACGGCCTACCACTACCAGGGACTCATAAAAGAGACTGGCCTGAAGTTGCTTTGGAGTTTAAGAAACACTTAAATACAGACCCCTTTTAGATATCATTAACATCTATTTCACTGAAAAAGGATGCATCGCATCCTTTATTTATTGGCTTCAATTTTTAATACCTCAACAGCTAAATCAATAACGTCCTCAAGGCGGTCCTTATCCACTGCATTTTCTAGTGTATCACCTGACGTATGGTAATAAGCATCATCAAAGTGAATGAAGCATACAGATGGTATACCTTTAGCAGAGAAATTAGCATGGTCACTGCCATATATCACACCCAGATCAGTTGTCATCATATTTTCATCTGCAATTGCTGCTATAGATTCACATAGAGCCTTATCTCTGTCATACACATAGCCAAGCATCAAAGGTATTTCTGCCGAAGAACCCACCATATCGAAATTTAACATGACAGCATTCTGACTGTTAAACAAGTCTTTTGAATTGTCTACAAAATATTCAGACCCCAATAAGCCATCTTCTTCACCATTGAAAGCAACAAAATAGATTGTATTGTCAGGCTTTGACTCCCTAAAAGCATGAGCCAGTTCAAGTATCACACTGACACCAGAAGCATTGTCAAGCGCTCCAGGATTAAAGGTCCCGTCAAGGTTATTACCGACATGATCAAAATGTGCACCAACTATAACAACTTCATTATCACCATCTGAGTCCTGTCCTTCAATCATACCCACTACATTAGATGGATTCGCTGTTTTTTCTTCAAAGTCCATTTCTATAATAAGTTTCTTATCACTGGTCATCAGCTGGCTGAATACATCTGTACGGCAAAATATTAAAATAGGATCCTCAGCATCAAAGGCCATTAAATGACTGCCTCTTATAGCACGGGTTACTCGGATATCAGATCCATTATTAACAACCAATGCTTTAATTGTCACATCGTTTCTTTCAAGTCTTTTAAGTTCCACCCAAAGTAGATCGTCATAGTAAAGTTCACTGGTTAACAAAAGAATCTTGTCATCAAAACTCTCAATGTCATCTTTTAAGTCATTGACGTTTTTAATAAAAACCATTTCAGCTTCTACATTTTCCTCGAAGTCAGTTCTACCTCTAACAAATCGCTCAGTAAAATCTTCTTGATAAACAAAAGGTTCTTGGCCTTCTAATTTCATAAGCGTTGAAGCTTCAGGTAAAAGAACAACCTGCTCATAAGTCTGCTTATAGGAATCGCCGACTTGCTTAAGGCCTGCATCTTGAAATGCCTCAACCAGTTTGTCTTCGGCAAGCATATTCCCTTTAGAACCAGCTTGTCTGCCACCATACTCAATTTGTGCCATCCAATCGATTGTCTCTATGGCTCTATCAATATCAACTTTGTAGTCAAAGACTTCTTCAAGAGGCTCAACTACTTCTTCCTCTACAACACTCTCCTCAAGTGGTTCATTTTCTGTAACAGCCACTTCAGCAGTTTGTGTACATGATATCAATAAAAAAGACATCATAATCAATAATACTCTTTTCATAAATTATTCCCCCTCTTTCAGAATATCTAATAATTCTGATAATTAAAAGGACAAAGAATAGATATTAAATAAACTTCACATATAAGCCTGTGAAGTTCTTTAAATTACCCAGTATGGTCATATAATACAATGTGAAACGATAGTGAACAATTATGGTTATGTTTCAAATTTTTACAAATAAATTGCTTTATTTTCCATAATATTGTGTTACAATATAGGTGGAGGTTGTTATGAGAAGAAAAGTAAAAAGAAATATGATGGCTTATGAACTTGTTCTCACCTCTGGTGTCAACGAGTCGATACTTGCTCAAACCAAGTCAGAAGGTTTGGCAAAACAATTACAGAGAACATTGAACGACGAATTTGAAAGTCAAATTCTTATCAGACCAATTCCTGAGTAGCGTAGTCATATCTGCGCTTTTTATTTTGTAAAATAAATCATAATACTGGCAGTCATCAAAATCATGTTCACTGGTGCCCATATATGACGGTTCCATGAGTTCTTAACAATCATATGAAGGATCATAACAAGAGCATACATGCAAATAAAACTTGCAATCAAAACCTGTAAGTCAAAGTAGATGTATAAGTCTAAAAGATTAAGTTTTATCATCATGACCAGTTCTGACAATATCAAAAATAGCACGTAAAAACCTGCAAACACCCTTGTACCTGTTGGCAATTTTCCCTCACAAAAACCACCATAATCGAAGTGTCCTACTTGTGCACCAAATAAGACAAAGAGTTGAAATATAACAATCACTCCAACTAAGCTGCTATAAATGATTAAAATATCAAACATAAAGGCTCCTTTTGGTATATATATTACCAATCGGAGCCTCTTTCAATCATTTGTCTAACAAGATACCAATATAATGTTCTGTGACAGATTTATTTTCAAAGCCAAGTCTTTGATAAAAGTCAACTGCATAAGTGTTTTCTGACCACACTTCCAGTGACATTTGAGTAATCAAACGCTTTTTAAAATACTCTGAAGCCTGGTGCATCAAATACCTGCCAATCCCCTTATGCTTATAAGCCTTATCAACCACTATATGGTCTATCCATCCTACATTGTGGTCTTTATATACAATCATAGAAGCTATCAGCTTGTCATCGTATACTTGAAAACAACAATAATCATCTTTATGACTAAGGGCATGAATCACTTCATGATCAATGGGTTTTAAAAGGTATTTATTATGAAGTTCAACCATCTGGTCATTGTATACTTCATCTGTTGTCACTGCATAGTCTATTGGACTAGCTCCTATATTTGTAGGCCCACTCATCAAATAGGTTGGCAATTCTTCTTTAAAACCCTGATCTCGAAAAAAATGGTATTTCTCATCTACTTTTTCAGTACCATAATAGATCAGTCCTTTATTTAAACCAGATCCTTTAAATAAATCTAAAGCCCTCTTTCTTAAAAGATGAAATAACTCAAAGCCGATCTCATGATACAGATGTTCATCACTTAAACTTAAATCCATAAAAATATTGATTGGATGGTCAGGTGTGATAGTTGTCAATTTAGGATAAACGTAACCATTGCCAATATAACCGTTTTCATCCATTACTATAAAAATGTTTTCTTTTCTATTGCCTTGCATATCCTCTTTGGGATTAAAAATCTTAAATTTCACGGCCACCTCCTAATTATATAATACTCTATATTCCTCAAATATGTATGCTCAATATAATTAAAATTAATGGGTATATATAAAAAAAGGAGGCAAAAATGAAAAGATACATTGATTTTATATATAAATACAAAACCTTGTTGATTATTCTATTCTTCATTCTGATGGGCTTATCTGCAAGAGGCATTCATCAACTTGATATTAATGCAGATTTTGATATCTTCAAACTCAATCAATCTGAAGCATCACTTGCACTCAATGAAATGAATGAGGTATTCGGAGAATCAGAACAAACCATCCTTATGATGGAAATCGAGAATTTAGACGAAATCGAAACGATCTCACAAGTACTAGACAATGAGTCCATCAGATATGTTTCGCCCTCAGATATGCTAAAAGCCCTTAATCTGGACGATTATAAACTTCTAGGCAACCTATCGCCTGTTGTAAAAAAAGATGGACAAACCTACATCATTTACACACTCTACTTGGATGAAGCATATGATTTATCAGATCTTTACCAAGCTTTAGATGGTTACACGTTTTATCTATCAGGTAACAGGTATATGCAAGATGAAATCATTTCCTTGATTCTAAGCATCTTCATGTTCTTACCACCTTTGGCTCTGATTTTAATTCTACTAACCTTTAGATCCCAGCTTGGCTCTTTTAAAGCTGCCTTATTATCTGTATTACCAGCAGCTATTGGCGCCTTCTGGACCATGGGACTAGCAGGTTGGTTTGGCGGTGAGTTATCCATTATAACAGTCCTAGCACCTATCTTTACCATCGTTATCGGTTCAGCAGACGGTCTACACTTTGTCAGTCATATGGAAGACTCAAAAGCCACCAGGAAAGAAGCAATCACTCAAACCCTTTCCATGATAGGCGTACCAATGATCATTACAACCACAACCTCAGTAGCAGGTTTTATTGGCTTAACATTGATTCCAACTAAAGCCATTCAGCAGCTGGCTATATTTGCATCCTTAGGTATCACACTGGCCGGTCTTGTAACATGGTATGTGCTGCCTTTACTCTTAACCTTTAACATATCTCTTAAAGAAAAGAAAAGTCGCAAGTTTGATCAATCCATCAAAAAGATCTGGGGCAAACCTGCTATTGCCATCATTCTTGTTCTACTGGTAGTCTCAAGTTTCTTTATTCCAAGCATCAATTCAGAATTCAATCAACTCATGTTCTTTAAATCTTCCACTGATGTGCAAAAGAATTTTGAGAAAATCATAGCAGTCAACGACGGGGCTATGCCTATGTATTTCTTCGGTCAAACCTCTATGGATTCAAGTCAAGTTGCTCTTGGTGAAATATCGGCCTTTTTAAATGACCTAGAAGAAAACGACCTGGTCTCAAAAGTGATGAATCCCTTTAAAATCTTAAAAGATAATAATCAGCCACCACCTTCTGTTTCAAGACAGTTTATCCGTATAGTCGATAATAAGATCTATTTTAGACTTATGTTCTTCCCTCTTGATTTAGAAAACGAGACACTGGATCAACTAGAAGCCTTAGAAGGGCCTCTTGATTCAAAACTAATAGGCAATCAACTTTTGATGAAAGAAATGAATGCATCACTCATCTCTAATCAAGTGAGAAGCCTTGTTTTCACATTTATCTTGATACTCATTATGCTGATAATCTCATTAAGATCTATAAAACTGACATTTATAGCATCCCTGCCAATTATCATTACCAGTGTTGTATTATATGGCTTTTTAGGTATAACCCAAATACCTCTAAATGTTATGACAGCTACTATTTTTTCTATATCACTTGGTATAGGTATTGATTATGCCATTCACTATGTCAGCATCTACAAATACTACAAAAAAAATAAAGACCCTCATGCAAGAGAAACAGCCTTTAAATATACGTCTAAGCCAATTCTCGCCAACGCCTTTGGTTTATCACTTGGTATGACAGCGCTTATGTTATCACCACTTAAAATTCATGTCTATGTGTCCTTGTTGATGTGGGTAGCCATGATGACATCTGTCTTTTTAAGTCTTTCGCTTATACCAACTCTTCTAAAAGAAAAAAGCATAGAGTAAACATTCTGTTTCTCTATGCTTTGAAAATATTACCTAGAAAATTCATACCGTTACCATGGATTGTTTCTTGATCTAAAAACTTACCACTTTTCATGCTATAATCCTTTGCAGTTAATTTTCTTTCCTTATTTTTTTTGTTTTCCATTTTCATAATAGTCACCTCTCTAATTTGTATTTACACTGAATTATAGAGAGGTATGAGGCCAAAGTCAACAGTAATTTTCAGAAAATTCTAAATAGGCAATTAATTTTAGTTCTTCAACAAAAAATAGAGCTCTGCACCAGTATTTGCAACAATTCTAGGAAATCGTTTTCATTCAACAAACCATGTAAGAGCTCTAAAATTTATTTAATTTTTTAGCATTCTAACCTGAGAAACAACAAAACATATTAAGCCTGCCCAGATGATTAAAAATGGTACCAACTCATCCATTGAAAAGGGTTCATTAAAGACAAAAATACCTAAAAACAAACCGATGGTTGGTGCTATATATTGCAAGAAACCAACTACTTTTAATGGTAACCTTTTGGTCCCTTCTCCATACAGAAGAAGCGGAATGGCCGTTAAGGCACCACTTAAGGCAATAAGCAGCCAAAACGACGGATGCAAGTTGCCCTGAATCCCTTGGCCTGTAACTTCAGTAAATACGATTATTAGCGTTGCTGGTATACCAACAATAACAGTTTCAAAACCAAGTCCGGTTAAAGAAGTAAATTTAGATTTCTTCTTTAGAAGACCATAAACAGCAAAAGAAATTGCCAGAACAAGAGCCAGTACTGGTACGTCACCATAGGCAAATACCTTAATCAAAACACCGATACCTGCAAGCCCTATGCCTACCGCTTGTAATCGATCCAGTCTTTCTCTGTAAAAAATAGCTCCCAATAAAGTCAGCACCAAGGGGTTCATATAGTAACCTAAACTGGTTTCAATGACAAAGCCATTGTTAACACCCCATATATAGGTCAACCAGTTGATAGATATAAAAAATGCTGGTCCAAGCGTCATAAGCCAATTATTTTTATCTTTTAGTAAAACAAGAAAATCTTTAAACTGCTTCTTATATATCATTACCACAGATACAAACAAAACCGACCAAAAGACCCTGTGTGTAAATACTTGATAGGGATTAAGGGCTTTTACCAACTTCCAATATAGTGGTAAGAGTCCCCAAATAATAAATGCTAGGCCACCATAAATCAGGCCCTTTATGTATTCTTTTTTATTCATAATACCTCCGGCATTATAATATCACATCCATAATAACATTGATAGCCTCTATTCATGACTCAAAACAAGAAAAGAAGATACTGATTAACAATATCTCCTACCATGTATTATGTTTGATGTTAATAAACTTATCAAGATTGTTCATAAAGATTTCTACCAGCTTTGGATCAAAACTTTCACCACTTTCACTTCTGATATAATCTATAACCTTGTTATAAGGCCAGGCCTCTCTTTGATGCCTGTTATGAGTAAGGGCATCAAAAACTTCACATAAGCTGACAATTCTAGCTTCAATACTGATAGCCTCTCCAACTAACTGTTTAGGATAACCTTGACCATTGTATTTTTCATGATGTTGGGTGGCAATATTTTTAACCATTTTCATAAAGTCAATATTTCCAGCTATCATGTTTTCTAAAGCAGCAGTATGTTCTGTCATCTCCTGCCATTCATTATAAGCGTAAGTCCCCTCTTTCAGGAGCAAATCATCTTTTAGTACAAGCTTACCGATATCATGAAGATAGGATGCCTTCATAAGCTTAACAGCCTCTTCTTCAGAATAGTTCATTTCTATAGCCATCATATAAACATACTTACCCACCCTAAAAACGTGGTCGTCATTAGGATAGTCCTTGTACTCTATCAGTTTAGCAACTAATTTTAGTAGTGCAGCAGTCGTGTTTTGATGATCCTGATTTAGGTCTTTCAAATATTGTTTACAGGACCTTACTTGATTGGATGCAATCATATGAGATTTTACTCTTGAATAAATGAAGTCTTTTGGGTCGTAAAGGGATATGACATCAAGAACACCAAGATCAACAGCCTTTTGATAATCCATACGCCTTCTAGAGGTCATGATAATTGGGATGGTCTTTAATAAGATCTGTTTTCGAATGTCATTATACAAGTCAAAGGCATCTTTCATATCAGCCTTTATAACAATCAAATCAGGATGCTCGTCAAGCAACTTGTTAATAATTTCATCTGATATTTGAATCACTTCAAAGTCATGTGACAGCATTTCTTCTAACACTTCATAATCTCTTTGATTGTCTTCTATTACTGCAATTTTCCAATTAACCATACATGCCTCCCTTCATTTAGATTTTACCCATCTGAGACTTAAAGTAACAGATGTCGTCTTCAAAAAACTTAAAAAGAGCGTCAGACGCTCCTTTTATCATTGTATACGACGATACAGGATTATTATATTATCCTTCTTTTGCTGCTAATAATTTTTCTTTATTTAAACCAACTACAGCTTCTCCATCAATTAAGAATGACGGAACACCCATAAGTTTATTTTTCATCATTAACTTTCTGGCTTCCATATCTTCAGATACATTGTATTCCGTGTATTCAATTTCATTTTGCTTAAGGAACTCCTTAGCTGGAACACAATGAGGTCACGTTGATGTTGTAAACATAATAATTTCTTTCATTTTCTATTGCCTCCTATTCTTTAACTTATTATAACATGTATCAGAATTATTTTGTATTACGAATTATTATGTTACATCCACAAAATCAATATCTTACATAAATTTTATCTTTTCTAACTTTTTGCAACAAATGATTTTTTTGCTCTTTAAGGTGGTATCATAGGCTTAGGAGGCCTTGAAATGAAAAAGTGGATACTCATACTCTTCTGTTTCATTCTGATTGGTTGTAGCAACAACACCAGTCAGGAACTGATTGAAGCACCCGTTTCTGAAAGAGATGTAGAAATAGAAAATCTAAATACTGTGACCTTTGAAGCATCAGATGGTTTGACAATAACAGCTGATATGTACATGATCGATGACACTTCACCCATCTTTATTCTCTTCCATCAGGCAGGTTGGAGTAGAGGTGAATATATGGAGACAGCCGTCAAGTTTAATAAATTAGGTTATAATGCTATGGCAGTTGACCTTAGATCAGGCATTGGTGTCAATGATATCATAAATGAAACGGCTAGGCTTGCTAAAGAATCTGACTATCCTAACAATCATGCAGATGCTGCATTAGATGTGAAAGCCTCTATAGAATACATCATCGATAAGTACAATACAGATATCTATCTACTGGGTAGCTCTTATTCAGCTTCACTAGCCCTTGTAACGGCTGAAGACTACAAAGACCATATAGATGCCGTCTTTGCCTTTTCACCCGGAGAGTACTTTATATACGATGGTAAAAGCATTGCTGGAAATGTAGAATCTCTAACGGTTCCTACATTTATAACATCAGCTTCTTATGAAGTCGATGAATGGAAGAACATTTTTGAACATGTAGCAGCAGAGAATAAATTTGCATTTTACCCTGAAAACTTTGGTAGTCATGGTTCACAGTCACTTTGGAAATCTTCTAAGGAAAACATCGATTTCTGGAATGCAATATTCTTTTTTATAGATCAACTAAAAGAGGATGCCTAAAGCATCCTCTTTACTATGTTAAAAATCATAATATAAGATTTTCCATATACCTTTTTCTTCAACAACTGGCCATGAGAAGGTTAACTCTAATGGACTTTCCGAATCTAGGATAATATCCTCAGTTCCTTCAAAACCTCTTAAGATATACTTGACCTGGATGATGTATTCACCCTTTTCTCTTCTTGCAAATATATATCTCTGAGCATAACCCTTAATATCATTACGAAGTAAGATCATGGCTTCTCTAAAGTCATCAAAGTTGACATATTGCTTGGACCTGCTGTCTATTAAGTCATAAGCCAAATCATAACGACCTAAAGAGATATGTTCTAAGAACTTCTTAACAATGTCCTTAGGTGTCAATTCCTTGGTTTGAACCATGGTTGTATTTCTACCAATTGGTTCTGAAAGGTCTACTAGGTTTGTTACATCTAGTCTCTTACCATCAACAAGTATCTGAACATAATCAACAGCTTCTAATTCTGTTAAGGTGTTGACGATACTCATGGCATTTAAGTACATGATCTGTGGATCATCTACAATAAACTCTCTTGAAAAACTGACATAGCAGATACGGTCTGTCGTGTTGACAGATAAGATATCAGTATCTAATCCTATAGGAGACCCATATGTTTTTATCTTAGAACCTTTTTTTAACTCTTGAACGATTGATAATTCCGTTTCAAGCTTTTCTATAATTATGGTCCTTGTTTCACTGATTAATTGACCTTCATAAATAAAGTACAAGCGAGATAATTGAGACAAACCTTGTGAATATGGCGATATAACAGTCATATCATCACTTGACTTATAAGTAATACCATTGCCTGATATAAATAAGAATACAATTGAAAACAATAACATCAGGACAATTACACTAAATAATCTTTTCATCATATTATTCCTTTCGGTAAGTCTATTGTCACTGTTGTACCCTCATTCAAAATTGAATCAATGTATATTTCACCTTGGTGCAAGTGTACAATTTGCTGAACAATGGATAAACCAAGTCCTGCACCACCACTTTTTCTATTTCTTGCCTTATCAGTTCTGTAGAATCTATCAAAAACAAATGGTAAAGATTCTTCTGCAATACCAAAACCATCATCAATAATCTGTACAGTAAAAGATGATCTCTTGTTAATTAGCCTTACCAAAACATGGCCACCTTCATGATTGTACTTTATGGCATTGGCAATCAGATTAGACAAACACTGATGAAACTTTGTTTTGTCAAAGGATGCCCAAACCTTTTCATCCTCTTGTAAATCAATCTGAATGTTTTTCTGCTTGGCTAAAGGTCTCATCTGATGAACAACCTTGGCAACTAAATAGTTGACATGAGAGTTGGTATAATGAAGCTCTAACTCCTTCTTTTCTAAGTCCACTAAGTATAAAAGGCCATCGATGATCTCATTTAAACGGTCAACCTCTGAATCGATGTCCGTTAAAAATTCCTTGTAGATTTCCGGCTTAGTCGTTTCGTCACTTAATAATGAAGACGACAAGAGTTTAATGGAAGTCAAAGGAGTTCTAAGTTCATGTGATACATTGGCAACAAACTGCTTTCTTTGTGTATCTACCTGATCCAATTTGGTCATCATGGTATTAAATGAATTACTGAGCACCTTAATTTCATCATTACCTTCTACATTTATTTTTTCATCATACTTACCGTAAGTAACACGATTCACAATTTCAGTCAACTTTTCAACTGGTGATGAAATAATCTCAACAAAAATAAAAGATATTGCAACAGTAAAACCAATACAAACAGCAGCCAGCAAGAACATGGAACTTAAAAGTTCTGACAAGCTTTCATAAATAGGCTCTAGTGTTGACGTAATCAGTATAGCACCCATGGTTTCAGTATTGGTTTGTACAGGCACAGCTACATAAATTACACGGCCTATTTCGTCAAACCTGTAAACACCTGATGACTGAGTGCCTTCAATGGCCTTGTCTAACTCTGCGTTTATGATGGTTGCATCTGATGTAAACTCACTGTAAGAGTCTATTAAAGTATGTCCTTCCACATCAACTATAAGAATTCTTGAACCAATTTCTTTCGAAAAATTAACCACAACATCAGCATAATAATCATTGGTGTGTGGTTGAGAAAGATTCTTAAATTCTGCAATTAATTGGTTGGATAAGATGTTGGCCTGAGTAAAGAGATAATCTCTATGATCATGTATGTTTCTTTCCTCTATTGAGGTCATAACAAAACTTAACATCAAACCCAATGTTAAAATGATTAAAAGTAAATAGGTGAAAACAAGTTTCCACCTTATACTCACGAATCTTCTACTAATCTTTAAAATAATATCCAACTCCCCATTTTGTTAAAATGTATCGTGGTTGACTCGAGTTCTCTTCAATTTTTTCTCTTAGACGTCTGATGTGAACATCCACTGTTCTTACGTCACCGAAATACTCGTAACCCCAGATAATCTCTAACAACTCTTCTCTAGAGTAAATTTTTTCTTTATTTGTAACCAATAATAAAAGTAAATCAAATTCTTTAGCAGTCAGTGCAATAGACTCTCCTGCTATATCAATCTTTCTACCTAATGTATTGATCTTAAACCCACTCATTTCAATGATATTAGAATGCTGTTTAGGTGCTTCTACATTCACTCTTCTCAAGATGGCCTTAATTCTTGCCTTTAACTCTAAAACATTAAATGGCTTAGTTAAGTAATCATCTGCACCATACTCAAGACCCAATACCTTTGAAGAATCTTCACCTTTTGCTGTTAAGATGATGATTGGTACCATTGACTTTTCTCTGATTTTTTTACAGACTTCCAAACCGTTCATTTTTGGTAACATTAAATCCAGTATGATTAAGTCATATGTTTCATTGATTGCTTTGTCGTAGGCTTCTTCACCATCAACAGCTGTATCAATTTCATAGTTTTCTTGTTCGAGACTGTACTTTAGACCTTTTAGTAATACTGGTTCATCATCAACTACCAACAATTTTTTTGACATAATTTCTCCAATCATCTATATGTTAAAATAATTTAATTCTACCTTAATTACATCATAATGAATTAATTCGCTTTTTTCAAGTATCTAGGTATTACACTATCTTAACATTCGCTCATCACCAACACGTTTTGTAATGCCTTTAGCATCAAGGTATTCCATCACTGGAACGATATACTTTCTTGATGTGTCAAGTAAATCTCTACATTCTGCAAGCTGCATTTTCCCTTTTTCATTAAATGCATCTTTTAGAATCTTTAATGCTTTTTCATAAGTCTCACTTGTAAAATATATACCATCATTGATTCTAATCAACTCGCCTAACTCAACAAGGTTAGCCAGTATATCCTTGGCATGCTTTTCCTTAGGGAAGTCTTTCATCAAATCATTCATCAAAGTTGGCTTGAAGCCCTCATTATCTAACCGCTCTTTGATAGATCTAATCATATAGGCTTGAGACTTGGTATAAACTATTTCAAACTCAGCATAAGAAATGTATTTGCCCTGAACTCTTATAACATCATAAAGAGCGAGTACTTCATCAAATACCTTGTTTTTAATGTTCGCAAACAACTTGTTTCTCAATTCTTCTTTAGGAATACCTAAACGAATCGGATACTCCTCATGATATTTATTTAAGATGGTCAACATCTCTTGTTCTTTCGTTAAGATAAACTCCTTATGAAGAAGCACTTGCTTAGATAGTTCTACTATGACACCATCTTCTTTTAATCTCTCAACTTGCTCTGTTACTTCTTCTTTAGGTAGACCTGACTGCTTTACATACTCATCTATGTTCCAGAAGTCTACTGAGTTTTTCTTTACTAGACTGTCGATGATCTCATCCTGGTTACCAGCTTCTTTAAACATCAACTCTTCAATGATGTCTTCCTTGAAACGTTTATGCTTTAAAGCGTTTGGATCTAAGATGGTACCACCACCAATGGTTTCAAGCGGTGAATAGAATCTTACGACAAAGTGATCACCATATTTACAAGCCGTTGGCTCTTCTAGTCTTAACTGTGCAAAACATTCCTCACCAGGCTTGATGGTTTCCTTATCTAAAAGTACCAGTCTACAAAGTATTTCTTTGGTACCATGATAGAGACGAAGTCTTGTCCAGTTCTTTAACTCTCTACCTGAATTTGTTAAAAGCTTCAACTTAACATCTAGCATAGATGTTACCTGCATTGATTCAGGATGAGCAAGTATCTCCCCCCTATTAATTTCTGATTTCTTTATACCTGTGACATTTATAGCTACACGCTGACCTGCATAGGCAGTTTTTACACCTTCTGAATGAACTTGGATAGATCTTACTTTGGCTTCCTTCATAGAAGGATAAACCGTCAGCACTTCACCTTCACTCACATGACCTTCAACTAAAGTACCCGTTACAATGGTACCATGACCCGTTAAGGTAAAGACTCTATCTATCGGTAATCTTACTGCTGATGATGCGGACTTCGCTTCTACTTGATCTGAAAGCTTATCAATTTCACTTGTCAGCTCATCCATACCATCACGAGTAATAGAAGAAACCCCTATCATAGGTGCATTTTCCAAGAAAGTTCCTTTGAAAGTCTCTTTCAAGTCTTCTTTGATCATATAGAGCCATTCGTCATCTACCAAGTCTTTTTTGGTTAAAACAACAATCCCTTTTTGTACGTCTAAAATAGATAAGATGTCTAAATGTTCTTGTGTCTGAGGCATAACACCTTCTTCTGCTGAGACAACAAAGAGCACCAAGTCTATACCAGACACACCGGCAAGCATGTTCTTGATAAACTTCTCATGACCAGGTACATCTACTATACCGGCTCTTTTACCACTAGGCAGATTAAAGAAAGCAAATCCCAAATCAATGGTAATACCACGTTTCTTCTCTTCTTCTAGTCTGTCAGTCTCAATGTTTGTCAAAGCTTTGATTAAAGTCGTTTTACCATGATCGATGTGACCGGCAGTACCAATTATTATGTTCTTCATGTGTGCTCCTATATTTTATCTAATGCTCTAATTGCTTCCATAACAACAGCTTGTTCTTCAACAGATACTGTTCTAAAATCAATAATGACTTCTTCTTCTTTTATTCTACCAATAATTGATGTCTTATAATCTCTTAAATACTTAATGATATCTTGAGCTTTAATCTTGTTATGTGTAAAGACCAAAACCTTAGAAAGTAACTTTTCAAGCGGCATAGATCCACCGCCTACTTCTGAATAATCATCTTCTAGACGATACGAGATATTGTCTAGAATACCTAGTGTAGAGGCAAATAAACAAGCTTCTTCAGATATCTCTTGGTACTTTTTAGTAAGCATCTTTAGAGTTGGAACATTATCAAGTGCTGTCAACTCGTCTCTGTAAAACTTAAGTGTGCCTTCTAATGCAGCTAAAGTCATCTTGTCTACCCTTAGGGCACGTGTTAATTGATTTTTCTTCATTGCCTCAATGTATTTTTTCTTACCAACGATGATACCCGCTTGAGGACCACCCAACATCTTATCACCTGAAAAAGATACAACATCAATGCCATCAGCTATGCACTCTTGAACTGTCGGTTCCTTCATTAAACCAAACTTGGATAAGTCAATTAACATACCCGATCCTAAATCATCGTATACAGGTAAATCTATGCCATGAGCCAATGCACATAAATCCTTAGATGAAACTTCTTGAGTAAAACCTAAGACCTTAAAGTTACTTGTATGTACTTTTAAAAGTAAAGCTGTTTCTTCAGTTATAGCAGCTGAATAATCTCTTAAATGCGTTTTATTGGTTGCACCAACCTCTACCAGCTTGGCACCTGACAATTTCATAACTTCTGGAATTCTAAAAGAACCACCGATTTCAACCAGTTGCCCTCTTGAAACCACAACTTCCTTACCTCCAGCTAATGTAGATAGTACAAGCATAACTGCTGCTGCATTGTTGTTGACAACCATAGCAGCCTCTGCACCTGTTAGTTCACACAATAAGTCCTCGACATGACTGTATCTAGAACCACGTTTACCATTGTCAGTATCAAACTCTAAAGTTGAGTAATGCATGCTGACATCAATGAGTTGTTCTCTAATAGATTCAGCAAGTGATGATCTACCTAAGTTGGTATGGACAACAACACCGGTACCATTGATTACTCTTTTCAAATGAAAATCATTTTTCTTTTGAACGCCTCTTTCTATACGCGACACTATAGTAGCCATAGAAAGGTCATAGTCACTTCCTTCCAAAGCAGATATCTCTTTTCTTATGGTATCTAGCACTTCTCTACATACATTTAAAACCATGTTTCTAGAGTTATTTTCAATCAATGTTACAACATGATCTTGTAACAATAAATCATCTATCTTCGGTATATTTCTATAAAGTTCTTTTTTCATGTTTCCTCCATCATTTAGTATCAAGTTATTATATCACATTTCACAACACACAAGAAACAGTCAAGACAACTTTCTTTAGTAATTTAGAGGATTCTAGCAGTCCTCAGGCTGAAAAAAAAGTAAGAAAAAAATCCAACTTGCAAGGCAAGCTAGATTTGTGAATAAAGTTTCTCAGTTTCTTTATCTTTCAATAAAATAAAAGTTTGGTTTTTCCATCAATAAAAACAGTAAGTATATCTCTGTTCGAGATAGTCATGGATTGACCTTCTTTTTCAAACACATGACCGGCTCCCATCTGTAAATCGAAATTTTCAAACCAACCTTTACTCTCCATGTAAGTTGTAAATGTGGCATATTCTCCTACATTAGAATCAACCTTTACATAATAAGTATCAGAGATTAATGATTTCGCGACACTCTCCTGACCAAGAGCAAGTATTATGATTGGATAAGAAACAATGAAAATGGTAATTATATAAGATAATTATTATTGATTTTATAACTCGAACCCTCATTCAACCTCCACCCCCTTACAATAAGCAATGAATGAAATTACTAAATATCTACTTAAACTTAACAATAGAAAACTAATGTAACAGCAAAACCAACTTATTCCATAAGCACAAATCCCATTTCAATCAACCTATTCTTCAGTAAATCAATTGTTGCCACTCATTTTTCATCAAACGATTCCTTACCAATGTAACTAAGCATATTTTCATCAATTGTGTTTAAATCAACACCATCAAAATCAATTACGATTGATACACTAAGAAAATAATCCTCTACTACATACTCGAAACTTACAAAATCTTTATTAAAAAAAGTCACTATTCTCTAGTAGCTTAAAACTGTTCATAGTTGTCTTAAGCTCATATTCCATATTTGCACTAAAAGTATATTCCTCAACAATTTCTTGTCTAACCATATGGTTTTCCTGATGAATCAATTTCACATAGAAACTGCGTTCATAATCTTTTAAACTGACGGTTTCCTCTTCATATTTAACTTCTGAAGTTGCGCCCTTAACTGGCCACTCAAACACATCAGTTTTTCACTGATTCCACTACAACTGCATAATAAGTATAAAACTATCAGCAGCCAAAGAAACTTAGCTTTAGTTTTTCTCAGAATAATATTATTCAATTATTTGCCCTTCAAATAATATATTATCTAGCACAAACACTTGTTTAGCTCTCTAATTATTAACTCAATCGTCAACAATGAATTTATGAAACCATCTGTTTGTAATTAAGACTCTCATACATCTCATAAGTCAACATTAGATGAATCATTATACTTTTCTCAGAAATAATAATAGATTGGAGACTCATATCATCTACTTAACATAGTTCACAAAAATTCTTAAGGCTTCTTTATCTAATCCATTTATTCCATCATCATCTACATCTACTGTCATAACAAGCCTGTAAAGACCATAACCATTATTTAATGTTATTTTGCCATAATAACGTTCCTTATTGAAGTCTACGAACTGCTTTTCAACTTCTTTAAATGAACCTTCATCTAATTTTTTAACATGAACAGTAAATTTATTTCCATGGATTGCAAAGTAATCTTCATAAATCATTTCTACATTACCTTCTATTAAAACTTCGTTGGACTTTGTTTCTGTATATCCATTCGCTGGTAAGTTCAAACTAAACTTTGTAAAGTGACCTATTTGCCATTCAGAAGCAAGAGTATGTGCAGAATAATCAGGTTTGATATTTTTTAAAGCAGTAGCATAAATAGTTCTATCATACCCTTCTGGAAATCTATTCGAATGAATAATCAAATTAAAGGAATCATTCTCTTTGATTGGTAGTAAATAAGTGTGTTCATCTCTTAATCCCATTGAATGAATATAGTCATAATTTCTATGATTATAGAATTCTACTTGATAATTATCATCCCTTACAATCTCACTTTGAAGATTATCAATATTCAACATTATAAGTTCTCCTTGAACTTCAATATAATGATAATCGATTACTTCATACTCCTGATATGAAAATGAAACTCTATTATTTTTGTAGTCGTTATGAACTCTAATACCAATAAGAAGATTAGTATCAGGCATGTAGATATCATCATTCTGGACCAACAGAGGTGTTTCGAACTCCTTAGATTTAATACCGTTATAATACTCAACAGCTTTTTGGTTAGCAGCATCTACTTGGCAAGTATAATCCCCCTTTGTAAATCGATAATTATATTCATCTATCTTATTAACTTCAAATCCAAACTCTTTCATCAAGGTGGTTACAGATACATGTAAGCGGCCCCTTTTATCCAATGTTTTGATAAAACCAATTAACTCCCCTTCATAAAATATTTTTTCGTCTTTGAATTGAGTCTCTATGAAAGTAGAATCTGAATAATTAATCTCAAAGGAAGGTCTACGGGTAGAGGTAACAGTTTTTTTTGAATGAAAGTTTATAGTTCTAGTTTCTTCACTCCATATAACCTCACCAAAATTTTTGAGTTCATCAACATAAATAGCAGTATAGCCATCTATATTAAAGGAACTTATCTCTTTGTCATTAATAATTGTTTTAATTTCAGTAAATAAAACATCCTTTATTACCGTACCGACTTCTAATTCCTCATCTGCATCCATAATAATAGGATTAACTTCATTCGTAATTCTATCTGATAATGTTAATGTTCTATTTGCTGGATTCCATTTTACTTCGAAACCATAGTTTCTCAAATCTTCAACTACAACTGCTGTAAGACCATTAATGTTCATGGAAGGAATCTCTTGACCATTAATGAAAGTTTTTATATCAGTGTGTAGTACATGATTAATTACGTCACCAATTTCATACATTTCAGCATGAACCGTTAACGTAACCATTAAAATGTAAATAGTCAATAAAATTTTTTTCATCTAAGTCTCCTATAATCCGACACACCTAAAGTCTCATTGCAAACATTTATTCTTTCTTCTCAATACTTATCTCATTTAAAACAGATTTAACAGCTTTACAAGTAAAGAATTGAAAACCAAACACATCTGCAATCATAAATACAGTAATAACGTTAGCTAAAATCAAATGCTTTCTCAAATCCAAAACATGTTTCCCCATATTTTTTGTTACATTAACTCCGTAATATTTCTAGAATAGAAAATAAAAGCATCTTTACCTATCTGGAAGTTTTATCGTCTATATAGAATTTGAAAAATGGGCACACTCTAACAATCAATCTATTACCTTTCGAATTACCTTTTGGGACGAAAGTTCTGCAGTATAAAGCAATAGGATAGATGCTAGAAGGTATAAGAAAAATAACTATAATGTTTTCTTCTAAGTCACCAGTTTCTCCAGTAATAAATAGTGCAACTAGTCTGAAAATTGATAGGAACATTTTCCAAAAGACGACGCATAATGATTAACTGAACTTTTTATTCTGAACTATTTAATGTAAATAACTACTCCCGAATATTTTCCTCTTTTATTTCTGAGTTAACATTGTAAACTACTTGTTGAACCAACTCCAGATCCTCATTGTATTCATTTTCATAATACTTAGCAATTAATCTCGAATTATTTTTTCCATAGACGATTTCATATTCAGAGATGAGGTGATTCAAATTGTTGTACGTATAGTATATTCTTCCAAAGGTTTCTTCGCCCATGTATACATTTACACATACCACGTTATTGTTTATATATTGATATTTGTATTCAATCATAATGTCAGTATCAGGTATAATAGTTTTCTTTTCTATTATCTTCCCATCATCACTAAGTTCGACACTTTCAATTGAAGACAGATTATCATCTGACTCATAAAATCCAGTTTCTACATGATTTCCTTCATATGCGGTTTTAGAATATTGAGCAGTCTCACCACTTACTGCTACTTGCTTTGTACTCACTTCTTTTCCATTTTCATATGAATAAAACTTGTTATATATCAACTCGTCATTTTGATAATTTGTTTCCTGAACTAGTAACTTTCCCTCATAAATGTATACAAACTTACTATTACTATTATCTTGAAAATCAATAAACTCTTCAACTAGATTCTGATTCTCGTACTTGTTACTTATAATATAAGATGAAATGATATCATATTCTGTACCATCGATTATAATTATATTTCCATTCACTTCCTCTTCAAAAGTGGTAATCTCATCAGCGGAAATTGAATTGTTACAACCTATCAGTAGACTACACAGCAAAGTTAAAATACACATACTTATCTTCTTCATTTTCCCTCCTCGTCATTATGTTGTTGTCAATAAACTAGACAGTACATTGTCATATGATTGCATCCACTATTTACCTTCAACTAAAAATCTCATGATTAGTTTATTCAACTCTAACACTTTGTTTAATTAGATTTTGAAGATTAAGAAGATAAATGAAGTCATTCTTGTTCTTCCAACTTGTTTTTAACAGGTAACATTCATAATGGTGATCACTTGACTTGGATATTCTAAGATAATTATCTATATATAACTCTAACTTAATGATTTCTTTGTCAAAGATAAAGTGGTAAACCACACCCGTTGCATCACCTCTGTAACCAGTAGTATGCGTTCCTTCTTTTTTTACAATATTCCAATTAAAATTCAATCGTTTCCTTATAGAATCGATTGTTTTTTGCTCTTTAATACGGTGGCTGTTCACATTTGAGTTATTAACCATTACATCTACTTTCATTAGTGAATAATCACCCTCATTTATTTGATCTACCATACTATTTACATTATAGAAATGTGAAGCATAATTTATGATAAGTACAAATGCAGCAATAACTACACAAATAATCAATGGTTTCTTTATTCTTTTCTGATGTACTATCTCCATTTATACCTCACCAACTCTAATTAACTGTTTACTAACAGTATAAATTACTCAACCATTACCATACTAATTTTACACTATAATCCATACAAATACATTAATATAAAATTAAATTATACCTACAAATCAGATGTTTCTTCTTGATTAATTATCAAATGTATGTAAAAAAGAACCACTAATAATGGTCCTTACAAGAAGCTATCAGTATATAATTTTCATTAATCCGATAAATCAAACGATGTTCATCATTAATTCTTCTACTCCAACATCCACTTAAGTTATGTTTTAGAGGTTCAGGTTTGCCTATTCCTTTAAAATAACCTTCTCTCTCTACGTTTCTTATTAGCTTGTTAATCCTTTTAAGTATTGCCTTATCATTTGGTTGCCAATACAAATAATCTTCCAATGCATCATCAGAAAAATGCTTATTCATCCATAAGCTCCTTTATCTTTGATTTGCCCTTTTCCAATTGGTTTATACCGTTTGTGATCTTATTATATCTTTCAGGATTACTAAAAATTCTGAAGTTTTCCATCATATTATTGTACTCAGATTCAGACATAATAACTACGTTCTCACCTCTAGTTCTAGTGACTATAACAGATTCAACATCTTCTACCACTTTATCACAGACTTCCTTAAAATGACTTCTTACTTTCGAACTTGAAATTGCAATCATACAATCCCCTCCTAATTCATCGCACCATATATTGTAAAATGTTCAATTCAACTGGAATAAAAGTATCACGGATACTAACTGAAAAATCAGAAAAGGACCGTTATATAACTGCTTCTCATTTATATTTTTTTGGCAGAATGTATTCCTAGAGTTATTTTTTTGACTTCAATTTAGACCATATAGCAAGAATGCTAATAATTACACCACTGCTAAATAGTCCCATAAACAGAAATAGTTGATAAGGACCACCTCCAAGTTTATTGAATGGATCAGGTCCACTTAATAACCATACATATCGATCATAACTTCCGTGAATGAACCAATATAAGAATGCTGGACTTATTAAAAGGATAAAGCCAAATCCAATAAATAGATCTACTATATATTCTTTTATTGTGTACTTTTTCATAACTTTCTCTCCTCACCAGTCTTATATTGCCTGTTTCACTCCAAACACCAGCAAAAGAGACTTCTATGTATTTGACTATAAGTTATTTTCACTATTTATGTATACTTTACTAATGAAAACTCTTTTATTTTTTTCAAAAGAGTGTATAATATATTAACACAGGAGGTGCTTATGAGAATATCCGCTGGCATTGCAAATTATACCACAAGTATACGGTCTGCTATACAGATGTCCTTATTGAGTAAGGCAACACATCAAGATGCTCAAAGTGTTGAAAGCTTAATGAAAAGCGTCTCACAGACAACTGGCAAAGGACAAAATTTAGATATAAAAGTGTAAATCAGGTTAAGAAACCTGATTTTTTTAGAATCCATAATTACTCATCATCAACGATTTCCAAATCGTTTTCTTCTAGTTGTCTATATATTTCTATTGTATCCTCTTTATCGATTACATAGATAAGTAACCATAATAACAAGGTTGTAGGTATAAAATCAATAAAAGGTACAAACTCTTCAACTAAGATACCTAAAGCACCCAATAAAGCTAATTTGGGTCTAAACTTATACAAGATAAATACCAATCCCGCTGCAACTGGTGCCCATATTATATCAGATACTTCTGCAACCCCCGGTATTACATAAGAAAGATAGCCAATGGCATCTATTGCGATGGCATAGATCCTTTTACTTTTCTTATCTTTCTCAAATTTGATTTCATAAGATTCTTTTGCCATAATAATCTCCTTTTAATAATTGTACCAAAGAAAACTTATGCAAACATAATGATTTACTTAAATAAATATTATTATTTATGTTTAAATAATTTCAGCAACATACTTCGATACTTCAGATAACCTATACAAGTAGAAAGACAACGATTCCTCGTTGCCTTCAAAATAACACTATAATATGCCCTACTTGATGCTTAATTTTCTGCTTTAGTTATTTCTATTTCAAAACAAACACCTTGATCTTTGTTATAGGCTCTTATAGAACCCTTATGTCCTTGTATAACTTTCTTGGTAATGGCTAAGCCTAGACCATATTGTCCGCTCTTTCCCTTCTTGTAGATCTCAAACAAAGATTCAGGATCTTCTGTAAAGTGTGGACCATCATTTTCAATGGTAACCACTGAACCAACTATAGATATAAAAATTGTGGTTTCTGCATACCTTAATTGGTTTTCAACAATATTTTCAAATGCAATTAACAGAGAATCACCATCACCATAACATTCGAGTGGTTCTAGTTGACTGATTATATCTAAGTCAGTAACCACTTTAAATTTCTCTATTAAGGCTCTTAGTATCCTATCTACTCTTACAATTTCATGACTGGCATGTTCTAGTGAGTAACCAACCGTATTTAATCTTACCAGTTGATGAACCTTTCTTTCTAATCTTTCTGCTTCCTTTAAGATAACTTGTTCAGGTGATAAGTCACCTTCTATAGGCATATGATCAATCATAGCCTGGCTATAACCTTTAATAACCATAATAGGTGTTTTTAAGTCATGTGACGTTGCTTGTAGGAACTGCCTTTCCTCCATATCAGCAATCTCTAATTGAGACTTCATCTCTATAAGTGACTCTCCAAGCCTAGATAGCTCTAAATTTGGTATAGGTTCTAGCTCTGCTTGCCAGTTCTTTTTTGCAACCTCTTCACTAAAACTACTAAGCGAATCTAATGGCTTAGATATATAATTGGAGATTCTCTTACTGGCTATGAATACAGTAATCAAAACTATAATGATAAGAACAATAAACTCTTTGCCAATGGTCCTACCATGTATATCAACAAAATAAAAAGTATAACCCGTCTTGTTTTCTTCGACTACATAATAAATCATTGAACTTCTGAACCTGAATTGACCTTCGTCTTCTCCATGTTGTATAAAATCATCTACAATTAGTTGAAAATCCTCAGTTACAAAATTATACTCATTTTTAAGCGATCTAACTTTAATTTGACCTGATTTTTCGTTCCATTCAAAAGATACGACATGACGAAGTTGATCCTCAAATTTTACAATAGGATCAAAACCATTCATAGCTTCTTCTAATTCATGATAAATAAACTCATTTTGAACACCAACAGTTACAAGCATATTAATAATTCCAATAAGTAGTGAGATAAAGGCTAAGGTTATAAGTACAGTCCTAAAGAGATAGGATCTAATAGATTGTTTTTTCATCAAAACTCCTTCAACATATAACCATAACCATAAACAGCTTCAAAAGGCAGGTCAGGTGCTTTCTTTCTCAGTCTTCTTAGAGTATCATCCACTACACGTTCAGAACCAAAGTAATCCATGCCCCAAACACTGTCTAAGATTTCAGTTCTGGAAATAGCCTTATCCAAGTTCTTAGAAAAAAGCTGTAGTATATCATACTCCTTAACAGTCAACTCTATTTGATCTTGATTAAGAATCAACATGCGCTTGTTGGTGTCAAATGTATAAGGCCCTATCTTCTCATTAGATTCTACAGGTCTTACATAAGACATGAGCCTTTTGACTCTAAGGACAAGTTCCCTTGGTAAAAATGGTTTCGGTAAATAATCATCACACCCCATTTCAAGTCCTATGACACGATCTAATTCCGCTGACCTAGCAGACATGAAAATCACCGGCATTTGAGGATTCTTTTCTTTAATTGCCTTAATCAGCGTAAAACCATCTACTTCAGGCAACATAATATCAAGAATCCATAAATCCGGTTCATCATCAATTCTATTTTTGGCTAAACGACCATTGTCGAAGGCAGTTACTTGGTAACCGGCTTCGACTAAATAGGACACTAAAAGTTGTTGTAATTGTTTTTCATCTTCAACAATATATATTCTCATCCTAATTCGCTTTCTCTAGAGCATTAATAACAGCATCTCTGATACCAGACGATGAATAAGTTGCACCGCTCACTAAATCAACATCTGTCGATTGTGCATGTAGAATATCATCAATGATACCTTCAGCCCTATTATACCATTTTCTATCGTCATTATGGTCTGTAACAGTCACATTCTTAATAAGACCAGATTCAACCACTACCTCTACATAGATATTACCTTTAAATCCTCGACCTACACCCTCATAGGTACCATCTGTATAAGTCCCACTTGGAATATCTGAAATCACATCAACTGTTGTCTCACCTGCTGGTGCTGTCTCAAGATGATTGCTTGAGTTAGTATTGGTTTCTTCTGTTACTGCATTTTCTAAGGCATTGATAACGGCATCTCTGATACCAGACGATGAATAAGTCGCACCACTGACTAAGTCTACATTTGTTGATTGTGTACCTATGATATCACCAATGATACTTTCAGCCATATTGTACCACTTTCTATCATCATTATGGTCAGTCACGGTCACATTCTTAATCAATCCTGATTCGACCACTACCTCCACATAAATATTCCCCTTAAATCCCCCGCCTACACCTTCATAAGTACCATCTGCATAGTGCTCACTTGGCATGCCAGAAATCTCTACATTCGTATAATCACTATTACTGGTAGTCGCTTCAGCTTCGTGATGATCATCGGTACCAGCTAAGACCATAATTGCTGCAGGTATCACAATAAGCAAACTGATTAGTAGTAATCTATATGATTTTGTAAACAACTTTTTAGGTTTGAAACCATACTCTAATGTGTTGTCAACGGGACATGCATCTAAACATTTGAAGCAGTTGATGCAGTTTGGACTTCTCAATACTTCAAACTGAGAAACCTCTATGTTCATTGAACATGACTTATCACACTTACCACAATCAATACAGGATTCTATATTTCTATGGATGGTAACTGGTCTGAATAAACCAATCAAACCATACTTGGCACCTTCATAACATAAATAATTACAGTAGAAACGTTCATATACCATTGAAAGCAGTGTAAATAAGACAATCACACCTAAGGCCAAGACAGCTGGCACATTACCACTTAAAAGCGATAAAAAGGCCGTTCTAGGTTCATAAGACATGATGTCCATAATAATTGGTAATGTTGAAAGTCCTACCACTGCAAATACAATATATCTTGTGTATTTAAAAATTCGGTGGAAAGCCTTTGGCATTTTCTTCTGTTTGATGTTTAATAGCCTAGCCAATTTATTTGAAAACTCTTGCAAAGTACCAAATGGACATATCCACCCACAATAGAATGTACCACCGATTATTATTGCAAGCATGATGATACCCATTGTCCATGCAAAATTCACGAAAAATCCTAAAAGTGTTAAGACCAAGCATAAAGCCTGTACCACTGTTCTTATTAGTTGTCTGTTCATATTCATTCACCTCTTAACCACATTATAGTTAAATTCAGTTATCCAATATACATCAAAGCAGTGTGGAAACTGTGTGAAACTTGTGTGATTTGTATACCACTAGAACACTTTTACAGATTAAATACTAGAGAGTAAAGTGTTGGGTCAACCCAACACAAGGTCAAAGTACTGGAAATACTCACTTCTCATTTCAAGGAAAACTCCAGGAAAACCAGGAAAATATTTTCCTGGTTTTCCTAATAGGCCCGAGACCACACTCTTATGAAAAAGATGCAAATAAAATTAAAATTAGCTCTTGCTCTTGGTCTGACACCATATACTATACTGTAGATAGTTAAAGAAAGGAGTACATGATGTTAAAAAGATTATTCAACAACAAGAAGAAAGATAAAAAAGCAAATAGAAGTGAAACAGATTTTGTAAGATTTAACTTAAGTGTTTTATAAGGAGACTTTTATGAAAGTATTTAAAAGAAAGCAAAAGAAATTAAACGTACAAATCGAGCTTTATAAGCTAAACATGAACATCGGATAGGCAAGCCATAGGCTGGGCCTATTTTATTTTTTTGATAAATAAAGAACAGCCTGTCGGCTGTTCAGATTAATCATTTAAGTTTTTAACGCTATCAAACACGTCAGAGTTTTTAATTTTTACATCATTACCATAAGCAACTCTGTAACCTTTACTCATAACCTCTCTAACCAGTTTGGCAAGTGATTTGATATCTTCAAGTTTAATGTTTAAGATAGCTTCTCTCTCTTCTTGAATCATAACTTGAGTGATACCAGAGATATGATTGGCTGTACCATATGTTCCCTTACCCTTTGGTGTCATAGCAGAATCCAATCTAGAGACAGCACCGATGATAAAACGTGTCAATGTTTCTTGATCTAATGACAACTCATCAATGTAATCCGCCATCTCATCAAATACATTGAATGTATTTTCTAAGTTTGGATCTCTGTAAGAAGTGGCAATAACATTACCATTGTCTGAAAAAGAGATACCACAGCCGTATGCACCACCTTTAGCACGAATTCTATCATGTAGGTAGTCAGCACTTAAAATAGATTTTAAGACTTGCATATGACCAGAGTATTTGTAGTCTAAAGCCTTAAAGTTAAAGCCCTGAGCACAATACTGAACATTTGATGAAGAAGCAATTCCTTCATTTTTAACTTTAAGATCAAAATTATATGATTGGCTTTCAAAAGCATCTTTATTTAAACCTTCTAAAGCTGACTTGTATGTCTTTTCAAATGTATCATAAGTCTTGTCATCACCAGTAATTGAGATGATTAGGCCATTTGTATTAAAGAGCTTTACATAAACATTCTGAAGTTTTTCAAGTACTTGTGCATCGTAGTTCTTAATCAAATCTGATAAGAACCAGTAGTAATCAAAACCTTTTACCTTTTCACCATAATGTGATGACGGTAAGAAGTAAGATGCCAGTCTAGAAGATGCATAAGAATCACCTCTTTGGTTGATGGCCATTTCCATTCTAGATTTACTCTGTAGAAGCAGTTCCTTGATTCTTTTACTGTCTTCAAAGAGAGTCTCTGTCAATAAGACATTCACCAGTCTCATCAAGTCTTCTAACTTGTCAACAATAACCTTGCCAGATACAACCATCTTAGGATAAAAAGCCTTGGAGTTAGTATCTGTATAAGTTCTTGAAGATAAGTTGATGCCACCTGTTAACTTGTAAATCTCATTATTTAAATCACCATAGCCATATGACTTGGTATCTATCTTACCAATTAAATCTGCTAATAAAGGTATATATGAAATATCTTCTTGCGAAACCATAGTCGTATCAAATAAGAATTCTACATAGGCAATATCATTAGAAAAGATATTGTGTTTTACAATCTTATAATCGTCTACCTGATTTTCTTCAATTGGTATTTGTTCTGCTTCTATAGTAACATCTGAAACACTTAACTTCGGAATGGTATCTAATGCTTCTTTAGAGTCTGGTGTCAGCTGTTTACTTTTCAATACCTTGTTTTCTTCTAATATGTCATCTAAAGCCTGGTCTGATAAAGCTGATTTTACTTTTTCAAGCTTGTCTTCATCTGCCTTAGCTTTCTTTTCACTCAAACCTTTTTCAGGTGATAAAGATACCACTGAAGCATGTGTGTTATCTAATAATTTCTCTTGAATATACTTTTCAAAATAATCTGTATCAATAAGGTCTCTAATCGCCTTTACTTCTTTATCATAAGCAATCAGTTCAGTTGGATGACCTTCATACAACCATGAGTTCATGCTGTAGATATGATAGATGATACCCTTTGTCGCAAAACCTGTTGCTTCACGCATATCATATTCAGATACATTGATTGATGATTCAATTAGGTTTTTATCAAGACCCTCTTTAACAGCCTTCTCTAAAGTTTCACGAATGATTCGCTCAAACTCTGATTTTTGACTAAGCTCAGCATTTTTTGCAATGATAGAAAGATTCAGCTGAACACCACCATCAAAGGAAGCCATGATGTCTTCACCGATACCAGCATCTAAAAGTGCCTTTTTAACAGGACCAGCAGCTGCTCCTACAAGGACATCTTTCATCACCTCACCCATCAAATGAGCTCTAGCGTCAGTGCCTTGACCCACTACAAAGTTATAACTTAAGTAAGTCTTTTTATCATCTGATTCTTCAGAAGCGATGCTATACTTGCCATCATACTGGTTGATTTTATCAAAGCCCTTCTGAAGTGGAATATGTGACTCAATTTCTTTTTTATCAAAATGATTTAAGTAATCATCTAAGTGCTTTAAATAATCTTCAATATTGCCATCACCATAAAGGTAAATATATGCATTACTTGGATGATAGAAATCCTCATGAAACTTCTTAAAGTCTTCATATGTCAAATCTGTGATGTTATCAGGATTACCACCTGATGAGTATTGATAGGTTGTATCTGGATACAAAGACTTTCCAATATACTCTCTTAAAAGAGTTGTTGGTTGTGAATAGGCACCTCTCATCTCATTGTAAACAACACCATTATATTTAAGTGGACCATCTTTTTCTTCTAGGTTGTAGTGCCAGCCTTCTTGCATAAAGATGGTCTTATCTTCATGAATCATAGGGAAAAAGACTGCATCTAAATAGACATCCATTAAGTTCATAAAGTCCTTTTCGTTTCTAGACGCAACTGGATAGATGGTCTTATCTGAAAAAGTCATGGCGTTGATAAAAGTCTTTAGAGAGCCTTTGACCATGTCCATAAAAGGTTCTTTGGTTTTATATTTTCTTGAACCCGATAAAACACAGTGCTCAATAATATGCGGCACACCCGTTGAATCACTTGGTGGTGTTCTAAAAGCTATCGAAAAAACTTTGTTATCATCTGTATTTTTAAGATGCAAAAGTTTGGCACCACTTTTTTCATGTTCATAAACAAATGCATCTGAATTAATCTCGTTTACCTTATGCGTATCTAATAATTTAAATCCGTACATATTACCTCCTAAAAAAATCCAACAGGGTTGGATTTAGTCTACAATAATGGCATGCGCCTCTTTTTCTACGACTTCACCGACAATAGCAAATGGCGTTTGTAAATGTTCCTTGTAATAAGCCATTAAGATTTCTGCATCTGATGGTGATAAAGAAATCAATAAGCCGCCTGATGTTTGTGGATCAAACATCAAATCCGTTACATAATCTTCATCATGATTGATCAAAATAGAATCCTTCATATATTTGATATTGTTGTAAGTACCAGCTGGAACCAAGCCCATCTTAGCATTGTCTATTGCTTCATCTAAAACTGGTACAGAATCAAACTTAAGTTTAATAGTCACCTCACTACCTTTGGCCATTTCATAAGCATGGCCTGCAAGTCCAAAACCAGTGATGTCTGTACATGAGTGTACTTCCACTTGGTCAAAGGGTTCTGCAGCAACCTTGTTAAGGGTTTTCATAACAAAAGTAGCCTCTTGAATCATTCTATCAGATAACATCTCAGCCTTGATAGCAGTATTTAAAATACCTGTTCCTATAGGCTTGGTCAGTATCAGCACATCACCAGGCTTTGCAGTTGAGTTAGCAAGTACCTTATCAGGATGTACAATACCAGTGACAGATAAACCGTATTTAGGTTCATCATCACTTACTGTATGTCCACCTACTAAAATCGCTCCTGCTTCTTTAACTTTATCTGCACCGCCCTTAAGAATTTCTGTTAAAACAGACGGATCTAAACAATCAGGGAATGTAACAATGTTTAAAGCAATGGTTGGCGTACCACCCATGGCATAAACATCACTCAAAGAGTTTGCTGCTGCAATTTGTCCAAACATATATGGGTCATCTACAATCGGTGTAAAAAAATCAAGCGTTTGGATGATAGCTTGTTCATCATTCATTTTATATACAGCAGCATCATCTGACGTCTCTAAACCGACTATCAAACGATCGCTTTCAAATTTAGGTAATTCACACAAAACTTGTGCTAAGGTCTCAGGACCAATCTTAGCCGCTCAACCAGCAGCTTTTACAAGGTTGGTCAATTTTATTTCTTTTTCCATAGCATCCTCACTTTCTAGTATGAGTTTACCACCATTTCTACAAATATTAAACCTCTTTAGAAAGATTTAATCCATGAGTCCAGCTTGAATGGTCTTTAACTTCTGATTACCAATGCCATCCACATTCAAAAGGTCCTCCATGGTTGAAAAAAAACCATGTTTTTCCCTATAATCAATGATCCTTTCTGCCAGCACCTGACCGATGCCATCAATTGACTCCAGTAGATCCTTGTCTCCCTTATTAAAGATGTCTATCCCCACATAAGTCACCTGATCGCCTAAAGGATAGATGGTCACCATCTCTCCATCTTTTAGGATTTTAGCCAAGTTGACCCCTGTCGTATCTGCATTATCTGTAAAGCCACCCGCCAGTTCAACCAGCTTATCCAATCGGTCATCCTTTTGGAGTTCATAAACGCCAGGCTTTAAGACTTCACCAGAAATATAAACCTTTAAGGTTTTTACAGAGATTTCTCCTGATACTTGAATGGGCGTCCCCTTTACATCGACTTTAACTTCTCTATTTACGACAAACAATACCACAAATATGATCAGAACCAAGCAGAATCCAATCAATTCTTTCTTCATTTTCATTATAACGCCTCCTTTTCCTTATAATACCATATAACTCCTCAATACGAAAACAAGCTTTCATTTCAGAAACTTAAAATTTAGATACTTGACTTCTTGGGTAAAGATTATTAATATAGATGTCATTGGGCTAAAGGAGGAAACATGAAAATTATAAAAGATTATTTGATAGTAACACTCGGAACACTTATTTTAACATTTGGCTTATGTGTTTTTCTTATACCAGCAGATTTAGCGGTAGGTGGCATCACAGGTTTTTCTATGATTATTAACAGGGTATTTCCTGGACTTTCAATCGGTGGGGTCATGATGATTTCAAATGTTGTCTTATTTATCATGGGTTTTTTACTCATTGGTAGACAGTTTGGTGCTAAAACCATTTATGCCTCTTTTTCATTATCTGGTATGATCTGGCTATTTGAAAAACTAGCACCACTAAACGGTCCTGTTGTTGAAGACACATTTCTAAACCTCTTCTTCGGTATATTTATCGGCGGTATCGGTTTGGCTATCGTATTTAACCAGAATGCATCTACGGGTGGGACAGACATTATTGCAAAGATCATCAACAGGTTTTTTAACTTTGACATTGGTAAAAGTCTTCTGATGGCAGATTTTTTAATCGTATTATTTGCCATGAAGATATACGGTCTACAACCTGGCCTTTATGCCATGTTCGGTGTTATTATGAATGCCTTTTTAATTGATAATCTCATAGAAGGTATGAACAATAAAATCAATGTAAGAATCATCAGTTCTAAGACGGAAGATATCCGTAAATACATCATCAATGAACTTGACAGAGGTGCTACCATCTTTAAGGCTGAAGGTGCTTATGCAGGAAAAGAAGTAACCATTATCTCAACTGTACTCAACAGAAGGCAGTTCATAAAAATAAAGGCTTATGTAAAAGCCATCGACGACAATGCCTTTTTAACAGTAGCCAATGTAAAAGAAGTTATTGGAGAAGGTTTTAAATCTGAATAGTGTTCAAACAACCCATTTTTTGATATAATGGGTTGTATACTTTTTTGGAGGAATTAATGAAAAAACTAATCATATTTTTATGCATCATGCTACTGGTTCTACAAAACTTTGCAGTAGCAGAAACACTAGACTCAGGACAAATTGTTGGCGAATCAGCCATTCTTATAGATGAACTAACAGGCCAGGTATTATTTGAAAAAGATCCAGATAAAAAAATGTATCCCGCCTCAACGACAAAGATACTCACTGCTCTTATCATTCTAGAAAATCATGCACTCGATGAAGTGGTGACAATAGATGACAAATCACCTTTCATAGACGGTAAGAGAATCTATGTTATAAAGGATGAGAAACTGACTGTCGAACAACTGCTTTATGCAACACTTGTTGAATCTGCAAACGATGCTGCTTATGCCCTGGCTGTTTATCACTCAGGCAGTGTAGAAGCCTTTTGTGAAGTTATGAATCAAAGAGCCAAGCAAGTGGGCGCTGTAAATTCTAATTTTACAAATCCTAATGGCCTACATGATAATGACCACTACTCTACGGCAAGAGACTTGGCCTTAATCGCTCAAAATGCCATGCAAAATGAAACCTTAAGACAAATGGTACAGACCAAATCTTATACCATTCCTGAGACAGAAAAGCAGGATGAGAGAAACTACTTAAGAAATACAAATGCCTTTTTAGGTGCTAAGAGCAACAACAAAATGAATTATAAGGGTGAGAGAATCTCAATAGAATACGATATAGTCGATGGTATTAAAACAGGCTATACACCAGAAGCTGGTAATTGCCTGGTATCTTCAGCAAAGATCGGTAACCAAAGGTTTATATCTGTTGTACTGAGATCCAATGGCGACAATTCACTCTATGTGGATTCAAGAACATTACTAGACTATGGCTTTGAAAATTTTGTGCGTCATACCTTTGTATCTGATGGCGCCTTTATTCAAACCGTTCAACTCGAAGGTGCAGGCAACATAACAGTCAACTTAGTGGCCCAGGACAATCTTACCATGATGTTAAACAAGACCATTGATTTAAGTCAAATTGAAAGACTGGTTTATATCGACAGCGATATCAAAGCACCTATAGCAGAAAATCAAATTCTAGGAAAAGTGACTTACAATTACAACAACATTGAACTTGCAAGCACACCTATTATCTCAGAATATGCCGTTTCTGGTGACAGCTTACTAGCGGAATCAGAATTCAGCCTTATAAAAAAAGATGAAAACGATGCAGTAGATATGGGTTATTATATGGGCATCTTGTTCAAGCTCTTAATCTCATTTATCATCTACAGAGCCATCATCACAACATACAACTTAAGGAAACGTAAAAAGAGGCTTCAATTGTAAGCCTCTTTCTTTATCTTCATATTTTTACTCACTTCTGAAATAATATCTGAAACATTCATATCTTGTCCATTGTAAGAAAATGTGCCTAGCGTTAAGCTATAAGGAATCGTCACTTCCGCATCCTTATAGACATTACTCGAAAATAAATCTTCTAAAGATCCCACTGCCAAGTCTAAATCATCTTGTCTATCAACGATCACGCAGAACTCATCTCCTCCAAATCGGAAAAACTTATCGTATAGATAAAAGCTATCGCTGGCCTTTTGAGCAAAATCCTTTAAAACCTTATCTCCTAAGTCATGACCGTAATCATCATTGATACGCTTAAACTTATCAAAATCTAAAAAGACAAGGGTAAATGGAATCTTTTCATTTACCTTATCAAAGAGCACCTTGTCTAAAAGGCCTCTAGATTTAAAACCTGTCAGTGCATCTTTTTCTATTTGGTCCACCATAGCCTTATGGGTCACAGGCTTTAAGATGTAAACAGCAAAAGACATCAAGAATAGAAAAACAAAGAACATACCCATGTAGCCATAAGCATTGTAGCTGTAAATCAAAAGCACAGAGGTTGTAGCGATATAAAAGAGTTCTCTAATAGACATACTCAGTGTAGAGACTTTTACTGTAAAATCACCTGTATAGAGCCTTATGACATAAGTGATGCTTGAAACGTTTATGACATGGTAGATAAGTGTCGCACTCACTATGTAAATCAATTCATGATGGATAAAAGACTGAATCATATAGAGAAACCAAACTATGATAATCTTTGAAAAAAAATTAAAAGCCAACTTTGAATCCAAAAGCTTATCGTGTTCTCTATCTATATAAATGACCTTAAGCTTGTAAACAATATCTGAAATAAGTATCAGACAGACTGTATAAAGCGCTGGCATATAAAATGCAGTCACAATGATAAATGTGGAATACAAACTTACTGTTTTATCTTCTGCAAAGTTCATCACAACAAGTGCTGATGTGCCTGTTATGATTGCAAAGAAAACGACCTGAAATAAATCCAATTGTAAAGGATAAGTAGAAATAAGTATAAAATAAGCTATTACCATTAGGCCTAATAGTGATAAAGCTCGCATATATGTCTTAAAAAAGGGATGCATAATTTCCTCCAATAAGGTCATTATACGTAATCACGATTAAAAAGACAACACTAAGACTACCAAATCAGTATTTATGTAAAGACATAACAAAAGGTGGTATTATAAACCACCTTTAATCCAATTTGCAATGTCCTCTATTAGATTTTCCGATACATGGTTCTGCTTCTTGTACTCCTCATTTGTAGCTTTTCCCTCACCTGGCATCAAGAGATGATTAAGTGTTGGATACAAGTTGAATGTCCATTTGTCATCAGATGAAAACTGATTTAACCATAGCTTATAATCTTCTATAGTCACCTGATAATCTCTTTCTCCTTGAAGGACAAGTACTCGCGCGTCTATAGCCATAGCCACTTCAAGCGGCTTATAAGCTTCTAAGAAAGCCCAGTAGGCTTTGTAAGCGCCAAGTACAGCCTCATCCTCTTTCATTTCATCTAAATTTCTTACCTTTTCTACATCGGTCTCAAAGGTATCTATATAAGCCTTTTCATCCTCTGTAATAACATCATCTATGTTTAAAATGTAAGTCACTTGTTCTAACATCATCTCATGAAGGGCCCTTACATTGCCCGCAGCGATAATATAGCCTTTGGCATTTGTCTTTTCTGCAATCAAAGGGATGGCATGTCCACCAAGAGAATGACCTAAAACAAATATAGCGTCAGAGTTAATCTCTTCTCTTTTAGAAATTACGTCAAATATTTCAACTGCGTCGTTGACGGTTTCATCCATCAAAGTCATTTCCGTCATTGAAGCAAATCTTTCTGGTGCAGCATAAGTTGACTTATCATATCTGTATGAGGCGATACCTCTTTCAGCTAGGCCCCATGCTATGTCCTTAAAGGGTTTATTACCCATAATGGTTTCATCCTTATCAGAAGCGCCTGAGCCGTGTACAAGGATAACCACTGGAAAATCCTCACCGCTTGTAGGAAGCGTCAAAATGCCTGGCAGTGTCATGCCATTGACCTCTGCATCTAATGGGACTTCTTGAACATGCGTATCGTCTAGTTCTTCTGTCTTTTCTGCAAAATCTGAAAAACTTAAACCGGCAATATTTCCTTTGTCGTCAAAGGCAAGATCATAATTAAAGGACTTTTTTTCATAAACCACAGGTGTACTTACAATGGTATAGCCAGAAGTTGTAAAAGAAAATGATTCTTTTACGGCCTTAAGTTGGCCATATGCTTCAGAAGTCGCCTGACTTGAAAACAGACCTTGTTTAATGGCTTCTTTCATTTGACCTGTATATGAAAATTCTTTTTCAAGTTTTTCTACATCACCATCTGCAAAAGCCTGATGATGACTTAAGGCCAATCCTTCTAAATCAATATCTGCCGCTTGATTAGTCCCAGTAAATTCAGCAACATTTATACCACCAATCTTACCTTGAACATCAAATACCAAGTTGACATTGTATGAGGCATTTTCAAATTCCGTCGGTGTTGTAAAAATCGTATAGCCATCTGTCAATGATTTTACAGTCTCATACTGTTTAATAACAGGTCCGACACCTAACTGATCAAAAATAGCTTCCATTGAGTTCTTGTCTAAATAAGCTTGTAAATCATCTGTATAGTCAAATGACTTCATGCCTTCAAAGTCTCCCATTTTTAAAAGTTCATTAAAGTCATTGGATACAGTTTCTATATCCACCCCGTCAAAGGGCGCGTCTGTATCTACTGTCTTCGGTCCACAAGAGACAAGAAGTAACACGCATAAGAATACTATAATTTTTTTCATTTTAACCTCCAAAATAGATGGCAAGGATGATGGTGGCAATGACAATCACATAAAATGCCCATGCCTGCCACCTACTATGATTAATGGTCCAACCAATGCCTGCTCTTTTGGCAACAATTATTGAAGGATCATTCTTGTTGAAATAAAACATACCTAATTTCCAAAACCGATCATCATCTTTTTCTATAAAGTCTGATTCATCAGCATCTTTTGACCCGTCTTGTCTGTACTTCAAAGAGTATATAAGTATTATGACAACTGGTATGAAAGTTAAGATTAAGGTTGCCGCAAGTAAAAGTTTTGCATCTATAATAATCCCTAATGTAAAGAATAGGGTCATTAAAAAAGTAATCCCCATCAAGAGGCCCATGACGTATAAAATAACAGAAAATCTGTATCTAAAGTTTACATTTCTTTTAATTGAAGCTTGTGTGTCTTGATTGGACAGCTCCTGCTTAGCATGTTTAATAGCATATTGAACGCCAATCATAAGAAGATAAACAAAGACTTGCATACCTAAAAGATAGAGTATTGCTGGTCCTTTAGCCATCATATCCTGACCAGAAGAATTGGTTTGAATGACAAGCAAGTCAGGTAGTGAATCATATTTAAAGGCTGACACAAGTGCGCTTATGATAAAAATCACAAGATAAGCTAGATACCATTTACCTGGCACTGTTATGCCTCTTGATCTGAACTTGGTATCTATAACTGTTTTTGTTGATACCACCTTATAATCTTTTGATTTTTTTAACTGCTTCATTAAGTTGTAGGCATACACATAGACTGCTGAGTAACCCACAATGGTAACAGGAAGCATCATCAAAAGGAACTTTTCATGGTTGTTGGTCCACTGCAAAACAATCATGATAAGACCAAATATAAAAGACAAGATAAGAAATCTTTTTCTTATACTTACAACCGCTTCATCCTTAAAGGCACTCGTTGGCATAGTAACACCAAACATAACATCTTTCCTTGAGATATAAGGTAACATTAGAAAAGATAAAAGCATTACCACTTGTACAATAATAAATGTTATTTCTGCCATATTAGTCACCTCTCACTTCTTGTACAATTTCATGAACCATCTGAGTCAATTGATCATCTGAAACATGTCTCGCTAAAGCTTCAATGACCACACTTTCTAGTTCATTCTTTAAAGCCTGCAAGTAATTTTCATTGTACGTATACCCCGTTGAAGGACTGACTACAACCCCTTTTCTTCTATTGACAACTAAAAAACCATCAGCCTTTAGAATATTGTAGGCCTTGTTAACGGTGTGCAAATTGACGCCGATATCTGCTGCTAAAGACCTGACTGAAGGTAACTCATCTCCTTCTTGTAACTCCTTAGTTGCTATGGCCTTTATAATCTGCCTACACAACTGAGTGTAAATAGGCGTTTCAGAATTCATATCTATGGCTAATAACATAAGCCCTCCTTGTTATACATGTTCTACTTTAACTGTAACAGACTCATATCCTATGTCAAGGAAAAATCATCTCTTACTTAAAACATCATCAACTAGCCTTCTATGATGTAGTCATGGGCATATCTATTAAGATGGCTGTACAAGCTGAAAATCACGATTGCCATTAAGGCCATTGCAATCATATAAACGAGAACTGCTAGACTTATATCGCCTATCATAAATACAACCACGCCTAAACCGCCCAATAAGAGTCCTAAAAATAGAATGGACAAGATAACTGGTAAGCCTTGCTTGACTGGTACAGAAGGACTTAGCCAGTCATAGTTTGGAAATTTAAGATTTAATACAAGGCCAAGAAAGCTAAATAGGATACAAGTTAAGACGGTAAATAAAATGGTAAGAAGCGACCAAGTTAAAGAAAACTTAAATACCCAGCTGACACAAATAGATACCAAAAGTGCTACTGGTCCATTTAAAATAATATTAAAAACAACTTTCGACATATAAACTTCTTTAGGATCTATCGGTAAAGACTTAGCGATCCAAAAGTACTTTCCTTCTAACGAAACACTTGAAGTCGTTGTCGGACTCATGTTAAAAACACTGGCAATAATGATTGGTATAAAGATAATCAATGTTGGATTCATTATGAGCATCAACTTAAGCTGTACATCAAAGAATAAAATGTAGACACTAAAGCCTAGTCCTAATAAAACACCAAATGAGGTATTGATGGCATAGATAGGCACAGATGTCAGTACATTAAACTCTTTTCTTAATAGAGATGTAAAACTTGAACGATGTTTGACTAGGACCTCTTTATTACTGGATCTTAATCTGACGCTTTCCAGTCCTGAGTGTACCAACTTAAAGACTTTAGTAAGCAATAAAACAAAGACAAAAGCTAGGACAGCTGATGATGCAAAGTATAAAAGCAAGTCAATTAAGCGCCCTTTTACGATACCTGAAAACAAAATACTCGGTGGATAATACATATGAATCTTGCTTTCAAGCGCCAAAGAAACATTTGTAAGACCTTCTAAAGACAGCTGTGTTGAAAGTGAAGATACAAGCATAAAAGCTGCCAATAGGACCATGGTAAAACACGTTATAAAGACGCCCTTATGTCTTACATACCTTGATAAATAAGAAACCATCAAACTGATTAGATTGGATACTTTCATAGGTATTACAGCTACAAGTGGTAGCGACATAAGTTGTAGAACAACCTGTGTAAAGGTTGCATTCGCATAAAACATCCATACAATAACTGCAGGTACCATGACAACTATAGTAATGACCAAGTTTGCAAGATACATAAAGATCAACTTGGCCCAAACAATGGTCTGAGTCTTCATAGGCAAAGACATTAGAAGATCATAATCTTTAAAGTCAAATAGAACACCCGAAGAGTAAAGAACACCAAAGATAACGATGATGACTGACGTTGAGAAGTAAATCATTAACGGCACACTTGATATAGCATTTATCTTAAGAAAGCTCTCACACACCATCATGCTGTAAGTAACACTTAAGTAGACGGCCAAAGATAATATCAGCCCTAAAATAATAGTCATCAGTCTTTTCGTAGATTTTTTTCTCATAGATAGGCTATTTAGTAAATGCCAAAACTCATTTTTAATTAAACTTTTTAGCATGGTGTCCTCCTAATCGGTTAGCTCTAAAAATAAGGATTCCAGAGACTTATCCTGTAATACCTCATGAGTAGTGCCGCTGGTTAATAATGAGCCATTTTTTATAATGGCAATGGTATCACAAAGGTTTTGAGCAACTTCTAATACATGTGTTGAAAATAAAATCGCCCCGCCTTTATCACAAATATCCTTCATCAACTCCTTTAAGGTGTGGCTTGCTTTGGGGTCAAGTCCCACAAAAGGTTCGTCTAGTATCAAGACTTGTGGCGAATGAACCAAAGCAGATATTATTACAAGCTTTTGTTTCATACCATGAGAATAAGAAGAAATTGGATCATTTAGTACACCACTTATTTCAAAGAGACCTGCATACTTGTCAATAAGGCTTTTTCTAAGCTTTTGTTTTACCTGGTAAGCATCAGAGATAAAGTTTAAGTAATCAATACCTGTCATAAAGTCATATATATCTGGATTATCTGGTATATAAGCCATGATTCTCTTAGCTTGGAGGGTCTGAGTCTTAATAGAATGTCCACCCACATATATCTCCCCTTCATCAAAGTCATGGATACCAACCAAGGCTTTTAGTGTTGTCGTTTTTCCAGCTCCATTGTGACCTATGAAGCCACAAATAGATCCTCCTTCAACTGATAGATTTAAACCATCCACTGCTATTTTATCTTTATACTTCTTTGTAAAATTCGAAATCCTTATCATGATCTTCCTCCTTATACAATACATTTCATTATAATACTTAAATCAGAATACTTTGACCAATCAGTTTTGTTATATCTGTTATACTTAAACTATAACAGATATAACGAGTATGTCAAGAAAAAAGGATAAAAAAAATAACCCTATGAGTCATCATAAGGTTATTAACAGTAAAACTACTTACCTACATACACAAACATTTGGATTTCTACCTTTACATCTAAAGGTAATCTAGCAACTTCTACTGCAGCTCTTGCAGGCTTGTGATCAGTAAAGAACTCTGCATAAACACCGTTCATAGCAGCGAACTCGTTCATGTCTTTTAAGAATACAGTTGTCTTAACAACGTTCTTGTAATCAACACCAGCTTCTTCTAAGATAGCCATAGCATTTTTTAAACATTGTCTAGTTTGCTCTTCGATACCACCTTCAACAATTTTGCCAACAGCTGGATCCATTGGAAGTTGACCTGATACATACATGAAATCACCAGCGATCATCGCTTGTGAATATGGGCCTACTGCAGCTGGTGCTTGGTCTGTGTGAACTTTCTTTAACATAATTTCCCCCTATTTATCTTCTCTAGTTTCATCTAAATAGTTATAAATCGTATAACGAGATACACAAAGTATATCAGCCACATAATCAATGGCCCCCTTAATCAGGAACACACCTTGTCCGTCTAACTGATTAACGATTTTAACTTTTTCATCTTTATTTAAGTATGCAACAGGTTTACCTATTTCGTCAATCTTCGTCTGAACAACTTCTTTTAAAACATCATTTATTTTTTTAGATGATTCATCCTTCGGTGTAGCATCCTCACCAAAATCAAGCAGTTCAGCTAAAGCCTTTTTAGCTATAGCAAATTCTGTTGCATCAAAGTTTATACATAAACAACCGACAACTTTATCATTATCGTCACGAATAAACATGGTAGTGGACTTGATGGTTCTACCATCAGCCCCCTTACCAGAATAATTGATCGTGTCTTTCTGTGTGTTGCCAGCCTTCACTTGTTGAAGCGAATGATCTGTCATAGACGAGTTAGAATCTCTACCTGTAACATGACCGTTTTCAATGGCAACTATAGAATGGTTCAAATCAGAAAAATCATGTAAAACAACCTCACAATTGCTACCAAATGTTCCTGCAATTCCTTTAACAAAAGGTACATAACGTTTGATAATAGGATGTACTGAACTTTTCATGATTGCCCCCTTATTTTACTACAATGTTTACAAGCTTCTTCGGCACACATATTACTTTAACAATGTTCTTGCCTTCAGTTAATGCTTTTACTCTCTCACTCGCCATTGCAAATGCTTCCATTTCTTCACGCGTACTAGTTGCGCTGATTACTAATTTATCTCTTACTTTACCATTGATTTGAAGAACAATTTCGATTTCATCGTCTACTAAGTACTTGTCTTCATATGTTGGCCAAGTCGTTTCATTTAATAATCCCTCAAAGCCTAATTGCTCCCACATCTCTTCCGTTTGGTGAGGCGCTACAGGGTTAAGAAGTGTAATAAATGTCTTCAGTTCAGCCTTATTTAACTTACCTACTTTAGTAATATCATTTTGTAATGACATTAAAGCAGCGATAGCTGTGTTAAACTTAAGGTTCTCAAAGTCATCAGAAACCTTCTTGATTGTTTTGTGCAGTGGCTTGATTAATGCTTCTGAATAAGCATCACCATCTTCTACAATATCTTGAAGCTTCCATACTCTATCTAAGAAACGCTTACAACCTTTTAAGCTGTTCATTGACCATGGTACTGATTTTTCAAAGTCACCGATAAACATTTCGTAAGTACGAAGTGTATCTGCACCAAACTCAGTAATGATTTCATCTGGATTGACAACATTACCACGAGACTTTGACATCTTCTCCATGTTTTCACCTAAGATCATACCATGTGATGTTCTCTTTTGATAAGGCTCTGCAGTTGGTACCACACCAATATCAAATAAGAACTTATGCCAGAATCTAGAGTAAAGTAAGTGAAGCGTTGTATGCTCCATACCACCATTGTACCAATCTACAGGACCCCAGTAGTCTAACATCTCTTGAGAAGCTAATGCTTCATTGTTATGTGGATCACAGTATCTTAAGAAGTACCAAGACGAACCAGCCCATTGAGGCATTGTATCCGTTTCTCTTTTTGCATCTTTACCACATGCAGGACATGTTGTATTTACCCAGTCATGGATATGAGCCAGTGGTGATTCACCATTATCTGTTGGCTCATAGTTGTCTACTTCAGGAAGTGTTAATGGTAAGTCCTCTTCCTTAACAGGTACCCAACCACAAGTTTCACAGTATACTAGTGGAATTGGCTCACCCCAATATCTTTGTCTTGAGAAAACCCAGTCACGAAGCTTGTAGTTAACCTTCTTCTCACCCATACCATTTTCAACTAAGAAATCAGTAATCTTTGCTTTGGCTTCAGGAACCTTAAGACCATTGATCATTTCAGAGTTCACTAAAACACCATCAGCATTGTCTGTATAAGCCGCTTCATCTACATTACCACCTGAAACAACCTCTACGATTGGTAAGTCAAACTTCTTAGCAAATTCCCAGTCTCTTGTATCATGACCTGGTACCGCCATAATAGCACCTGTACCATAGCTCATCATAACATAATCTGAAATCCATACTGGAATCTCTTTTTTAGTCACAGGGTTAATGGCAACAAAACCTTTAACTTCAACACCTGTTTTATCTTTTACAAGCTCAGTTCTTTCAAACTCTGATTTTTTAGCAGCATCAGATCTGTACTGTAAAAGCTCATCCATATTTTCTATTTGATCAGCATATTTTTCAATGTATGGATGTTCTGGTGACATAACCATATAAGTTGCACCATAAAGCGTGTCAGGTCTAGTTGTAAATACTCTAAATATATCATCTGACCCTTTGATATGGAAATCAACTTCTGCACCTTCAGAACGTCCAATCCAGTTTTTCTGCTGAATCTTTACTCTTTCAATGTAATCAACCAAATCTAAATCGTTGATCAGTCTTTCTGCGTACTCAGTAATTTTAAGCATCCATTGGTTCTTAACCTTTTGCTCAACCACTGAACCACATCTCTCACAACCACCGCCAACAACTTCTTCATTAGCTAAACCAACTTTACAAGATGGACACCAGTTGATTGGAAACTCTTTTTTATACGCAAGACCCTTGTTAAATAACTGGATAAAGATCCATTGAGTCCACTTGTAGTAATCAGGATCTGTTGTGTTTATTTCTCTTGACCAGTCAAAAGACATACCTAATGACTTTAACTGAGCCTTAAATCTAGCAATGTTGTTCTTTGTTACAACAGCTGGATGAATCTTATTTTTGATAGCATAGTTTTCAGTTGGTAAACCAAAGGCATCCCATCCCATTGGATAAAGCACATTGTAACCTTCTAATCTTCTTTTTCTAGCAACGATGTCTAGCGCTGTATAGGGTCTTGGATGACCTACGTGAAGACCTTGTCCTGATGGATAAGGAAACTCTACTAATGCGTAAAACTTTTCTTTGTCCGTTGATTCTGTGGCATAGAAGCTACCTTTTTCATCCCAGATATCTTGCCACTTCTTTTCTACTTTTGAATGATTGTACTCCATTTTTCCTCCCTTACAAAAAACAAAAACGGACACTTAACGACTAGGGACGAAACTTTCCGCGGTACCACCCTAATTGACAAATGTCCTCTCTCAGTTCTTTAACGGTAACTAACCTATTCCTATACATACTAAGGCAAGTTCAAAATCTATACTGATTCACACCATCCATCAGTTCTCTGAAATGCGACTTCTACTACTCCTTAAAGGAAATTCTTTATTATTAACCTATTTTATTATGATAATTAGTATGTGTCAACAGAAACTTCAAGAATTTCAGCATCTTTCCACATTTTTTCTAATTTATAAAACTCTCTTGTTTCATTGGTAAAGACATGAACAACAACATCTAGATAGTCAAGAAGGATCCATTCACCCGTTCTATAGCCCTCTTTATGAGAGACATTCAAACCAATCTCACCTAAAGCTTCTTCTACAGACTCTGCCAGTGATGATGCATGTTTTGTAGATGTACCTGTTGCAATTACAAAGTAGTCAGCAACGCTTGTAATCCCCTTTACATCTAAGACCTTGATGTCATGAGCTTTCTTGTCGTCTAAAGCTTTAAAAACTTCTAAACTAAGTGATTTGTTATCCATTTATTCCTCCTATGAAATACCCGTACTTACACGTAATACTAGATAAAGTACGTATGTCGTAAGCATTGCAAACCCTTGCCACTTTTTTGTTTCACCCTTGAAATATGTCGGTACAGCAAATAATACCATAAGTAGAAGTGCAAAAGGCACATCTATAAAGAGTGTATTTGGAAAACCTACAAATGACTTACCAAATAAAGAAAAATCATATTTCATAATAGGCAAACCATTACTTGAAATTAAAGAAGATGACGTTAAGATCAAAGCAACGTTTAAAATATTTGCACCAATGATGTTACCTAAACCGATATCTTGATTGCCTTTTTTAATCGAAGAAATCATAGTGGTAAGCTCAGGTAATGATGTCCCTAAAGCAATCAGTGTCAGAGAGATAATCGCCTCTGGAACCCCTAACTGCTTGGCAATAATTTGACCATTGTCTACAAGTAGTGAAGCACCAAGAATAATACCACCCGCACCAGCGACAAACATCATGATGTTCTTTGAAATCATCTTTACTGTTAATGTGTTTTTATCAAAAGTATACTCTTCATCCGATTCCTTAGAGCCCTTAATGTTGTAGTAAAGGTAAAGCACAATAAAGAGTAAAACAATCCCAGCTTCTAAATGAGAGAAAGTCAGGTCCAAAGAAAAGAGCGTAAAGACAACTAATGCGCCTATCATAATCAAACTTTTTCTTAAAAAAAGACTCTTTTTAATCTTATTCTTTAATAAAATATAACCCAGTGATGAAATCAAACCTATGTTACAGATGATCGATCCAATGGCATTACCAATTGCCATTTCTGATGATCCTTGTAAGTTTGCTGTTACAGATACAATTAATTCAGGTAGCGTTGTTGCTATACTTACGATGGTTGCACCAATAATTATCGATGGTATACCCGTTACTTCTGCAATCCAAACAGCAGAATCTACAAACCAATCTCCACCTTTAATGATCAACACCAAACCCAATGCAAATAAAAGATATACTACTATGTCCATTACTTCGCCTCCAATAAATCATTTCGCATTAATATTGTTTGTTCGTGTATCATATTACCCCTTTTTAATTCATATAGCAAGGTATTTTCACACGTCTTAAGAAGTGCTTTATTTAAATCTTTGTAAAGAAGTGACCGGACCTCATCAATCCCTTCATATGAACGTCCTTCTTCTAAAGAATCAGCTAAGTAAATAATCTTTTCTAACATGGACATACCAGGCCTTCCAAAGGTATGGTTTAAAATCGCTTCATAAACCTGGTCTGAGACTTGATACTTATCCTTTGAGATGACAGCAGATACAAAACCATGACCTAAATTAGGGTGGTTTCTGATCACATTCGAGATGGGCCTGCCATGTTTTTTATAAGTGTCAAGTATATCTAAGTCACTTGCATACTTGGCATAATCATGTAAGAGGGCTGCTGTTTCAGCTTGAACCAAATCAATCTTATACCATTTCGCTAAAGAAACCGCCAACTTACAGACACCTAATGTATGTCTGTACCTTGATGGTTTCAAATGATTTTTTACATCTTCTCTTATTTTATCTATCATAATATTGTTCTTCTATCACAGTAAAGATTATGCGTGTAAATATAATCTTCAGTTGTTCTCGGCAACAAGTATCTGATACTTAAATTGTACTTGATTCTTCTTCTAATGTCCGTTGATGAGATGGCAAGGGCCGGTACCTGTGTAATGGTAATATCCGCTTTATAATCTCTAACAAGTGCATCTATTTGGTCAGATAACTCTGTATAATCCACACCCGGACGTGTTGAACCTATAAACTTGCAAATGGTTACAAGTTCATCAAAGTTCTTCCATGATGGTAAGTCTATCATCATATCTGCACCAGTAATGAAGAATACCTCAACAGAATCTCCATACATAGCTTGTAGTCTCTTTACAGTATCTATGGTATAAGTCTTGTGATCTTGATCTAACTCTATTCTTGATATTTCAAAGTATTCATTGTCTTCAATGGCTAACTTTGTCATATTGTAACGATCCTCTTTTGAGGCCATTGTTTCTTTATGTGGTGGATTTCCAGATGGAATAAATATAATTTTATCCATTTGAAATCTCGTTCTAACTTGTTCCGCTAATACAAGATGTCCATTATGAATTGGGTCAAAAGAACCACCCATCAAACCGATTTTCATGCTTGCCTCCTATAATTCTAATTGAATCTATTATACCACACAATAAGCAAAAAATATTAATCTCATCACCGAAGTGATGAGATTTTTTTATTTATTTCGGTAAGACTATCTCTGGATCTTCTTGAGCTTGTCTGTATAGGACAAATTTTCTACCGATATCTTGTACATATTCTGCATTTAATCGGTCAACAAAGTAGTTTGCCGCTTCATTAGCTGACATAGGTGATGTCTCTAGCACATTCACTTTTACAAGTTCATGATTCTCTAACATCATATCCAGCTGTCTAACAAAGGTATCCTTGTTACCGTCTTTACCCATTTGAATCATAGGCTTAAGGCTATTGGCTAAGCCTCTTAAATATTTTCTTTGTTTATTTGATAACATGTTATCTCCTACTCATAATAGTCAAACTCAAAATCGAAGATCTTAACTGTATCACCATCTTCAATGCCCATCTCTCTTAGTTCTTCAAACACACCCATCTTCATAAGTATATTTTGGAAACGACGAAGAGATTCAACGTCATTAAAGTCCGTAGAGTATACCAGTCTCTCGATAGGAACACCGCTAACAGTATATACATCACCTTCAACTTCATAGTTGACTTCATTATTCTTATCTACTTCTACTTCATATACAGCATGTTCGTCTACTTCAACCAACACAACATCTTCGATGTTTTCAAGTTCAGTTGTTACATACTGCATCAGTTCTACAACCCCTTGTTGTGTTGCAGCTGAAATCGGGAATACCTTGTATCCTCTTGATTCCATTTCTTTAATGAACTCATCATAGACTTCTTCATCATAAATGATGTCCGTTTTATTGGCTGCTATGACTTGAACCTTTGATGACAGTCTTTCATCATATGAAGAAAGCTCTTCATTAATACGGTCAAAGTCCTCTATTGGATGTCTGCCCTCGCAACCAGATACATCCACAACATGCACAAGAAGTTTTGTTCTTTCTACATGTCGTAAGAAATCATGTCCAAGACCGATACCTTCACTGGCACCTTCAATAAGGCCAGGAATATCCGCCAATACAAAAGACTTACCTTTTACAACTTCAACCACACCTAGGTTTGGCTTTAGAGTTGTAAAATGATAGTTCGCGATTTTAGGACTTGCCTTTGTTAAAACTGATAAAAGCGTAGATTTACCCACATTAGGGTAACCAACCAAACCAACATCTGCAAGCATTTTAAGTTCAAGAATGATTGTCATTTCTTGACCATGACGACCTTGTTGTGCAAAAGTAGGCGCTTGTCTAGTAGCATTTTTAAAGTGGGTATTACCTTTTCCACCTCTACCACCTTTAGCAATCAGCTTTTTATCACCCGCTTCAGTTAGGTCTGCTATGATTCTACCAGTTTCTTTTTCTTTTATAATTGTTCCTGGAGGTACTTTGATGATCAAATCTTCGGCATCTTTACCAAAGCAATTCTTTTTACCACCATTACCACCTGGCTCAGCAGCATACTTTCTCTTGTATCTAAAATCCATTAGTGTTCTCATTGAAGAATCAACTAAGGCATAAATAGACCCACCTTTACCGCCATCACCACCGTCTGGACCACCATCAGGTACATATTTTTCTCTTCTGAAGGAAACTCTTCCGTCTCCACCTTTACCAGATTTAACAAAAATCTCGGCCTTATCAACAAACATTTAACCACCTCTAATTATTCTGTACCCATAAAAAGTACAAAATCACAAAATAAAGCCCATCAAAAAGATGGGCTTAGCTAACTCGTTCTTAAATGGTAAGATTACTCAGCAGCGTATACACTTACTTGCTTTCTTTTCTTGTCTTTTCTTTCGAATTTAACAACTCCATCAACTAAAGCAAACAACGTATCATCTCCACCAATACCAACGTTTGTACCTGGGTGAATCTTAGTACCTCTTTGTCTTACGATAATACTACCACCTGTTACGAATTGACCATCAGCTCTCTTAACGCCTAATCTCTTAGAAATAGAGTCACGACCGTTCTTAGAAGAACCAACCCCTTTCTTAGAAGCGAATAATTGTAAATTAAATCTAATCATTGTATGTTTGCACCTCCCTTTTATAGAGTTTAATATATTGTGGGTACGCCTCAGCGATCCCTTCTAGTCCTGTTAACACAGTTTGTAAAACAATTTCAGCTTTAACATCCATTGCTTCATCTAATTTTGCAGGTTTTTCAAGATACATGTATCCATCTTCATCCATTTCAAGAATAATCCTGTTTTCTGGAATGCCTGCTACTTTTTCAAGACTGTTCACAGCAGTTTGCATCAATACAGAAATTGCTGCACATACGATGTCTTCACCGTGATCGGCAAAACCTGCATGTCCATCTGCTTCAATTGATACAATACTATCTTTAATAAGTACTGTAACTTCAGTCATGACCTAAGCGTTGATCTTGTTGATAACAACCTTAGTGTATGGTTGACGGTGACCTTGCTTCTTTCTGTAGTCTTTCTTAGCCTTGTACTTGTAAACGATAACCTTCTTACCTTTACCGTTCTTTTCTACAGTAGCTTCTACCTTAGCACCTTCAACAACTGGAGCACCAACAGTTAACTCTTCACCGTTAGATACTGCTAAAACTTTATCAAATGCTACAGCTTCGCCAGCTTCAACGTTTAACTTCTCAATGAATAAAACGTCTCCCTCTTGAACTCTGTATTGCTTTCCACCTGTTTCAATAATTGCGTACATCTTTACACCTCCTCGTAATAAGACTCGCCTTCAAGGGTAACTTTAAGTTTTAAAACCCGGTCTGAGCGGTAGTTAACAGTACGATACATATCGCACTAAATCATTATATACCCATTTAACTTTAAAAACAAGTATAATTTTTATTTTCTTTAAAATACTTTTTAGAAAACATGTTTTTACTCATTTTCGCCATAAATCATGGGCTTAAAACATAGATATTTCTACATTTTTACACTGGTTTGAAAGTCATAACCTTCTAGTTTGTCATTGATTTCTATGTCCAAATCAATTTCAAGTAAGTTCTCTAAATGACCGGCATAAGTGTTGCCATCTAAAGAGGTTAATAACATATCATAAAAAGACATGGACACTTTAACGATGAACTCATCCTTTTTAGTATGAGCCTTTAATACTCTTAACTTGTCCATAAGCTTCTTAACAATCATATCCACTGACATAACATAGCCTGAGCCTGAACAAGTCGGACATTCGCTAAAGAGCTGGGTCTTTAAAGACTTCCGATTCTTCTTTCTAGTAACTTCCATCAAACCCAGAGTCGTTAAACCGTGAATAATCGGATGACACTTATCCTTTTTAAAATACTTGTTTAAAGCATTTTGTAAGAATTCATAAGAGGCATCTTCTTGCATGTTGATGAAGTCAATGATGATGATGCCTGAGATATTTCTAAGCCTTAACTGCCTAGCGATTTCTTTGGCCGCAGCTAGGTTAACCTGTAGAAAGGTTTCTTCTTTATTACTAGAGCCTGTAAACTTTGCAGAGTTGACATCTATGGCCGTTAAAGCCTCTGTTTCATCAATGGTAATAATAGAACCCTGACTGAGCTTGATTTCTCTATTTAAAGATAAGTTAATTTGAGAATCTATTTTATAGGCCTCAAACAAGGGTTGATCTGAATCATGAAAAAGAACATTGTCATGATAAAGCTTTTTAACAGCTGGCTTATGATTTAAAATCACTTGGTCTGCTTGATAGAGATATTCCTTTTCTAATAGGGTTTCAAAAGTATAGTCTTCATATAATAGCTTATCTGATACAATACGTCTTCTATACTTCTCAAGCTCAACCCATTTGGCTTTTAGACGGTCCATTTCAGAGATAAGCTCATCGTCACTTGCATGAACCGCTTCAGTTCTAATAACTGTACCAAACTCAGACAGATGGTCTTTCGTCAAATTGATAAGGGCCTTCTTTTTATCTTTATCCCTAATTTTTTTAGAAGCCATATGGTTTTTACTCATTGGTAGTAAAACCACATAATGACCCGATATAGATAAGTCGGTTGTCACTGTAGCACCCTTTTCGCCAACAGCATCTCTTCTCACCTGAACCAGTATCTCTTGACCATTTTTGATACCCTCTTCTAAAGGCATGTAGGCATTTTTTTTCTGGCCAATATCAATAAAAGCAGCCGACATAGACTTTACGACATTGACGACACGGCCGAGATAGATATTGCCAACAAGGCTTTTATCAAAACGATTTTCAACAAAAACCTCCATGAGTTGACCATCTTCTAAAAGAGCGATTCTATTGTAGATTAAACCATAATCAACAATCAACTGTTTCATATTACACCTCGAATAAGTTTACCTTCGTACCATGTTCGTTTCTTGCATATAGCTCTACACGTCTGTAACGATCTTTACCTACAATGCTAGGAATACCTTCTTTTTCACAGAACAACTCAGTTAATTTTTCTGGCTTTAAGTTACCGTTAGAACCTGTTGTTACCATGGCCTTTAAAATAACTTGGTCCTTATAAACCGACAGAATTTCAAAACTACCTATTAAAGGCTTTATATCAATAAGCTTTAACTTCTTTTTCTTGTTTAATTTCTCATATGTGATTTGGTCTTGACTTAAGAAATGGTCAAGCTTGTCTTGAAGGGCTTCTTTTGTCATTTCAACTTCTGTGCATACTTGAATGATATAAGCTGAATCCGTTACCAAGCTCATAAGCTTTTTAGACTTGCCACGGTATTTAGCCTCAACAAATTCAAGTCCGTTTGGCAAATACTGCTTTTGGTTCTTGATCAGTTCATCCAAATCAACTTTTTCTAAAAGTTCCACATCTAAAAAGTCACATTCAGATTCTACACCCACTGGTAGTGGCGCTGCATATGAAATCTTAGGCTTAGGATTAAAACCTTGTGAAAATGCCATTTTAAAGTTCATTCTTCTAAAAGCTCTTTCCATAGTTTTAATCAACTCTAGATGTGATAAGAACTTCATATTGTTTTCTTTCTTGTATTTAATTCTTAATATAATCATTAGCAGTCACGTCCAATCAAATCTATGTTTACACCACAACCTAGACAATTGCCTCTACAATCACCTGTTACAACTTCATTTACGGCATTGTTGTATTCTCTGATTAAGAAATCTTTTCTAACGCCAACATCAATAAAATCCCAAGGTAGAATTTCATCAAACTCTCTACCTCTTGTATAGAACCATGGGTCTACTCCACAAAGTTCAAAGGCCTTCATCCACTTCTCATAATCAAAGAATTCTTGCCAGCCATCAAACTTACAACCCAGTTCAAAGGCCTTGATCAGTACATCTGTCAGTCTTCTGTCACCTCTTGCAAAGACACCTTCTAAAACACTCGTCTCTGCATCATGGTAATTGAACTTAACTTTTTTATTCTTAATTTTATCTTTTAAATAGTACTGTTTTTCTCTAAACTCTTCTAAAGTATTCTGCTTAAACCACTGGAATGGTGTAAAAGGCTTTGGTACAAAACCAGCCGTAGAAAGTGTCACACTTACGCTGCCTTTTCTATTTTCAGCTGGTACTTGCTTGAACAACCACGTTGACTTATTTCCTAAAGCATCTATGCCATCTAAGTCTTCAGTTGTTTCAGTTGGCAAACCGATCATAAAGTATAATTTTACACGGTTCCATCCCAAGTTAAAGATTTGACTTAATGTCTTTTCTAAATCTTCTTCAGTAACCCCCTTGTTGATCACATCACGCATACGCTGCGAGCCAGCCTCTGGGGCAAAAGTTAAACCAGTTTTTCTGATCTTTTGAATTTCCTGAATAACTTCTATTGCTAAATCATCTACTCTTAAAGATGGTAGAGATACACCTACAAAATCTTCTTTATTTTTATCTATTAACTCAAAAATTGTCTTCTTGATGTCTGTATGGTCTAGCGTAGATAATGATGTTAATGACAGTTCTTCATAACCTGTTTCAGCAATGATCTTTTGAGCTGTTTCAACAATCACTTCTTTAGACTTCTCTCTGATCGGTCTATAGATCATACCCGCTTGACAGAATCTACAACCTCTTGTACAGCCTCTAAAGATTTCCACACTGGCACGGTCATGGACAACATCTGTATAAGGTACAATAAATTTAGATGGGTAGTAAGCAGTATTCATATCCTCAATGATTCTCTTTTGAATGGTCTTTGGATACTTTTCATCTACAGGTCCAAAAGTCGCGATTGTGCCATCCTCTTTATAAGTCACATCATAATACTTAGGTACATAAATACCGTCTACAAGCGCTAGACGACTCAAGAACTCATCTTTTGTCCAATTTTTTTTCTTCTTTTCTCTGTAAAGGTCCATCACTTCTACAAGGACTTCTTCACCTTCTCCAAGCGAAAAGAAATCTACAATATCAGCAAGCGGCTCAGGATTATAAGCACAAGAACCACCAGCCATAATAATAGGATGGTCTTCTGTTCTATCCTTAGACTTAAATGGAATGTTAGATAAATCTAACATATTTAAGATGTTTGTATAAATGAGTTCATACTGTAATGTGAAACCTAAGATATCCATATCAGCGATATCTGTACGTGTTTCAGTTGTGAACATTGGTATACCATGTTCACGCATTTTTTCTTCCATATCTGTCCACGGTGAATAAACTCTCTCACAATAAACATCTTCAATTTCATTAAGGACACCATATAAAATATGTGAACCTAAATGTGACATACCTACTTCATAAACATCTGCAAAGCAAAAGCCAAATCTCATCATATCGTCAGTGATGTCTTTTTTAACACTGTTGACTTCATCACCAATATAACGGCTTGGTTTCTCGACTAAATATAAAATATCGTCAATTTTATTTTTTAACATGTTTTCTCCTTCTAATAAGAAACGTATTTTCTATAGTTAAAGCCTTCACTCTTTAACTTAAACAAACCACTAGGTCTGATATTATACAACCAATAAGTACTCAAAGTATCGAGCTTTTCATACCAATAAAGGTATGGCTATGCGCCATACCCTATCATACTTTATTTTGACTTCAGAATCAAATAATTTTATCGATTTGAAAACATCCCTTGTTTCTTTCTTCTCATATGCACATTAAGAGCAATACCAATCATAATGGTATTGGTGATCATAGAAGAACCACCATATGAAATAAATGGTAAAGTGATACCTGTTACTGGCATAAGTCCCATGGTCATGCCGATATTTTCGAATATCTGGAACAAGAACATAAAAACAATCCCCGTTACAATATATGTCCCAAACTTATCTTTAGCCTGATAGGCAATCTTCATCAGATTCATCAATAAAAGCAGTAACAAACCGATGATGATGGCACCACCGACAAAGCCGGTTTCCTCACACCATACAGCAAAGATAAAGTCTGTTTCCTGTACCGGTAACCAGTCACCCTTATGGTAGATACCTTCAAACAAGCCACGGCCTGTCATCATACCAGCACCAATGGTCGTCTTAGATGCATTTACATGGTAATTACCTGGTAAAAGTAAATTCTCAGGCTCTAAAAATGCAAACAATCTGTTCATCTGGTATTCATCTAAAAACCGTCCGGCATTCATACCACCAATGATACCAAGACCAAGAGCTGTACCGATATAACGCCAGTCCCATTTAGCCACCAATAGCATTCCACCTATGATGGATACAAACACAAGCATGGTACCGAAATCTGGTTGCTTGTATATGAGGAATAAAAACGGTGCGACAAAAGCACCTATCTTTAAGAGTGTTTTAGGATGGTTTAAATCTTCTTCATGATTCTCTAAAAACTTGGCAAAGGATATGATGAATCCTATCTTGGCGACCTCTGAGGTCTGTAGATCCATAACACCTAAATCAATCCATGATAGCGCACCACCTCTAGGGGCTCCAAGTCCTGGCACATAAACCAAGAGGAGCATGACTATGGACAGGCCATAAACCACCCAGTGGATGCTACCCACGGCATTATAATCCAACATCAGAGAGACTATAACGATAACAGCGCCAATAAAGAAGGCAAAAGCTTGAACTTTTACCTCTCTTGAAATACCATCTTCCATGACTCTTGTTGCACTGGCTATGGCTAACATGCCGACACCTACCAGTAAAAGAATCAATAAAATTAATCCGAAATCTATATTTCTAAATAAACTTCTGTTTTCCATTTACTATTTCTCTTGACCACGTTTCATGCTTGTAATTGGAATATTTGCAATTAACGCAGGCTTTCCTTCAAAATCTTTTTCATGATTAGAAATTCTAATATCTAGCTTCTGCTCATCAATGTTAACGTATTTGGCTAGTACTTCTAAAATTTCACCTCTCATCATCTCTAAAAGTTCAGGTGAACAATTTGCACGATCATGTACAAGTACCAGCTTTAAACGATCTTTGGCTACATTGCTACTCTTTGGTTGCTTGCTAAAAAACTTCTTTAAATCAAACATCAAACTCTCCTTACTTTATTCCAAACCATTTCTTGATCTTAGACATCAATGAATTGTCTATATCTAGTTCCATAAGAGGTACTTCCTCTCCAGTAATTCTCATTGAAATATTTCTAAAAGCTTGGCCTGAGAATGATGCATCATCCGAAACAGTAGGAATACCTCTGTTTGTTGAAATAACAACATTTTCGTCATCTGGCACGACACCTAGAATATCAATAGCAAGAATTTCTCTCATATCGTCTAAATCCATCATTTCACCACGTTTTACCATGTCAGGACGAATTCTATTAACAATTAGTTTTGGACTTTCGATTTCAGCAGCTTCTAATAAACCGATGATTCTATCAGCATCTCTTACAGCTGAAACTTCAGGAGTTGTAACAACTACTGCTCTGTCTGCACCAGCAATGGCATTTTTAAAACCTTGCTCAATACCTGCAGGACAGTCAATTAAAACATAATCATGAATTTCTTTTAAGTCATTACATAACTTCACCATTTGATCTGTTGATACAGCATCCTTGTCTTTAGTTTGAGCAGCTGGTAGTAGATAAAGACCATCAAATCTCTTATCTCTAATAAGCGCTTGCTTTAACTTACAGTTTTCTGTTACAACGTCTACTATATCGTATACAATTCTATTTTCTAATCCTAGTACAACATCTAGGTTTCTAAGGCCGATATCTGCATCGATTACTGCTACTTTCTTGCCTAAATTAACCAGTCCAGCACCAATATTTGCTGTTGTCGTTGTTTTACCAACGCCACCTTTACCAGATGTTACTACAATAACTTCACCCATTTTTATAGCCCCTCTCTATAGTTCCTCAATACTCATATGACCAGACTTAATATGTGCTATTTCTGGCTTTAACTCATCTATATGATCGTCCTCAGGTGCTCTTGCAATGATGTTTGCAATCCTGATTTGGGTCGGAATCAATTTTGATGCAATGATATAAGTCTCTTTATTACCAAACTTACCGGCATGTACCATGCCTCTAAGTTTACCCATAACGATGACATTTCCACCGGCTTGGATTTCAGCACCTGGGTTTACATCACCTATCACAACAATATTGCCATCATAGGAAACACCCATACCTGATCGAAGGTTCTTTCTTACAATCTTTGTGTCATACTCATTATAATTGAGTGCCTCAATTGCAATTTCTTCCTTCTTAATCTCCGGTTCTTTAACCGCTTCTGGTTCTTTTTCTATTTTAACAACTCTATCCAAACTGATGACATTTAACTTATAGTCTTCAGTTAAAAGCTTATAAAGTTCAAATCTATTTTTTTCTACACCAATCTCACCTTCAACGCCTACAATTGTAGCCCCTGTAAAGAACTGAGCAGATTTTTCAAACTTCTTGTGAATACACTCTGCAACCTCTTCAAAACAGTGAAATGGTCTTATCTGAAGTACAATACCATCTGATGTACCCTTAAATTCTACTATTTTATTCAAACTAACCCCCATTTATACTTATCTACTTACTACTATACTACATATAGCAATATTTTCAAATGGTTATCGCACATCTTGTGGTTACTCCATCAACATTTTTTCATGTTCAAATAAATCAAAGTAGGTTCCATAGATATCACGAACAATTGGAGCTGCATAACCACCAGATCCACCTTGTGGAATCAGTACAACAACAGCAATTTCTGGGTCTTCATAAGGTGCAAATGAGATGAACCACGTAAAGGGGTCATACTCTTGTCTATATGAGTCGATCATCTCATTGGTGATGCGGTCATCAGACATATTAAGAAGCACTTCTCTCATGATAAAACCTTGGTCTAAATAGGTGCCTTGTGCCTTGTCTTTAATTTTTTCTGATAGGGCTTCTTTTTCCTCACCCACTTCTAGTTCATAAAAGGCATTCATCAGGTCTGCTAACTCCGTATTTCTTTCTTCTAAGATACGAGTCGTTTCATCTTCTAATTCCTGAATCGTTATATTTAAGTATCTGTCACTTGACTCCCTAATACCAGCATTGGCCTCTTTTAGAACATCAGGGAACACTTGACGAATGTAACCAAGTTCATCTGCAGGTGGTATTCTACCAGCTGCTTGAGCGGTACCAGTCTTAGCGCCTACCTCTAGATCAAAGTTTCTAAAGACTACCTTTGCAGACCCACTAGAACCATGAGCAACCAGTCTCATACCTTCTCTGATGTATTCTAGATTGTTGACATCTACCATCTCAATCTGTTCATCAGTTGGTGACAGGGTTGATTCACCGTCTACTTCTTTTACAAGGGTCAACTCATGTAGATAACCACCGTTTGCAATAGCTGCTACATATCTAACCATTTGGGCCACGGTGTATCTATGGTCCCCCTGACCAATAGAAAGGTTTAAATCATCACCCTCACGCCAAGGAATTTGTCTGAAATACGAGTAATAAATATAATCTGCCAAAAGTGATGTTTCATCATAATCCGTTACAGGATTTAAAGCCATCAAACGTCTAATGGTTTCATTTCTTGTAAGTGTCCCATCTAAATACTCATCAACCCATCTTGTAATCTCATCAATGATAAGGGCTTTTTCGTCTTCATTGGCTATTCTAGCTGGATCAAAGTAATCGTCTAATACACCACTTAAAAACCATCTTAGGGCATTCATCTGAGTACGTTTTTTTACATCCTGACTTGGAAGTCCAGCCACATTTTCATAGATTTCTAAACCCGAACCTTCTCCAAGTCCAAACTTACTAGCATAGTCTAGAAGAATTTCAGTATTCATTTCAAAGGATAGATCACGCGACCTGTAATAGTCATAACCTCTAACAATGTCAAACATAAAGTAGTTACACGATACTTCTAAAGCTTGCATGGCATTGATAGAGCCATGTATGCCATGATAAGGCGCTCTGTAGTACCAACATCTATAGAGTTGTTTCCCTAGTTCCACAACACCAGCAGCAAACAGCTTTTGTTCAGGGTCAAGGCCTTGCTCTATAGCCGCTAAAACTGTAATGGGCTTAAAAGTCGATCCTGGCTGAACAGCCGTATTGGTTGCAATGTTATAAAGGGGTCTTGGATCCAGTGGATTCCTTGGATTTTCAGGTTTTAGTGAGTTGTAGTCTTCACTTGTAATCCCTGTTGCAAATAAGTTTAGATCATAAGAAGGATAATTGACAAGTGCAAGTACTTCACCTGTATCTACCTTTACAACCATGGCTGCACCAGATTTGGCATTCTCATAGGGTTTGTAATTCATCTGTCCCCACTGCGATACATAAGGCTCACCCTTTTGAATCTGGCCAAGACCGTACTCTAAATAATGCTCTACTGCCTGCTGCAGTTCTATGTCTATAGTCAGTTGAATGTCTTTTCCCGAGTTGGATTCCTTGGTTTCCTTGCCAGGAATACCTTCTATGAAATCACCAATATAGTTACCCTTAGCATCGGCGTAAATGTACTTGTAACCATCTTCACCATGAAGGACATCTTCAAAAGTGTTTTCAAGTCCCGTTTTACCAATCATGTCATTAGGATTGTAACCCGTTTCTGAGTTGTACTTTTCTATTTCACGAGCAGAAGATATTTTACCCATATAACCGATCACATGGGCTGCACTGTCTCCAAAAGGATAATTCCTAATAGGATCAATTTCTATAGAAACACCTGGAAAGTCCATACTTCTTTCTTGAATAAGTATAGCTGTCTCCTTAGAGATGTTGTTGGCTATTTCTATAGGAATATAAGACAGGTAACCCTGTTTCCTAAAGGCATCCCTAACTGTGATGATTTTAAGCATTTCCTCATCAGTGTATTTTTCTTGGTCAGAAGCCTTGATAAAGTTCTCTTTTAAAGCCTCAAAGGCCTGGTCTGCTGTCATTTTTACATCAAAGCCATAACGCTCCAAAAATCTTTCTTTATTCAGTTCATTAAGAAACTTCATTGACTTAACAGAAATCGGTAATGAAATACCTTGATACAAGAGCATTTTCTGTGCCCCGTATACATCAAGTGATTCATCAATGAATTCTCTTTCTCTGATTTTTTCATAGACATAATCCGCTGAAGAGTTGACTGGAAACCCATTTGAAGCCAACCATGCCCTTGTAGAAATATCGTCTCTGAAATAGAACTTATTATCTATAATTTGAATTGGAAATTCTAAATATACTTCATCACGCTCTTCTAAGAGTGACAAAAGCTCAATGGCTACCCTGTCAATCTCAGCTGCATTTTGTGGTGCATCTAAGAACTTAACTGTATAGGAAGGAATGTTCTCAGCCAACAAAACACCATTGGCATCATAAATATCCCCTCTTTTTGCCGACAGCGTGATACGCTGTAAGAAGGAATCATCGGCCTTTTCACGGTACATTTCACCATCAATGATGGTTATTTGCGCAAGTCTGTATAACAAAATGGCAAATAGTATGATTAAAATAATTACTACAAAGTGTCTTCTATCAAATATTTTTTCAAACAATAATATCACCTTTCGTTACGTATTTAATACCAACAAAGACAGCCCCTAAGAACTGTCTAATCTAATTTATATCTTTCAATCCACTTCAAAGAGAAATGGTAGATTAAAACGCATGCTATAGAATTTAAAACAATTTCCATTGGAACAATATGCGTCATAACCAAACTGAAACTAACACCCTTATTTAAAAAGTACATGAAAAAGAAATACATCAAATGATATAATAGTGTACTTACCCCTGTCATAAAGACCAGTGTTAATCTATTACCTGTAAATAATGGTCGTCCGATAATACTTATAAGCACAGATATGATCACAAGTATAAAGAGGTTGATGCCAACTGCCATAGACAGAAAGACATCCACAAACAATCCTGCGATTACTGCTGTGAAGAGACCTTTTTCCAAACCATAGATGATGGTAATGACAATCACTAAAACAAGTGTTAAGTTGGCGGATATGTCTCCTAGTTTCCAGGCCTGAAAAATCGTCGATTGTAAAATGTAATTTATAACAATTATCAGAAACAAGTATCTGTATTTAATATGAATATCACTATTGATCATCTGAAGACTCCTTTGGAATCACAAACAATCTATCGATGTTCTTAAAATTAACAGACGGCTCTACAACCACTGATAATAACAAGTCATCTTCATCATAGACCACTTCAGATATATGTCCGATATGAATACCTTTTGGATAAATACCAAGACCTGAAGTTACAACAATATTGTCCACTGCTACTGTGGCTCTAGGATCTAATAACTCACCAGAAATTACAGCATCAACAGAACCATGAAGCATACCATCATAGGTTTGGTCTGCATCTAAAACCTCAAAGCCTATATTAGACTTGTTGTCAATAATGGTAATAACCTGTCCCCAATTGGTACCCACTTCATAAACAAGGCCTACAAGACCATCACCGTTCATAACAGCTGAGTTTTTTGTAACACCATCAGCAGTTCCCTTATCAATGGTAAACATGCTGTACCAATTGCCTGTATCCTTGGCAATGACATTGGCTGTTATATAGTTATCTATACCTTGATTACCAGCATAATTTAAGGCTGTACGCAAACTTTCCAAATCAGCCAGTTCATTGGCTGTTAATTGGGCTTCTATAAGCTCCTGATGGAGTTTCTCGTTTTCAGCAGCCAGTTCCTTATTTTCTGCTTCTATTTCCCAAATAGAAACAATGGGTCTAATCTTATCGCTTATAAAACTACCTACATTATAGAACCCTTTTTGTATAGGAGCTATAACTGTCCCTATTGCATTTTCTACAAAAGTGACACGCTCTCTACCACCCATGGTAATACCCATGATTGTGATGACAAATATTGCGACAACTAAGATCAACCATCTTCTTACTTTATAGCCGTCCATCATCACTCCTAATAGTTTCTAGATTTTTTACTTGTTTTTGAGGAATATCTTAATTCTTTGGCAGCAATACCTGTACCCACTGCTACACAGTCAAGTGGATTCTCTGCAATCACTACAGGCACTTGTGTTTCTTCTCTAATTAAGACATCTAAGCCCTTTAACATAGCACCACCACCTGTAAGCATGATACCACGCTGAATAATATCTGATGATAACTCTGGCGGTGTTCTCTCAAGTGCATATCTAACACCATCAACAATAGAATTCACAGGCTCTTTTAAAGCTAAAAGAATCTCTTTAGATGTTAGGGTAAATGTCTTTGGTAAACCTGTAAGAAGGTTTCTACCTGTCACTTCCATTTGTAAAGTTTCTTTTAAAGGATAAGCAGAACCGATGTTGATTTTGATTTCCTCAGCCGTTCTTTCACCAATCATCAAGTTGTATTCTTTTCTTACAAACTGTACGATGGCTTCATCTAACTCATCACCACCAACACGGATGGATCTTGAAAGTACAATACCACCATAAGAAATAACAGCAATCTCAGTTGTACCACCACCGATGTCTACAACCATAGAACCAAATGCATCTTCAATCGGCAGTCCTGCACCTATTGCTGCAGCCATAGGTTCTTCTATCAACATAACCTTTTTAGCACCAGCAGATTCTGCTGCTTCTATTACGGCTTTTTTCTCAACTTCAGTTACACCTGAAGGCACACAAATAGCAACATTAATAGAACCAAATGGTCCTTGCTTTGGATGTGTCTTCTTGATAAAGTATTTAATCATTTTTTCTGTTACTGTAAAATCTGCAATAACACCATCTCTAAGAGGTCTAATAGCTTTGATATTACCAGGTGTTCTACCAATCATTTCTTTGGCTTCAGCACCTACAGCTACCACTTCCTGTGTGTTTAAGTTCATGGCAACTACCGATGGTTCTCTTAAGATGATCTTCTTATCATTTTTTGTTACTAATGTATTTGCAGTACCTAAATCGATACCAATTTCCTTGTTGAATAAATCATATAATCCCAAGTTGTTTTCTCCTTCCAAATCTGTACTCAAAGATTGTACTATAATAAATGGCTAAAAGCCATAGAAATGCCATATTTATTATGAATTTTTTATAAAATTCTCTACCTACAATAGTAACACATTTTTAAGGCTTTTTTGTGACAAAAAAGAAAATAGTGCTAAAAAGCACTATATTAAATCCATTTCTTTAAAAGAATAATAATTTTCACCACTTACAATCAAATGATCCAGTATTTTTATGCCGATTATTTCAGCAACTTTACAGAGTCTTTCCGTTATCTGGTGGTCCTCTTTACTGGGATCTATTTTGCCACTAGGATGGTTGTGTACCAAAATAATGGATGCCGCACTCCTCTTTATGGCACGATTGAAAACCTCTCTGGGGTGGACGATAGATGCTGAAAGTGACCCCACTGAAATCACCTCATAAGATGTGATGATATTCTTTGTGTTTAAAAAGACTACGATGAACTTTTCCTTGTTTTCATGTTTGAGTTCTACCAAGAAATAATCAGCTACCATCTTAGGTGATTTGACTTGGCCAATCAGTTTCTTTTGACTCTTGCAGACACGCTTTCCTAATTCTATAGCAGCAGATACCTGACAAGCCTTTGCCAGACCAATCCCTTTTATAGAGGTCAGTTCCTCTACTGTTACACTAGACAACCCTTGCAAGCCACTTTCGAAAAAAGATGCAACCTTCTGTCCTAGTACAAGGGCTGATTCATCCTTAAAACCAGACTGAAGTACAATGGCTAGAAGTTCTGCATCGCTCAGACTGCTCGGTCCATAAATGGCCATTTTCTCTCTTGGTCGATCAAAACTAGGAATAGATTTTAAGTTCACCTTTTCTCCTTAAAGGAATCTTGTATCAAAGTGTTTTTCAAGTACAACTTCAAGGGCAGATACCGGAAGGCCCACCACGTTTAAGTAGTCACCTTCTATGCGGTCAATCAAAAGACCACCTAGACCTTGAATGGCGTAAGCACCAGCTTTGCCAAAGACTTCTCCAGAAGCGATATAAGCCTTGATTTTCTCATCAGAATAATCTTTGGTATATACCGTGGTCTCTACCACATGTACAATCTTGTTAAGTGTACCCACTTCCATGACACAAAATCCTGTTAATACAGTATGTTTGTCATTTCTCAATGACTGCAACATAGAAAAAGCATCTGCTTCATCTTTAGGTTTTCCCATAATCTTGTCCTTGTAGACGATGGTATCTGCAGCTATAACCAAGGCGCCTTCTTCCATCTTTTCAGCCACATCAATGGCTTTTTCAAAAGCAAGTGCAGCTACAACAGTTTCAGGTGATTCACCTTGACGAACAACTTCTTCAATGTCACTTGTTACAATTTCAAACTTTGCACCAACAGCTTCTAGAATTTCTTTTCTTCTAGGTGAGCCTGATGCCAAAATGATTTTTTTCATCTTTACCTCTATTTTACATTATTTTCCATATAATTCAATCCTATTCGGTTTATTTTATCAGATTAATCATATGACAACAAGAAAAACCAACTGCTAGAGCAGTTGGTCTAATCTATAATATGGCTATATGGCCATCTGTTCGCGATTCAGTACCACCAACATAAACGCCATTTTCACATTTTAAAATAATTTGACCTCTACCAAATGAACCTGGCTCCGGTGTCATTTGAACTTGATGTCCTTTTAAGGAAAGCTGTCTAACCACATCATGGTTCATTGAAGCTTCTACAGAAAAAGTCTTATCCTTAACCCACTGCCACCTTGGCGCATCTAAAGCATCTTGAGGATTCATCTTATAATCAATCATGTTCATGATAACCTGAAGATGACCTTGTGGCTGCATAAAACCACCCATAACCCCAAAAGGTCCTATGGCCTTTTTATCTTTTGTGATAAAACCAGGAATGATGGTATGGTAGGTTCTTTTACCTGGTTTTAAAGCATTGACATGACCTTCATCTAACTTAAAGGTATGGCCCCTATTTTGCATGGCAATACCTGTTCCAGGTATAACCACACCAGAACCAAAACCCATATAGTTGCTTTGAATATAAGAAACCATATTACCGTCTTTATCAGCTGTCGCTAGATAAACCGTACCAGATCTAAGCGGCTCTCCTACGAGAGGCTCTACAGCCTCATCCCCTATCAAAGAGGCACGCTTTTTACCATATGTTTCTGATAAGAGATCCTCTACACCTATGCCCATATGGTTAGGATCAGTGATAAAATGAAGACCGTCTGTAAAGGCTAACTTCATAGCTTCAAACTGTTGATGATAAAAGTCAACAGTACCAAAAGGCTTTTCAGGCAAAGCCTTCATGATATTTAAACCCATCAAGGCAATAATGCCCTGTCCATTAGGGGGAATTTCCCAGACATCATAACCTTTGTAATTAACTGAAACCGGCTCAACCCACTCAGGCTCAAATTTTTCTAAATCAGTTTTTCTAATAAAACCACCAAATTTCTTAGATGCCTCTTCTATCTTATCGGCAATAGCCCCTTTATAAAAAGCTTGTCCATCAGTTTTACCAATGGCTTCTAAAGTATCACTATGGTCTTTTAAAGAAATAACTTGCCCTACTTGAGGTGGTCTACCATCTATTGTAAAGACCTTCATCCATTCTTCAAAGGCCTGACCTTCCTCCTTAGAGTATGTCTTAAAGGCCCTTTGCCACGACTTACCCAAAGTCGGACTAACTGGATAACCTTCACGGGCTATTCTTACTGCAGGCTCTAAAACTTCAGAAAGCTTTAAGTTACCAAATCTCTCTATAAGCTTTGTCCAGGCTTTAGGTGCACCCGGCACTGTAATGGGTACCATACCAAGTTTAGGCATGTCTTCATGGCCAAGTGCCTTAACAGCCTCAATGGAAATACTTTCTGGTGATGGACCACTTGAATTAAGACCATACATTTTGTCTTTCATCCAGACGATGGCAAATGAATCGCCACCAATACCATTAGATGTTGGTTCTACAACCGTTAAACAAGCAGCCGTTGCTACGGCTGCATCCACTGCATTACCACCTTTTCTTAAAATCTCAGCACCTGCTTCTGCTGCAAGTGGTTGAGATGTACAAACCATACCTTTGTTAGAATATACAGGATTCCTTACAGATGGAAACCTTTTTTCTAATGGATTAAACAAGTTTCTCCTCCTAACCTAAAAAGATACCACCAAATATTAATGATAAAACAATCATAACAATCGGATGAATTTTAAACTTAAATAACATAATAGCTGCAACAAGAGCAACGACACCTGTAATACTTGCATATCTTAAGTTAAAAGCTGTTAAACCAAATGCTGATTTGGCCATCTTATAAAATACTTGGAACAAAAGCACAGCAACAACAGGTCTTACACCTTTCATCATACCTTGCATCCATTTGGCGTCTTTGTTTCTTTGGTAAAAGGAAAACAGGACAACAACCGCAATGGCAGATGGTAAGACAATACCAATAATAGCAATGACAGAGCCTAAGACCCCACCCATCTTATAGCCGATAAGCGCAGCCATTTTAGTTGTAATCGGTCCAGGTAATGTAGAAACGACTGCATAAGCATCACCAAACTCAGCAACGCTCAACCATTGAAATGTGTTAACTGCCTCATTTTCAATTAGAGGAACAGTTGCAGGACCTCCACCAAACGCAAAAATACCACATCTGAAGAAGGCCATAAATAAGTCTAAATAAACTTTCATTTTAAATTCTCAAACCCTTTCTCGTCTTAAATCTTGATACAATTACATTGCAATCAATTTTAACGATGCCACCAATAACATACATATCTTCTCTTAAAAATCTTTCTAAGTCTTCATTGAGTTCCAAAGTTGCATGTACATGAAGTTTTGAAGAACCAGTCATTTGGTAAACATCTGTTACTTGGTCTAAAGCAGTTATCTTTTTTGCTACTTCTAAAAGCTTTGAAGGTTCTGTTTCTACATCAAAAAATGCTGAAATCATTCTACCGACTTTTTCAGGATTAATAACGATGCTGTAGCGTTCTATAATCCCTTCATTTTCTAAAGCTTCCATTCGTGACTTAACCGCAACTCTTGATAAATTGACACGTTTACCAATCTCAACATATGACATTCTGGCATTTTCTGATAAGAGTTTTAAAATCTCCTGATCGATTAAATCTAAAGTATTAAACATAATTGCTCCTTTCAAACATACATATAGTATACAACAATCTTACAAATCATTTCAATTCGTATAGTAATATAAGTCCTTTTGTATTGTTTCTTACTGTTTATATAACCATAATTACATATTTTAAACATAAAAAAATGACTAACTTGCATTTCGAAAGCCATTTTCATACAAAAAGGGCCGATATCAATCAGCCCCTTAAATTAAATCATATTGATAGCATCTCTAGGACACTTCTCAGCACATAGACCACAGCCTACACACTTGTCAGGATCTACTTCATGAACCTGCTTAACTTCACCTTCAATAGCAGATACTGGACATACCTTCTTACAAATTGTACAGCCAATACATAAGTCATCTACTATCTTAGCAGTTTGTCTCTTGTCAAACTCAGCTTCAATGGCCTTAGTTGGACACTTTTCAGCACAAATCATACAGTTTGTACACTTAGTGTAATCAATCTTAGCCACATTGTTTTCTACATGAACAGCATCAAATGGACATGAACGTTCACAAATACCACATGCTATACAAGCTTCAGCACAATTCTTTTTAACAAAACCACCCTTTTCAAGGTTAGAACAAGCTACAACAACAAATTGCTCCTTAGGCACCATATGGATGATATGCTTAGGACAGACGTCCACACATTTACCACATGCCACACACTTTTCAGGAATAACTCTTGCCAAATGGTTTTCGTCAATTTCAATAGCACCGAATGGGCACACATCTGCACATGAACCAAAACCGATACATCCAAACTGACAAGCCTTTGAACCGCCAGCAATCATGTTAGCTGCTAAACAAGAATCAATACCATGGTAAGTAAATTCTTCTTTACAGACACCTAACTTACCTGTACACAATACTCTGGCAACCTGTGGCTCTGCTGCAGAAGCATCTACGCCCATGATTTCTGCCACATTAGCAGCACATTCTGCACCACCAACAGGACAACCATTAACAGGTGCTTCACCATTAACAACTGCTGTTGCAAAAGCCATACATCCAGGATAACCACAACCACCGCAGTTGGCAGCTGGTAAAGCTTCATTTACAAGCTCAATCCTTGGATCCATTTCTACTTTAAACTTTTGTGATGCAAAAGCAAGTCCTGCACCAAAGACCAAACCTAGTCCACTAAGGCTGGCTACAGATTTTAACACCAATGAAAAATCAATATTCATGTCAGCCTCCTATACAAGTCCAGAGAAACCTAAGAATGCCATTGCCATCATACTCGCAGAGATAAGCGCAATCGGGAATCCTTTAAAAGGTTCTGGAATATCTGAAATTTCTAGTTTTTCACGGATACCAGCAAATAATACAATTGCCAGTGTAAAACCTAGTGCAGCACCTACAGAGTGCGCTACAACTTGTGCTAAGTTAAACTCAAACTGAATGTTTAAAAGTGCTAAACCTAGTACTGCACAGTTTGTTGTAATAAGTGGTAAGAATACACCAAGTGCTTGATAAAGTGCTGGTGATACCTTTTGTAAAACAATCTCAACAAACTGTACTAATGATGCAATAACCAAGATAAATGCAATAGTCTGCATATATTCAATATCAAATGGCTTTAAAATTAATACATCTACAAAATAGGTAATGATACCTGCCATCGTCATAACGAATGTAACAGCCATACCCATACCAAGTGCCGTATCCACCTTCTTAGATACACCTAAGAAAGGACAGATACCTAAGAATCTAGATAAAACAAAGTTGTTAACTAAGATGGCACTTACAATAATGACAAATAAACTTGCGTCTCCCATAATACCCTCCTAGTTTCCTTTTCTCATGTCAAATGCATTTTTAGCTGCTAAAAGTAAACCTAGAGCTAAGAAGGCACCCGCTGGTAATATCATAATAACTGCCGGCTCAAACCACTCTGGCGTTACTGTCATACCAAATAATGTACCATTACCAGGAATTTCTCTTACAATACCTAAAATAGTTAAAGCAAGTGTAAATCCAAGACCCATACCAATACCATCTAATGCTGAATCTACAGGACCATTTTTAAATGCAAAGGCTTCTGCTCTTGCAAGGATCAAACAGTTAACAACAATCAGTGGAATAAACAGACCTAGAGACTTATCAAGTTCTGGTAAGTAGGCTTTCATAAATAAACCTACCATTGTTACGAATGTCGCAATAACAACGATAAAGATTGGAATTCTAATTTTACTAGGTACTAACTTTCTGATCAAAGAGATAACGATGTTAGCAAGTACCAATACTACTGTCGTAGCAGCTCCCATAGCGAAACCATCTGTAGCAGATGTGGTAACCGCTAAAGTCGGACACATACCGAGTAGTTGAACAAAAATTGGATTTTCCTTAATCAATCCATTGGTTAAGTTCTTCATTCTCATAACCACACCTCCTATTTAAATGTCTCAATAACAGCCATGCCATAATTCACACCATCTGTTACAGCTTGTGATGTAATTGTAGCACCTGAAATTGATTGAATCGCATTTTCATCAGTTACTTCAAGCTTCAATACTTCGATTGGAGACGTAACTGTCAAACCTTCATATTGTGAATAGAAGTCTGGTGTCTTAGCCTTAGCACCTAGACCTGGTGTTTCATTAGGTGTATCAACTTGAACACCTTGAATAGAACCGTCTAGCGAAAGACCTACTGTAACACCAACTTCACCACCATAACCATTTGGTGCAGTTTTGATTACAAAACCAACATGCTCACCTGAAGTCATAGCCTTATAAACTTCTCTTACCACTGTGTTTTCTTTTAAGAAAGCATCAGCAGAAGGATGTGCTTCATATGATTCAGCTGAAGATGATGCAATTAAGATAAAGTCATCAGCTGTAGGATAAACTGCTTGACGTGCTTCTCTAGCCGCAATGACTGCATTATCAGCAATCTGACCCTTAGTGACTTCATTTGTCATACCTAAGGCCATGGCAGCAATTGCACATACTAGGAATAAAACCAAACCTAATTTAATAATCTCTTTCATTACTTACCACCTCCAAATACTTTAGGTGATGAGTACTTTTCAATAAGTGGTGCAGCAACATTCATTAATAAAATTGAATAAGATACACCTTCTGGGTAACCACCAAATCTTCTGATGATCACTGTTAAAAGACCACATCCAATAGCAAAGATGATTTGACCTTTTGGATTGATTGGTGACGATGCATAATCGGTTGCCATAAAGAAAGCACCTAACATCAAACCACCACCTAATAACATATACAATGTCAATTCTAAATCAAAACCATATAGGAAGAATGTTAAAATCGCTACTGTACCAATGTAGAAAGTTGGAATTCTATAAGTAATTACACCTCTAAAGATTAGGTATAAACCACCAAGAATTAATAATAAAGCTGAAGTTTCACCAATAACACCGCCGATATTTCCTAAGAACATATCTGCTAATGTAACATCAGCACCCTTTAATGCATCTAAGCCATTACCACCGCTAGCCATTGCTTGTTTAACAACGTTAAGTGGTGTCGCTTGAGAAACAGTATGTAATTTAGGTACTGTATAAGCTGTCATTCTACCCATCCAACCAGACATTAAAAATGCTCTAGCTGCTAAAGCTGGGTTGATGAAGTTATGACCTAAACCACCAAATGCATGTTTTGCAATAGCAATTGCAAATACAGCACCGACAATTGCCATCCACCAAGTTGCGTTTGCTGGCAAGTTCATTGCTAATAATAAACCTGTAACAACTGCTGACCAGTCACCAATTGTTATGGGTCTTTTTCTCATTTTACACATCAAAGCTTCAGTTGCCACTGCAGCCAAGATAGTTAAGGCAACAACCATTACAGCATTCATACCAAAGATATAAAAACCATAAAGCGTTGCTGGTGTTAATGCGATAACCACATCTCTCATGATTGTGCTCGTTTTATCTGTCGAGCGAATATGAGGAGATGATGATAGATTCAATTTATGCTCCATGTTCCCTCCCTATACTCTTTTTCTCTTAGCGAGCACTTCTTTTTTAGCTACTCTAATCGATTGAAGAAGTGATCTCTTTGCCGGACAGACGAATGAACATGAACCACACTCGATACAATCAAGTACTCTTAGTTTTTCTGTCTGATCATAATTTCTTCTAAGTGAGTGAGCATCTAATAACATTGGCTGTATAAATGCTGGACAAATATCTACACATTTACCACACTTAATACATGATGAACCGTCTGGTTGATATGCTTCTTCTTCAGTTAAGCAAAGCACACCAGATGCCGTCTTTGTTGCAGGAATTTCTAATGTAGACATTGAAATACCCATCATAGGACCACCCCAGATAACTTTACCGATATCATCTGTTAAGCCACCACATTGCTCGACAATTTCAGATACCATAGTACCTGATTTGATTAACAAGTTCTTAGGCTCTTTGATACCGCCACCTGTGACTGTACAGATTCTTTCAACTAAAGGCATACCGATTAAAATAGCGTCTGAAACTGCAGCGGCAGTTGCCACGTTTGATACAACAGCGCCTGCCTCAAGTGGTAAACCACCAGATGGTACTTGGCGCTTAGTACAGGCATAAATCAATTGCTTTTCTGCACCCTGTGGATACTTGGTCTTAAGACCCACTACTGAGATGGTATCGTCTTGTTCTGTTAATTTAGTCAGCTTGTCTAAAGCATCCATCTTATTAACTTCGATACCGATAAAACCTTTTTTAACATCTAAAACTTTCATTAAAGCTTTTAAACCGTAAACCACTTTCTCTGGTGATTCTAACATCAAACGATGATCGGCTGTTAAATAAGGCTCACACTCAGCACCATTAAGAATAACAAACTCGATTGGTTTGTTTGGTGGCGGAGATAACTTTACATGTGTAGGGAAGCCTGCACCACCCATACCAACTATACCCGCTTCTTTAATGATGTTAAGGATTTCTTTTCCGTCTAGTGATGAAATGTCACCCTTAGGTTTAACTTCTTCACTGATGGTGTTTTCGCCGTCTGACTCTATGACAACACATGTTGTTTTTCCCCCAAGAGTCAGTTTCTTCGAAACTTCTTTGACAATACCTGAAACACTGCTGTGTACTGGAGCAGAAACAAATGATGTCGCTTCGCCAATTTTTTGCCCAACCTTTACATAATCCCCAGCTTTCACTAGAGCTTCACATGGCGCACCAATGTGTTGCTGTAGTGGAATCACAACGATTTTAGGCTGAACAGCTTGTTCTACAGGTTTTTTTTCAGTCGATTTCTTTGCATGAGGTGGGTGAATACCACCTTTAAAAGAAAGAAGACCCATGTTTTACCCCCTTTTAAAACCATTAAGATTTCATCTTAAATTTTTCGTGTTCTTAAAAGCAATTATTAACTCGTCGTAATAATTATCTTATTAAATTATATTTTTTTCAACAACAAAAAAATTAGTTTAACACCAGTAAAACTTCGTTATATTTTTAACTAACAAGTTATCCTATCACATTCATTTTACTTGACTCCAAGCTTTTTTATTATTGGAACACATTCTCTAACATTATACTGTATACAAGATAAAAAATCAAAAGAAAGTGTAGATAATGTTTATTTTTTTCGAAGTGCGAAATAATATCTTACAGACACTTAATAATATCTTTTTTATTCAATTTAAGGTATAATCTTAAACAAGAAAATGAGAAAAAGAGGCAACTATGAGAATTATTCCAGTTAACTGTATCACACAAGAAACAAAACTCGCAAAAACAATACATAACAGTAATGGTAATGTTCTATTACGACAAGGGACAACTCTAACAGCGTCCCTATTAGAAAAGATAAAAAATGCTGGTATCAACACAGTTTATATTGATGATGGTTATTCAGATGTAGAAATAGAAGATGTCATTAAACCAGAACTGAGATACGCCGCTGTTAAAACAATAAAAGAAACATTTAAAAACATAGAAAATGATTTGGCTAAGAAGCTCAGTCCAGATAGAGAACTCAACAAACGACTTCAAGCCAAAGTTATGAACAAGTATGTAGAAAACTTAAGAAATGTTTCCAACGCCATTATTGAAGATATTATGAAATCACATAACCTGCTCATCAACGTCATTGATATCAAACACCTAGGCGAATATACCTACGAACATTCATTGAATGTGGCAGTCCTGTCTTTAATCACTGGCATGGCCCTTAGAATGAACAGACATGATTTACTGACCTTATTTACAGGTGCCATTCTTCACGATTTAGGCAAGGTATTTATTCCAACAAGTGTTTTAGAAGCCGGTGAGGAAATTACCATTGATGAATATGAAGAATACAAATCACATACAACTCAAGGTTATGGTTATGTAAAAGAAAACAAAGGTTTTTCAGCCACTTCAAAAATAGTCATCTTGCAGCATCATGAACACTATGATGGTACAGGCTTTCCAAATGGTACAAGTGGTGATGCCATTCATAAGAACGCCCGTATTGTAGCCATATGCAACCAGTATGACAAAATGGTGTCTGACTCAATTGGTTCTCCTGCAGTACCTGCAAGCGAAGCCATAGAATACATCATGGGCAATGCCGGTACAAAGTTTGACTTTGATATTGCAAATATATTTGTAAGAAGAATCAACCCATACCCTGTTGGTACATTAGTAGATCTGTCCACCTTACAAACAGCAGTGGTCATTGATACCAACATAGACTTTCCACTAAGACCTGTTGTGCAGGTTCTGGAACTTTCAAACGGACAAGTTCATAAAAGAGATGTCATAGATTTACTTAAAATAACAGATGTAACAATCAAACAAATAAGATATAAGGATGTACGCGATGAAGACTAAAGAGAACACAGGTGTATTTTTAATCATCATATCTGCTATAGCCTATGCATTAATGCCAATATTTTCAGTCAATGCACTTGAGGAAGGGACGGCCGTGTCTAACCTTCTTTTTATGCGTTTTTCTACAGCAGCATTGATATTATGGCTTTATATTTACCTTAGAAAGATACCTTTTAAGACCTCTATTAAAAATTTAATCTACATCATTGCCATTGCTTTACTAGGTTTTACCATAGCAACATCAACTTTATACACATCCTATAAACATATATCATCAAGCATCGCAACACTGATATTGTTTACGCATCCAGTATTTGTACTGATTTTTGAGAAAATAATAACAAAGTCTAAGGTCACTAAAAGAAAGGTTTTGGCATTAATCATTACAATCATCGGCTTGTTTATCGTACTTTATGTCAAAGAACCTTTAAGCAGTAAAGGTATAATCTATGCATTTGTTGCATCTATCACATACGGTGCCTACTGTTTGGGACTTTCTGAAAAAGAGACCCAAAAGCTCGGTGGTGTTGTTGTAACGGCTTATGTAGCAACAACAACCAGTCTTGCTATGGGCATACAATGTATTTTGACAGATATGCCTTTGGTTACCACTCAGGCATCAACTGTTACAAGTGCCCTTTTACTTGCTTTTGTTTCTACTATACTGGCATCTATCACCTTCTATGAAGGTCTAAGTATCGTAGGTCCGAGTTCAGCTACATTAATTTCTTCAGTTGAACCCATGTTTGTTGTTTTATTCTCGGCGTGGCTTTTAAACGAAGTTTTCACTATGAATACCATCCTAGGTGGCCTCATTATCATACTGGGTATCGTCATATTGGAATACAAGAAGAAAGATAACAAGTCACTACCACTCAGAAAAAGCTCCTAAAGAAAGGAAGAAAATGATTAAAAATTACGATGTTGTCACCTTGTGCGGTTCTACTAGATTCAAAGATGACTTCCTTGAAGTTCAAAAGAAGCTGACCCTTGAAGGAAAGATCGTTATCTCGGTTGGCCTATTCGGACATTCAGGAGATGATGAAGTTTGGAAAGACGGTACAAAGGAAATGTTAGATGATATGCACAAAAGAAAAATCGATATGGCAGATTATATTTATGTCATCAATAGAAATGGCTATATCGGCTCTAGTACAAGAAGTGAAATTGAATATGCCAAGGCTAGAGGAAAAGATGTTCTTTATCTAGAAAAGTGACAAAACACGTTCGAAAACGTGTTTTTATTTTTTCAGTGGAATGTAGATTTCACTGATAGAATCATCATTATAAGGTCCTAAATATTCATCGCCGTAATATTCAAAGTTAAAGAGTCCCGGTAGCTTGTAATCCGTTTGGGGTAACCATTCCTCAAATATATAAGCATAGGTATATCCAACTTCATTGGCCTTTCCCTTATGTCTAAACTTCAAATACCTTTGGCTAGGTATTTCTTTGTAAGTGAACTGAAAAGAAACATCCACAGGTCCTTCTACTTCTACTGCACAGAAGAAAAACAACTCATCAGACATGTCTTCAAACCAGTATTGTAGTTGATAAAACTTAAGCGGCTTCACTTTAGATGGAATCTTGTCCAAATAATCCATAAGAAGCTGCCACTGCTTACTTAAATCATTGACCATTGAGAGGTCATGATAAAACTGAATACCTACCAAATGCTTTTTCTCTAGATCTACAATCGTAGGAGTTTTATCTATAGCATGCTTTTCCTTATTTAAAATACTCGGTGTAAGTCTCTTTATCATCAGTTTTCTGTTAAGACCAGTCTTTCTTGCTTGACTTGGTGTGATGCCAAACACACTTGTAAAAGCCCTGGTATAAACTTCTGGACTCTTAAAACCATAATCCAAGGCAATATCAATTACCTTATCATGCGTTTCTAGTATTCTACTTGAAGAAGAAGATATTTTTCTTGCTTGATAATATTGTTTAGGTGAATAACCTGTAATCGCCTTAAATAACCTACTGAAATAAAACTTGGAAAAACCCATTTGTCCTGCTAAGTTTTCAATAGAGATGTTATCTCCAAGGTTTTCTTCTAAAATATCAATTGATTTTAAGATGATTTCTTTATTATTCATAAATACTCCTAGAAGTTAAAGAACTTTGACCAATCAAAACTAGCTGATGATTCAATATCACCAGGTAGAAAATCACACCACTTTGGTGACTTAAAATCTCTCACACGATCACTACAAGGATAATAAGGCTTGATGTCTAAAATTGGTGTTTCATCCTCAGCATCTATATAATAAGTCGATACAATTCCCTTTTCAAAATCAATGTCTTTTACGCTGATAACAGTAACACATATTGGATTTGGTCTTATAGGTGACCTTGTTGCAAATATACCAAGCTCGTCTGGTCCTGTTTTATAGGGCTTTTGACATGTAAGATATGTTCTGCTTTCTTCATCGTCAAAGTGGTCAGCCCACCATGTAATTAAAAGATGTGAAAAACCATCTAATCCTTTAAGTCCCGCTTTATAAGTTTGGTCGATGACCAAGTTAAAGCCTTTATCTACCTTTACTTTTCCAATTTCCTTAAGATTCATTTTAACCTCCCTCATTCAATTACATCTTGTAATCTAATTATAGGATGGTTCAAGACAAAGTTCTTGATGGTGTTTGCCGCAATTTATAACATGAATGATGAAAGTTGTCATCATATAAGAAATAGCAGCAAAGACTGCTATTTAGCTTGATTTATGATTTCTTCTAGTCTTCTTACATAAATCTCAAACTCTTTTCGACCAGATGGTGTTAAAGTGTATGTGGATCTAGGTTTGTTGTTTTCAAAATCTTTGACAACTTGAACAATGTCCACTGCAACAAGTTTTTTCATATGTGTTGAAATATTACCATCTGTTGCACCAGTTAACTCTTTAACTTCTCTAAAAGTCTTTTTGCCTGTTAGAAGACATGAAACAATGGCTATTCTTATTTTTGACTGAAATATGTCAGGAATCGAATTCAGTTCCATACTTATCCCCTTTCACTTTGCCTCTTTAAGTATACACCCACATAGAGCAAAGTAAAAGGCATGATGATGTAACCCAGCTTGTCTAGAAGCTCCACGATAGTGTAGCCTAGACCAAAGTTGCCTATATAAGAGTGTAAAAAAGCGATGATGATATACAAACTGCCTAAATGAATCAAATGCTTCAACTCTGTCAAAATACCCGTCATTATAAGGGCAATGCTTAATCCATAAGCCATAATGGCTAGATTACTGGTTCTTAAAATCATCATGGTATCACCCGCATTTTCTACAACAACCCTCATCCTGATGACTTGTAGAAAAATAACCAAGACCCATAAGACCATTAAATGTCTTTCAAGGCCTATTAAAGGCTGTTTCTTGACCACTCTATAAAAGACATAAGCTCCTAATAAAAAGAAGACCAAGGGCATAAGGTATATCATAAAGGTGTAGGACGCATAAAAAGACATGGTCATTTCCTTATTCATACCTTGTATGAAATTGATCAATGACATTACAATGTACATACACCCCCATATAAGAAAGATCTTCGAGAAACCGCTGAAAGACCTTCTTGTTTTTTCTATGACACTCTTGATGATAGAAATATCATCTACTACATTTTCTAACTGTTTTTCCATATTACCTCCTTACATTTCATAGTACTTTGTAAAACAAAGTGAACATATGTAATTCTTCTTTACAATGCTTTTTTGCCAAAATCTTGGAATTTTTTGCATTATGCATTCAGTTTTTTAGCTTTTCACTCGCCTATTTGTCAAACCACATTTGAAATAATCATTTTTCTTTGGTAATAAATACATAAGTCTACCAAACCAGTGCAAATACTATACGTGCGTGTCATGACACATTTCTTTTCTGAAACTTTGACTCTTAGATATTTTAACGTCTGCGTATTTCTATGTTTTTTTACATGGAAATCCTCTAAAACATAAGCTATAATAGTTTTACTGTAAAACCAATTAATTTTATTATTTTCCCTTATTATCATCTAATGAATACTAATACTACACAATATTAAAATGTGTACTTCATAGCCACTTGGGTATAAAAGTATATATAGAAAACTCTTACATCTTTAATAAACATAAATAAGAAAGCATCTTATTATTGGAGGCACATGAGAATAGCAAGAACAGAAACTAAATACAGACTCTCTGCAGACAAGTATGGCCTTCTTCTTGATAAATTGACAAGGCTATTAGAAGCAGATGAACATAATGGCCCTTTTGGTTACACAGTAACATCACTTTACTTTGACAGCGTGCTGAACAAGGACTACTATGATAAAATTGATGGCCTTGAGAATCGAAAAAAGATTCGCTTAAGATTCTATAACAGAGAGACTGATCAAATCAAACTTGAAATGAAAATAAAAGACAACACCTATCAGGCTAAGGAGAGCATGCTTATCTACAAAGGTGATGCCATCTTACTCCAAGAAGGCGAATACGATTGCCTCCTTAAGTATCAAGATCCTTTTGCAGATAAGATTCGTCATATCATGACAACGCGCTCTTATAGACCCGTTGTTAAAATACAGTACACCAGACGTGCATTTATAGGTGAGGTTAATGCTACAAGAATCACCTTTGATTATGACCTGCGCGTCTCAGAAACAAGTTTGGATTTGTTTGAATCAGAGGACTATCTAGAAAGAATCCCTACTCAGTTTTTCGCCATACTGGAAGTCAAAAGCACAGGTGAACTTCCACACTATATCAAAACCCAACTGGCCCCTCTAACAGAATCATCTAGGGCAGTCAGTAAATATCGAGAATCACGTTGGTTATTCGAAGAACTCAATATCCTATAGGAGAATACTATGAGAGATACCTTATACAATCTGCTGGCAGGCGCCGGCGAATCCATAACCATTTATGACATGTTAATCAGACTCTTATTTGCATTTGCACTGGCTTTTGTCTTATACATCACTTACAGATTGTCATATACCACAGTCACCTATAACAGGAAGTTCAACACATCTTTAATTATGATTGCCATGGTGACATCAGCAGTTATGATGGTCATCGGTTCTAGTGTTGCCTTATCTCTTGGTATGGTTGGTGCCCTATCGATTGTTCGTTTTAGAACTGCAGTCAAAGATCCAAGGGATGCTGCTTATATCTTCTGGGCCATAACCATTGGTCTATGTGCAGGAACAGGCAATTTCTTCATAGGTTTTATCACAACCTTTATCATCAGCGGGGTTTTGATGGTCATGGGCCTAGGACTGACTTCCAAAAATGAACGTTATATCATCGTCATTAGAGGTGCAAGATCAGAACAAGATAATATCATGGCGGAAATCAACAGGACTTTTGGCCAGTATCTCCTTAAATCCAAACATACAAGCGGTGAATCATTAGAATTGGTTTATCAAGTCAAAATGAAAAACGGCGACGATATGGGTCTTACAGGAAGACTTTATCAACTACACGGGATTAAGAGTGTCAACATACTCGCGCAAAGTGGTGAGACCGTTGGATAAAAGATTAATTATGATCATTTCCTACATTGTTTTATTGGTTGGGCTTTTGTTGCTGACATTTGTCTATTTAGGACCATCTGCAGATGCAAACGAGTTTGATTTTGTACCTTTTCCTCAATTGGAAAGTGTTTCGAAAACAACCCTTGTCATTGAGAAGCCATTAAACATTTACATTGCAGGTAGTGAAAACATCACTGAAAATACAGTATTTAATAGAGATAAGTTTTCAGCGAATATCATCATAGAATCGAATAATAAAAAGAATTACTCTGCCCTTGTCAGCAAAAGAGGTGCCTCTTCCTTTTCTTATGTCAAACATCAGTTTTCAGTTTCCTTACAAGATGAAGATGGCATGCAGGTCAAGAAGAAGATTCTAGATATGCCAAAGGGAGAAGACTGGGTTTTAAGTGGACCTATTATCGACAGGACAATGATGCGAAACTACATCGGCTATAAGACAGCTTTTGAAATCATGCCTTACGCCCCAAGAACGCAATATACAGAGCTTTATGTACAAGTCAATGATGAGAATCCCGAATACCTTGGTCTTTATCAATGGACTGAAAAAATACGTCAAGGTGGTAACAGGGTGGATATTTCCCCTACTATTATGAACCTAGATGAAACATCTTTTATTATATCCAAGGATACCTACAGAGACGGCAACCAACTGATCAATGTATACGGTAAAGAACTTTATATGTATAGCTACCAATACATTGATGTTTATCCTAAAAGAACCCTTACCCAAGGCCAGATGAACTATATAGGCGATATCATGACAGAGTTTGAAAGAAACCTCTATCATGATAAATACGACATACCTGGTTTGGGTTATGCAGAACTGATTAACGTAGACAGTTTTGTAGACTACTATATCATCAACGAATTTTTCCAAAATACGGATGCAGGTCTTAAGTCCACCTATTTCTACAAAGACGTCAGAGGCCCCTTACACATCGGTCCAGTTTGGGATTTTAACAACTCTATGGGTAGTATCAATGCTGTATTTAAACTCGGTGACTATACTGGGCTTACATTACACGACAGACCTTTATACGAAAGACTCTTGCAAGACCCAGTTTTTGTTGATAAGGTACTTGAACGATATGAAGAACTCAGACGAGGTCCTTTAAAAACTGACAATATCCTAGCATCTATAGACCAGGCCGCAGTAGTTTTAAGACCCTACGTAGAAAAAGATCACAAGACATACCCACAAGCAGTTGTTGTTGATAATATGACTAAGTTTCTAAAAAACTCAGATCCAGAACTTCTAGATCATCTTTTAAGTTTAGAACAACCAATTGCAGACTTTGAAGGTGAAATAGACAGACTCAAATCATTTATAATCAACCGAGCTAATTGGTTGGACCAACATATAAACAGTATTTCTGATTGGACGGATTAAAGGCCTATGAAAAGATTCATTTACGGCACCACACTGGTAATTGCAATAATGCTATTATTGCTCTTTCAATTTTATAGACAATATAATAAAGAAAATGTGGCTTTCCAGTTCGTTTCTCAAAGCACTGAAATAGCACTTATAAGGGATGGTGTTTCAGAGATTTTCATTCCAAATGGGGTCACATTAACTGCAACTCAGCCTGGTGTTATACCTTCTGGTAACGAAGTGACACACGAAAGATATGTTGAGTGGTTCGGCCTCATGCAAGAAATGGGACTGAACACGGTCAAGGTAGATGCATTGATGCCTGGAAAATTTTATGAAGCTTTCTTAGAATACAACCAGTCTGTAGACCAACCTCTTTATCTATTACAAGGTGTTTACTTTGATGAGGTCGCTCTTAAAGATGGCTACTCACCTCTCGATGACAAGTGGGAAAAAGCCTTCAAGACAGATATCGAGGAAGCCATCGACGCCGTCCACGGCAATGCTAATATTTTTGATTCCATTTACCTTTTCAAAAAAAATCCAATAGATGTTTCAGACTATCTACTAGGTTATATAATCGGTGTCAATTGGGGAGCCGATGACATCACTTATTCAAATCTAACATTCGACCAAGATCCCTATATAGGTGATTACTTTGTATCCTCTGTTCATGCCAGTAACTTTGAAATATTTCTAACGCGTATGTTAGATCATGCTGCCACATATGAAGTATCTTATTACTCACAGCAGAGTCTTTACTCCATTCACTCACACGGTAGCCGACTGGCTAGATCACTTACTGAAGATGTGGCTGAAGAAGCATATGATGCAATCAGACTCCCATCAGTAATCGATGCTGAACACATCATTCCTGGTGAGCATCTAAAATCAGGTTTTTTTGTGAATTATGACATAGAACAAGTCAAATTCAATGTTGCAACTGAAAATGAACAAAGTGAGCTTGATAAAATTGTTGACTATCACAGCTTACCAGTTATTATCAGTGCATATGGTTTTCCTACAGGCCGGTTTACTGCAGAATACACACTTTTTGACTCAGAACCTTATTTAGATGAGGTTGACCAAGCCAGTAAAACAGCAAATCAATATAAAAGCATTAAAAGTTCAGGTGTTGCAGGACAATTTTTAAGAGACTGGCAGGATGCATGGTTTAAGTCCTCTTGGTACTCTTACAATTTAAAAGTCTTAGATCATTCTGTCTTGTGGCGAGATCTTCAGACATACGCCCAAAGCTATGGTGTCATTGCTTTTGAGCCGGATGGGGATCACATCCATTATGAGGACGGACTGATTGAAGAATGGTATGATATCAAAAAAATTCGTGTGTCTAATTTAACATCTTATAGCATCAATCACGATGCTTCTGCATTTCATATACTCATTGAATGTGAGGATGTAATTTCTGATAATACAAGTTTTTACTTAGGTATTGATGTTACACCAAACTCAGGAACTACTAGCATACCTGAACTGAATTTAGAATTTCAACAAGCAGTTGACTTCATCCTTCTTTTAGAGATGTCTGGTAATCAAGAAATCCTCGTTCAAGATTATTATGATGTCAATGCATTCAGACTAGAAAAGGATATGTTGAGAAGATTTCCAGATTTAGAAAGACCAAGTCCCGATTCCAGTGTTTTTAACTCAATTTATCAATACAGTGATGATTCAGCTTTATACTTTAAGTTCAAACCACTCGATGATAATGATATCAGAATCACTGGAAAACTCATTGAAGGTAATAACAATCCATCATCCGAAGATTATCAGTCGACTGCTGATTGGTCGAAAAAAGACAAGATCATTGAAGTCAGGTTACCTTATGGTCTTCTGAATTTCATGTCACCAGCCAGTAAAATGATTATAGATGACTTTAATATCGATCACACTTTTAGGATGAAGATGATAGATGGTATCACCCTTGAGCTTGTTGAAGTCAAGAGAGATAGGACAGATTACGCTCAGCCTTATTATTATACATGGGACAATTGGCTCAAACCAACCTTTTCAACACGCATCAAACCCATGTTTTATACACTGAAGGAAGCCATGAAGGATTAAAAATATGTTTGCCATTATATTTATTTACATGATGCTCTTCTCCTTCGTAACCATTATTGTTTCATCATTGATCTACTTGGTTTATACCGATTGGAGCAACAAACGTTTTAACAGAAGAGTTAACAGAATTCATCCTGAGTTTGCAACCTTAATTCAGGAGAGTTTTTATGCCCATAAGTTCAAGATGTCAACTTCAAAAGATAAAATCAATGTCATTAAAGGTCGTCTTAAGCAAAGAGCTTATGAAAAAGTATTCCAAGAAGTCATCTTGGAGTTTACATCTAACGAAAAAGAAAGACCTTTCGTCTCAGACTATATGGCTATGTATCATGACTACATCATACGAAGATTAAAAAACACCCGGTCCAACGGTGGTGTCAGACATATTCAAAATGTCTTTATGTTAGGTGAGTTCAGGCACAATCATTCCAGTGTGATCTCCTATTTGATAGAGGGTGTCAACAGTATATCCATCAACTCCAGATTCAACTGTATGTCAGCGATTTCTAAGATTGGCAATTCAGATGCTCTAGTTAAGTCACTGATGATTACTTCAGCTGAAAGACGTTACATGAGTAAGAAAGTACTCACCGATATCCTAGATAACTTTGAGGGTGATAAGGATATTCTGAATCAAAAGTTAGTAGAAAGCTTTAATCAGTTTAATCACGAACTTAAACTTCTTGTCATCAACTACTTCAACAACGAAATTGCTGAAACACCACTAAAAATTTTCGATGCCTACTTAAAAACAACACAAGACAAAGAAGAGCAGATACAGCTCTTAAAATACTTTGGTGCAGTTCAGTACCCAAATGTTTTGCCAACCATAAGGTCAAATCTAAAAAGTACTTATTGGGAAGTTAGAGCCATTGCTGCTAAAACCTTATCTAACTATACTGATTACTTTGTATTAGATGATATTATCGACTCATTAGGTGATTTCAACTGGTACGTCAGAACCAATACTGCAATCGCTATATTAGGACATTTAACCAATCATTTGGGTTACTCAGATGAAAACGTAGAAAGTTTCATAAATGAACTAGATGACAATTTTGCAGCAGGTGCAATGGAATACGCTAAACACTTAACAGATTAAGGAGTTCTAAATGTTAGAAAATATTGTTGATGGTATCAACTGGCTCTTCATGATCTATATTTTTCTGTATGCAGTAATTTTCTTTCTGTCGACAGTATATGCACTGATTAACTTGTTTGACCACAAAGAAAGAGAAAGACATGACAATGATTTATACATCAGAAACGAAAAAAACTTCATCCCAATTTCAGTCTTAGTTCCAGCTTACAACGAAGAAGTGACCATATGCGATTGCTTAGCATCACTACTCGACTTAGACTACCCTGAATATGAAGTAATTGTTATCGATGACGGATCAAAAGATTTAACTTCTCAAGTGATCATTGATAAGTATCAACTCAAAGAGACCAATCGACCAGTACGAAGAAGACTCCATACCCAAGAAGTTGAAAGTGTACATTCTGCTAGAGTAGGAAATGTTTTTTTAACACTAGCAAGAAAGAAAAATGGTGGTAAGGCTGATGCCTTAAATGTAGGTCTAAACACTGCTAGATTTCCTTATGTTGTTGCTCTCGATGCAGATTCCATGTTGCTTGCAAGAGATTCTCTTAAACAAATCAGCATGCCCACTATGGAAGATGATAGAACCATTGCAGTTGGAGGCAACATCAAGATTGCCAATCAAGTTGTTATAGAAAACGGTCAGATAAAGAAGACCTTTATACCTAAGAACTTTGTTGTTCTTATGCAAATGGTCGAATACGCTCGTATATTTATCACTACCCGAGTCTGGTTCAATCAGTTTAACGGTAATTTAATTATCTCAGGGGCCTTCGGTTTATTTAAGAAAGATGTTATTATAGATATTGGTGGATACAAAAATAAGAGTCTCGGAGAAGACATGATGATTGTTGTCAACATTCATTCCTTCTTCAGGAGAAACAAAAGAGAATATCGGATATCCTATGTACCAACAGCCATTTGTTGGACACAGGTACCTTCTACCATGAAAGACCTTGGCGTTCAGAGAAAACGCTGGCATAAAGGTTTGATGGAAAGTTTGATAGAACACCGATATATATTTTTAAATCCCCGTTTTGGTTGGATAGGGTTCTTCTCATATGCCTATTACTTGTTTTATGAGATGCTTTCACCCTTTTTCGAAGTCATCGGATTTTTGACCATTATAATTTCCTTTATCACAGGATTTATCAATGTTCAGTTTTTAATGACCTTTTTTACAGTGTATATCTTCTACAGCGTCATCGTCTCAGTTTCAGCTATGATACTTGATTTTTATATGATGGACAACCAGTACAAGTTCAGGTACCTCTTAACCTTTATCGGTTTGGCAATCGTTGAAGCATTTGGTTACAGGCAGTACAATTCCATCTTGAGAATCATCGGAACCTTTGAATATTTTAGAAAGGGACACTCTTGGGGCAGCATCAGTAGAAGCGAACACCTAAAAACAGAGAAAGTTTAGGTATGAAATGATATTGATTTTATTAACATGGTATTTAATCATGAACTCAGCGTGCTGTTTTTGCCCTGCTGAGCCTATAGATCAAGCCATGTTTGTTTGGGACATCAACTTAATAGATGAAGAATTATTATCAGATATAAAAGAGGATGGTTTTAATAAAATTTACTTGTACTGCTCAAGTGATGAAGACTTATTCGAGGAAAAGCTGGCTTTGATCTCAGACAAGCATATATCTGTTTATGCTCTTAACGGTTCATATACATGGATTGATAAGCCTAATAAACTGAATAAGTTTTTTAAGTACATAAGCGAACTCGACCCATCAAGGTATCCTCATTTTGAGGGAATTATATTGGATATTGAACCCTATGTTCTTAAGGACAGGGACACTGAATCAGATTACCAGACCTTTCAGGATTTGATTTTAGAGGCACAGAAACAAGCCCAGACGTCTGATTTGACCTTAAATATTGTCATCCCATTTTGGTATGATGATGTTAAGCTTTCTAACATGAAATTAGACGAAAACCTGGCTGAATGGATAATTAGAACATCTGATGAAGTGACAGTCATGGCTTATCGAAATAAGCTATATGGCGATAATGGTGTTTTGACTTTAATAGAAAATGAAGCAGATTATTCCAAAGAAAACGAAAAAAAACTTATCGTCACTTTAGAAACAAGACCTTCTGAAGAAGGTGAACACATCTCCTTTGCCGGTCAGGAAAAGACAACAGTCTTACAAACATTTAATGAAATAAAACTGAGATTCAAGAAAAGGTGTAACTTCATTCATTATGGTGTACACGACCTGGAATCCTGGATAAATATGAAATGACACTCATCGAGTGTCATTCTTTATATACCTTCTTAAATCACCTATCATATAAAAGGAACCAAAGCCCAATTTTGTACCTGATATCTTTTCGGCCTGAATATAGGCATCTTCAATGGATCTACTTACTCTTAAGTTGTCATAACCCAAGGATTCAAACTTTTCTTTCAGAAGCTCTACATCAAGTTTTCTGAAACTATTGGGTTCAGTTAAGATCACCCTCCTAAAATGTCCCCTTAGAGCCATTAAGGCCTCATCGATGGTCTTATCCCTTAAAGCACCAAAAACCCCCACCAAATCATAAAGATTCAAGGATTCTAGAACATCTTTTAAAGCCATAAGACTTTCATGATTATGGGCTCCATCCAATATCCATTGATCGATTCTTTCAAATCTGCCTTCAAAGCCAGTCTCTAATACACCTTCTAACATGTGATCATTTGAAACACTGGTATAACCCTTAACATTCAAATAGTGTACAGCTTCTAATACACCAATAATATTCGCTGCCTGATGTTTACCCATAAGTCTTGTTTGGAGTTTTAAGCCCTTATATGAGAAACTCATAAGCTCATCATATGAACAAATTACATCCGGATCAAAACTTTTTACAAGAGCCATTTTTCGTTGACAGTCTGCTCGCAAGAAGTCTTCAACGTCTTTAAGCTGAGGATGCATGATCAGTGCTGAATTATTTTTGATAACACCCGATTTTTCTTTTGCAATATCTAAGACCGTGTCTCCTAGAAAACCTGTATGGTCAAGTGAAATCGGCGTTATAATAGAGAGAATAGAAAAGTCCATCACATTGGTGCAGTCGTTTTCTCCACCCATGGCCACCTCAACCACTGCAAAATCCACATGCTCTTCATAAAAATATAAGTACATAATGGCTGCTATGATTTCATATTCTGTAGGATATTCTAAACCATCAGATAACATGTCTTCACATAAGGATTTAATTCTAGCTGAAAGTTCAAACAACCTCTCATCACTAATAGGCCCATGAATATCAAACATATGATTAAAACTGATAATAGAAGGCGTTGAAAACTGCCCAACCTTATAATCAGCTTTTCTTAGGATATTCGTTAGTACTGTTGCTGTTGTCCCCTTACCATTGGTACCGGTAATATGAATGATATCCAGTTTGTTTTGGGGATTATCCAGTCGATTCAAGAGTTCTTTGACCCTAGACAAACCGGGTTTTATACCATATGATTTTATTTGATCCAACCAATTTTCAAAGTCTAATTTATTCATAAAAAAACCTCTAAAGAAAAGGCGGTAAAACCGCCTTTGATTACATTTTAGCCTTCATAGCCTCAATTCTTTCATTAACACTATCAAGCATTTCCTGATATTTAACTTGCTTTTCTTTTTCAGCATTGATTAACTTCTCAGGCGCCTTCTTTACAAAACCTTCATTAGAAAGTTTCTTAACAACTCTCTCAACTTCAGATTCTAATTTCTTCTTCTCTTTTTCTAATCTTTCTACTTCCTTAGAAAAGTCTACTAAATCAGCAAGCGGTAAGAATAATTCTGCACCTTCAGTAACAACAGCAACTGCATCCTCTGGAATATTGTCTTTAGAATCTAAACCAATTTCAGAAGCTGAAGCCAATGCTGTAAAGTAGTTTGCATTTTCACTGAATAAGTTTGAAATTTCTTCATTTGCAACTACGATAACCTTAGCTTTTCTAGATGGCTTAACATCCATTTCACTTCTTACGTTACGTACATTCTTAATTGCTTCCATGATGATTCTCATTGATTTTTCAGAAGCTTGATCATTGTTATCTGCAATTACCTTAGGCCACTGAGCCGTGATTAAATCACTTGATGTACCTGGTAAGTGTGACCAAATTTCTTCAGTGATGAATGGCATAAACGGATGAAGAAGCTTAAGCATATCCTTAAGAACCTTAATAAGTACCTTTTGAGCAGTTTCTTTTTCAGTCTCATCTTCACTGTAAAGACGTTTCTTAGAAAGCTCAATGTACCAGTCGCAATACTCATCCCAGATAAAACCATAGATCTTATCAGCAGCAATACCTAACTCATACTTGTCTAAGTTAGATGTTACTTCTTCAATCACAGCATTCACTCTAGATAATATCCACTTGTCTGATAACTCTAATTTTTCATCACCAGTTAAAGTATAATCTTTATCCTCTAGACCCATCATTACAAATCTAGAAGCATTCCATAATTTATTAGCAAAGTTTCTTGATGCTTCTACTTTTTCCATGTAGAAACGGAAGTCATTACCTGGTGAGTTACCAGTACATAACATAAATCTAAGTGCATCTGCACCATACTTGTCAATTACTTCTAATGGATCAATACCATTACCATATGACTTCGACATCTTTCTACCATCTGATGCTCTAACAAGACCATGAATCAAGGTATCATGGAAAGGTACTTCACCCATTTGCTCTAAGCCTGAGAATAACATTCTCGCAACCCAGAAGAAAATGATATCATAACCCGTAACCAATACATTTGTTGGGTAGAAGTAATCCAACTCAGGTGTTTTTTCTGGCCAACCTAATGTTGAGAAAGGCCATAAAGCAGATGAGAACCAAGTATCTAATACATCAGGATCTTGAGTAAAGTTTGTGTGTCCACAAGCTGTACATACATCTGGCATTTCCTTAGCTACATGAACTTGTTTACAAGCGTCACAGTAGTATGCCGGAATTCTATGTCCCCACCATAACTGTCTAGATATACACCAGTCTCTTACATTGTCCATCCAAGAGTAATAGATTTTATCAAATCTCTCAGGAACAAACTTCATTTTGCCATTATTTACAGCTTCATTTGCAGGCTTAGCTAAGTCTTCCATCTTAACAAACCACTGGTCAGAAAGCATCGGCTCGATTACTGTATGACATCTATAGCAAGTACCAACATTGTGGTCATGTGCTTTGATTTCTACTAATAAATCAGCTTCTTCTAAATCCTTAACAAGCGCTATTCTACACTCATAACGATCCATACCTTCATACTTACCTGCAAGCTTGTTCATTGTCGCATCTTCGTTCATTACGATGATCTGCTCTAAATCATGACGCTTACCAATTTCAAAGTCATTAGGGTCATGAGCAGGTGTTACCTTTAGAGCACCCGTACCTAATTCAATGTCTACATACTCATCACCAACGATAGGCAATTCTCTACCTACGATTGGTAAGATACATGTTTTACCGATTAAGTGTTTGTATCTGTCATCATTAGGATTTACAGCAACAGCCGTATCACCAATTAATGTTTCTGGTCTAGTAGTGGCAATTTCTAAATACTCATCAGAATCCTTGATAAAGTACTTAATATGCCAGAAGTTACCTGATTTTTCTTCATGATCAACTTCCGCATCCGATAAAGTCGTCTTACAATCTGGACACCAGTTGTTTAATCTGTAGCCCTTGTAGATATAACCCTTTTCATAAAGTCTTAGGAATACTTCTGTAACAGCATCATTACAACCTTCATCCAAAGTAAATCTCTCTTTAGACCAGTCACATGAGTTACCAAGCTTTTTCATTTGTCTTACAATACGTCCACCGTATTCTTCTCTCCATGCCCATGCATGCTTTAAGAAATTATCTCTACCTAAATCTTCTTTAGATAGACCTTCAGTGTTTCTTAAGTGTTCTAAGACCTTAACTTCTGTTGCTATAGAAGCATGGTCTGTTCCTGGAAGCCATAATGCTTCATAACCCTGCATTCTCTTAAATCTAATTAAAACATCCTGTAATGTGTGGTCAAGTGCATGACCCATGTGTAACTGACCAGTGATGTTTGGTGGAGGAAGAACGATTGTATAAGGCTCTTTCTCTTTATTTACGTTGGCTTCGAAAGCTTTAGTCTCTTCCCACTTTTCGTAAATCTTTTCCTCAAATGACTTAGGGTCATAGGTTGTGCCCATTTTTAACTCTGCCATTTTGATCTCCTTTCAAATACTGTTTATAAACCTTTGTGTTTGATGAAGACTTTCTCAAAAAATATAAAAAACCCTTCATCCTCATATGGGACGAAAGATCGCGGTACCACCCAAATTCCAGCGCAAGCACTGACACTCATTATCGATGTAACGTATCTAACCCGTCTGTTCCTACTTATTCAGAACAGCATCTCCAAAGCTACCTTCAACAACCTTTACTGAAAAACTTCCACCAAAACATTTTTCTCTCTAAAAGCAAGTATTGTCTACTCCTCTTTTTCATTGATTTTATATCATTATAATAAAGGAAATGTTAACTGTCAATAACAATAGAAAAAGAACATCATAAAGATGTTCCTTACTTTGCTTTTAGTTCCGCAATGATTGTTTCAACTGTCTTTTTACCAACACCCATTGATTCAGGTGATAGTTCCTCTATTAAAACTGTATGAAACTGCTCTGGTGCACCTGTGACTTCCATAGATACTTGAGTCAATCTTTCCACAAGCTCACGCTTCTGTTCCATACTCAGCGGTGTAGATGTTACTCTTATTGTTGGCATATTATGTCCTCCTTTGAAAACATAATAGCATGATTAGAAGTATGTTTATTGTAGAAATGCGACACTAGTCGAAATCTATTTTTGACTTCAGAGCAGGCTTTTCTTTTACAAAGGCCTTCGGTGTATAAGAGGCGTATTTTTTAAAGTTTTTTGTAAAGTGTGCTTGATCATAATAATCACTGTATAGAGCAATTTCTGACAGTCTTTGTTCATCATAAAGTAGAGCTCTAGAGGCAATTTCAAACTGCCTAATGCCCTTAAAGTCTTTGGGTGATACACCTATGATCTTTAAAAAACGTCTTTCAAAGCTTCTTCTTTGTATACCATGTTTAATACAGAAATCACCGACATTAAGGTCCCCATCTATAAATGCCTCAATTAGATTGTAGTCAAACTTTTCAGGGATGTTTTCAGTCAAGTAGTCCTCCAATGCATCAATCACTTGATTCATCTCGAATCCATTTACATTATCAATAACTGTATTCAACTCAGGTATGCAATCGGATAGCTTTAAAATCTTATCCGTTAGTTTTGACATATGAGCTCCATAAAAGGCATAAAATCCCCAAGGTGTAAAAGATATGCCCCACGCCCTCACAAAACCAGATTGTTCTAATGTGATATTCTTATGTCTTAAACCATGAACCAAAGCACTGTCTAAGGGCATTTTATGACCATGAAGGACATATGAAAGTTTACCTTCAACTGGCACTATAATATCATAGTGATCCATTGGAAGGAGCTGCATTTTTTCGTTTTCATCTAAGTCGCCATAAGTCACGAAATAATGCCTGATATAAGGTTTTAGCTTTTCGTCAACCTTGTTGTAAAATGTCATTTTTATCTTTTTCATACCTTGATTATAACAAATTCTTTGACTTTTTCTAGGTCAGCTTAAGTACAAACTCATAACCCGACTTTTTCCCAATTGGCTTTAATGAGTCGTATAAGTAGTTAGAAACATCGGGTTCTGCATTAGAAGCAATAGTTGCAAAGTCGACACCTTTGTCACGCAGTCTTTTAAAACACGCCTTGGCCAAAGCTTTACCTAACCCCCTTCTTCTATAAGCCTCATGAACCCCCATAGGCTCAATATAACCAAGCTTTTCATTATGCTGTTCAAGCCAGCCTGTACAATAAGCCACAGCTTCATTATCCTGATTGATGCAAATCAGATCTAAATCAGCCATATAACCAGGTGTCTTCATAAAGGATTCTATTCTAGAAACTGGGTGTTCTTTTTTAGAAAAAGCGCTGCAGATCAGTCGACTCTTGCTTTTATAGTCCAGATAATCAGAAAAATTTAATAGTCTAAAAGATGCATCCAGTTCATACTCAAAATCATAGCTGGTCAAATCATAAGTTCTTACATTGTTTTCATGTCTGCCTTTTACAAAACCTCTTTCTTCAAGTTTAGCCACCTTATAAGGATCAATTAAAAAAACAGGTGAAATAATTTCTTCTTTGCCTTTGCCAAACACATCTATAACCCAATCAATAACCGAATCATATAGGTCATGATGATCTGGATGCACAAGTATGAAGATATCTTTTTCTCCATACTCCGATATGGCCAATGCCACAACTTCGTCATCATGCGTCCAGTAGTGGGTACTCTTTTCAAAAAAATGCTGGTCTTTGTTGTAATGGTAACTGTAACGCCACCAATCAAAACGACTTGGATCCCAGTTGTTGTCATGATTCTTATAAGCCTCTAGACCTCTTAAAAAATCTTTCACTTTCTGAAACTCATTATCAGTATTCAAATAATTATAATCTCTATACATAGCTTCCTCCTATCTTTATTTCATCTTACCATTTTACAAGCAGGTATATTCACTTAAAAACAACTTATACATTACAGTTATCCTACACCTGGTTTGATACAAAAGTATAAGGCAAATGTCATCACGATTAAAATCCTCAAAATTGGGTAAAAATAGACTAAGGAGGTGACTGTATGAACAGAGAAATTCATGAACTCATTAACCTTAAGGCCCTTCGTTTAGAAATCGAGGTAGGATTAGGCATCTCTTGTTTCAATGAAGAACACCTAAACAAAGCTCAACTCAACCATATTTCAAAGTATCAAAAATATAGAAAACAACAATTTAAGATGCTCAATCGCTTAAATCACGCCATTGATATTGACGAAAGAATCATCGAAAAAAGACATTGAAGAAGTTTTACTTCTCAATGCCTTTATTTTTATTGGTTTACAAAATTATAGCCAAACCTAAATGCTTCCTCATTTAACTTAATAGCCTTCTCAGGTACCCTTTCTCTAATAACCTGTAACCACTTGGTAGTATCAAATGTAAGCTTACCAGCAAGCATGCCTAGTATAATGGTATTGGCAACCATCTTATTGCCAAGCTCTACCCCCTTATGACTTGCATCTAAGGCGTAAGTCTCGTATCTTTCTTTCATCTTCTCAATTTCATCAAATGGATAAGTTGATTTATCAAATACTACATCAGCTGGATAAATGATTTTATCATTCATCAAGATGACACCATCTTCTTTTAACATCTTACTGTATCTATAACCTTCAAGAGGTTCAAGAGCTAATAAGTAATCCAAGCTACCTTCTTCAATATTAGGTGAATAGACTTTTTCTCCAAATCTGATACTGGCCCATACACGACCGCCACGCTGAGAAAGTCCTATAACATCATTGGTTTTTACATCGTAACCAGAAAGTCTTGCCACCTCAGCAATAATACCCGATGTCATCACAAGACCTTGTCCACCTACACCACATAACATGATATTCTTCATACCTACACCTCTTTTCTATCTGTCACAAGCTTAATAGCCCCTACCGGACACACTTGAGCACAAATACCGCAGCCCACACACATATCTTCATCAATAGATGATTTCATCTTTTCAATGCCATCGTATTTTTTCATCTTAAGTGGCGGACAGTTGGTTCTGATGCATGACTTACACGCGATACATATTTCAGGATCCACATAATATGGCGTTTTCTTCACCTTGTATTTAAGGGCACATTGACCTTTTGCAATGACAATCGACAAGCCATTAAAGCCTATTTCATCATCGATTATTTTCTTAGTTGCCTTGTAATCGTACTGATCTACCTCTATGACCCTCTTAAAACCAATGGTTTCAAGAAGTGATTTTATATCTACATGCAAATCATCTTTTTCGTTAAAGTTACCTGAACCACCATTGTGCTGACCACCTGTCATAGCCGTGGTTCTATTATCAAGAATTAAAAAGGTCATATTCTCAAAGTCCTCTTGCTGGTGCAAAAGGTTGATAAATGAAGGTATACCAGAATGGAAGAAGGTACCATCACCAATTAAAGAAACAATAGGTTCTTCCTTTTGTCCCAAAGACATAGCCTTTCTAATACCTTTTGTAATACCTACACTGGCGCCCATTGAAATAATGGAATGAGATATCTCAGTTGGACTTAAGACGCCTAGAGAATAACAACCAATATCACCAATCACCATTTTGGCCTTAGATTTCTTTAAAATATCAAAGATTGGTCTATGAGGACAGCCCGCACAGAAGAGAGGTTGTCTGTTAACAGTCGGTAAATCCATTTTGCCAGACTTGATATCACCACTGATAAGTCCTGCTTCAAGAAGACCATTATGGATAGATGTAGCATCTAACTCGCCAGTAAAAGAAAAATACTCCTTACCTACAGATTCAATGCCCATCAACTTAAGTTCATTTTGAATAAATGGCATCATTTCTTCTATGACAACAATCTTCTTATAGCCACTTGTTATTTTTTCTATATATGACTTAGATAGCGGATAAACCATCCCTAACTTTAAAACATCTATTTCTAAACCTAACTCTTTTACATAAACATAGGGTAAACCAGATGTGATAATCAGAACATCCTTCGAATGTCCAGCTTCTAGTTTATTTAAATCAATTGTTTCTGTATCATCAGCTAGTGATTGAACTCTATCTTTCATAAAGTACTGGGCCTTATTGGAATTAGGCGGAATCATACAGTACTTACCATCTTTTTTAAAGACCTCTTTAACAGACTCTAATCTTTCTTCAACATTCACAATTGATCTGGAATGACATAGTCTAGATGTAATTCTTATCATGACTGGCGTTTCATATTTTTCAGAAAGATCAAAGGCTTTTTTAGCAAAGTCTTTGGCATCTTGTGCATCAGAAGGATCCAGTATGAGCATATTGGCAAACTTACCAAATACCCTATTATCTTGTTCATTTTGTGAGCTCTTCAATCCTGGATCATCACCAGAAATCAAAACAAAGCCACCATTTGTTGGTGTTTCAGTAAATGTCATTAATGGGTCAGCTGCAATATTGACCCCCACATGTTTCATGCTCACCATAGATCTTACACCTGCAAACGAGCCACCAATAGCAACTTCTAGTGCTACTTTTTCATTGGTGGAAAACTCACCGTATACACCTTCATATTGCTTTGCTGCTTCTAGTATCTGTACAGTTGGCGAACCTGGATAAGAGGTTGCTATTTTACCCCCTGCTTCATAGAACCCTCTAGCAATAGCTTCGTTTCCTGTCATCATTAATTGCTTCATTGTTCCTCCATTCTAAATTTAATTTAGTCCATCATATAATATTTACACCAAAATTATAGACTTTAAGCAAAAAAGCACCTGAAATTTTCAGATGCTTAAACTTAAAATAGAATCGACCTTAAAATCCTGTCTTCATCTAGATATTTAATTGCTTTTTCTACATATTTCTGTTCATGTAGTGTCGTATGTCTATTAGGCTTAATGGATGGTGCTAAACGGATGGCATCAACAAGAAGCTGTTTTGGTATTTCAAATGTCTTTACATAATCAAAGAAACCTGTATCAGACAAGAAAGTTCTTACCCTATTGACTCTGTAATCTTGGGTCAAAGACATAATGTAGGTAGCAATCCCTACTTGGATGCCATGCAAATACTCACCTGGTGCTAGTCTATCCATAGCATGAGAGATAAGGTGTTCACTCCCTGATGCCGGTGCACTAGAACCCGCAACCTCCATTGAAATACCACTCATAATCAAGGAGTCTACTACTTCCTTTAAAAATAAACCCTCTTCAATATAAGGTCTTGGCAGTCTCACAACTGAGTTGACCGATTTTTTAGATGTTAAAAGTGCAAAATGATCAACAGAACCCACACCACGATTGGCTTCGTACTGCCAATCATAAGAGGCTGTAATCTTAGAAACCACATCTCCAAGCCCGCTGTAGTAAAATCTTTCAGGTGCTGTAGACAGTATAGAAAGATCCGCTATTACACCATAAGGCATTTTTGCTGAAACACTTTTTCTTTTACCTTCAATCATCAAAGATGCTCCAGAAGAAGCAAAGCCATCATTTGAAATACTTGTTGGAATGCTGATAAAGGGGATGCCCTTTAAAAAAGCTGTATATTTACCAGAGTCTATAGCCTTGCCACCCCCCATGGAAACAATGACATCGTAATTTGGAAAGTCATAAGCCATTGGGGCTAACTTTTCAACATCCAGCTCTTCTAGGATGACAGGACCTGTGATGATCAATTCAGGCTCACTCGTCAGGTGACTTATCTTCTCTTTAAACAAGTCTTCAATGCCATTACCTACTGTAAAAAGAACCCTCTTAAAACCATGGGCTTTCAAAGCTCCAGGCAAATCATTTAAGGCATGGTATTTACTTTCAATTAATCTTGGTATTGCAATCGCTTGTGATATCATTACACACCTGCTTTCAAATGCTCCACTATTTCAATGTACTTATCAAACTTGATATATGGTTTGTTATGCTTTTCTAACATTGGAATCAGCTCACCTTTTGCAAATACAACATCAGCTTCTAAGGCTGCTGTAAAATCTGGTTCTGTATCTCCTGCAAAGTATACCTTATCAGCATCCTTCTTTAAGTGCTGCATCACTTTACCCTTATCAATACCAAATAAGTCATGGTAAAATGGACTGTTTTTATCTGGTGACATCTTCATGATGCCCTCTTCAAATGATCCAGGGTTTGTCATGACCTCAACACCTTTATAACCTTCTTTTTCAAGGATATCATCGATGTACTTGTCAAAACCAGCACTTACAAATTTAAAGTCAACGCCTACCTCTTCTAAATAGGCTAAAAAGTCCTTTAAAGTCTTATCAAGTTCAATGGTATCAATTAAGGCATCGTATTCTTCATTTGATAATTTGTGCCATCCAAATATTTTATTTAAGAAATGATAGTCCACTTTACCAGTTTTTCTGTAGTCGGTTACATAATCCCAACCTTCTTGACCAATCATGTTTAATACAATTTTATAGAAATCTAAGGCCGTTGCTGTGCCGTCAAAATCTGATACAAATAATCTTTTCATTTTTCCTCCTGTTTACATGTATAGAATAATATATTTTATAGTCTATTGCAGTATCCTGTGTTACAGATACCTAGCTATTATATCATAATTCAGGTCATTGATAACAAAAAAATAAAACCGGATTACCTCCGGCTTAACATGATACCAATTTTAGTGAGTAACGTCTTTCTAGATACTGGATTAAATCTCTTGCCATATCCACATATCCAGAATTCAAGACACTCCATTCTTCTTGATAATTAACATAGATTTGTCTTCTAACTGTCATTGACGGTAAAAATGGATCTCCTTCAAAGGTCGTGTTGTCTTTATACAGGCACAGTCTTGTAATCCTACCGAAGCCTTTCTCAAGCGTCACAGGATCTATGCCATTTTCTACAACCTCACTATGAACAAGTGCAAACCAATAAATATCATTGATAGAACCATCTATATAACCATACTGCTTATTGGCTTTATTTACTCTAATGTTATACTTATATCTACCCATACGAACCTCCCTGGAATTAAGCCCACTTTAGTTCTAAACGTCTCTATTTCTATTGTATATATCCCCAAAAATGCGGGTAGATAAACATTTTTTGTGCTATTTTATCATTCTTCCTCTGAAGAATCTTCTATTTCAATAATCCCTGTAAACAATAGGTACTTCTTATCATCCTTATCGGTTACACGATGTTCATCAACAAGTTTAGTCATGTAGTCTAATACCTTCTCGTATTCACTTTCTGTAAGGGCTATCTTAGAAGCAAAGATTGTGCCTTTTTCATCATTTGACTTAGATCTAAGGGCCTTCATGAACTCCTTTTTACCATCATCAAAGATGTTTGAAACAATAACTTCTTTTTCGTCGATGTACTTTTCTGATACATCATGTTCATCATCAATCTTTATATGCCTCGCAGTAGGGACATAAAACTTAGCTGTAATACCATTGACACTCTCAGTATGATCTAACTCTAAGACATTAATCTCAACAAGTTTTTTCACATGATAGTGAATATTTGCTGGTACTTCTCCCATATAGACAGCCATCTGTTTAACAGTCGCTGGTTTACCTATAGAATAATAATTTCTTAAGACACGCATACGAATCGGATTCGAAATAATTTTTATTTCGTTCATGGTTTTCAGCGTAATACTATCCTTCATTTTAACGTTCCTCCAACATAACATCTAATCAACAACATATTTATTATACCCTATATTTTAACGATTGATAAGTTTTAACGATAAAAAGATTACTTGAAAAAAAACTATATAGATATATAATGAAAACGGAGGTTACTATGGATAATAAATTTATAAGATCTGCCATGCTTCTTGGAGAAGATGGCATTGATAAACTTAAGGATAAAAAAGTTGCAGTATTTGGCATCGGAGGTGTCGGTTCATTTGTCGTTGAAGCACTTGCTAGAACAGGTATCGGCCACATTGTTCTAATAGACTTTGATGATATTGTAGAATCGAATATCAACCGACAGATACATGCACATACTCAGACAGTAGGTCAACTAAAGGTTGAAGCCATGAAAGAACGTATCAAGCTGATCAATCCAGATATTACAGTGACAGCGCTACCCGTTCTTTTTAACAAAGATAACCTAGAACTTATTTCAAATGACTTAGACTATGTGGTAGATGCCATTGACATGGTCACATCAAAACTTTTAATTATTGAAAGATGTAAGGAACTAGACCTACCATTTATATGCAGCATGGGTACAGGTAACAAACTTAATCCAGCTATGCTAGAAGTCGCAGATATCTCTAAAACATCAATGTGCCCTCTTGCTAAGGTTATGAGAAATGAACTTAAAAAGAGACGTATCAAGAAGGTAAAGGTTGTCTATTCTAAAGAACAACCATTAAAACCATTTGAGTTAGAAACATCAGAAAGTAGACGTTCTACACCAGGTAGTGTTTCTTTTGTACCTTCAGTAGCAGGTCTAATCATTGCCTCTGAAGTAATCAAAGACATCTTGGAGATATAACATGAGCATTTACTTGGAACTTTTTAAAGTATTCTTCAAGATAGGGGCATTCACCTTCGGGGGTGGGTATGCCATGATTCCTTTGATTGAAGAAGAAATCGTGACCAACAAGGGATGGGTAAAAAAAGAAGACATCTTTGACTATTTTGCAGTCTCTCAGTCTTTCCCAGGTGCAATAGCCATTAACACATCAACCTTAGTAGGCTATAAGGTAGCCGGTAAACTAGGTGCTATATTTGCAACCATCGGGGTTATCTTGCCATCCTTTTTTATCATCACAATCATAGCAACATTCTTCTCTAGAATTTCTGACAACAATACCATCAAAGCCATCTTTACAGGCATTAATGGTGCAGTCATTGTTCTAATTATACTTGCTGCTAGAAAAATGTTGAAGGTGGCCATACATGATGGTCTGAGTGTTGTGCTGGTCATTGTAACAGTAGTCGTTATATTATTTACTGATATCAGCCCAATTTTCTTGATCATCGGAGGCGGCCTAGTAGGTTTCTTACTCTACTTGTACAACCATCATTATAAAGGAGGCGACGATGATTTATCTTAGACTCTTTATGTCCTTCTTTAAAATAGGTTTGTTTTCATTTGGTGGCGGTTATGCCATGATACCATTGATCTCAGATTTGATTACCAAAGAAGGTTGGCTGTTACAAGAAGAATTTGTACAGATAATTGGTATCGCTGAAATGACACCAGGCCCTATCGCTGTTAACTCCGCTACATTTGTCGGTTACAAAACAGCAGGTATCTTAGGTTCTATGTCTGCAACACTTGGTGTGGCTATGCCATCACTCTTATTGATACTGTTTGTATCAGGTTTCTTTTTCAAGTACAGCGATCACCCAATAATGAAACATATTTTCTTGGGTATCAGACCCGTTGTAGCCGGCTTGATTTTAGCGTCAGCCCTTGTTATGGCAAGAACAACCATTCTAAGTGGCGGCCATGGTCAGATTGCTTTTAACTTCGAAACATTTATCATTACCATTGTTATATTATTTATTGCCCTAAGGCAAAAAATGCACCCTATCATCCTTATTTCAATAGCAGGGATTTTAGGATATTTCACAACATTCTTATAAGGAGAAATCATGTTTGTATTGATAATTGCAGCTATACTCTTGGTATTTACCATAGACATCACACTATCTACACTAAACTATAAGAATAGAAACCAGCCTATTCCAGAAAACGTGAAAGATGTTTATGATGAAGAAGACTATAAGAAATGGCATCTTTATACCATGGAAGTCTTTAAACTCAACTTAATTTCAAAGATTATCAATACAGGTGTTTTGATACTCTTTTTTGTAGTCGGCGTTTTCCCTAGAATTGCAGCTTTTACAGATAATTTATCAGAAAATAATATCATACAGACCTTGTTGTTCTTAGGTGTTTATGCTTTGATTTCCTATATGATTGGGATCGGTTTTTCTATTTATCGTACCTTCAACATAGAAGAAAGATACGGCTTTAACAAAACCACTCTAAAAACATTTATATTAGATCAAATTAAAGGCCTTGTATTAGGCGCAATCATAGGTGGTGGCTTATTAGCACTTCTACTCTACTTCTATGAGTTTACAGGTAAAATGGCACTTCTATACGCATGGATAGCCATGGCAGTTTTTACTCTTCTTATCAACATTTTATACACAAAGGTCTTTATCAAGTTGTTTAACAAGATAACACCACTTGAAGAAGGCGAACTCTATGATAAAGCAACTCAGTTATCTAAATCACTAGGTTATGAGATTAAGTCAATCGGCGTTATGGATGCATCCAAACGTTCATCAAGACTCAATGCTTTTTTCTCAGGTTTTGGTAAGTTTAAGAGCATCATCTTATACGACACACTTTTAGAAAAATGTACCACTGATGAAATCATTTCAGTATTAGCCCATGAGATCGGTCATTCAATTCATAAAGATGTTTTTAGAAACTTTGTCATCGCTTTGGTTCAAACAGGCATTTTTCTAGCCATACTTTTTCAGATATTATCATCAAACGCACTGTCACTTGCTTTTGGATTCACACAAGTACATACGGGCTTTTCAATTATCTTATTTGGTATCTTATTAGAACCAATCAGCATCCTGATCAACATGCCGCTTTCTTATTTATCTAGAAAGGCAGAATACAGAGCCGATGCTGTTGCTAAAAAGGCTGGTTATAAAGATGCTATGGTCTCTGCATTAAAAGTACTCTCTAGAGAAAACTTCTCAAATCTAACACCTCACCCACTGGTGGTAAAGCTGACTTACAGTCATCCACCAACAAGTGACAGAATAAAAAATTTACAATAAACAAGTTTTCAAACCAAAGAAGAGCAGAAAGACTTAGTCTAACTGCTCTTTTCTATTTACAATCATAAATTACAAAGCTCTCTTGTTGATGAAATCTAAATTATAAACAATTTTACCTTCATCTCTAAAAATGGCTCCTCTTGTCATTTCAATGGCCATAATAACACAGTTTTCATCTTCTTCATTATTGGCATGGTCATACCAATTGGCAAAGGCTTTTCTAAGCTTTAATCTTAATTCTGCATTTTTAGGATCCATGACCCATCCTAAATTCTTACCAATACCCGAACCTGAAATACCTTCCTGACAAACCACAAATGCAACTTCCTCATTGTGTTCAACCTGCATGATTTTATTAGACTTTCCCCAAGTCGTTACATAAAATACGCCATCTTCATAATATGCGTCTACTTCACGTACAAATGGTCTTGGATTACCGTTTGAACTGTCTTCGATAGCAATAGTCGCAAGTGCAATTATATTGTCTTTACCATTACCACATGATGCTTCAATCATTTCTAAACCTTCTAAATACTTGTCCATATTTTCCTCCCACTATATTAAATTACTACCCTATTCCACTATACCAAACATACGTTCTAGTGTCAAATTTTAATTAGCCGTCCTGATTAATCTCTATATTGAAATCTAAAAAGTTGCTTACATGATACTTTAACAGTTATTTTCTTTTTAATTGGGTATAAGCAAGTATATCGAAAATTATCTAATATAAAACTCAGCAAGATTTGTACTCCAACATTCAATATAGAAAAGGAGACATAATTATGAACAAACTTCCCTTTAGGGCAAAACTCATCAGCTTTGCTATACTTGTAGGTATTATTCCTCTAATTGTCTTAGCAGCCATCACCTACTTCCGATCTGCGGATTCACTAGAAGCTTCCATATACCGCGGTAATGGTGTTTATCTAGAAAACACCATCATCAAAATCAACAATTACTTTATCGAAAGAAATGGCGATGCTGAAGTAATAACAGCATCAAGAAATCTTCGAAACGCTGTTAACAATCCCAATTATTCTGCGACTACTGTAGATATGGAATTTATGCAACAGATACGCGATTCTTATGGCTACTCATTTCTAAGTGTGACGAACAAAGACGGTATCATCATATTATCAGATGACCAACAGCTACTGGGAGCCGACCTCAGCACAAGAGACTATATGATCCCAGCATTAAAAGGTACACCAACATGGTCCGACTTGTTTTATTCAGGGCTAGTGGATACCAATGTAATGGCCTTTGCCTATCCAATAAAGAATAATGGTACGGTAGATGGAACTCTTGTCATTGTCATAAGCCAAGAAGTTATTAACAGTCTAGTCCATACTGGTGTTAAATCTTTAGGAGAATCAGGTGACTCATACCTGGTGAATGAAGACAAACTCTTATATTCTGAGACTTTACTGGGTGATTTCATTAAAGACGCTTCACTAATTGAATCCGTTGACTCAGAAGGTACACGCGGACTCGCACAGGCTTTAAAAGACAAAGACTATGAATACAGAAATGTAGGCACATACCTTGATTATCTAGATAATCCTGTATTGGGTGCACTAGGTATTGTTGAAATCGGTGATAAACACTTAGGACTTGTTATTGAAGTGGATGTGGCAGAAGCCATGGTACCAGTTGAAAATCTAAGATTAATTGTATTTGGCATCTTAGTCGCAGCTATTATCATAGTCTTAATTATGACCTTCGTCATTATTCGATTAATCGTAAAGCCAATCAAACTCATTAACTTGATGCTTAAGGATATATCAGAAGGTGAAGGCGATCTGACTAAAGAACTTCAAGTAGATACTAAAGATGAATTTGGAGAAATGAGTAAACTCTTCAATGTATTTGTTGGAAAACTGAGAATCATCATCAAAGATGTTTCAGATAATGCACTGAGCTTATCTACCTCTGTAACTGAAATATCTGCTACAATGGACGAAAGTTCTAAGTCATTAGAAAACATCAATCACAGTGCAAGCGAAATCAATGAAAGCATCACAAGTAATGCAAGTACTACAAAAGAAACCAATGCATCTGTAGAAGAAATTGCTAGCAACTCAATGGTTATGGCAGAAAAAGCTGAAGAAGTTGCTAAAAATAGTGCTGAAGTTCTAACAGCTACTCAACAAGGGACCTCTGCTCTACTGAAAGCCAAAGAGAGTGTAGAAGTTGTACAATCATTATCAAATGAGATGGAAAATGTAATGGGCTCTTTAAGCCAGTCTACCGACAGAATCGGCGAAATCGTTGATATAATTACCAACATTTCTGAGCAAGTAAATCTGCTGGCCTTAAATGCTGCAATTGAAGCTGCACGGGCTGGAGAACATGGTAAAGGTTTCGCTGTTGTTGCCGAAGAGGTCAGAAAACTTGCAGAAGAAAGTAGAACCTCTGCACAAAGCATCACGCAACTTATAGACGAAATCGTGACACAGTCCAACCAAGCACTCAAATCAGTTGCCAATGAAAAAGAACAGGTTAAGGTAAGTGTACAAAACATAGAAAATACAGATAAAGAAATGAGTAATATAGTTTCACTGGTTTCAAATGTTGTAGAAAATATCGACAACATGACTGGTATGATCAATAATCAAACAGCTGTTACACAAGATATTTCTCATGCGATGGATTCTATTACACATTCTTCTATGGAAGGTGCTGGCGCCATTGGTGAAATCACTACCAATATCCAGATGCAATCTGCTTCAATTGAAGAAATTACAGCTAGCATGGAAGAACTAAACTCTATGGCAGAAGTTCTTCAAAACGAAATGAACAAATTCAAAGTTTAAAAAAGAAGGTAATTCACCAAATAGTGAATTACCTTTCTTAAATGATACCTTTCATTATTTCATTAACGATTTTATCTACATGGATATCAAAACTATTGTAAACATTGATACTTAAATCACTGGGGTCTATGCCAACATCTTCTGTCAATACAACACCAGAGACTCCCTTCATTCTAAAAGACTCTATCATGCTGATAAGCTTAATGGGATCCTCTTTCTTTTCAATCATCTCATGAATTTCATTGATGACCTTCATAGGTGGTAGATGAACTGTCACACCAGACCTGTTCATGGCAGCGATAAAAAAGTCTGCCTGCATGATTTCTCTTGAACCAATCAAAAGTGCCTTCTTAATATTATCAGATTTCAGTCTTTCACCAACCGCTTCTCCTATGTGAACGAGCGGCATATTGATGTTTCTTCTTATAGACTTGGCATACTCATGGTCTAGATCATCACATAGAACGAGAATATGTGCACCGGCCTCTCTTAAAACAGTTGAATAATAGATCAACTCTTTTGAGTAGATCACCTTATCCCTACTGATTTCAGAAACATCGATGGTATTTAAGACGACTTTAGCTGTTCTTTTTTCTCTAAAATGCGTCTTTAGCTTTTGATTGATCGCTTCTAAATACATGGTAGCCTTCTTATAATTCCTGCTACCCAATAACCCCACTGTTTTCATATAGCCTCCAAATCCATTATATAATGAAAATGAAGATTTACAAAGACTCTAAAAATCCTTTTATAATCTCAAAGTCCGCTTCTATAGATTTTTTCGATGTAGACCCGTAGCTCAACTTATTTTCTATGGCGTTTTCAAAGTCTAATGCATCATATACAGACGCATCTATAAGAGGTGTATAAGATCTGTAAACATCAAGTGGCAGATCCAAAAGGTAGATGTCATTATCAATACAGTACTTTACAAGCTCCCCTGTTAGATGATGCGCCTCTCTGAAAGGAAAATCTTTAGATACCAAATAATCAGCAAGTTCAGTGGCATTTAGAAAAGAATTATATACATCCTTTTTCATCTTGTCTTCATGAAAAACTACAGATTCAAGCATAGGTGATAAGAGTGACAGGATCATGCCTACTGTATCTACTGAGTCAAACAAACCTTCCTTATCTTCTTGCATATCCTTGTTATAGGCAAGAGGCAGTGATTTCATAACTGTTAAGATATTCATCAAAGAACCAAATACCCTGCCTGTCTTACCTCTGATCAGTTCACAGGCGTCTGGATTTTTCTTTTGCGGCATCAGACTTGAGCCTGTTGTAAATGCATCACCTATTGTAATATAGGAAAACTGTTCTGTTTGCCACATAATGAGTTCCTCAGATAAACGACTTAAATGCATCATAATCAGTGAAAGCGCTGATTGAAATTCTATGATAAAATCTCGGTCACTTACCGCGTCAAGACCATTAGATGATATCGCTGTAAAATTTAAGATTTCTGCAACAAGTTCTCTGTCTGAATCATAGTTCACACCAGCTAAGGCGCCAGAACCGAGTGGTAAAACATCGGTTCTTTTTAAAACATCTTCCAAACGTTCATAATCCCTTTTAAACATGTGGATATAGGCATTTAGATGATAAGAAAGATAAATCGGCTGTGCCTTTTGAAGATGGGTATAGCCAGGCATCATATAAAAGGCATGTTCACTTGACAGTTTTAACAAGGTCGTCATGGTTTCCATCAGTAATACCTGAATGTCTAATATGGCATCTTTGACATAAAGTCTGATGTCTGTCGCAACTTGATCATTACGACTTCTTCCAGTATGCATCTTCTTTGCAACGGGACCAAGCCTTTCTGTCAGCACTCTTTCAATCCCCATATGAATGTCTTCATCAGCTAAAGAAAACTCTACTTGACCTGCTTCTATGTCTTTTAATAATACTTCTAGTCCTTTTACAAGCGTGTCTTTTTCCTTAGGAGTAAGGACACCTATAGAAGATAACATCTTTACATGGGCTATGGTCCCCTTTATATCCACCTTATAAAGTCTTTTATCAAAAACAATGGATGCATTAAATTTCTCCATCAGCTCATGTGTCGCTTCACTAAATCGTCCCTGCCATGCTTTCATAAGTACCCTCACTAACTATCATATGACAAACATCTTCTGTTGTCTTAACTTCTTGTTTCAAATGCTTCATCTTAAGTGGCAATGTGAAAAGCTGGATAAAGCCTTCTGCATGATTTTGCTTGTAGACATTGTCTTCACCAAAGGTTACAAACTCTTCATCATAGAGTGAGTATGGCGATGTCATAGAAGCTGCTGTTACTTGGCCTTTGAAAAGTGTTAAAACCACTTGACCTGTTACCACTTCTTGTGTTGTATCAACAAATGCATCTAAGGCATCTTTGAGTGGCGAAAACCAAAGACCATCATAAACCAAATCAGCATAATTGATTGCCAGAGATTTTTTCATCTTAAGTGTTGCTCTATCTAATACCAAAGACTCTAAGGCTTGGTGGGCTTCGTGTAAGATGGTGCCACCTGGTGTTTCATATACACCACGAGACTTCATACCTACCAGTCTGTTCTCAACGATGTCAATAACGCCTACCTTATGGGTAGAACCTAGTTTATTCAAATGACCTAATAGCTGAACTGGATCCATTTTTTCCCCATTAACGCTTACAGGAATACCCCCTTCAAAGTCAATGGTGATATTCTCAGGAATATCAGGTGTCTTTGACATGGGCGAAACCCACTTGTAAACACCTTCTTGATGCTCTTGATCTGGATACTCAAGCTCACCACCTTCATGACTGATATGGTATAAGTTTTCATCTCTTGAATAGATGTTCTTCTTAGTTACTGTTAAAGGGATATTGTATTTTTTTGCATAGGCAATACAATCTTCACGTGATTTTAAATCCCACTCTCTCCAAGGTGCAATGACTTTTATTTTAGGCGCCAAGGCCATGATACCAGCCTCAAATCTTACCTGGTCATTCCCTTTACCAGTTGCCCCATGTGAAATAGCAACAGCACCTTCTTTTTTGGCAATCTCCACCAGCTGCTTGGCAATTAAGGGTCTAGCATAAGCTGTACCTAATAAATACTTTGACTCATAAACGGCCCCAGCCTTTAATCCTTTAAATACATAATTTTCAACAAAAGCTTCTTTTGCATCAACAATATAAACTTTCTTAGCACCTACTTGAAGTGCTTTTTTAGCGACGTCTTCATAATTGTCCTTTTGACCAACATCTACACAAACAGCAATAACGTCATAATTCTTTTCAACTTCTAACCACTTTAAAATTACTGATGTGTCTAAACCACCCGAGTATGCAAGTACAACCTTCTTCATAATTACCTCCAAAAACTAAAAAAATATCCCTAGGATATTTATACAAAACTTACCCATACTTGGGACGATCCTACGACCGCGGTGCCACCCAAATTAGCAAAAGCTCTCTTTTTTCAGTACGGACTAAACGATACCTATTCCCTATAACGGTGGACTTCCGGCTTGTCTTACATAAGTTCTTACAAGCTGCTTTAAAAGGTTCTCAATATGTTCATACTTGATCAGGCTCACACCATACCCTGATTCGCTGGACTGGATCCCATATATTATCCTTTTATCTGACGCATTTCTTATTTTGAAAATAATTATACATAGACATGCATAAATAGTCAATACTTTTTTTCAAAAATAAATGCTATAATATGTACAGGAGGGCCACATGCGAGTATTTTACGCGATTACATTCACTGAAAAAACTAAAGAAAAACTGTCTTTTTATCGTGACAGCTTGTCCAACCATGCATTAAAAGGCAAATTTGTAACTAAAGATAATATTCATCTGACACTGGAATTTATCGGCGAAATCAAACAGGCAGACCTTGCAGTTTACGAGGAAGTTTTGGACCACTTGTCACATGATTCATTTCCACTTGTCTGCAATCATGTTGGTGAATTTCCTAAAAAGAACAAATCTGTCTTATGGCTTGGATTAAAAGATAGTCCAGACCTAATAAGGCTTCAAAAGAATCTCAGAAAACTCCTAGAAGTTTATGATCTGCCTTTCGAAAAAAGAAAATACCATCCACATATTACTATGGGACGGCAAGTTATATTAGATATTCAAACCAATGATTTTATGATTCCACCACTGGATTTAGAAATCAAATCCTTGGCTCTTATGCACAGTCATCGTGTCAAAGACATTTTGACTTATGAGCCAATTTATGAAATTGAATTTAGCAACAATCCTTATTAGCAAGTGGCTTAAGCCATTTGCTATTTTTAAAGTATCTGGCCATGATCGCAATAGCACAACCCGTTCCAGCATCCACGCTTAAGGCTTTTGTCGGAAGTTCATCTGACAAGCACCACACTCTATACAGGCATCTTTTTTTACTATTTGAAGTTCACTTGATAGCTTAAAAACTTCTCTTGGACATACCTGAACACATTCCCCACATTTAACACATTTACTTGAATCTAGTTTTATGGTAACCACATCATTTAAATACATCATACCATCACCCCTATCACCATCATGAGTAAAGCAAGAAGACTGCCTCTAATTAAAACTTTAACCCTGAGTCCATTTCCTTTTCTACCCCCGATAAAGATGTAAAAGTCGTAGATCCTGTAAAATTCATACACAAGTAAGACGTATAAAGTGCCATTAAAAGATACCAGCCTAGATTAAAGACAGACATGTTTTGATATAAGAATACAAAGTTACATACAAGGCTTAAAAGAATGCCATTTAAGTAGAACATCTTCATAGGTCTTATTGGCAGTAAGGCCGGAAAAACAATGGTTCCAAGAGTCAAACTCACAAGAGTCATCAAGATATGTTCTAGATTTATAATGGGTGTTAAGCTTAAAAGTATAACAAGAATAATCACTTTTAAACCCTTGATAAACTCCAGCGGTGTTAAAACCAATCTGTCTTTTATATCAAAATCTATCCTTTTCATTTTTTCCGTCTTTTGATAAGTTTCTGTGTAGAAATCCATATCACTGATACGGACAGGTCCATAGAGAATCTGATAGCCTGTTACCTTTTGAATCAAATGTTTTTGCATACCTGGCGCGCCAAGCTGAGGCAAAATCAACTTTTTATGATTGACGACCTTTTCAAGTCCATAGTTATTCAAGGCATATATAAGCTCTGCCGTACCAAACTTACCTTTTCCTGCAGCACACCAAACATTGATACCATCTGTATCAAGAACGAGTATATGGTAGTCTTTCTTCAAATGTTTTCTTAAAAGATCGATGGTCAATTTATAGTTGCAAGTAACCAAAACATCTGACGAGGGATCTGGATGACCGATCTGGTAAAGACCAGGTTTGATCATATAATCATCTCTAAAACCAATCCTTGCACCTAAGCTACCTAAGTGATCTTTTAAAGTAAGTTGTCTTTTAAGTCTATTTCCATCCAAAGCATGGATGACTTTATCATTTGAAATGTCCTCATGCTTTAACATGGAAACTTCAAACATTATATTTCTTTCATCGAAACTCGATGCTTTTACATCAACGTCTCAACAAGATTTAGTAGTTAACATAATGCCACCTTTCTTCTAAATGTATTATAAAGAAACAGTCGACATATTTCAATTACAAAAGATGTCATACAGTGTATAACATCTTCTAAAAGACTATTTAAGTTCCATGCGATTTAAAATGGTGTCGCCAAGCGCTAGAAAGATACTTGCCAGCAATAGATTTATACCTAAACTTCCTAATAAGGCAAGTGCTACAGATTCTGTAAGCATGCCGATGATCATCATTGCTATGGCTGATGGCATCATAACAAGTATCATCTGGAACATTTTAAACAAAAGTAAAAGTCTGTTAAAGTCTTCTGCTGTAAAAAAGAGCTTCAAAGTAAAACTTGATAAAAGCATCATGACATAAAACATGCTTGCAGCAAAAGGCAAGACTATAAGACCAATATCATTGTTTCTTGTCATTATGTAAGTCGTCATGACAACAATGCAAGCATTGATGAAAAACCTTACTACATCTATTTTAGAAACCATAACAAGCTTTCTCATACCATTATCCGGTATGGTATAGAAAAAGTGTTTATTCAGTTCCTTATCTAAGGATGTGTTCATGGAGAAAAGAAACTTAATATAAAAATAAAGTCCCATGACCATATAAGGTAAAGCTTGGGTCTCTTCCATAAAGATACTTCCACCGATAGATAAAATCAAGCATAAAAGTGACTCTAACGACAGGTAGACACTTAAGTCTGATTTAGATGTCAGCATCTTTTTCTTCCAGTGGATGGCACCGGCCTTTTTATACTTGTCTTTGATGGTTACCTTTTTCTTTTTAAAATGAAAACCTTTAAATTGATTCTTGCCTTGTTTGGCTTCTGATATAAGCTTTTGTCTTTTTTCAGATGCACCAATTACATCTTCATAATAATCTGTCCCTAAAAAGTATGTTAGGCCTACCAAAGCTATATACATAAGCACCATCAGGCTTAAATATATATAAGTTAAGCTTGTAACACCTGTCATAGCTGTTACAGTTAAGGCTTTTCCCCAACCCACAATAGGAATCATATTAAGAAGTTGATGCCGCAGGCCATCAAAGACTGATGTCATTGAAAAGCCATTGACCCTTATATTATTCAGGACAAATCCACCTGCAATTAGGCCTATTAGAATAAAGAGTTTCTTTACTAGGCTTTCACTCATTTCAGGTCTGCCTTTTTTAGTAAATATGGCAAACAAACAAAAACCTAAAGGTTCTAGGGTTAATAAAAGCAGAGAATAACCAAGTCCCGTTATGATCACTTCTTGAAGCGAAGGATTAAATACACTGATAACCATGGCCAAAAGAAAAACCAATGTAATGACACTTGTAAAAAGATACTGGGGTATCCTCTTTAATAGTGTAAACAAAAGAAGTTTTCTCGGATCTACAGGTGAAGAAAATATGAGGTTTACTTCACTCATTTTAAAGAATATACTGGACTTTTTAGTCAAGCCATAAGCCATCATAAACACAAAGATAAAAACACCGCCTTGCCCATAGGTCATCATAGACTCCCTATTAAAGCCGTCAAAGTTCCTGCTGTTGAAAACAAGAACCCAAGCCATAAATGCTATGTAAAGTGTGTATGTAATCAGACGCTTGGGACTCTTTATAATTTCAAGTACTTTGTTCTTTATAATGGCTTTTTCAATACTCAAAAGGACACTAAATGATTTCATCTTCCGTCACCTCTAAAAAGATTTCTTCTAAGGATAAATCGCCATGGCTCTTTAAATCCGCCATAGAAGAGTTGACGATGATAGAACCTTCTTTCATAACAAGGACCCTGTTACAGGTTTGTTCTATAGAATCTAACAAGTGGGTAGAAACTAAGATGGTTTTACCCGCTTGTGCTAATTCGCTCATAATCTTCTTTGTTTCTCTTATGGCCTTTGGATCTAAGCCAATCATAGGCTCATCAAATAAATAAAGGTCTGCTTGCGTCAGAAGACCACAGCAAATACTCAGTTTCTGTTTCATCCCCTTTGATAACTCTTTTCCTAGTTTGTCTCTTTTATCCATTAAATCAAAACGTTCAAAATAGGGTTCAATAAAGTCTTCCCAATTCTCAATCTCATAAGCCTGGGCTATAAAACGCATATGCTCATCTACTGTTAATAAATCATACATTTCAGGAAACTCAGGTATATAGGCAAATTTTTTCTTGGCCTCCACAGACTTATTCATATGACCATCTATGGTAATGGTCCCACTAGACGTCCTTAATAGACCTGCAATCATTTTTATAGTCGTTGACTTACCAGCCCCATTAGGTCCAAGTATACCAACAATTTCTCCACTATCCACTTCAAAGCTTACATGGTCTACTGCCACAAGCTTTTTAAATTTCTTACTGACTTCATTTACTTTTAACATAACAACCTCCAGGACTATTCTACAAGTATAAGATGGAAATTTACTTTAAAATACCTTAAAAAAGTATTAAGTCAGGATTCTAATTTAATTCTAATTTTACTCAAATTATTCATTAACCTTAGACATCTATAGTATAAGTATCAAAAGACATAACAGATTAGAAAAGGAGATAATCAATGAAACAGTTACTCTTAATGATATTTTTAGTTTTATACATTGTTTCACCAGTTGATCTAGCACCAGGACCAATTGATGACATCATCATCTTGTTATTGGGTCTGGCCTCTAGAAAGAAACTTGTATCACCTAATCCAATCATAGTAGATAAAGAAAAGTAAAGGAGAAAATTATGGGATTTTTAATTACATTATTAGTTGTTATATTATTTTTAAAACTATTTGTAGGTATCAGTGTTGGTTTATTTAGATTATTATTAGGCATTCTTGCAGTTGCAGTCGTTATCGCCTTAATACCAGTCGGACTAGCCCTCCTCGTTCCAATTGCTATTTTCGGTGCATTTCTAGCATGTGTAGGATTCGTTTTAAAACTTATATTTTAAATAACAGATCATATCTGTTATTTTTTTTGCCTTTAATTGCATTAGCATCAAAGATAAGCATGTGATATAATGCTTGAGAAGGTGGTATGTATGAAAGAAATTATTTATGAAGATCAAGATATTATCGTCTGTTTAAAAGCACCAGGTGTGCCTGTTCAATCAGACTTGAGTAATGATAAAGATTTAGCTTCTATGCTAGATGAGTATATGAGAAAAAAAGGCTTAGAAAAGCCTTATATAGGACTTGTTCATAGGTTAGATAGGCCCGTAGGTGGACTTGTTGTATTTGGTAAAACACCCCAGGCAACGGCTCATTTATCTAAACAGCTTCAAGCTAGAACTTTTAAAAAGACCTATCTAGCTGTGGTTAAAGGGACACCTGAGGACCAGACTTTGGTTCACTTCTTAAAAAAGAAGTTTAAAGGCAATGTGTCATCAGTAGTTGATCAAGAAACACCTAAGGCCAAAAGAGCTGTTATGCACATCAAGCGTCTTAAGACCATGACGATAGACGATGAGATTTACTCACTTATTTCTATAGAATTAGAGACAGGTAGACACCATCAAATCAGAGTTCAACTTTCTCATATTGGTCATCCAATCTGGGGAGACACCAAGTATCATCCTGATTTTATGACTAAAAAAGGATGGTTCCAAATTGCCCTCTTCTCAAACGAAGTGACATTTGTCCATCCTAAAAAGAAATCTAAAATGACCCATAAGGCATCACCTAGTGACTATCCATTTAATCTATAAAAGCACTCAGGTGCTTTTTTTAGTTTTCTTCTGTAATTCTCTTAAAACCTAAACCCTCACCCCATACCGACATGATTGGCAGTACATCAACAAATGCCTTCTCATCAAGATCGGCAATGAAGTTCTTAATCATCAAAGATTCTCTAGGAGAACATATGGTGATGATTTTAGTCTTTGAAACATTGCTGTAGCCACCAATAATATTGTATTTGGTAATGCCACGTTTTATTTCATGAAGTATATAGTCTTTAATTTTTTCCTCTGCATCTGAAATGATTTCTAACTTAACAAGTTTGGGTGACAAACCATATAAAACAACTTCTACAGCTTTTAAAAGCACCAGCTGAGTTAAGATGGCATATAAGGCAACTCTTACATCAAAAACAAATATAGAAACAATAATGATAACAATATCTATCATGGTGATGATTTGGTTCACTGAAATATATGGGTATTTCTTCTTATGAAGAATCTTACCAATAGAGTCTGTTCCACCTGTCGAATACCCAGACTTTAAAATCAGACCAACACCCGCTCCTGCGATAATACCATAATAGAATGCTGCTAAGAACATATCATCTTCAATCAACTGAAACTTAAACTGACTAAAAATCATCAGTACAGCAGGAAATAGGATTGATAACAAGATAATCTTACTCGCCTCATACTTACCCAGTGTTAAATAGGTTGCTAGAAGAATGATTAAAGAAAACACATAATAAAACACTGTATAGTTTATACCTAATAGATTATCCAGTATTAAGGATAAACCTGTAATACCACCTGTCATTAAGTTATTGGGTTCTAAAATAGCTGTTATAGCAAAGGCCAATAATATACAACCAATTGCTACATAAAAAATTTCTAGTAATAATTCTTTTACTTTCATTTGACCTCCTTTTTCTAAAAAGCAAGATTCATTATATCATTAAAAGAAAAGATTGCAACACTTATTTTGTTAATTTTTTTACCCAATAAATCTGCCTCTATCTCATGAATTTTTTGAAAGTTTTTCTAACTACAAATTCTATATTTTATAGTTGTTTTAACTATTATCATTGTCATAATAAGTCGATTGAATTATAATAGACTTATACACAAGGAGGTTTTTATGTTTAAGGATTTAAAAGAATTAAAAGCATTTTGCCATACAAATGACGTTAAGTTTATTGATTTTAAAGTCATCGACTTAGCAGGCAGATGGCACCACTTGACAATTACAGTAGACAGAATAACAGAACATACCTTAGAAGACGGTATTGGATTCGACGGCTCTTCTTATGGCTTTCTAACAGTAGAAAAATCAGATATGGTTTTCATACCAGATTTATCAACTGCATTTATCGATCCATTTACCAAAAGAAAAACACTTACCATGATGGCTGATATCTACACCCTAGATCATGGTGTTAAGCGTTACGAAGGTGACCCTCGTTACATATCTTCTAAAGCAGAAGAATATATGAAAGAAAGTGGTATTGCTGACCAATCATCATTTGGACCAGAATTCGAATTTTATATTCTAGACCACTTCTCATACAGATTAGATCCACACCATATCATGGTTAAATTAGATGCTGAACAAGCTGAATGGAACACTCACTGCGATGATAATCTTGGCTTTAAAGTGCCTCATCATGGTGGCTATCATGTAGATATACCTTTTGATATTAACTACGACTTAAGAAATGAAATGGTTTTATTACTAGAAGAGAACGGTGTACCAGTCAAGTATCACCATCCTGAAGTTGGTGGCCCTGGTCAGTTGGAAATTGAACTGTCTTTTGGCAATGCGCATGATATGGCAGATAGAACCATGCTTTTAAAGTATATTGTAAAGAACACTGCCCTTAAGGCTGGAAAAACAGTGACCTTTATGCCAAAGCCATTCCACAAAGAGGCTGGTAACGGTATGCATGTTCACTTCCACTTATTTAAAGACGGCGATCCAATCTTTTATGATGAAAACGGCTACTCAGGTATGAGTCAGACAGCCCTATACGCTATTGGGGGTATGCTAAAACATGCAGCTTCACTTCTGGCTATTACAAATCCTTCTACCAACTCATATAAGCGTTTGGTACCTGGCTATGAAGCCCCAGTAAGTATTTGCTTTGCAACTGCTAACCGCTCTGCAGTGATTCGTATACCAGGTTATGCAAACAGACCATCAGAAAAGCGTTTTGAGTTTAGATCTTCTGATGCTACTTGCAACCCATACTTAGCATATTCTGCTTTATTAATGGCAGCCATCGATGGTATCAAGAATAAAATCGACCCTACTGCAGAAGGCTTTGGACCATATGATGTCAACATTTTTGACCTACCAGATGAGGAAAAGGCAAAAATCAAAGGTCTTCCAAAATCACTAACAGAGGCAACAGATGCCTTATTAGAAGACTATGACTACCTGCTTGAAGGCGGTGTATTTACAAAAGAACTTGTGATGAATATTGTTAAGCAAAACAGATGTAACTCAGCTGCAATTGACAACATGCCTCATCCAAAAGAATTTGAAATGTATTTTGACCTATAAAATAATCGCACTCGAATGAGTGCGATTTATATTTTGTTTAGAATATAAGAACTTGAAAGCACTTTTTTTACATCTTTTTTAACAGAAGCCAAGTGACCTGACAGTTTTTCTATATCTTCAAAATTAAAAAGTGTGCCTAGCACCCCTGCCAAAGAAATAGAAGTTAAAGGAAACTCCTTTATATCCCCTTCACGACAAACTGCTGAAAACTTACCTGAATGGATATGTTCTTTTGACAAGAAAGGCGTCTTTGACGCTTCTATTCTACCCGAAGATACAATAGCATATTAAACTACACGTAGTCTAAAAGGATTATCTCGAAACCCCTTATCCCTCATCGATATAATCAACCTGGGAATATTTTTTTCACCTAAATACTTTCTTAGGATATTCAAACTACCATTGATATCTGAGTTTATTATCCCTTTTGTTGTTATAAAGATTCCTCTAAAAACACGTCTTGATTTATCAGCTGCTTCTTTCTCAACCATTTCTAAGTCTAC
>NZ_VANV01000174.1 GCF_022496765.1 Acidaminobacter sp. JC074 | reverse complement strand
TTCAAAGCCACTTTAGCATTGGAAAAGCCACTATTGGCTTATCAAGAGGCACTTTTGATTACCGAAAGCCACTTTGTCTAAGAGAAAGCCATTGTTGSAAAGCRATACTTTGCTTATTGAAAGCCRCTTTAGCATAGAAAAAGCMACTTTTGGCTTTGCRAAAKCCACTTTTGATTAGCGAAAGCCAYTTTTTCTAASAGAAAKACACTGTTGCAAAGCGATTCTTKGCTTMTTCAMAGCCACWTTAGCATTGRAAAAGCCACTATTGGCTTATYAAGRGGCACTTTTGATTAMCGAAAGCCACTTTGTCTAAGAGAAAGCCATTGTTGCMAAGCGATACTTTGCTTATTGAAAGCCACTTTAGCATAGAAAAAGCAACT
>NZ_VANV01000173.1 GCF_022496765.1 Acidaminobacter sp. JC074 | reverse complement strand
TGATCTAAGAACAATCATGGTTAGTTGGACCAATCTTACTTGAATCTCCAGCGAAACTCTGTCACAGCCCTTCCGGACGATGGACGATCCTCCTCCTTGTCTCTTATGATGATTCTTGATCAAAAGCTCTCTTTTCTGGACTGCATGAGCCTTCTTTTATACTTGTAATCACGTCTCTAGGGCTTGAAATGGGCTTTTCAAGTGATCACACGCGTTTTGGCCTCGAAAATCCAGATAAGGTAAGTTTCTGTGGGCTTGAAATGGGCTTTTCAAGTGATCACACGCGTTTTGGCCTCGAAAATCCGGATATGGTAAGTTTCTGTGCAATGGTTCGACCTCGTAAATCAAGTCGAACCACTGGACGCAAGTCGAACCGCTGGT
>NZ_VANV01000172.1 GCF_022496765.1 Acidaminobacter sp. JC074 | reverse complement strand
CATTGCTTGATTAAAACAGAATTTGACTAGAACACAACTGGTTTGTCATTTCAGAGTTGTTGTATGGTTTTTTTTTTGTTCCGTGTCTCGCGTATAAAATGCTCGGKATTAATCCAAAACGATCGTGCTTGATTTTGTTGGATTTATATGATGTTTCTCTAGATCTCTACGGAGAGAAATCATCATTTCCATTGCTTGATTAAAACATAATTTGACTAGAACACAACTGGTTTGTCATTTCAGAGTTGTTGTACTAGATCACAATAGGTTTGTCATTTCAGAGTTGATGTATGGTTTTTGGTGTTTCGATCGTGGTCGAGTTTGTTGGATTCCTATGATGTTTTTGATCGTGGTCGAGTTTGTTGGATTCCTATGATGTTTTT
>NZ_VANV01000170.1 GCF_022496765.1 Acidaminobacter sp. JC074 | reverse complement strand
CAAATCTCGAGTTCATATAATTAGTCAATATCTAATATCACATATACATGTTTTTTTTCCATAACGTAAACCAACTATTCCTCTCTTAGATTCAATCGGATTCTAGAATTGTTCATCAAAAYATCCAAAAGAGTTGGYTTRTAGCCATTAATAAATTMTATAGACCTASTTMAACYCTTTCTCTMCTAACCAAAMYCTCCYTTTCYTTMTYATTATTCCACATAAATGGAGATTWGGCCGAATCATTGCCTAGAAATATCATTAGTTAATTGATCKAAGTTTAGGCAATTTATTATTTCTTACATTTTTCTTTTGGTCAATCGTTGGTTTTATTAAATTGAAGGGGGGGTCTGAAGGGGGGGTCGTTCTATAAGAACATACTTT
>NZ_VANV01000168.1 GCF_022496765.1 Acidaminobacter sp. JC074 | reverse complement strand
CAATAAAGATACCTTTGGCCTGGTGGTAAAACACCCCCAGATGTACACTCTATAAGGGATAGAGTGGAACTGGGTAACAAACCATTATGTTTCCCTTTGTCTTGTTATACCTTCTCATTCAATTCAGATATAAGTAGTTTACAAGTTAGGGTTAAAGTTTTTAACTGAAACCTAAACTTAGTTGGACATCCAGTTGCAACTGACTGGTCCAACTGAGATCAAACTGAATTGATTTAAAGCCTTAAGTAGTCCATAAAGCTTAACAACTTAGGGTTAAAGTTTTTAACTGAAACCTAAACTTAGTTGGACATCCAGTTGCAACTGACTGGTCCAACTGAGATCAAACTGAATTGATTTAAAGCCTTAAGTAGTCCATAAAGTTTAACAACTT
>NZ_VANV01000167.1 GCF_022496765.1 Acidaminobacter sp. JC074 | reverse complement strand
TAGAATTGGATCTTTTATTTTAAACCCGCTTCAAGACATAATGATTAATCAATCAAGCTTGGGGTAAACAGTATAGTATAGACTGYTGTTTCCTTTTCATTTAACTCTTGTACMTAGGCAATGAGGCTCCATTTTTTACTGCGAATTTGTAAGYTGTTTTCTTTCACTCATATAACTATCTGGTTTAGTTCATCAATTTAACTGATGAATAAAAAATAATGAAAATGGATTCAATTCATTTMACTTTTTTACTAGAAATGAAAAAYRAAATAAKARAAAGTTTT
>NZ_VANV01000166.1 GCF_022496765.1 Acidaminobacter sp. JC074 | reverse complement strand
ACAAGCACTAATCTATTTTTAACCTATAATTAGATGGGGTAATCATTCAAATTAAGAACAGAAGCTCGCGGCTCTTTCTTTCCCTAGAATTGATTGAAGCCATAGGGCTCTATCCATTTATTTATTCGACCGAAGGATTCTTTTTCGTTCRTTTCAAGAATTCAAACAAGGTTTTGTATTGATCCGTTAAGAATAAAAAAGTTTCAAAATKCTCCATTAATAATTACTACGACATGCTATTTTTTCCGTGCGTTACCCTTCAGGATCAGTCGTGGTCTTCTAAACTTTACCAATTGTATGGACGAATCCCTTACTTCATMCAAATGTGTAAAAGATCCTAGCCGCACTTAAAAGCCGAGTACTCTACCGTTGAGTTAGCAACCCGAATAAAAA